>NZ_JBJBSI010000001.1:0-841510 GCF_044841725.1 Arcobacter sp. YIC-80 | reverse complement strand
CCAAGAATAAACTCAATATTAACAGCAAAAGTATCAAATGGGAATTCAAATACAAAAGATTATGATAATAGTATAGATGTAGATGAAGAAGGAAGAATAAGAGTACTGTTTGCATTTGAAGAGAATCAAATAACATCAACATACCTAAGAGTATCAAATATACAATCAGGGAATGGATATGGGAGTCAATTTATACCAAGAGTAAATCAAGAAGTAATAGTAGGATTTATAAATGGGGATCCAGATTGTCCTATAATAATAGGAAGTTTGCATAATGGGGAGAATAAGAAGGCATATAACTTGCCAGAGAATAAAACACAAAGTTATATAAGAACAAATTCAATGCCACAATATGAGGAGACAAAAGGGTATAACGAGTTATTATTTGAAGATAAAAGAGGAGAAGAGAGAGTATCAATAAGAGCACAAAGAGATTTAAATTTCCATGCTTTAAATAATCAGAATATACAAATAGAGAATAATTCAAAGACCATAGTACAGAAAGATAAAGAGGAGACGATACAAGAGAATTCAAATTTAACAGTAGGGAAAGATTTAAATGAGAATGTAAAGTATAATCATATTTCGACGATACAGAAAGAAAAACTTACTTCTGTTTTGGAAGATTATGAATTACATGTATTAAAAGATTTAAATACAATAGTCAAAGAAGATTTAAAAACAATAGTAGAAAAAAACTATGCTCAAAGAGTAAAAGGGAATAAAACAACATTTGTAGAAAAAGATGTAAAGAAAAAGTATTTACAAAATTTATTTACACAAATAGCAAAAAACTATAGACTAGATGTGCAAAAAGCATATCATATAAAAGCAAAAACAATAAAACAAACAGCAGATAAAGTTGAAATAGTAGCAAGTAATGGGATTAGCTTAAAATGTGGAGGAAATGTATTAACTGTAGATACAGGAGGAATACACCTAAAAGCAGGGACTATAGATACATCATCTGGTAATGGTGGAGTAAGTGCACAAGAAGTAGAAAAACCAGAAATACCAAAACCACTTTATAATAAAGTAAGAGTATTAAAGCTAATTCCAAGTATCACAAAACAAAATGAAATAGAAGAAGTTCTAACATATACAGCAGAAGTAGAAAGATATGAGAATGATGCATGGGTAAAAACAACTCAATTAACAAAAGGGCAAGAAACACAACTGCAATGGGTGTTTATAAAAAATAATGATCAAACAGATAAAGATATTTTACTAGATAATCCAACAGAAGATAACATAACAATAAATGGTCTAGAAATGAGTGTAAAACTAAATAAAGAGAATAGATATAAGTATGGACATGCCCATTGTTATGTTGTAAACTCAGAAAAAGAGGGATATGCTCAAAGTGAACTAAAAAGATACTTAGAAGTAGAAGATATAATACCAATACATACCTCACAAGAAGAGGGAGAGTGTACAGCAAAATTAAATATAGAAGAACCAAGAGAAGAAGAGCTTTCACTTATAAGATGGACAGTAGAAGGAAGAGAAGAGAGTAAATATAATGGTAGAAAAGTTATAAACCATAATTTGAAAGAAGAAAAAGTATATGAGATAAACTTCACAGCATATATAGAAGGCAAACCAGAAGATGCTGCAAATGCAAAAATGAGTTATGATGAGAAAGCTAAGATTATCACAGATTTAAAGGCAAAACGTGGATAAATACACTCTAGAAGAAAAAATAATTATTTCTACAAGAACAATAAATGTAGAAATAGGAAAAAAAGTAAGAGTTGTATTAAAATTACTTAATAAAGATAAAAAAGAATTAGCAAAAAAAGATTATAAAGAGAAAGTATTAAAAGATAGTGGAAATAAAATAGGAAAAGTAGAAACGAAGTTTACTACTAAAAATCTATCAGAAGAGTTAGATATTGAGCCATTAAGTGTAAAGTATGTATCAGGATGGATAGATACAGATGATGATGGAGAGATAACTAGAGAGTATAATGAAGAAGTTATGATTGAAATTGAGCCTGAAAAAATTAAAGCTTTATATTTTTCTTATGATGAACCAAAAAAATTACAAATACATGAGGTAAAAAAAGGTGAAAACCTATCTTCTATAGCACAGCAATATAATACAACATATCAAGAAATAGCTTCAATAAATAAAATATTAAATCCAAATCTAATATATCCACAACAAAAATTAATTATCCCTCAAGAAGATAAAGAGAAAGAATTAAATAAGATTAAACTTAATGGAACAATGATTCCTTTGGGAACTAAAATTAATGTTGTAGCTAAGGGAACAAGAGGAAGTACAGCTACTATAAAAATATTAGTTAAAGATTCTATATTTGAATTTTTGAAAGATAATCAAAATATAACACAATTTGATGTGACATTTGATGAAAATGGACAAGCTATTACACCTATAACATTAAGACCCAAAAGTGATGAAAAACTTAAACAACTTATAGATAGACTTTCTCCAAGTATCAGAGGCTTTATAAAAGAAGAAAAGTTAACTTTAAAAGGTGAAATAAATAAAGAGAATTATCAATCTTTATTAGAAACAGATGATATGAATACAATAGGACTAGTTCATTATCAAACATATATAAAAAAAGCCTATATAACTAACCCAAATACAAGACAGGTCCAAACAGAACTTACTGCTAAACAGCAAGGTAATGATATAATATTTTTTGATGAAAATAATCAGGCAGTAGCTAGTACAAGTATGGATAATATTGTAAATACCCTTGGTAATATTAATAATGGTCTTGGAGGATTAGCAACAGGTATGGAATATGTTGATGGAACCTTTGCCTTAAAAGATACAAAAGGTATCCATATAAAACACTATGAAAGTGGTTGGCATGGTAATCAATATGTGAAGACTTATAGTATGTCTAAGTGGGCAGGTAGAATTAGCAATGGAACATTTGTTATTAGTGTGGTTATTGGTGCAGTACAAATTAATTCAGCTCTTGATCAAGATAAAATAGAACTTGAAAGTCAAGGGATTAAGACTTCATCATTTATAGATGGAATTGGACAGCATACAGAAAAACAAATAGGAAGTACTGCTTTAGGGTTTGCTGGGGGAACAGCTACTGGTATTATTGCTGTTGCATTACTTCCGGCTAGCGCAGGAATATTATTAACTCTTGGTACCTTTACAATAGTTGGAGGAATTGTAGGTTGGGCTCTTTCAGAAATAGGAAGTGAAGGAATTGAACTAATACAAGAAGTAAAAGGGAATACAATATTAAATGATTATTCACTATACTAAAACTAAAAAGAAATTTCAATGAAACAAATAGAATATTTTTATAATATAATATATTACTTTTTTTATAGAGGAGCTATAAGCTTTGCTAATGGGAGCATATATTTAGTAATGCCTATAATCAAGGTATTTTATTTTTTTGTAAATAAAATACCTTCAATTCGTAAGTATTATGTAACTGAAGATAATGATGATCCTCTGGATGTTGCACTTAAAAGAACAAAAAAAGTTACAGAAAATCCATCATTAGGTTTAGGAACAATTATAGGACATGGCTTTGCCACATCAGTTATACTCTTTTTCTATATGGGTATATATCATATAATTAAATATCTTTTATTTCCTACTTTTGAAGATGTTTTTGTATATGTTATAAGTATAAGTGCAATATTAGCGTACGCAACAGATATTATATTTACTCAAACATATGATAAAAGTGAAAAATATATAAAAGAGTTTAATAAAAAGAAGGGCTGGTGGAGAATTAAGTGGAAAATCATAACAATAGCTTCACTTTTCTTAAGTCTTTGGTTTTCTTTATCCACTTCTAGTGGAGGAATGATAGGACAGTATCTTATAAGCTTACATAATTAAAAAAGGTCAATTGAGTTTGAATACACAAATATTAGCAATTCGTTACTTAATAGGTTTAGTTGAAGTATTAAGTATAAACTTCCTTAACAATACATGTAATATAAAAATAAATAAACTTATTAAGGTATTAAATGTTAACAAATGAAAAAATAAATAAGTTGAATTTGATTAATGATTCTGCAATATCACAGATTAAAGACGATAGTTTAAATTTTGATGTATATGCACAAGTTTTATCAGAAGCAATACTTCAAACTCCAACACCTTTTACTATTGGAATATATGGAGAGTGGGGTAGAGGTAAAACTTCTTTATTAAATTTTCTTATGAGAGAAATCGAAGTAAATAAAAAGTCAAGCAATACAATCAATATATTTTATGATACATGGAAATTTGAGAATGATAATAAACCTTTATTATCTTTACTTAATGTAATTGAAAAAAATATAAAAAAAGTAAGATTTGAACATGATGAAGACTTAATATTAAGTATTTTAGAATATATAAAATATACTAAAACAGCAGTAAGTAATATAAGTGACGAATCTAAAATAGATGTTGCCAATATAGAATATAAAAATATTGATGATGATATAAATAGGCATATAATAAATCAAAGCACATATTTTGAAATTTATGAATTATTAAGAGGTTTAGAAAAAATTTTAGAAAAAGAAAAATTTAGAATTATAGTTTATATTGACAATTTAGATAAATGTAAATCACAGAATACTTTTAAAATTTTTGAAAGTATAAATTTGATTTTGGACCTTAAAGGCTTTTCTTTTATATTTGCAGCAGATAGAAATATTCTTGAAACAAGTTTAAAGTCAAATATTTCAAATAGTAAAGATTATTTGGATAAATTAGTGCAACTTCCTTTTATTTTACCAAGTTTTGAAGGTAAAATAAATACCTTACTAGAAAATATATCTTCTAAGAATGGAAATAGTTTTGTTTTGGAAGATAGTATAAAAAATGTGATTAATTCTATATCTTCTTTAAATAAATTGACACCAAGGTTAATTATTAGATTAATAAATAGAATAAAAGTTTCTAGTGAAATTTATATAAGATTAAATAATCAAGATAAATCAAAAACAGAAGAAATATTCTCTTTATTTTCAATTTCATGTACTATAGATGAATTATTTAAAGAACTTCATTTAGAGCTAATAAAAAATGATAACTTGATTAAATACTTAGTTGGTTCTTTACGAAATGAAACTTTTATTAAAGAGTCAATACCTCTAAGTTTAGTTGATTCTGATAATAAATATATAATTGAAATTATAGAAAAGTATTTTAATATATTGAAAAGGATTTTTAATACAGAACAAGGTAAATATTGGTTAGAGAATAAACAACTAAGAATAAATACTTATGAATTCTTACAATTAAATAATA
Source organism: Arcobacter sp. YIC-80 (assembly GCF_044841725.1). NCBI lineage: Bacteria > Pseudomonadati > Campylobacterota > Epsilonproteobacteria > Campylobacterales > Arcobacteraceae > Arcobacter > Arcobacter sp. YIC-80. The sequence goes on along the minus strand of NZ_JBJBSI010000001.1, from coordinate 836,247 downwards.
TCTATAAGAATATAGAACCCAAAGCATCTACTTTGTATAAATCAGATTTTCTTGAAAATGCAATAATCACACATAAAGATTTCGAAGTAAAACCAAAAGAATTTATTCAAATACCAAATCAAGATTTTGAAATGAGTAAATATGTGGTTACAAACAAATGGTTTAAGGAATTTATTTTAGCAGAAGGATATAATAATTCTAAGTATTGGAAAAGTATTGCTGCTAATGTATGGCTTATGAACAATAAAATAAATACTCTTGATGAAAAATATGAAAAAATGCTTGAAAAAGAATCTGAGTTTTTTCAAAAGAAATATAAAGAACAACTATTAAAAGAGAATTTCAACAAGGACTTACAACCTGTGGTGTATGTAACTTATTATGAAGCAGAGGCATTTTGTAAATATTTAAGTGATATCGATCAAGAATATACTTATCAAATTCCAACAAAAGAACAATGGGAATATGTGGCAAAAGCAGGAAGTGAAAATAGAATTTATCCCTGGGGAAATAATTGGAATCCAAACTATTGTAATAATGCTATCACACAATTAAATAAGACTTCTGAAATTGGGATGTTTCCTCAAGGAGATAGTAAATTTGGTGTAAGTGATATTGCTGGTAATGTTTGGGTTTGGACTTCTTCTCTTGAAGAAAATGAATTTAATTATTTAAAAGGTGGTTCTTGGGATTTTTCAGATTCATCTTATTTTAGAGTATTTGGGGATTACTCAACATTTTATAATAATCCTTCATATCAACATTATGATATAGGATTTTATTGTATAAGAAAAAGAAAGTAAATTTAGATAATCATAAAACTTTTAGTTTTTATGATTATCAATTCTTTGTTTTACTTCTTTGACTATATTTGACCAGTCTTTTATAAAAGGTTTATATTCTGTCTTTTTTTCTTCAGAAAGTGATAGATAAGTTCTAAGATAACTTCTTTTTTTACCTAATGATAAATTTATTATTTCATTACATTTTGATAATCCTAAAACCTTTAGTTTTTCAAAGCTTGGATATTGCATTTTGGTTTTATTGAAAGCAAACATATTTTCTTTTAAAATATTATTTTCTACACCTGTTGTAATAAAAAGCAAATTATTATTTAAGTCATATAAATTATCTGCTGTTATAAGACACCCAGCATGATCTAAATAAGGATTTTCCCCTGTTGGTAGTATTATTAAATTTGATTTTTTAATAAGTTTTAGAATTGTTTTATCAATAAAAAAACATCCTGCTAGATCAATAATTACAATTTTAGAATTTTTAATCTTTTCATCTATCTCAAAATCATAAGTTAAATATGTATGTTCATAAAACTTTATTGCGCCAGATATAGCAGAACCTTGATCGTTTGTAATATATGGGGCATTTAATTCTTTTGCAAGACCTAAAGAAATTACTGATTTTCCAATACCTCCTTTATATCCTGCTCCAAAAATTATAAATTTATTTTCTAAAGCATTCAAAAGATTTTTATTTAACATGAATAAATTCATTGTTGCATACCTAATATAATTATTTTTATGCATTATACTAAAGTTGTTTTAAACTAAGTTTAACAATTATTTTGTAATAATTATGACAATTATATAGAAGGGTTATATAAAGTGAATTTTGAAAACTATAATAAAATATATCAAGAAATTTTAAATGATGAAAATAACGAAATATCAGCTAATTATCTATTAAATAAGTATGAAATAAGTCATGATGAAGAATTAATAAATATATTAAATCAAATAAAAAAAAATGAGTATATTAGTAGTGATAGTGAAATAATAAATAAACTTCTAAAAGAACTTGATGACAATGAAGAATTGTTAAATATTTATGACATAATAAATGTGAAAGAAAAAGTAATAAATTCTGATACAGTTGAAACATATATTAATGACTCAGAAGTAGAAGAAGATAGTATTAAAAATTCCTTAAAGGATGAAGAAAAAACGAAATTTGATTTAACTAAAATCAAAATATATTTAGTTTATTTACTTGGGTTTTTATTGATTATTGCTTTAATTATATATCTTACAAATACTACTAATGAGGTAGAAACACCTAAGTTGGAAGCTGATAAAAATATCGCCAACGCAAATATATCGAAAGACCTTGAAGAAAAAACACAAAATAATATAATAGAAGAAAATATAGAAGTTCTTGAGAATTCAAAAGAAGAAAAATCTGTGAAGCAAGAGACAAAGAAAATTGATTTAGAAAAAACTTCAATAATAAATGAAGAAAAAATTGATGATAAATTAAATGAAGATATTAAAATAGATGAAGATATTAAAATAAATGAAGTTAATCAAAATAATGAAAATATTGAATTAGAAAAATCAATATTAAATGAAGTAGATCAAAAAGAAGAAGTTAATAATGATGAAAAAACTAAACTCAATGAAGATTCAGATATAGAGTACAGTGTTGAAGAAAAGTTAAATATACTTATGACTAATTCAAACAAACAAGACGAGATAAAGTTGAACTCTCTTGATGATATTCAAAAGTATGTAAAAGAATTTACGTATAAAAATGGACAATTATCATTTAGAAATAATTTATATAAAGAAGATGATAGTTTATTTGGTTTTAAAATATATAAGATAACTTCTATTTATATTAAGTTCCAAGATGAAAAAAAACAAATTAGAAAAAGATTTTTATTAAAATAAACAAAAAAGGAATGTATATGAGAAAAAATTTAGTATTAATTAGTGTTTTATCTATGCTTTTTATTGGATGTGCAGCTCAAAATAAAGTAGAAAAAGAAGATGTACCTGTTGAAAAAGAAGAAGTTTTAACAAAAAATAACAATAAAGAATCTTATTCTTATGATGTTGAAGTTAAAAAGAAAAAAGTAAAAAAAGTAAAATTTACATATTATAGAATTATACCTTCTAAAATTGAAACATTTCAATATAGACTAGGAAAAAACACTATAATTGATGATAGTAGACTTAAGAATTCTTTTTATCTTAAAGGAGATAGAATTAGAATTGAAAAGATTTATACGTCAAAGATTGGCGATAGATATGGAAAAATTGCAGGGAAAAACTTAATAGTATCTATGGATGATTTAAAGAAATAAATATAAAAGACTATTTAATAGTCTTTTATATTATTTAAAAGCTATATTTTGGAAATTAAGTCAAAAAACAATTTAAATAAAAATATTATTATCATATTTTTGATATTTCTTGTAGTGTCTTTTTCATATATCTTTTATTTAAATTTAAATATTTTGGATTTAAAAAAAGATATAGAAATAAAAAACAATGTATACAAAATCCAAATAAATAATAGAATAAATGAAATTGAACAATTGAATACTCAATTATCAGATTTACAAAATTTATTAGATATTGGATTAGATTTATCTTTATCTCCCAAAATTTATATGAATGAAGAACTTACTAATAAGGATAAAAAGTATATTTTATCTTCTATTCCTAGTTCTTCACCTTTAAAAAAGGTTTTCATTACTTCTGAGTATGGATATCGGATTCATCCTATTTTAAAAACAAATAAGCTTCACTCAGGAGTGGATTTAAGAGCAAAAATAGGAACTAATATTCACTCAACAGCTAATGGTATAGTTTTACTAGTGAGAAACTATGATCCTGGTGGATATGGGAAAATGATTAAAATAATACATAATTATGGATTTCAAACTCTATATGCTCATTTAGATGATGTTTTTGTTGAAGAAGGAGATATCATAAAAAAAGGAGACATTATTGGATTATCTGGTAATACAGGAAGAAGTAATGGTCCTCATTTACATTATGAGATTAGGTTTTTAGATAAACATATTAATCCAAGAGATTTTCTTTATTGGAATATAAAAACTTTTGAAAAAATATTAAATAGAAATATAAATTTAATAGATTGGGAAAAATTAATTAAATCAATAAAAGATAATAATTTAATAAAAAGCGAGGGGAAAAATATTGTCAGATAAAGAAATATACCAAAATATTTTAGCGCAAATGCATGAATTAAATAGACAAAATCTTTTAACAGAATATGAAAGAAATGAAAATATTGTTACTAAATTAACTTTAATTGAAGAAGAAATAAAAAAGAAACAAACCAAAAATGATTTGGACTTGACAAAAAAAATACTATTTATAATAATATCTTTATTAGGAGTTAATATAATCTTAACTTTATTTTTACTTTTTTCTTTAAATAATGAAGAAAAAACATTAAAAAATGAACCTATTACAAAAGAAAATATTGTGCCAACTTTAAAAGAACCTAATATCGATAATACTATTATAGATATTGAAGATAAAACTCTTAAGAATGAAAAAACAATTATATCTAATGAAAAAGATATTACTGTTTTTGATAAAAAGAAAATAGAAATTGAAGAAGAGTTTACAGAAGTAAAACCAATAATCAAAGTAGGGACTAGTTATACTTGTGAAGATGATAATTATATGCAAAAATATAAAATACCATATACTGTAGAAATTAAAGGTAAATTATATACGGATAGGTTTGTTTTTATTCTTAAAAATGGTTCTGAAAGAAAAGTTTGTAAAATAAATAAGTTAGATATGTGAGTTATTTAAAGACTAAAATTAGTCTTTAAATAATGTTGAACCAACTCTGATCATATTTGAACCACAAGCAATAGCTAGTTCATAGTCAGAGCTCATCCCCATAGAACAATATTTTGCTCCTAAAGGTACTAGTTCATCAAAAATTTTTTTAGTACTTTTAAAAGATTCTTTTATAATTTTTTCATCCTCAACATGAGCTCCAATATTCATAACACCTTTTAATTTTAAGTTTGGACAAGTATCTAATATCTCTTTATAAGTTGATACAGCTTCCTCTGGCATTACACCTGCTTTTGTATCTTCTTTTGCTGAGTTTATTTGAAGTAAGGCATTTATCTTTTTATTTCTAGCTTCTAGTTTTTTATTAAACTCTTGTGCTAGTTCAAGAGAATCTATTGATTGAACTAATGCAGGATTTAAATCAATAAGATTATTGATTTTATTTTTTTGAAGTCTTCCTACAAAATGCCATTCAATTGGTAGTTCATCAAGTTTTTCACTTTTTTCTCTTAAGTCTTGTACCTTGTTTTCTCCAAAAGCTCTTTGACCTGCTTCATAAAGTGTAGCAACATCATCTGAACTTGAGTATTTACTAATACCAATTACTTTTACAATATGGTGTTCAGATACTCTAAGTCTAGCACCTTCCACTCTTGTAATAATATCATCTAAATTTCTAGTAGCTGTTTTTTTATCCATAATATGCCTTTATTCTTTTAAAAATATTCTATTTATATCGTTATATATACCAAGAAGCATAAGCCCTGCAAGTATCACCCAACCCATTATTGTTAAAAACATAAATACCTGATCACTTGGCTTTCTTCTAAGAATCATTTCATATAAATTAAACATAATATGTCCTCCATCAAGTGCAGGAATAGGAAGAAGATTTAACACTCCAAGATTTACAGATATTAAAGCTGTTATACTAAGTAGTGCAATTATACTAGATTCGCTTGCGTCTGAAATTACCTTTCCTATAGTAATAACTCCACCAATTTCTGAACTTGGAATTATTCCTTGAATTAGTTTTTGAACGCCTTGGAATATCATAGTTGAAGCGAAGATTGTTTTTTCATAAGCAAATACTAAAGATTCACTAAAAGATAAGTCAAGATTGATTATTTTACCTGATGGTGAAATTCCAATCATTCTTTTTTTTATTTTTTCTTTAAACATATTTTGTGAATCAGAAATATAAGGGTTAATTGTTTTTGCTAAATATTTCCCCTCTCTTTTTATATAAAACTTTAAAGGACCTTGTGTTGATGTTATAATTTTTCCAATATCATTCCATGTTTTAACTTCTGAATTATTTATTTTTAATATTTCATCATTTTTTAGAATTCCTGCTTGTTTCGCAGGGGAATTATCTAAAACTGTTCCTACTTGAGGAGCTAAAGCACTAGCTCCTAAAACAGCTATAAAAAAGTATAACACCGCAGCCAAAATAAAGTTAGCAAAAGGTCCTGCAAAAAGTATTACTATTCTTTGCCATGGTTTTTTATTATTATAAGAATCATCTCCTTGCTCTTCAAGGCCTGGTTTTGAATCATCTTGACCTTTCATTCTTACATATCCACCAAGTGGTATTAATGCAAATTGCCAAACTGTACCTTTCCATTCTTTTGCAAAAAGTTGTTTTCCAAAACCAATTGAAAATACATGAACTTTAACACCAAAATAACGTGCTGCTAAAAAGTGTCCTAATTCGTGAAAAAATACTAAAAAAGATAATACAAGTAAAAAAGTAATAGTACCCAAGATAATCTCCAGTTAATTATTTAGTTTTTGAAATAATCTCTAGTATATTCATATCCAGAGTAAATTGTAAGGGCAACAGCTAGCCAAAGTAGTGCCGTTGCAAAAGGCCAGTTCATTATTAAAAATCCTATAGCTATCATTTGAACTACAGTTTTAATTTTACCTGCCATTGTTGAAGCAACATCTTTTCCTTCACCAATTGCTACAACTCTAAGGCCTGTAATAAAAAACTCTCTTGAAAGAATCAAAAATACAGCCCATGCACTTGCTCTATCAATTGCCATAAGTCCTAAAAAACCTGCAAGCATAAGCATTTTATCTGCTAAAGGGTCTAAAATTCCACCTAATTTTGTCATTTGGTTCCAAGATCTTGCTATAAAACCATCAAAAAAATCTGTAACAGATGCAATTACAAAAATAAGTCCTGCAAAATAATCAAGCCATGAGGGGTGCCATGTTTCAAATATTGCATTGTCTCTATCTACTAAAAACCATAGCATTAGCGGAGCTAATGCTATTCTAAAAAGAGCAAGTGCGTTTGGTAAATTTAAAGTTTTTGTCATTATTTAAATGTAGTCCCACCATCAACGATTAGTGTATGACCTGTAACCCATGAAGCATCATTTGTACATAAAAAGTAACATGATTGAGCTAAATCTTCTGGCTGACCAATTCTATTTAATGGCGAGTATTCAGCAGTTTTTGCTTTAACTTCTTCATAGTTTGTAAAAGCTTTAAGTGCATCTGTGTCAATTGGACCACCAGAAACTGCATTTACTCTAATATTCATTTCACCAAGTTCTGTTGCTGCATATCTAACCATAGCTTCAACAGCTGCTTTATTTGTACCATGTCCTGAATAGTTTTCAATATACACAAGATTACCTGTAGAAGATAATGAAACAATTGCCCCACCACCTACTTTTTGCATTCTTTTTGCAGCTTGTTGTGCACCACAAACAAATGCATTTACAGTTGCTGTATAAATATTATTTAATCCTCTTGGTTTTAATTTCATAAATTTACCATATCCACCAACTACTGCTCTTCCGTAAATCATAGCATTTGAAATAAAGAAGTCAACTCTATCAAAATCATTATCAATTTCTAAAAATAACTCTTTAGCAGTTTCAGGTTCTAAGATATTATATGCATAACATCTACATTTTACACCAAATTTATCTTCTACATCTTTACAAATATCTTGTGCAATTTGTTCATTTGAATTATATGTAAAAGCTACATTTACTCCATTTTGTGCAAACTTATATACACACTCTTTACCGATACCTTTTGTACCACCTGTAATTACTAAAGTTTTACCTTTCATTTCGTTACTCATTATTTTATTACCTCATATAATTTTAAAGTTTCTTCTAATTTTTTCATTGTTTCAGCACTTGGTGCTGTTAATGGTAGTCTATATTCTAACGTATCAAGTAATCCTGCTAAATACATTGCTGCTTTAATTGGAATAGGGTTACTCTCTGTGAATAATACACTATTTAATGGATATAAATCTTCATTTATTTGTCTCGCTACATTAAACTTTCCTTCTTCTACACTATGAACTAGTTGAGATTTTAAATTTGGTAATATGTTAGATGTTACAGAAATGATTCCTTTTCCTCCATTTACTAACATTGGGAAATCAATTGCATCATCTCCTGAAACTACTACTAAATCTTTTCTTCTTGATAAAAGCTCTACTGTTCTTTCAAGTGAACCAGTTGCTTCTTTTATTGCATAGATATTTGATACATCATCAAATAGTCTAATAGCTGTATCAGCTTCTAAGTCAACACCAGTTCTCCCTGGCACATTATAAAGCATAAATGGAATTTCTACAGAATTAGCAATTGCTTTATAATGCTGATATAAACCTTCTTGAGTTGGCTTGTTGTAGTAAGGAGTTACAGATAATAGTCCATGTGCTCCTACATCTTGAGCATGTTTTGCAATATCACAAGCTTCATGAGTTGCATTTGAACCAGCTCCTGCTATAACTTTTACATTAGTTCCTTTACAAGCTGCAACAGCAACAGAAATACAATCTTTATGCTCTTGATGTGAAAGTGTAGCACTCTCTCCTGTTGTTCCAACTGGAACTACTGCGTCCATACCTTGCTCTATTTGTCTTTTAATTAAAGACTCATATTTTTCTAAATCTACTTTTCCATTTTTAAATGGGGTAATAAGTGCCGTCATTGCACCTGTAATAATTTCCATATTATTTATCCTTTCCTACTACTAAATCTTAAAGTCTTCACTCACAGGAGTATTAACTGTATGTTTTGAAAATTTTTCTAAAAAATCCCAGAAGCTTTGTTTAGCTTCATCTGAAATATCAGTTTTTCTAAGAATTTCTTCCATTGTTCCAAGCCATTCTCTTCTTGCTTTTTCTGTAATTGAGAATGGTTCATGGGCTTTAACCATATCAAAGTGTCCTACAGTTTCACTATAATGCTTAGGTCCACCTGCTGCTTCTATAAAAAACTTCACATTATGAGCTTTAACTTTTTCTAATTCTTCTTCCTCTTGTGGGAAGAAGTTCCCAATATCACTATCTACAATTAAATCATAAAATTCATCAAATAGTTTTATTAAGCCTTCTTCTCCGAGCTCTTCAATAAAGATTGGTTTTGGGTATTCAAAGTCAGGTTTTTCACCAAAATTTGTTTTGCTTACATGATAATCCATACTATTTTTCCTGTTTTAAAATTACTGTAGTTGAATTATTTTTTATTAAATATTTATTGGCAACTTTAATTAAATCTTTTTTACTTAATTTTTCAACTTCATTTTCATAAGATAATAAAGGCTTTATATTATCTCTTACTAAATATGAACCAAATAAATTAGCAACTGATGAAGAGCTTTCTAATGAGAAAATAAAATCAGCTTTTGTATTGATTTTGATTTTTTCAATATCTTTTTTAGTGATTTTACCTTTTTTTACTTCATCAATTATTGCTAAAATTTCTTTTTCAATTTTTTCAGCTTTTACCCCTTCATTTGCAACTGCAACAAATAAGAAAAGACCTGGATCTTTTAATTCTAAATTATAGGCATAAATAGTGTTAACTAATCTTTTTTCATCTACTAATCTTTTTTGTAAAATAGAGCTTTTACCTGAACTTAAAAGTTCACTTAATGCAGATAAAGCAACTTGATCTTTATGTTCAAAATTTGGTAAATGGTATGCAATTGCAAGCATTTGTACAGCTGAGTCTTTATTTATAGTAACTCTTTTTGCTCCATCTTGCTTTGGCTCTACTGTATGAATAGTACTTGGAATTTCTTTAGTATTTTTAATTTTGCTAAAGTGTTTTTTTGCTGCTTTAAACACTTCTTCTTTTGTAATATCACCAGCAACTACAACTATTGCGTTTTTTGGTTGATAATATGTACTATGAAAATCTTTTATGTCTTCAATAGTCCAGTTTTTGATATCACTCATAAAACCAATTGGTGTCCAATGGTATGGATGATAAATATAAGCATTATTAAAAAGTCTGAATTGTAAATATCCCATAGGGTTATTATCAGTTCTCCATCTTCTTTCCTCTGCAACTACATCTCTTTCTGGTTGAAATTCTTCATCTTTTAATGTAAGGTTTTCCATAAGCTCAGCAAATAAATCTAAAGATTTACCCATATTTTTTGAAGCTGATTTAATATAGTAGTGAGTGTAGTCAAATGATGTTGAAGCATTATTAACTCCCCCAAAACCTTTAACTATTTCATCAAACTCTCCAGCATTTAAATTTTTAGTAGATTTAAAGTTTAAGTGTTCTAGCATGTGAGCTATTCCACTTTTTCCCATTTTTTCATCTCTACTTCCTACTTTATAAAAAATATCTGTTGAGACAACATTTGATCCATTGTCCATAGGAATAGCTACTATTTGTAGCCCATTTTCTAAAGTTTTTGTATAATATTTTGGTAAACTACTACTCATTAATTCTCCCGAAATTATAATTAATAATGAAAAATGAATTAGTAATAATTTAAATGTACTTCTCATTTTTCTTTCCTTTTACTTTAAATCTGCGCCAATTGCTTCACTAATATGTGAATAGCCATCTTTTTTTAGAAGTTCTAAAAGTTCTTCATTGATATTTTTAACCATTGAAGGACCATCAAAAACTAAGCCTGAATAAACTTGAACCAAAGAAGCACCTGCTTTTATTCTTTCATAAGCTTGTTGTCCTGTTGAAATTCCTCCAACTGAAATTAAAATAGTTTTACCATATAGGGCTTTAGCTAATTCTTTAAATAAAGAGTATGACTTTTGCGTTAAACAAGCACCACTTAAGCCACCAAAATTTTGACAGTTTGGAACTAAACTATAATCTATTGTTGTATTTGTAGCAATTATCCCAGCTGCTCCTGCATTTACAGCACAATTAGATAATTCAATTGCTTGTTCTATTTCCATATCAGGGGCAATTTTTAATAGTATCGGTTTTTGTGTTAACTCTTTTGCCATTGTAAAAAGTTCAGTAATAAATTTTTCATTTTGTAAATCTCTTAAATTTGGAGTATTTGGACTTGAAATATTTATTACTAAATAATCACTTATTTTTTCAAATTTTTTTATAAGTGTTTTATAATCGCTTAGTGCAAACTCTTCAGGTGTAGTTTTGTTTTTCCCAATATTTACACCTACTGGAATCTCAAAAGGGTGTACTTTTTTTAAGTTTTTTAAAACTGTGTGTGCCCCTTTATTATTAAAACCCATAGCATTTTGTACTGACTTATGCTCAGGATATCTAAACATTCTTGGTTTTGCATTCCCATCTTGTGGTCTTGGAGTCATTGTTCCAATTTCAGTAAATCCAAATCCCATTGCTGGCATTGCTTTTATCATTGTTGCATTTTTATCAAAACCAGCAGCAAGACCAACGGGGTTTACAAATTTAACATTAAAGATTTCTTGCGTAAGTTTTTCATCACTTATAAAATTCTTTTTTTCCATAGGATTTTTTAATAGTTTACAACTACCTACTAATTTTAAACCTACTTCTGCAATATTATGAGCTGTTTCTGGCTCAAACTTGAATAGAACTTTTTTGATATTGTCGTAACTTAACAAGTGAATCCTTTTTTAAAATTTAGATATTTTATCTAAAAATCGTTAAATATAAGTTTTAATGAGGTTTTAAAAGTATTTCTAGCAAATATTTTTTTAAATATTTGCTAAATTATATAGTCGTTGATACTCTTCACAAGTATTTAATAAGTTTTTTTCATTATCAATTGCTATAATTTTCCCATCTTTAAATACAGCAATTTTATCAGCATTTTTAATTGTGCTTAATCTGTGGGCTATAACAAAGGTAATTCTATTTTTTGATATTTCGTCAATTACTTCTGAGATAATTGATTCACTTTCATTATCTAAGGCCGATGTGGCTTCATCAAGAATTAAAATCTGTGGTTGTTTATATAAAGCTCTTGCTATGGCAATTCTTTGTCTTTGACCTCCACTTAAATTTGTTCCAGATTCATCTAATTTAGTATAAATGCCATTTTCAAGTTCATTTATAAAATCAAGTGCATGTGCTTGTTTTAAAGCCTCAATTACTCTTTGTTCATCAATTTCATAACCGTAAGCTACATTTGCTGCTACTGTATCATTAAAGATATAAACCCTTTGTGTAACAACTGAGATATTATTTCTTAATGAGTGAATATTTAAATCTTGAATATTTTCATTATTATATTTTATAAAACCTTTGCTAATATCGTAAAATCTGATTAAAAGATTAATTACAGAAGATTTTCCTCCTCCACTATCTCCAACAAGGGCAAACTTTTCACCTTTATTAACTTTAAAGTTTATATCTCTTAATGCCGTAAAATCATCATATTTAAGCTCTACATCTTTAAACTCGATAGTATTTATTTGTGAAGGGAAGTCTTTTTTCCCACTTGTTATTTGTGCTTTTTGAGCAAATATTTGTTTAATTCTTATATCTGCTGCTATTGCATCTTGCATCTGGTTATATAAAGATGAAAGTCTTTTTATAGGAGTGTATAAAGAGAATAGGGCAGTTGTAAAAGATAAAAATGAACCTGTAGTTAATTCACCACTAATTACTTGTGACCCTCCTACTATAATTACAACAGCAAATCCAATAGAACCAATTATTTCCATAATAGGAGATACTAAAGCATTTGTTTTTACAGTATTAATTGTAACTCTAAAAAAATTATAATTGTGTTTTTTGAAATTATCTAGTTCAATTTGATTTGTAGAGTTAGCTTTTATAAGCTCAACATTATTAAAAGTTTCACTTAAGTGAGATGTAATATCTGAAATAGATTCTTGGGATTTAAAAGATAGTTTTTTCATCTTTTTTGCTAATTTTGATAAAGGAATAATTGCTATTGGAAGTACTACTAATCCATAAAAAGCAAGTTCTGCACTTTGATAAATAGCAACTGCAACTAATCCAATAATAGTTAGAATTTCTCTTATCATATCTGCAACAAAGTTTGACACTGCTTGTTGAATTCTATTAATATCATTTGTAATTCTTGATATTAATTCACCACCATGCTTTTTTTGAAAAAATTCCATATCAAGTTGTAACATGTGTTTTAAAAGTTTATCTCTAATAATTCTTACTATATCTTGACCAATAAATGAAATATAATATTTTTGGATATATCCACCCACTCCTTTTATGGCATAAATTCCTACAACTATAAAAGGCATTATATACAATAACTCTTTGTCTTTATTAATAAATATATCATCTAGTAAAGGTTCGATTATATAAACAGTTCCAGCAGTTCCTCCTGCTACCATTATCATTCCCATTACTGCAAAAAAGAATTTAAGTTTATAGTTTTTTATATATGGTAAATAGTGTTTGTAAAACTCTCTCATTATTATCCTAATTTTATAAATAAGATAATATTATATCTAAAAGAAATTTAATACCTAAATAGGCTTTTTAAACATAATATAAAATTTTTTAAAACCAAACTCTTTTAATGTTAAGCCAAATAATATAAAACCGCTAAGTGTTGAAGCAAAAGCAAGTCCTGCTGCACCATAAGGTTGTATTAAAAGTAGTGAAAATATTATGTTGAAACCTAGACTTTTCATAGCAATTTTTGCAGCTAAAAACTGCTGTTCTTTTGCATATAACCAAAGTGAAAAAATCTTAGCAATTCCATAAGGAATAAGACCAATTAGATACATAGTTAAGATTAAAGCTGTGTTTATTGTATCTTCTTTGTCAAAAGCACCTCTCTCAAATAAAAGCCAAATAATAAACTCATCAAAAACTATACCTATTAAGGTTGCTAAACTAAGTAAAGCAAATAAAATCAATGAAGATTTTTTCATAAGTTTTAAGGCTTTATTTTCATCTTTATTTTTAATGGCTTTTGCTATCATTGGAAATAGTGCTATTGATGTTGCTATGGCAAATAAAGCTAAAGGTAATTGAAAAACTCTATTTCCATAATAAAGATAAGAAATAGAACCTGATACTAAAAATGAAGCAAGCCAAGTATCTAAGAAAGCAGAAATATGTGCAGTTGAAGAACCTAGTGTTGCTGAAAAAAAGTTTTTATAAAATTTGTTTTCTTCTTTTTTCTTATGTTTTTTAAAGTGAAATATTTTGCACAAGCTTAGATTTTTAATAGCTATTAAGTGAACTACTATTTGCATTAATCCTCCTGCTAAAACCCCATAAGATAAATAAAAAGTAATGTCATATTTTTCCATATCTTGTGAAATTAATAATGCAGCAATCATTCCTAAGTTTAAAAGTGCTGTAGCATAAGCTGTTGTAGCAAAATGATTTTTATATTGAAGTAGAGCAGCCATAAAGGTAACTACAAAAATCATAGGTAAATAGTAAAAGTTTATAGCAAAAAGTGGTGCTGCTAAATCAATAGTTTTTTCATCAAAACCTATGGCAATTGCTTTTGCTACTAAATGGGAAAAAGCAGTTACTAAAAGTGAGAGAATTATTAAAAATCCAAAGAGCTGCAAAAATATAATAGATGAAAATCTAATTTTATGTTTTGATTTTGCATAAGCTGGAATAAAAGCTTGTGTAAAAGCTCCTTCTGCGAAAACTCTTCTAAATAAATTTGGTAATTTAAATGCAACAAAGAAAATATCTGAATAAATATTTGCACCTAGTATTGAAGCTGTTAAAAGGTCTCTAATAAAACCTAAAATTCTTGAAGTTAAAATACCTGTACTATTTGTAAAAATTGATTTAATTAACATTAAAACTCTACTTTATAATCTGATTTTTTGTGAATATTAATTTGAATATTACCCTTAAAAGTTGTTAAATGACCTGAAATAATTTTAATTTTAGAATTATTTGGCGGTAATAGGTCTTTATTTTTTGAATAAAGTTTAATTTCTTTATCTTCAAAATATAATTTATTCTTTTTCACAAGACCTTTTAAGTTAGTAACTATTTCATTTTGATATGTCGGATTGAAAATATCTATATTTTTTGCATTTAAATATAGTTTTTTATAAGAAAAATCATTTTTTTCTTCTTTTAAAACTTTAAATTCTTTTACTTCTTTTAATCCATAAAAATTTTTTATTTCAAAGATATTTAAACTATAAATATACCCAAGTTTTAATTTTTCTGCATTTTTATAAAAGTATACTGCTCTATTATTTTTTTGTTTTAATATAGCATTATTTTTATTTTTGTAGATTACAATGGCATTTTTAATTAAAAAAGAATCTTTTATTTTCTCTTTTTCATATAATTTTGAGATTAATATTTCTTTATTTTCATTTTCTTTTGAATTTATCTTAGAAATTAAATTTCTATTTTCATCTTTTATACTAAATTTAGCAAGAATGGGTAAATGATCAGAATATCCATATCCTAAATGAATTTTATTTTTCATTTGCCATCTATTAATTTGTTTATTTTTGTATAAATAATCTGCTTTAAGAACTTTAAAAGAGTAGGGAATATAAGATATTTTTTTTGTATCAAATAATGCTTTTGGTAAAATGATATTATCAGGTGTTTGATTTTGATTTCTAAATTTGTTTGAAAATCTTTCATGATTTGGCAAATCAAGCCATAGATTATAATGAGAAATTTTTTCTTTTTCCATTAAATCATCATAGGTATTAAACTCTTTTTTTAATTTGGTGTTTAAAACTTGATTTATTCCTGTAATACCATAGGTATCATTGAGTTTATTATATTTAAAAGTTTCATCTTCATTGTAATTTGAGTTAAAGTCTCCCAGTAATATATAATCATAATCTTTTGGAAGTTCTTTTATTCTATTATATAATTTTTTTGCGAATTTTATTCGAAAACTCTCTTTTACTCTTTTTGAAGGCCAGTGATTATTAAATACTTTAAATTCATAATTTTTTATTTTAAAAGTAGTCTCTAAAATTGGTCTAAAAGTCTTATTTGAAAATTTTACATTAATATCTTTTGAATCTGTAATTTTTATTTTTGAGATAAAAGCAAGACCAATTGCTGAATTTTTATACTTTGTAAAACTGTAATATTTATATTCAGGTAGTTTTTTAAGTAAAAGTCTTATTAGTTCTTTATTTTCAATTTCTTGTAATGCTATAATTTCACAATTTATATCTTTAATCACACTTAAAGTATTGTTTAGTTTTTTTTGAAAAGTTTTTTTATTCCAATTACTTTTAGAAAAAGGTTTGTATTCTTTATACTCGGTTTTTTGGTTTTTTAAATCAAATAAATTTTCTACATTATAAGATGCTATACAAAAATCTTTTGCATTTAAATTTATTAGAACTAAAAGGAAAAAAAGAAAGAAACTCCTAAACAAATATAAACTCCAATATTTTTTATAATATTATCAAATATATTATATTTAAGAGGTAAAATTAAAGAAGCAAAAAAGAAAATGCTTCTTTTTTACTTATTTTTTAGTATTTAATCTTGATTGATACTCTTGTGGATGTTTACACACAGGACATGTTTTTAAAGCTTTTTTCCCTCTGTGAACATGACCACATACTTCACAGATCCACTCTTCTTCTTCATCACTTTCAAATTCTTTACCACTTTCAAGTCTATCTTTTAATCTTTTGTACATATTTTCATGTTCAATTTCAATTTTTCCAATCATATCAAGCATTCTTGAAATATCTTTATGACCTTCATCTTTAGCAACTTTTGCAAAGTCTGGATACATTGTAACATTTTCATAGCTTTCACCATCAATAGCAATTTGAAGATTTTCAACTGTATCCCCAAACTCTTTATCGTAGTTAAGTACATTGTATGCTTTTAGTTCTAATTGAGCATGTTTTTTCTCATTATTAGCTGCTCTTTGGAAGTGTTCTGCAATATCTCTATAACCTTCTTTTTGAGCAATCTTAGCAAAATACTCATATTTATTTCTAGCCATTGATTCACCAGCAAATGCTTTCATTAAGACAACAGAAGTTAAGTCCTCTGTAATACAGTCCATCTTTTTACCACAGCAGTGAAGTTCTCCTCCCCCAACTTTAGATAATTCAACCTCATTTCCACATACACTACACTTATAACTTTCGTATTGTCTCATTTGTTTCTCCTTGAAATTTAAAATTGTATTATTCTAACATCTGAAATTTAATTTGTTATTAAACTTGTAAAAAAACTTAACCTTTAGTCACGTCTTTATTTCTTTTCTTAAAATATTCTTTTTCAACTCTACATAAAGGACAGGCACCTGGAGGTTTTTTCCCTCTATGAACATGTCCACAAACTTCACATACCCACTCTTCTTCAACATCAGACTCTAAGAATCCTTCATCAATTAAGGCTTGTTTTAATTCTAAATATTCATTTTCATGTTCAACTTCAACTTTTCCTATAGCTTTGAACATTCTAGCAATTTCTTTTAATCCTTCTTCTTTCGCAATTGCTTCAAAGTTAGGGTACATCTCTTCATGCTCATATTTTTCACCATCTGCAGCATATTGAATATTTTTTGCAGTTGAATCTAATTCTACATTATGAACTAATTTATTATATGCTTTGAATTCTGCCATTGCATGATATTTTTCATTATCAGCAGCTTCTTGGAAAAATCTTGCAATTTTGTGTAAGCCTTCCTCGAATGCTACTTCGGCAAAGAATTCATATTTGTTTCTAGCTTGTGACTCTCCTGCAAATGCTTTCATTAAATTTACTGCTGTTAAATTTTCTGTAATCATTTCCATTTCTTCACCACAGCAAGATAATTTTGCATTTGTTCCTGTTTCTTGTACTTCTACTTCACAACCACATTTGTTACATTTGTAAGTTTCATATTGTCTCATAATTCAATCCTATTATTAATATTTATTTTCTATGGAAAATTTTTTTCCGTTGAAGAAATTATAGTATATCTAAACTTAAAGGAAAATTATTCTCATTTAATAAAATTTATGTTATAATTAAACTTATGAAAATAAGTATATAGTTTTTCAAGATTATATATGAGATTATGTGAAATTAAATGATATATATTGTATTATTTCACGAAAGGAAGAGAAGTTATGACAAATTATACTACTTTATTAAAAGATTATGATTTAAAAGTTACTCCTCAAAGAGTAGCAATTGTAGAAGAACTTTATAAAAATGGTCACATGAATATTGACGATTTATATAAAAAATTATTAGAAAAATTTCCATCAATATCTTTAGCAACTATTTATAAAAATATAAATGCAATGGTTGAAAAGGTATTTCTTTCAGAAGTTAAAATCCCAAATACTAAATCAGTATATGAGTTAGTAAAAGAAGAACATGCTCACATGGTTTGTTCATCTTGTGGTTATATAGAAGATGTTGTTGTAAATAGCTCTAATATTTTAGAAGAAGCTACTGTAAAGAGTAATTTTAAAATTCAAAGTGCTGATATTGTGATATCAGGTCTTTGCCCAAAATGTGCAAAATAGTTTAGCTTATGCTAAACTATTTTGAATCACTAATCCTAATACTACCATTAAAACAATTCCTGCACTTTTATTATAAAGTTTATTAGCTGTTATAAATACTAACATAAGTGATAGTATTACTGCTGCTGCAATATCAAAGAAGTATAAGTTTAAATCTACATTTAAAGGATTTAATAAAGAAGACAAACCTAAAACCATAGTGAAGTTAGCAACATTTGATCCTATAATATTTCCAATTGCTAAGTCTGCATTGTTATTCATAGCAGATTTTATTGAAATTGTAAGCTCTGGTAAAGATGTACCAAAGGCAACTAGGAAAAGACCAATTATCCATTCACTAATACCAAAGTTTCTAGCAATATTTCCTGCACTATCAATAGCAAAATCAGCTCCACCCACTACAAATACAAATCCTATAATAAGTAAAAAAGATGTTTTTCCCCAAGCAAATTTTTCTTTTGCTAATTCTTCATCTATTTCTTCTACTTGATTTGAACTAATTAAGAAAATTAAATATGCAGCCATTAATAATAAAAATAAAATACCATCAATCATATTTAGTTTTCCATCTATTCCCATTAGAATAAATACAAATACAGGGAATACAATCCATGCTGAATCTTTAGCAAATAAATCTCTTTTTGGAGCTATTTTTTTAGCAACTAGGAAAACAGCACCTAAAACTAATGCAATATTAAATATTGTACTTCCAATGACATTGGCAACGGCAATATCTGCACTCCCTTTTAATGAAGCAGACATAGATACAGCCATTTCAGGTAATGAAGTTCCAAGTGCTATTAATGTTGCTCCAATTACAAAGTGTGAAATATTATAATGAAGTGCAATTTTTTCACTTTGTTCAATTATAAAATCAGCACCATAAATAAGTGCAGCCATTGCTACTGTAAAAATTATAAAATCCATTTATGAATTCCTTACTATTAAACTTTTTGGTAGATTAAATTTATTAATCAACTCTTCTTCTTTATTTCTATGCTCGCCATTGTCAACTTCATGATCATATCCAACTAAGTGAAGTAAGCCGTGAATAAATAGAAGAAAAAACTCATCTTCTTCTTTATGTTTATATTCATTCGCTTTACTTTTTACAAAATTTTCTGAAATTACGATAGAACCTACTGGCATATTAGGCATATCAAATTCTAAAGGGAAACTTAATACATCAGTTGGCTTATCTATATTTCTATGTTCATTATTTAATTCTTGAATTTCTTCATTATTTGTGATAATTAATTCAATATCTTTTGAAGTTACATATAAAGCTATCTCTTCTAGTTTTGATAAATCAAATTCTAAAGAGGAGTTGTTTTCTATATCAATCATCTTTTTCCCTTTCAATTTGCGCGATTGTATCTAAGTTTTGCAAATTAAAAGATAAAAAGAAAAAATTAGTTTAAAATAACTCAATCATTTTAGGTACTTCATCTACAGCAAAACATTTTAGCTTAAGGTTTAGGTTTGGTTTTTGAGATATTACAGCTTTTTTTATACCTTGTGCTTGTGCTTCTTTAAGTCTCATATCCATAGAATAAACATCTTTGATTTCACCTGTTAGTGAAACTTCTCCAATAAATACAGACTCTTTAGAAATAGGTCTATCCCTAAAAGAAGAAATGATAGCTGCAACCACTGCTAAATCTGCTGAACTCTCTTTAATTTTGATACCACCACTAATATTTACAAATACATCATAATGATTTAATGGTAAATCAATTTTCTTCTCAAGTAAGGCTAAAAGCATATTTAATCTATTTACATCAAAACCTGTAGCACTTCTTTTAGGATTTGGATGTGTTGATTCTGTAACTAGGGCTTGTACTTCAAGTATTAAAGCCCTTGAGCCTTCCATTGATACAGTTAAAGCTGAACCACTTTGGGCTTTTGTTTTATCAAAAAACTTTGAAGCTATATCTTTTGCACTAATTAATCCTTCTTGTGTCATTTCAAAAATACCAATTTCAGAAGTTGAACCAAATCTATTTTTAAAACCTCTTAGCATTCTAAGCTCTTTTGAAGCCTCACCTTCAAAATATAAAACAGTATCAACCATGTGTTCAAGTACTCTAGGTCCAGCAATACTTCCATCTTTTGTTATATGACCAATAATAAACATAGCAATATCCGATTCTTTTGCTTTTCTCATAAGCTCAAAAGTAATCTCACGAACTTGACTTACACTGCCTGGGGCTGATGTTAGGTTTGAAGAGTAGATAGTTTGAATAGAGTCAATAATACATACTTCATAATCTTGTCTAAGTAGTTCATCTTGAATTTCTTCAAGTTTTATTTCACTTAATAAAAACATATTATCGCTATTTGCGTCAAGTCTATTTGCTCTTAGTTTTATTTGTCCAGCACTCTCTTCTCCTGATACATATAAAACCTTCTTCCCTGAAAAAGCAATGCTTCCTGCAACTTTAAGTAATAAAGTAGATTTACCAACTCCTGGGCTTCCTCCAATTAAAGTTAAACTTCCAGGTACAATTCCTCCTCCTAAAACTAAATCAAACTCTTCATTATGTGAACTAAATCTTGTTACGTCATCTTGAACAATTTGAGTAATTGCTTTTGCTTTAGAAGCAGTGGTACTTACTTTTGATACTTGTTTTAGTACCTCTTGTTGTTCTTGGTTTAGCTCTACAAAACTATCCCATCCTCCACAGTTTGGACATTTACCCAACCATTTAGTAGATTGTTCTCCACAATGTTGACATTCAAATAATACTTTTTTCTTTTTAGCCATAATACTTCCTATTTATATCTCATGCAATTATAATCAAAAATTTTTAAGGAAAGTAAAAATATATCAAATTGTAATCTATTAAGATTTAGAATTAAGTTTTATGTTACAATGTTTAAAAATTAAAAGGAGTTTTAAATGTTAAAAAAAACTATTTTATTTCTTATTTCAACTGTAGTTTTAAGTAGCTCACTGTTTGCATCGCCTTCTTTAAATGATATGCAATCATGTCAAGGTTTACTAGATTTTATTGATAAAAAACTTGAAAAAGCACCGTCAAAATACCCTTCTTCTGATATAAAACTTATAAAAGATGGTCTTAATGAGTATAATAAATATATCCAAAATGAAATTATAACACCAGGTTTAGCTAATTTTAACAAAGGTGATTATTCAAAAGCAAAATTAATGCAAAAACAAGTTGATGCTTATAAAGCAAATCTAGTTAAAGCTTATTCTAAAAAATATCCTCAAAATCGTTTATATAGTGATTATGCTATTGCTGTAAATAATTGTGCAAAGCTTGCAGTACCAAAAGGTAAAGCTTTAGAAAAATTAAAAGCTTCTTTACACACTATAATCAAACTAGCTAAAATGAAATAAGTCTATTTAATGATAAAACTATTTTGTGATGGAAGTGTTAATCCTCAATTAAAAATAGGCTTTGGGTCTTATTTTGTATTTGAAGACAATAGTGATTTAGAAATACTAAAAAAAAGTATAAAAGTAAAGATGTTTGAAAACACTTCTTCTACAAAACTTGAATTAGAGGTTTTATTATGGGCTTTAAAACAAGAGTCTGATAAAATCCAAAAATTAGAAGTTTATACAGATTGTCAAAATATTTTAAGTCTACTTCAACGAAGAGAAAAACTTGAAAGTAACAAATTTAAAACATCTACAAATAAAACAGTAAAAAATGAACTTTTATATAAAGAATTTTATAGTTTTATTGATGTTTTAGAAATTGATTTTATAAAAATAAAAGGTCATAAAGCTTCAAAGAAAAAAGATGAGTTTGATAAACTTTTTAATCTTGTGGATAAAGCTTCAAGAAAAGCTTTAAGACAGTATTTAAATAATGAGGAAAAATAATGATTATATATATACACGGATTTGGTAGTAGTGGACATGGAGGAAAAGCTTCATTGATAAGAGAATATTTTGAGGATGAAGTAATTGCACCTTCTTTATCTTATGTACCAAATTTAGCAATTGATACTTTAGAACAGTTAATACAAATGCTTTTAGAAAAAGGTGAAAAAGTAGGCTTAGTTGGTTCATCTTTAGGAGGTTATTATAGTATATATTTAGCAAATAAGTATGATTTAAAAGCTGTTTTAATTAATCCTGCTATTTATCCATATAAAACATTAGATAAAGTTGGAATGGCAAGAAACTATTATGATTTATCTACTTTTGAAGTTACAGCTGAACATATTCAAGCCCTAAAAGGTTTAGAAGTTCAAGAAATAAAAAAACAAGAAAATTTTATAACACTTCTTCAAACAGGAGATGAAGTTCTTGATTATAATGATGCTGTTGAAAAATTAGAACAAAGTGAACTTGTAATAGAAGAGGGTGGAACTCATTCCTTTGAGAATATAGAGAGTTATTTTAGAAAAATAGGTAGTTTTTTATCGTAAATTGATAGTTTGTAAAAAATAAGAAGTTTTTACTTCTTATTTTTCTTCAGGAGTGTAGATTTCATCTAAAATACTATCTACAAACTCATCAGGGCTAAATTCGATTAAATCATCTTGTTTTTCTCCCACACCTACAAAGAAAATAGGTAATTCAAGTTGATTTGAAATTGAAAATAGGGCACCACCTTTTGCAGTACCATCAAGTTTTGTAACAATTATACCATCAACACCAACTATTTCATTAAAAGCTTTTGCTTGAGCAATTGCTGTATTTCCTTGTGTACCATCTAAAATCATTAACTTTTGATGAGGTGCTCCTGAGTATGCTTTATCACACACTTTTACAATTTTTTTAAGCTCATTATTCAAGTTTGTTTGAGTTTGTAATCTTCCAGCTGTATCAATGATCACATTATCAATATCTCTTGCTACTGCTGATGAAATTGTATCATAAGCAACTGCACTTGAGTCATGCCCTTGTTTTGTTTTTATAATTGGAACATTAAGTTTATCTGCCCATGTAGCAAGCTGTTCAATAGCCGCTGCTCTAAATGTATCTCCTGCTCCAAGAATTACTGATTTACCTTCTTTTTTAGATTTGTTAGCAAGTTTTGCTATTGTAGTAGTTTTTCCTGCTCCATTTACTCCTATGATTAATCTTACAAAAGGTTTTGGAAGATTTGATAAATCAACATCTGGTGCATGTTCAAATAGCATTACAAGTCTATGTCTTAATTGTTTTCTTGTAATCTCCTCTGGAAGTCCATCCATTGCTTTTTCAATAATTTCATATTCCATATCAGCTTCAATAAGCATTTCTTCTATATCGTCAAAGGCAATTTTTTCTTGTTTTTGAGGAATTACTGATTTGATATTTCCAAAGGTTTTTTCTAAAGCTCTTGAAAAAAATCCTTTCTTTTCTTCTTCTGTTTCAGATTCTTCTTCTACTTTAGATTCTATTTGGGTATTCGTATTATTTGCTTCTTCTTTTACAATTGTTTCTTCAATATCTTCTTCTTTTATATCTTTTTCAATTGTGTCATTTAAAACAACTTCTTCTTTAGTTTCAATTTCTTGTTTTTCTTCTTCAAAAGAGTCATCTTTTTTTACATCTTCTTCAAGATGTTCGCTTTTTACTGGTTCTTCTTCTTTTTTCTTTTTCTTAAAAAAACTAAACATTTATGACCTTTATTTTTTCAATAGTTTATTTATATCTAGTTCCATCATTTCAACAGGAACTATTCCAACGTATTTTTGGAAAATACTACCATCTTTTCCTAACATAAACATCGTTGGTATTGATTTTACTGGACCAATTTTATTAGCAAGTTTATAGTTGTCTTCACTATTTGTTACATCATAGTTTATATTAAAGCTATTTGAGAACTCTAATATTTCTTCGTTTGTTTTATTTTTTTCAAGTAAAACTGAAATTACTTTAAAATTACCTTGGTATTTGTTTTGTAAAGTTATTAAATTTGGAATCTCTGCTTTACAAGGTGGACACCAAGTTGCAAAGAAATTTAATAATATGATTTTGTTTGGGTACTCTTTTACTTTGTAAGCACCATTTTCTTCAATTAATGTTATTACTTTATTATCAATTGTTTTAAGATTAATTGTATTTGTATCTTTTACTGATATGTCTTGTTGTGCTTCTTCTTGTTTTTTTTCTTTTTGTTCACAACCTGTGAATAATAATATAGATAAAATAGACAAAAATGCCAAGGTTTTAAACTGCATTTTAATTCCTTTGGGTAAAATTATTTATTGGGTTGAAATTTTACCCAAGTGAGGCTTAAATATGAATGTAAATCACAAAAGTGATTTTAGAAAATCGTGTATTAAAAAGTTAGAGTTTTCGAGTCGTTTTTCGAAGTTTTATAGAGATAAAATTATTATTAGAAATATAGAAAACTTGATTGATAAGAGTAAAGCAAAAAACATATTATTGTATATACCTTTAGGAACAGAGGTTGATACAAAACCTTTAATAAATAAATTAAGAAAATATAAAAATAAAAATGTTTATGTTCCATATATGTATAAAGATAGTTTTAAAATAGTGAAATATAGACTTCCTTTAAATAAAAAAAAGTTTGGAATAAAAGAGCCTAATAACTCTTTTTTTAGAACTGATAAAATTGATATGGCGATAGTTCCTATTGTTGGAGTTGATTGTATTGGAAAACGTATAGGTTTTGGAAAAGGCATGTATGATAGATTTTTTGATAGATTAAATTATAAACCAACAATAGTTTTTACTCAATTGACACTTTGTAAAAGTGACGAGATACTCACAGAAAAACACGATATTCAAGCAGATTATATAATTACTAGTTAAGGTTTAGAAAATGGAATATATTATTGTAGGAGGAGTTGTAGCACTTTTAAGTTCTGCAATCAGTATTTTTGTAGTCAGGAAAATAGATAAGGCAAAGTTGCAGGTTTTTATAGAACAAGCAAAGGCCAAAGCAAAAGTTATTGAACATGAAGCAGAGGTTGCACTTAAAGAGGCACAACTTAAAGCTAAAACTGACTGTGATAGAGAATTCAAAAATGCAAGAAGAGATTATGATGCTATGCTTGCAAAAATTGAAAAAAAAGAAAAAGAACTTAATGAGCATTTAGAAAAAGAGTTAAATGCTATAAAAGATCAAAAAGAACAAATTATTGAAAAAAATAATAAGCTAAGTACTTTAAAAGAAGGACTTAAAAAACAGAAAAAGACTTATGAAGAGAAAACAGCAGAAGCTATTAAAATTTTAGAAAATGCTTCTGGACTTACAGAAGACGAAGCAACTGATTTAATGATTAAAAAAGTAAAAGAAGATTCAAGAGCAAAAATAGCTTCCATTTTTAGAAAAAAATATAAACATGCTGAACAAAACTGTAAAAATGAAATTAATAATATGTTATCTCATGCTGTTACAAGATATGCAGGAGAGTTTGCAGCAGAAAGACTTATCAATAATATTCCTTTAAGTGATGAAGAAACAAAAGGAAAGATCATTGGTAAGGAAGGAAGAAATATTAAAGCTCTTGAAATGCTTATGGGTGTTGATATTATTATTGATGATACTCCAAATACTATTACTATTTCTTCTTTTAATCTTTACAGAAGAGCAGTTGCTACTAGAACAATAAAAGAGTTATTAGAAGATGGAAGAATTCAACCAACTAGAATTGAAGAAGTTTATAAAAATGTAAAAGCTGAATTTGATAGAAATATTCATAAAGAAGGTGAGGATGTTGTTCTTGAATTAGGAATAAAATCAATGCACCCAGAACTTGTAAAATTAGTTGGAAAATTAAGATATAGAGCATCTTATGGTCAAAATGCTTTAGCCCATACCTTAGAAGTTGCACATCTTTCAGGACTTTTAGCAGCTCAAATGGGTGGAGATGCTATTTTAGCAAGACGTGCTGGTCTTTTACATGATATTGGAAAAGCTTTAACGCATGAAATGCCAGGTTCTCACGTACATCTTGGGGCTGAAATTTGTAAAAGATATGAAGAACCAGACACAGTATTAAATGCTATTTATGCTCACCATGGACATGAAGAACCTATAAATGTAGAGAGTGCTGCTGTATGTGCAGCTGATGCTTTAAGTGCTGCAAGACCAGGTGCAAGAAGAGAAGTTTTAGAGAGTTTCTTAAAAAGAGTAGAAGAAGTTGAAAAAATATCTACATCAAAAACAGGTGTTATAAATGCTTATGCAATTAATGCAGGTAGAGAAGTAAGAGTTATTGTAAAAGCTGAACTTGTAAATGATGATGAAGCAGTTTTATTATCAACAGAAATTGCTCAAGAAATTGAAGATAAAGTTCAATATCCAGGTGAAATAAAAGTAAATGTAATAAGAGAGCTTAGAGCAGAATCTTATGCAAGATAAATTTTAAAGAAAAGAGAAAATGAAAAATAATAAACCAACAACTAAAATAATTGCAGGAAAATATAAAGGAAGAGTTTTAGAACTTCCATCTTTAGAGGTTACAAGAAGTTCAAAAGCAAGACTTAAAGAGTCATTATTTAATGTATTACAATTTGATATTATAGATAAAATATTTGTTGAAGCCTTTGCCGGTTCTGGGTCTATTGGTTTAGAAGCTTTAAGTAGAGATGCAAAAAGAGCTTATTTTGTAGAACTTAATAGAAACTCTTATAATATATTAGTAAAAAACTGTAAGTCTTTAGATATGAATTCATGTCAAACTATGCAAGGCGATACTTTTACTCAAACACCAACAATTTTAAATAGTTTAAAAAATTCAGAAGATGAGATAATTTTATATGTTGATCCACCTTTTGATTATAGAGAAGGTATGGATGATATTTATACAAAATCTTTTAAAATGATTGAAGAAATTGAAAATGATAATATTTATATAGTAATATTAGAACATGTATCAACACTTGAAATACCTGATGTTTTAGGTAAATTTAGCTTAGATAAGACAAAAAAGTTTGGGAAAAGTTCCCTTTCATATTATACTTATAAGGATGAGAAATAAGATATGTTTAAATTGGCTTTATATTTACTAGTTACAACAGTTTTATTAGTATTTTTATTGCCTTTTTTTTATACTATTTCTCCTTATGAATTAAACCCAAGTAAAATTCTTCAAGCACCATCTTGGGAACATCTTTTTGGTACGGATAGATTAGGAAGAGATGTTTTAGCAAGAGTTTTACTAGGTGGACAAACTTCACTTATTATTGGTTTTTTAGCTGCTTCTATTTCTTCTATAATAGGACTTTTTATAGGAATAAATGCAGGCTATTTCAAAGGTAATATAGATAAATCAATTACTATTATAATTGACTTATTTTTGACTTTTCCTACTTTTTTCTTACTTTTAGCACTTGTTTCGTATATTCAAGCTTCGGCACTTATTTTAATCATAGTTATTTCAATTACAGGTTGGATGGGAATGGCAAGATTAATTAGAAGTGAAAGTTTTGCTATAGGAAATAGACCTTTTATTAAAATATTAAGACTAGCAAATGTTTCTACTTTAAAGATTATTTTTAAATATTTTACACCATTATTAGCACCTATATTTTTAATATCATTTACCTTTGGAGTAGGTGGTTCAATTTTAGCTGAATCAGGACTATCTTTTTTAGGTCTTGGTATTAATCCTCCTGATATGTCTTGGGGGTCACTGCTAAGCGATGGTAAGGCAGTTATGGATATAGCGTGGTGGGTTAGTTTTTTCCCTGGACTTATGATTTTTATTATCACATTTTGTCTGATGCAAATATCAGATTTCTTACAAACTAAAGCTAATCAAAAAGAAATTCAAAAAACTTAAGTAAATGCTACTTATTTGTTATGTTTTTATTTTATAATTTAATTGTTGAGTATATGACTCAACAAAAAAGTATAAAAAGGGAGCTAAGGATGAAAAGGATAGCAGTTATTCTCGTATCTTTGTATAGTTTATCATTTGGAGTAGAATATGACGAACTTCAAGGAAAAATGTTGTCACTGTCATGTGCATCATGTCATGGAACTGATGGTAAATCTGAACTTATTACACCATATATTGCAGGTATGGAAAAAACAAGTATGTATCAAACACTTCTTGATTATAAGTATGGGAAAAGAGAAGGTACAATGATGCAAAAACATGCAAAAGGTTTTACTGATGCGGAACTAGAACAAATAGCTTACTATTTTTCAAAAGTAAAGAGATAAAGGATAAAAGATGATGAATAGAAGAAATTTTAATAAATTACTTATTGGATCTGTTGCTCTTTCTTTTACTGCTTGTAGTAGTCTTACAAGTGTTTCTTTACCAAAAGATAAAAAAAGAGTTGTTGTTGTAGGTGGTGGTTTTGGTGGTGCAACTGCTGCAAAATATCTAAAAAAATTTAGCCCTGAAACAGAAGTTATTTTAATAGAGCAAAATAAAGAATATTATACTTGTCCATTTGGAAATACTGTAATTGCTGGATTAAATGATATCGAATATATTAAACATGATTATAAAACTTTAGAGAGTAAATATAAAGTAAAAGTAGTTTATTCAAAAGTAAAAAAAGTTGATGGTTCAATAAATAGTGTGATTTTAGAAAGTGGAGAAATAATACCATATCATAGAGCTATTGTTTCTCCTGGAATTGATTTTAAATATGAAAAAGGTTATGAAAAAGGTTCTGAAAGATTTGCACCTCACGCTTATAAAGCAGGGGCTCAAACAACACTTTTAAGAGAACAACTTGAAAAAATGAAAGATGGTGGAACTTATGTGATGGTATCACCTCCTAATCCATTTAGATGTCCTCCTGGACCTTATGAAAGAATCTCACTAGTGGCTCACTATTTAAAAACAAATAAACCAAATTCTAAGATTATCATCTTAGATCAAAAAAATAAGTTCTCTAAACAGGGATTATTTCAAGAAGGTTGGGAAAAGCTTTATGGAGATATGATTGAATGGAGAAGTGCTGAGTTTGGGGGAAAAGTATTAGAAGTTAATCCTAAAAAACTTGAGATTACAACTGAAGATGAGGTAGTGAAAGCTGATGTTTTAAACTATATTCCTTCACAAAAAGCAGGTCAATTAGCCTTTGATTCTGGTTTAACAAAAGGTGATTGGTGTCCTGTAAATACTAAAACATTTGAATCAAGACTTGTAAAAAATGTACACGTAATTGGAGATGCTGCAATTGCTACAAAAATGCCAAAATCAGGTTTTTCTGCAAACTCACAAGGAAAAATTGCTGCTTTACAAGTATCAAGACTTCTACGAAAACAAGCTGTAGTTAATCCTCCTAAATTAGCTAATACTTGTTATAGTTTAGTTGCTCCAAAATATGGAATTTCTGTTGCTGCTGTTTATGAAGCCCATGAAGATAAAATTGTAAAAGTTGAAGGTGCTGGTGGCTTAAGTCCTATGAATGCTAATCCTTCATTTAGAATGCAAGAAGCACAATATGCTGTGGCTTGGTACCAAAACCAAATGGCAGATGTATTTAGATAGATTAAAAAGAGAGTAAACTCTCTTTTTAATTACAATTTTTTTGTTTTTCTAGTGTTGTTAAATTTTCAAGTCTAGTTTTAGCTGACTCTTTTGCTTCATTGTATTCTAATCTATTACCAATACCTAAATCTCCCAAGATACCAAATACATACTCTTTGTCGAACTTATTATTTTTTGTTTCTATGTTATTTATAAATTTTTGTGCTTTATCTATTTCTACTTTTATTGCTTGACAAGTTAAGTATTGACTTTCTAATTCTGTAACATTTTGAAGTCTTCCATATCTTTTTGTTGAACAAGCTGTAAAAATAGAAGCAATTGATACAGCAAGAAGTGTTGTTAAAATTGTTTTTTTCATATTTTTCCTTTTAATGGTTATATTTTTAAAAGTATATATTTTTAATATGTGTAAAATATGTGAATAAAAATTTGATATAATCTTTCTTATGAAAAATGAAAAGTTTAAAAATATTAGATTACTATATGTTGATGATGAAGATCTTATTCGTGAAAATGCAATAGAGTATTTAAATAGATATTTTGATGAAGTTTATGAATCTAGAGATGGCTTGGAAGCTTTACAATTAATAGAAAAAGTTAAACCTCATATTGTTATCACTGATATAAAAATGCCAAATTTAAATGGTATAGAGTTAGCAAAAAAAATCCGACAAAGTGATAAAAAAACACAGATTATAATAGCTACAGCTTATACAGATACAAATTTTTTAATTACCGCAGTTGAATTACAACTTGTAAAATATATGCTAAAACCAATTTTAGAGACAAAATTAATTTCTGTTTTAAAGTCTTGTATTGAGACTATAAAAGAAGATGATACTAATATTAAAAAGTTTTCTTCAGATGTTTTTTTTGATATTTTTAATAAAACTCTTTTAGTAAATAATAAACTTAAAAAACTTACAAAAAATGAGATTTTATTTTTAGAACTTTTATGTTCAAACTCAAATAGAGTTGTTTCTTATGAAGAAATACAAACTTATATTTGGTATGACAATTATATGAGTGGTGATGCTATACGTTCTTTAGTAAGAGCCTTGAGAAAAAAACTACCAAATGGAATTATTGAGAATTTTTCAGGACTTGGATATAAAATAAATATTCTAACTTAACATTTTTTTAACATATTTTTTTATTATTATAAAATAAAAAAGGTTTTTTATGAAACTACTTTTTATATGGTTTCTTTTTATTGTTAACTTATTTGCTTTTTCTGATGATCCAATTATTTCAAAAATGGAAGTTTCAAAAGATAATAAAACTTATATAGATATATCTACTATAAAAGATGAAAACTATTTTGATAAATTTTATTTAAAACTATTTTTAAACAAAGATATTATTCAAAATAAGAAATATTTTCTTAGAATTTTACATAATTATAAAAATATAAAAGACATAAATATAGAAGCTTTTAGAAATGATAATGAATTAATAATAGAAATAGACAAACTTACTCAAAATGAAATAGTTATTGAAATAGATACAAGTGATTCTAAAGCAGGGCCTTATCTCAACTTAGAAATATTTGA
Organism: Arcobacter sp. YIC-80; assembly: GCF_044841725.1. Classification (NCBI taxonomy): domain Bacteria; kingdom Pseudomonadati; phylum Campylobacterota; class Epsilonproteobacteria; order Campylobacterales; family Arcobacteraceae; genus Arcobacter; species Arcobacter sp. YIC-80. The sequence goes on along the minus strand of NZ_JBJBSI010000001.1, from coordinate 804,994 downwards.
TGAAGAAGGCTTTAAAAATATTTTAGATACTGAAAAACTATATTTTGGTTTAGCTTATGGTATTGTTTTTTGTGCTTTTTTATATAACTTCGTTTTATTTCTTTATAATAGAGAAAAAAGCTTTTTATACTATTCATTTTTACAGCTATCTTTGCTTTTATTTATGATTACAAATATTATGACTTTGGATTTTTTAAAGCCTTTATATGAATATATTCATGTATCTGATTTTCTAGGACAATTATCTTTTATATTTGCAGTTTTATTTAATAGAGAATTTTTGGATTCTAAAAATACTATTCCAAAAGTTGATAAGTTATTATTAGTACTACTTTTTTTAGTTATTATTGACACTATTGTTTATGTTATTATTGGAAATAGCATTTTATTTGATTATCTACCAATTTCTATTTTTGTTGGTATTTTATTGTTATCATCATTTTTAGTTTATAAACAAGGATATAAAATAGCTTTATTTTATATTTTAGGTTGGAGTGTGATTTTTCTATGTCTTATTGTTGTAGAGTATGATTTTTTTATGGTTTCTGATATTTATGCTTTATATATTGGGTTTCCTTTAGAGTCCTTGATTTTATCTTTTTCATTAGGATATAAAATGAAGGAGTTAGAAAAAAAGAAAACCATGCATGAACAGATGCTTATTCATCAAAATAAACTCGCTTCAATGGGACAAATGTTAAATAATATCGCTCATCAATACAGACAACCTTTGACTCATCTAGGATATATAATGATGAATATAAATAGTGCTTTTGAACATGGGGAGTTAGATAAGAAATACTTGGATAAAAAAATAAAACAAGCAAATAATCAACTTCTGTTTATGTCAAATACTATTGATAGTTTTAGAGATTTTTATAAGCCAAAAAAACAAAAAGAATTGTTTTATATAAAAACTGCTATTTCAAATGCAGTCTTTATAATTAAACCAATAATAGAAGAATATAATATAAAACTTGAAGTAAAAGTAGATAAAGATATACAAATTCTTGGCTTTGAAAATGAGTATTCTCAGGTTGTTTTAAATTTGTTAAGTAATGCTAAAGATGAATTAGTAAAAAATAGTATAGAAAATGCAAAAATAGAAATAAATTTTGAGAAAGGTAAACTTTTTATAAAAGATAATGCCAATGGAGTACCCAAAGAGTTAGAAGAAAAAATCTTTGAACCCTATTTTACAACAAAAGAAAAAAGTAGTGGAATAGGTCTTTATATGTCTATGCTAATTATTCAAGAGCATTTTAATGGTGAACTTCTACTTCAAAACTCAAAAGAAGGGGCAACATTTATCATAAAAGTATGATTTTATAAACTTTATATTTATTTTTACTATAATTAATTAAAGAGTCTAAAATAAAAGGATTTTTATGAAGTATATGTCAGTTTTATTAATATTTTTTATATCTGTGTTTTTTACAGCATGTTCCTCAAAAAATCAAGTAAACTTTAATAAACAAATGAAGTCTATTTCTTTAAATGAAAATATAATAGTATCAAAACCTGCACAAACTGTAAAATCTCCTGTATCTTTAAATTTAGGTTTTGGAAGATATATTTCTCGTCATATAGGTATTCATGCAGGAACTAGTGTAAGACCTGATATAAAAAATAGTGAGGGTTTAAACTTTCAAAGAGCTTTAAATAAGTTTGATATTTCTTTAGAAAATCAGATAAAACAAGAGTTCAAAAAACAGATGAGAGAAGATAGTTTTTATAAAAATAAATTTGTTCTTTTTGGTGCAAATAATGTTATAAATTTATATGTAAAAAAATATGAAATTGATGAAAATTTCTTTTCCAATACAGCTTATATGAAAATCTATATGCAAGTAAGAATAGTAAATACACAAAATGGGAAAGAATTATACCTAAATGATTTAGTAAATGAAACAACAGTTTCTTCAAGAAAGTATAAACTTTCAGATATTTTTAGAGATAAGAGTGCTTTTTTAGAACTATTAAATAGTTCTATTTCTAATCTAATTAAAAAACATATAAAAGAAATGAAAGAAATATAAATACTATAAAAAACTAACTTATTGTAACTATTTTGTAACTTTAAAGTAAGTTAAGAGTATAATAATAAGTTTGATTTTTTATAAAAGGATTATTTTGACTAGTTTTTTAAAAACTTTTATACTAGTAGCTATTCTTCCTATAGCTTTACTAGCAGATACAAAAGATAATTCTGTTACCTTTGGAGCTTTAACCTTACTTCCTCCATTAGTTGCTATTGTATTAGCATTTGTAACAAGAAATGTAATCTTTTCTTTATTTATGGGTATATTTACAGGTACATTTATGGTAAATATCACTGGTGCGAATATTTTCGCTTCTTTTTTTAATGCTTTAGTTGATATGTCATCAAAAATGGTTGGTTCGCTTGCTGATTCATGGAATGCAGGTATTGTTCTTCAAGTTCTAACAATTGGTGGTATGATTGCAGTTATTACAAAAATGGGAGGGCCTAGAGCTATTGCTATTAAACTTGCAGCAAAGGCTAAAACTCCTGCAACTGCACAACTTTATACTTGGGTTATGGGATTCTTTATATTCTTTGATGATTATGCAAACTCATTAGTTGTAGGGCCTATTATGAGACCTGTAACAGATAAACTAAAAGTTGCTAGAGAAAAATTAGCATTTATTATTGACTCAACTGCTGCACCTATTGCAGGACTTGCACTTATTTCTACTTGGGTTGGTTATGAGTTATCACTTATTAAAGATGCTTATGTTGCTATTGGACAGCCAGAGGTAAATGCTTTTGCTGTTTTCGTAGAAACACTTCCTTATAGATTTTATAATATCTTAATGCTTGCTTTTGTTTTCTTTACTGCTTTTACACTTAGAGATTTTGGTCCTATGTATGAAGCTTCAAAAAGAGCTTATGAAAAAGGTGAATTAACAAATCCTAAAACAGATAGTACTTTGATGAATCAAGAAAACTCATTTATGATGCCTAAAGAAGATGTTACTTATTCTATTTTTAATGCGATTATTCCTATTTTTGTACTTATTATAGTTTCTATTGTAGGATTTTATATAAATGGTGTTTCAGGTTTAGAAGGTGAAGCTTTAAAGATTGTAGAAGCTGCTCCTTACTCTTTTGAAGCAATTAGAGAAGCTTTTGGTGCTGCTGATGCGTCTATTGTTATTTTTGAAGCTGCATTATTAGCTTCACTTGTTGCTATTGGTATGGGATTACAACAAAAGATTTTCTCACTACATGAAGCAATTGAGACTTGGGTTTATGGAGTTAAAGCTTTAGTTATTACGGCTGTGATTTTAATCCTTGCTTGGTCTTTATCTTCTGTGATGAAAGAGCTAGGAACTGCTCAATATCTTGTAACACTTTTATCAGATAGTACACCTCAGTTTATTTTACCAACTGTGATTTTTATACTTGGTTCTATCATCTCTTTCTCAACAGGAACATCTTATGGAACAATGGGAATTTTAATGCCTTTAACAATTCCTTTAGCAAGTGCTGTAGGAATTCATACAGGTTTAGAAGGGAATGAACTTCATAGTTATATTGTTCTAAATGTAGGTGCTGTATTAACAGGTGCTATTTTTGGGGATCATTGTTCGCCTATTTCTGATACATCTATTTTATCATCAATGGCTTCATCTTGTAACCACATGGATCACATCGCTACGCAATTACCTTATGCATTATTTGTAGGGGCTGTTGCTATTGTTTGTGGATATATCCCAGCTGCATTTGGAGTACCTGTATACTTCTTACTACCAATTGGTTTACTTGTAGTATTCTTAGTAATCAGATTTTATGGGAAACCTTATATAACAAAATAAAAAGAAAGGAATTTAATTCTTTTCTTTTTATATCCTATTTAGAAGCTTATCTAAAAGTCTTGTAGATAAAACTCTTTTGAAGAAACCTAAGATATATGTAGCTTTTGTTACATAATATCTTGGTTTTGGATTATTTGATTTCATGATTTCTAAAATCACATTTGCTACTGATGTTGCTGGAAGATTAAAAGGTGTAGTATCTTTGTCATTTTCAAGTCTAGCTTTTAGCTCTTTTTTGTATGTATCTTTGAAAAAACTATTTTCTATATCTATATTTTTATTGAATTTTTTTAGGGCATTTTCTCTAAACTTTGAAGTAACAGGGCCTGTATTTATAGATGAAATAAAGATATTTGTTCCCATAAGCTCTTGTCTCATAGTATCGGCTAAACCTTCAATAGCATATTTTGAAGCATTGTAAGCACCTCTAAATTTAAGTGAGATTATTCCTAAAACAGATGAGTGTTGTATGATTTTCCCATAGCCTTGAGCTCTAAAAATCTTCATAGCTTGTAGTGTAACTTCATGTAGACCAAAGAAGTTTGTTTCAAACTGTTCTTTTAGTGTTTCTACACTTACATCTTCAACTGCTCCTGGTTGTCCATAACCTGCATTGTTGAAAACAGCATCTAGTTTTTCATCTTTGTTTAAAATATATTTCAAAGCTTGTGAAATTTCCTCTTTTTTTGTAACATCAATCTTAAGTGCTTCAAAACCTAAAGCTTTTAATGAGTTGACATCTTCTATATCTCTTGCACTTGCATAGACTTTGTAACCATTGTCTTTGAGTGTTTTTGCTGTTTGTAGTCCAATACCTGTGGAACATCCTGTGATTAAAATATTTTGCATTTATTATCCTATTTTTGAAAAGAGTTTAATACTCTCCCATGATTATCTGTTCTAAAGCCCTTTTGGGTACACAATGAGTGTCATTTTTTTCTCTGTAGTAGTTCGTATCAAAGTTTGTTGTATCAACTAGTTTGATATTTTCATCTTCAACACCTACAGCTATTCCTATCATAACATCTAGATTATCTGGAATTACAAAAAGCTTACGACATAACTGTTTATCTATTGAAGCAAGTGGTGCTGTAGCTAAACCTTTTGCTTTTGCAGCTAAAGAAATAGCTGTAAAAGAAGCACCTGCATCAAACATAGGAAAACCATCTATCATTTGATCATTTAACATCAAAATAAAAGCACTTGGTCTCTCTTCTTCACTTTGAGACCAGTTTTCTAAATGACTAGCCCAAGAAGCACTTCTAGCTAGTTTTAGTACATCTTCTTCTTTTGTAACAAGGATGTATTTTATAGGTTGCATATTTTTAGCACTAGAAGTTATTCGTGCTAAGTCAATAAGTTCTTTTAAGTCTTCAAGATTTACTTTTGTATCTTTTTTAAATCTTCTTGTAGTTCTTGCATTTTGGATTAAAGTTTTTAGTTTTTGATAGTTCATTTAAACTCTTTTTTTTAATTTCTTGTTATTATACCAAACTGAAAATTAGGTAGGATTATGAAAGATATAAAAGAGCTTTTAGATAAAGAAGTTTGTAGTAGAAATAGTAACAGTGAGTTGTCATACGATAAACCAGACCCACTTTTAGTGGCAAGTAGATATGATGATGAGTTTATAATACTTATATGTGCACTTTTTGCTTATGGAAATGCAAGGTTGATAGTGAAGTTTTTGGATTCACTTGATTTCTCACTTCTTGATAAAAGTGAAGAACAAATAAATAAAGCACTAGATGGATACTACTATAGGTTTCAAAATAGTGAAGATGTAAAGATGATTTTTCAAACTTTTAAAAAACTAAGATCTGAGGATAGCTTAGAAAATATCTTTTATGAAGGCTACAAAAAAGAAAACAATATCCTAGAAGGTTTAGATACATTAATCACAAAAATCCACCAAATAGCAAACTATAAATCTCAAGGTTTTACTTTTTTGGTTTCAAGTCCTTTCAAAAGAGATAAACAAGGAAATATAAAACAAATAGGAAATGCTCCATACAAAAGATGGAATATGTTTCTTAGGTGGATGGTAAGAAAAGATGAACTTGATATGGGACTATGGAAAAAAATAAGCAAAAAAGATCTAATCCTACCACTAGATACCCATACTTTCAAAGTATCACAAAAACTAGGCTTATGTGAAAGAAAAACTTATGATTTAAAATCAGCACTTTTAATAACTGAAAAACTAAAAGAGTTTGATATAAGTGACCCTGTGAAGTATGACTTTGCACTTTATCGGATTGGGCAGGAGAGGATGATATAGAAGGTATGTATAAATTTACTTTAGCTTAAAAAGTTTAAAACACATAATTCCACGTATATTATATAAGATAAATTATGAGGTCACATTATGAAAAAGCAAAAAACAACTAAAATTAGAGAGAATATTACAGAAATTGAGTATCAAAAACTACTTATATTCCTTAATAGGAAAGAAAATCAAACTACTAATACTAAAACAATTTAAAGAGGACTTTTATTTTCCTTTTTTATGCTGGAATGAGAATTAATGAAGTAAAGCAGTTAAAAGTTAAAGATATAGATACAATCGTTAAAAAAGAAGAATTGATTATTGTTCCACATAAAACTAGGAAAGAGAGGAAGCTTTTCTTTTCAAAGGGAAGCTATTAAACAAATAAAAAACATTTTTTATTTAATGATGATACTAAAGAGAACGATTTTATTATTACAGGAAAAGGTAATCCTCTAAAAACTCCAAGTAGTTCAACTTATATTTCAAATGTGAATAGTTTTATACAAAAAGTTTTAAGACATAGGTATTCTAGTCATTCTTTTAGTAGTGGAAACATTACGGATATGAACAAATCTATCAACCCTAAGTTCATTAAGGAGGTTATAGAACATAGTGATATTAAAACCACTATGAGATATATTAGACCTACTGATGAAGATTTGAAACAATGTTTAATTAGGTAAATGTCTTCTTAAAAGCAACTATTTAATTAATTCTTAATTGTTTATATTTTCAATTATATTTTCAATTTCATAAATAAGTCGTTGATACTTCTTCTTCGTTAATGTTTTCTCATTGAATGATTTATGTTTATTATTAAATTTTATTATTGAAATTAAAAAAGATCTATATCCTGTTAATTTATTTAATAATTGATCTGTATAAAGTTTATTTTTTTCAATAGTAGATAAACTATTACATCTTTGAGGAAGAGAATAATTATATAGTCTTCTTAAGATTTCTTTAGATTTCATTTTTGAATTGTAAAAATGAATCATTTTTTTTATAACTATTATTTTTTTATTTGATATTCTAATCTCTGAGTTACTAATTGTATAACCATTTAAAGATAAAGTATGTTTCATTTCTATTTTTTTATTAAGATTAAGTTTAAAGTCAAATTGAGATAATATTTTCTTTATATCCTTAATAAAATCATTTGTAAATATATGAGATTCATTTTTTATTGATGAAAACAACATATCATCTGCATACCTGCTATATGTTATTTTATATTTTTCACATAGTTTCTGAATTTGTATGTCAATAGGTCTAAATACAATATTAGATATTACTGGTGAAGTAACAAATCCTATTGGTAAAATAGTTTTATTATGATATTTTGTATTAGAACATACAGTAGGTAGTTTTAAAGTAATCATATTTAAAAAACTATCAATAGCCAAACTATCATCTTCCATTTTTAAAAAACTATTGTTATCAACATTTTTTAAATAGTTTTCAAATGTTTTCCTAATATATTTTTCTTTTATTGAGTGAAAAAAAGATTTTATGTCAAGTCTTAGAAAATTATAGTTATCTTTATGTGGTAGTAGAAAGTCAAAATATGAGACACCTTTTCTATAAGCAAAAGAAGAAAGATTTGTTTCTATTTTATTTGCTAAACTTGAAGCAAGTTTTTTCTGTACTTTTTCTAAGTCTTTATCGATAACCTTATAAAAATAGTTTTCGTTAATACATTTTTCGGAATATTGAATATTTGATATATTTTGAAATTTAGAAGTTATTCCTAGCGTAGATAATTCATATTGTAAATTAATCATTTTAAAATCCTAAAGTTGGCACACAGGGTACATAAAGTCACAGTTTACTGTGTTATTACGAATATAGCTAAGGGATTGAACAATCACATTAGTATATAGAATACTTTGAATATATAAAAATATATCCGGTGTGTCTAGCACACGATTACTTCTTAACGAAAATAAACTATTCATTCTGCCAACTTTAAGTTGATACTGTTGATGATAGCATATAAATCTTTAAAATCATTTTTAAAATCTTCTCTGATTATTTCGATTTTTTTTATTTGATTCAATTCAGATGAATAAACTTGTTCTTTATGTACTAAATAGTAATCTAAAAAACAAGTTAACCAATTACTAGTTTTTCTTCCAAAAAAGTAATTAATTGATGAAAAGAGATCTGTAATTGTTTTTAAATTTTGTGAAAATAACTTTTTTGTTTTTTTATTAAAAAATTTTTTATCCCTCAAGCATTGTGTTTTACCATTAAATAAAACAACAAACAAGTATACAAATTCATCTTCACTAATTGTTTTTTCTATTTTATTGATTATTGAATTTAGGTTAAGAAGGTATTGTTTTTTTACCTTATTTAAATAGTTTAATTCATTTAATTCTAAGTCATTATCCTCTTTATTTAGTACGGTTTGATAATTAAAAAACTTATTGAAATGATTATTACTATTTTCAACAAATGTGTAATGATTCTTGCAACATTTGTAATATTTAGTTTTACTTGAGATAAACTTTTTATTTTTTAAATAGTTATTAAATAGTATATTGTTTTTTTGTTTTGTATCTTTTATATATTTAGAAGTTAAATATTTAACTTCTTTATGGTATTTCTTCTTTGCAGTATTATCTTTCAAATTTTTGTAACTATCAAGTTTATTGTATTTTATTAATTGAGTATTAACTTTAACTTCATGTAAAAGCCATTTAATAAATATTTTAATTGTATTTTTATTTATAATCACATTTTCTATAGTTGTATCAGCGATTATAATATTCTCATGATATAAATAGTTTTTTAAATGACTAAGATAAGTTTTATAATCATTATCTTTCCATTTATACTTTCCAATAACTAATTTATCACAAGTAAAAGAATCAATCATAATATCATCTGATGTTGAGTAATTGAATTCATATTTTAGGTTATTTGATAAATAATTAATCATCTTTTTATAATCAGGTATTTTAAGTCCTAGATTTGTATTAGACGGATACATTTTTAAAGACTCTTTATATCTCTCTGAAAAACTATAATTTTCATTTATTAGATTATATTTTTCTTTTATATCAACAACTTTATCTAAATCATACAATATGTAATAAGGTATATTAGTCTTAGAATATGATGGGTTAATATTTCTAATTTTTGTTAAGTCTGTACTTTTGTAAATATCAATTTTTTTTAATAAAGGAAAATAGTTCAATAATTTTTTATGACCAAATAATTCTAGTTCAGTTTCTCCTTCAACAAATAATATAAATTTACTAAAAAAAAGTCTAGCTTCATTATCTGTAAATCTACTCAAAAATCGTTTTTCTGTATATGTAGATTTTAATCTATTAACTTTTGTATTATAGATAGATTTGTTTTTAACATTTGGTACAATTTTCTTTGAAAAATGTAGTACTTGTTGTTTATCTTCAAATAATTTGATTATCAGTTTTAATATATTGGGGAATGGGTTGATATTAATATATGCGGATACTGTTTTTTAGAATTATTTACATTTAGTTCTTCAAAAATATTATAAATATTATATATAAATTCTTCAGACTTTTTAGGATGTAATCCTATTTCTGGTTCATCAATATATAATGCAGGAATAATATATTCTCTTCTTGATAATATTAGCATTAATGATATAAAGATTTGTAAATAGTTAGAAGAATTAGTTCCATCAGATTGTATATCTATTTCTTCTCCATGAAAATTAAAGTCATGTCCATCTAAACCAGTTTTTATTAAGTTAATTATTTTTTCATTAAAAGAATAGTTTGATAAATCTAACCCATATCTATTAATAATGTTCTGGAATTTTTTTATATCATCACTATACTTTGAATTAATTTCATTTGTATCTTCTTTCATTTGATTATCAATAAATGATAAGAAATCTTTTTGCTTCACTTTTTTTATTTTATATGTTTTTATCTTACTTATCATTTCCCATAAGTAACTCCAATCATGTAGATCAATTTTTCTAGTATTTATGTAAAAAAATGGATATAAGTAATTTATAAACTTTAAAATTTCTCTATCATTTGTTGACCAATAAATAGATTCATCTTTATTTATAAATAGAGTTAATTTATAATCAGTTTTGTCATTAGTAGAGCTGTTGATATTTATATTACTCATATTATTTAGTAAATTTAGAAAAGATTTATCTGAAAAAAATGTATTAAAAATTGCTGGAAAAATATCACTTTTACCATTGTTTCTTTTTCTAGTAACAATATTTCTAATTTCTTCTAAGTTGTATGTAATAGTTATTGTTCCATAAGGAGTATAGTTATTATTAAGCTTAGGTGGAAGTGCTCTTTTTTTATCTAGTTTTAAATAGTAAAATTGTATTAACTTTAAAAAATTTGATTTACCTACATTATTCATTCCTACAATACAATTAATTTCTCTAAAGTCATCAATAGTTAGTTTATCAAAAGATAGTAGATTAGTTATTTCAATTTTTGAAATTGACATATTGTTATATACTCCTAAATTTATAACATAAATAATACTCTAATTAATATAATAATTATATTACTCATTATAAATAATATATACTTTTTTCTTTAAGCTAATAAATTAATATAATTTATGTGGTTTAAATTTTATTGTAGATAACTTAAAAAACAACTAAAGTATTATAGTTTTAGTAAATAGTTTATAATCTTTATTTTAAAAAAGATAAAACAAACTAAGAGACCGTGTAGAGAAAAAATATATTTAGTAACTATAAATTAATAAAACAAGAAGGATAGATAATACATATCCTTCTCTTAAATACTTTCACTCCAACAAGACATAAGCTTATCTAAAAAAGCTTTTTCATTAGGGTTTTCTTCTTTAAATATCTCTATTTCATTTTTTGTTTTAATAACTGCTTCTTTACATTCTTCAAGTATTGTTTTATATTCACTATTTGATAATCCACAGCTTTGTTTGGCGAATGTTTTATATGTTTTTTCTTTCCACCATAGCTTACCATCACTAAGTCTTAGAGCAGGTATATCGTTTTTTAGGTAAATAGTAGTGGTTATTACATCATAAATTGGTGCAAGGTATGAGTCTTCAAAATCAGTTTCGTATAAAATCCCATAATTTTTAAGATGCCCATCACCATTTCTTAGTAAATGATTCATAATTATAGCTTTAAAAAAGATTTTTAAACTCTCTTTTTTTCTTGTCGGAGATATTACATCTTTTATAACTCTTACACACTCTTCATAGCTTCCATCATATTTTTGCTCTGTTCCTCGTGCTGTCAGTACACACATATCTTCAAAACCTAAATATTTGTCATTATTTATATCAAATCGTTTCATTACAAACATTGAAAAATCGTCACTAATATAGAATTCTGGTGTAGGAAGACCTGCATAAGAACAAGCTTTCATACAAAAATATTCATTTAGTGCTAAATTTGGATAGTTTTCTTCCCAAGACTTTACGATAAAGTGTTCAAACTTCATAGTTGTTTTATCGTGCGCTTGCAGAAGTAGTTTTGGTTGAACACCTGATATACCAGAACGAATAGCATACCTTTCTAAAAGTTCATCAAATAAATTTTGCGATGGGGTATTTAAAATGTCATCTAATTCCAAGTCTTCAATACTATCAGGGATTTTTTCAAACTTTATACGCCCTAGCATATAAGGGCCAATAAGTTTTAAAAAGTTTATATCATTCATAGTTTGAATTTTTGAGAAGTGGTTTTTAATAGTTTCTTTTAATGCTCCTTCTGGCATATTCATTTGAAAAATAGGATGAAGCTTACTACTATTCCAACTTGCATTTCTAATAGGCATAGTAAGACTTACAATATCTTTTGCAGACTCTTTATACCTAAATACATATTGTTCATTTTCAAAAGCTAAAGAACCACTGTCAATTTTATTTATAAATACTTTTAAATCAGTGTTCATTTTGCAGTTCCTCTAAAGTCTTGGGTCTTCCTTTAGGCCTTAAAGCAAACTCTTGACCTAATAAATCTAATATCATTTCAACTTTTTTTATACCTACTTCATCGATAAAACCATTTTCTATTTTAGAGATAGTTCTTTTTGTGATACCTGAATATTTTTCTAAATCATCTTGTGACCACTTTTTATTTTTTCTTAATAATTGAATCTCTTTTCCAAGTTCTGATAGATTCATTTTTTTCCTTTTAAGAAGTATATTTCGTATAATACCATAAAAATTAAATATTAAGAAGTATACTTCTTATATTTTACACAATATAATAGAATCTATTCTTTTTTGTGTAAGTTTTATTCTATTAGTAAATCTAATCATATATTATTCATATTCATCTTTTAGCTTTTGATTCTTTTATACTTTTTTATCACTTCTAGTTTCAATTATCAACACAACTTATCCAAAAATTATCACTTTTTGAGTTATTTGTGTGGGTAAAATATAACTTTTTTATGTTATTATATGTCTCAATTAGGGGTATATGATGATATTTGAAGACGAAGAAAAATTATTAAAAATAATAAAATACTCACCTACAGTTTTTATAGTTATAGTAACAACTATATTTCTTATAATCCAATACACAAAAACAAAAACAAGTTTTGAAAATGAAAAAAACAATATTCAATCAGAATATTCTCAAAAAAACAAAGAACTTATAAAACAAAGAGTTTCAGAAGTTTATGATTTTATAAAAAGAGAGCAAGAACAAACAGAAAACAAACTAAAAAGCTCACTAAATGAAGCTGTAGACAATGCCTATGCTATTGCTTCTAGTATCTATTTAGAAAACAAAGATAAAGACATAGAAACTGTAAAAAAACTGATAATAGATGCCCTTAGAAATATTCGATTTTTAGATGGTAGAGGTTACTATTTTGTATATGAGAATAGTGGTAAAAACCTACTTCTTCCTCATAATCGTGAGCTTGAAGGTAAGGATTTTTGGAATCATCAAGATGCAAAAGGTACTTATATCATAAAAGATATGACATCACTACTTAGCAAACATGATAAAGCATTTTATGAATGGTACTGGTTCAATCCCAAAAATCCTGACAAACAAAGAAAAAAACTTGGTCTTGTAAAAAACTTTGAACCCTTTAACTGGTTTATCGGTACAGGAGAATATATAGAAGATTTTGAAAAACAGATTCAAGAGAGGGTTTTACGACATATACGTGAAATAAGATATGGTAAAAGTGGTTATATTTTTATCATCAATTATGATTCTATTTATTTAAGTCATATAAGAAAAAACTTTATAAATCAAAGTGCAATAGATAATAATGACACTATTAATATAAAAAAAGTTATTGATGATCTATTTGAAATATCTAAAAAAGGTGAAGGATACTATACCTATATTCAAAATAAAAAACCAGGTATTGATGAGCCAATCAATAAAACAAGTTATGTAAAAGGTTTAAATGAATGGAACTGGATGATAGGAACAGGTTTTTATGAAGATGAAATAGAAAACTCAATAAAACAAAGAAAAACTCAATTAGAAAAGCAATTTGAACAGTATCTTTTAAATACTTTAGAAGTTACAATCCTCGTAACAGTTGTTTTACTTACAATATCGACTTATCTTTCACGGATTTTGAGAAAAAGATTTTTAAGATATAAAAGAGCTATAGAAGAAAAAGCTTTAGAAAACACAAGACAACAAACCTTATTAGCTCAACAATCAAAGATGGCAGCAATGGGTGAGATGATAGGTAATATAGCCCATCAATGGAGGCAACCTCTTTCTATAATATCAACAACAGCAAGTGGACTAAAGCTTCAAAAAGAGATGAGTATTTTAAGTGATAAGTGTCTTATCGAAGGTCTTGACAATATAAATAACACAGTTCAATACTTATCAAATACAATAGATGATTTTAGAAACTTTTTTAAAACAGATAAAGATAAAAAGTGTTTTTATCTCCAAGAGGCTTTAGATAATGCTTTATCTTTAGTGAAAACAAGTTTTAAAAATAAAGACATAACGATTATACGAAATAATGAAGACTTTCAAATAAATTCTTACAAAAATGAACTTATTCAAGTACTAATAAATCTTTTAAATAATTCAAAAGATGAACTTATAAAAAAAGATAAAGATTTTGAAAAGTTAGTATTTTTAAATGTATCAAAAGTCGATGATTCAATTAAAATCCAAATAAAAGACAATGCAGGAGGAATTCCTAAAAATATTATAAATAGGATATTTGAACCATACTTTACTACAAAACACCAAGCACAGGGTACTGGAATAGGGCTTTATATGAGTAGAGAGATTATCGTAAAAAATATGAATGGAAAAATAGAAGCTTATAATACTTCTTTTACTTACAACAGCACACTTTTTAAAGGTGCTGTTTTTGAGATAGTATTGCCTTTTGATAGTTAAGTATTTTTACTAAACTTCATTCATCTTTTTTTCAAACTGAGCATTTAGTTTTTCAAGTTCAGTTTGAAGTTCTATAAGTCTTGCTTGTTTTTTCTGTTTTTCAACTCCATCTAAAGCTTCAATTTCTTCTATTTCAAGTTTTAGTGGTTTAGTTGCTTTACTTTTTTCAGCTACGATTATTGATCTTAATTTTCTTATTTCTTTTTTGTTTCTTTTTTGTTTTGCTACTTTTTTCTTTGGTTCATCTTGACCATCATCCCAACCACCTTTTTCTAAGAACTCATCATAAGTTCCATTGAAGTAATCAGCACCATCATTTGTAAAGATAATAAGTCTATCACAAACAGCTCTTAGCAGCTCTTCTGAGTGAGTAACTATCATACAAGAACCTTCAAAAGCTTTGATAGCATTTGTAAGAGCATCAATTGAGTCTATATCTAAGTGGTTTGTTGGCTCATCTAGGAAAAGTAAGTTAACATCTTGTGCGATAATTTTACCAAGCATTACTCTTGATTTCTCACCACCTGAAAGAAGTGAGATTTTCTTTTTTGCATTGTCTCCACTGAACATCATAAGACCACATATACTTCTAATAACTGCTTCTGGAAGTTTATGATTTACACTGTAAATTTCGTCCATAATAGTATTATCTTTATTTAAGTGTGAGATATTTGTTTGTCCAAAATGTCCAAAAACACAAGATGGATGAAAATCTACACTTCCACTTAAAGCTTGAAGTTCTCCAGCTATTGTGTTTAATAAAGTTGATTTTCCTTTACCATTTTTACCTATGATACCTATTGTTTCACCACGACTAAGTGCAAAAGTTATATTTTTGAATAGTATATTATCAGGTGTGTACCCAAAGCTTAAATCTTTTACTTCAAGTAGAAATTTAGCTGCTGTGTCTTTGTAGTTAAAATCAAACTTTAAGTTTGCATCATAATCTATATCTTCAAGGATTTCCATTTTTTCTAAAATTTTTATTTTTGATTGTGCAAGTGTTGCTGTAGCTGCTCTTGCTTTGTTTTTAGCAATAAACTCTTCTAAATCTTTTATCTTTTTTTCTTGGGCAATTTTTTGTTTTTCATGGTGTTCTTCATTTGCCAATATTTGCTCATAGAACTTTCTAGTACCACCTTGAATCATAAAGGCACTTTTTCTTACGATTCCTAAAGTATGAGTACAAACACTATCCATAAACTCTCTATCGTGAGTGATTAAGATAACTTCTCCTTGAAATGACTTCAAGAAAGCTTTTAGCCATCTAATAGATAAAATATCTAAGTAGTTTGTTGGCTCATCAAGTAAAAGCATATTAGGTTCAGTAAGTAGAAGTTTTGCTAGATTTATTCTGATTTGATAACCACCTGAAAAAGATTTTGGATCTTTTTCTAAATCTTCTTCACTAAAACCAAGACCAAAAAGCATTTTTTCAGCTTTGTAAATATCATACTTATCATCTTCACTTAAAGCAAGTGCTGTTTCATCTATAAGTTTCTTTTCCGTAAAATCAAAATACTGTTTTAAAGCACCAATTTTATAAGCCTTAGGAAATTTAATCTCTCCCATGTCTTGTGGTTCTTCCCCTAGTATTAGTTTAAATAGGGTTGATTTTCCTGTACCATTTCTTCCAACTAAACCTACTTTATCTCCTTGATTTAGTCTAAGGTTTAGCTCACTATAAAGCTCTCCTGTTGGATAGCTTTTTGATATATTTATTAATTCAATCATGATTCTCTTTTTGCAGTTTTTTAAGAAGGGGATTATATGATATACGTGATTATAAATCTATAAATTAAGTCTATTTTATTTATTTAAATCCATAATTTTATAATTGTCTGTTTTTTACATATAATAGTCCGTTTTTTACCTTTATATATTTTAGACTACTTGTTAGAATACATAAAAATTTAAAAAGGTTAAAAATTATGAAAACAAAAATATTATTCGCAGTTCAAATATTAGTAGGTATCTTACTTCTTGTATTTGGTCTAAATAAGTTTTTACATTTTATGGCAAATCTTCCTGTTTCAGAAGAAATGGGTATGTTTATGATGGCGTTAGCAAAAACAGGTTATATCTTCCCTATAGTAGGAGCTATTCAAGTATTATCAGGTTTATCTTTTATTTTAAATAAATTTACGGCATTGATGGCTGTAGTTATTGTTCCTGTTATGTTAAATGCTGTGTTAGCTCATGCTTTCCTAGATCCATCGGGTATTGCAGGCTCATTAGTGATTTTAATTTTAGTTATAGTAGTTATGTTTAAAAATAAAGAGGCTTATTCTTTAGTTTTAAAGGCTTAATTATTTATAATATTAAAAAAATAAGTATTAGAAAGAAAATAAATGAATAATGATTTTTTAGAAGTACCTTTTCAGAAATTAGATGATGAAAATATAGAGTTTCAAATTTTAGATATGAAAAAACTTCTAAAATCTACCAGCTTTCAACACCAATTAGAAAAACATCATAGAATAAAGTTTAATTCAATTATGATTGTTATTGAAGGTTTTGGTGAACATAATATAGATTTTAAATCATATACATACAAAAAAGGAACAGTTTTATTTATAGCTAAAAATCAAGTTACTTCTTTTAAGTTAAATCCAAATATGAAAAGTTATATTTTAGAATTTACAGAAGACTTCCTTTGTAGTGTTGTAAAAGATAATATAACTGATATGTTTGATTATATGAGGTATTCTCCTGCCTTGGAATTAGATGAAAGTAATTTAAAATCAATATTTAAAAATATAAAACTTCTAACTCATCAGTTGCAGCAACCAGCTGATGAGTATAAAAAGCCTATAATACAATCTTTATTTCAAGCTTTATTATTTCAACTAAAAAGACAAAGAGTAAAAGATTCTACTCCTATTAAAACAAAAGATGAAAAGCTATATAATGAATTTGTATATTTAGTAAGAAACACTCACAAATATACATTTAGAGTAGAGGATTATGCAAGAAAGTTAGATATTTCTAGTAAAACACTTTCAAGAGTTTTACTTAAATACACAAATAGAACAACAAAAGCTTATCTTGATGAGTCTTTATTAATCAAAATAAAAAGATATCTTTTAGATGAAAAACTCACTTTACAAGAAATAGCAAATAAACTAGATTTTGATGAAATTACTAATTTAATAAAGTTTTTTAAAAAGTTTGAAAAAATAACTCCTTCTGTGTTCAAAACTAGCCAAGAAAAAAGTAGAAATTCTAAGGTATTATAAGCACAAATTTGATAAAATCTATACCTTATAAAAGTTTCAAAATCAAAAGGTTTAATAATAATGAGTGAAAATAAAGATTTTTTACGTCTTAAAGTTGAAGAAGACTTAAAAGCTGGCAAGTATAATGAGGTAGTTACAAGATTTCCTCCAGAGCCAAATGGCTTCCCTCACATAGGACACGCTAAATCTATTTGTATAAATTTTGGTATTGCAAGTGATTACAATGGGCATTGTAATCTTAGAATGGATGATACAAATCCTACAAAAGAAGATACTAAGTATGTTGAAGCACTAAAAGATGCTGTTCAATGGCTTGGTTTTGACTGGGGGAAAAGTGTGTATTTTACTTCTGATTATTTTCCAAAAATATATGATTATGCAGTACAGCTTATCAAAATGGGTAAAGCTTATGTTGATAGTATTGATGAAGAGCAAATGAGAGAATTCAGAGGTACTGTAACACAAGCTGGAAAAAGAAGTGAATATGCAAATAGAAGTATAGAAGAAAATTTAGACCTTTTTGAAAAAATGAAAAATGGTGAGTTCAAAGATGGTGAACATGTATTAAGAGCTAAGATTGATATGGGTGCTGCTAATATGAAGCTTAGAGATCCTCTTCTTTATAGAATCAGACATGCACATCACTTTAGAACAGGTGATGAGTGGTGTATTTATCCTATGTATGATTTTGCTCACTGTTTATCTGATTATATTGAGGGTGTAACTCATTCTATTTGTACTTTAGAATTTGAAAACAATAGAGATATTTATGATTGGGTTTTAGATACTTTAGAATTAACTCCTCCAAGACCATATCAACATGAGTTTGCTAGACTTGGTATAAATTATACTGTTATGAGTAAAAGAAAACTTTTAGAATTAGTTGATGGTGGCTATGTAAGTGGTTGGGATGATCCTAGAATGCCAACTATTGCTGGATACAAAAGAAGAGGGTATACAAAAGAGTCTATTTTAAATTTTTGTGATCAAATAGGTATTGCTAAAGCTAACTCTATGGTTGATGTAGCTCAATTAGAGTTTGCAATAAGAGATGATTTAAATAAAAAAGTGCCAAGAGTTATGGCTGTACTTGATCCTTTAAAAGTTACTATAGAAAACTATGAAGGCTTAGAGCAAATAGAAGCTTCTTATTATCCTCATGATGTACCAAAAGAAGGAACAAGAAAAATACCTTTTTCAAAAGAATTATATATAGAAAGAGAAGATTTTACTGAAAATCCTCCAAAAGGCTATTATAGACTTACTCCTGAACAACCTGTAAGACTTAGACATGGGTATATTATTTCATGTACAGATGTAATAAAAGATGAAAATGGAAATATTACAGAAATAAAAGCTAAGTATTATCCTGATTCAAAAAGTGGAAGTGATACAAGTGGTATAAAAGTAAAAAGTGCTATTCAATGGGTGAGTGCAAAACAAGCTATTAAATCAGAAGTAAGAGTATATGATAGATTATATGCAAATGAAGCTCCAGAAAGTTTAGAGGATTTAAATCCTAATTCTCTTACTATTATTAAAGAAGCTTTAGTTGAACCAGCTGTAGTTACTGAGAAACCAGATGAAAGATTCCAGTTTGAAAGACAAGGGTACTTTTATGCTGATCCTATTGATTATAGTGAAGAAAAACCAGTATTTAATAAAATTGTAGGCTTAAAAGATTCATGGGCTAAAAAAACAACAAAAGTAAAGCCTAAAGAACAAGCAAAAAAACAAGAAAAAAAAGAAATAGTTCATGGTGAAGCCCAAGCAATGAATGAACAACAACAAGCTTTATTTGATAAGTATATAAATGAATTAAAATTAAATGCAGAAGTTTCAAATATTATAGCAAGGGATGAATATCTAGCTTCATTTTATGAAAAGGCTCTAATTGAAGTACCAAGTAGTAGTGTTTCTTTAGCAAATATAGTAGTTACAGAAGTAGCAAGACAAATAAAAGAAACATCTGTAGAAGAGCTTAAGTTTAATGCAAGTCAAATAGCAAGTTTAGTAAAAATGCTTGATGAAAAAACAATTTCAAGCAAGATAGCAAAACAAGTATTTGAAGAAATGACAAAAACAGGTGATGAACCAGAGAAGATTGTTAAATCAAAAGGCTTAGTTCAAATAAGTGATCCAGAAGTAATTACTCCAATAATAGTTGAGGTAATTGAAAAAAATCCTGATAATGTAGAGAAATTTAAAGCTGGAAATACTAAATTATTAGGCTTCTTTGTAGGGCAAGTTTTAAAAGCAACAAATGGTAAAGCAAATCCACAAGTAGTGAATAAATTAGTTGCTCAAGCTTTAAAATAAAACAAAATAAAAGAAGTTGATTTTTTTTATAAATATTAAAAAAGGATTTTGATGATAAATACTAGTATAAATGCTTATATGCAAAATGGTGGAATTCAGAAATCAAACTTACAAAATCAAAATACAAACAAAGAATCAAATATTGATAAACCATCAATAAGTGACGAAATAAAGCTTGAAATTTCAGATGAATCAAATGCCTTAATGAAAATTGATAGTTTACAAAAACAACTAGAAGATATTTTTGGAACAAAA
Organism: Arcobacter sp. YIC-80; assembly: GCF_044841725.1. NCBI lineage: Bacteria > Pseudomonadati > Campylobacterota > Epsilonproteobacteria > Campylobacterales > Arcobacteraceae > Arcobacter > Arcobacter sp. YIC-80. The sequence goes on along the minus strand of NZ_JBJBSI010000001.1, from coordinate 784,689 downwards.
AAAGTATTAACTTCTGATGAATTAAAAAAAGAAAGTGAACTTAAAGCTCAAATAAAAGAATTAGAAGTTAATAGTGAGCTACCTTATTCTCAAGATGATAAAGACATAATAAACAAAATCAATATAGAAATACAGAAATTATTAGAAAAAGATTATCATAGTGTTCAAGATGATGAACAGATGTTTAGCTTAACTAAACAGTTAGATGAAATAGGTAAAAAGTATGAAGATTCAACACTTTCTACATCTGATAATACAAAAAAAGAGAATTTAATAAAAGAGTTAAGAACTTTACAAGGACTTAAAAACCCAGACGCTTATGAATTGATTGAAGCAGATAAAATAAATAAAAAGATTGATATAGTTAAACTTGAATATCAGGTAAGTCAACTTGATAAAAATAGTGATTCTTACATTTCTGATAAGCAAGCACTTAGTGAAAAGATTTCAGCTAATTTTGAATCATTATCAAAACTTGATAATGAAAAAGAAAGATATAAAAGTGAAGAAGTAAGAGAAACTGCAAAAAAATCAATACAAACAAGTCTTTCAAATATTGATTCTATAAAAGATAATTTTTATAATTCAAAAACTTCATCTAATAGTTATGATAATCTTTTTAGTTTAAATAAAACTACTACAAATAGTTTAGATTCTAGCGAACCAGCAGAAGAAAAAGAAACAAATAAATGGTTGAACTTTTTACAAGATTCAAGAAAAGACCTTTATTCATCAAATATAAGTGAAAATGAAAAAATACAAAATTTAATGCAAAGAGTTAGTGTTTTACATGAGTAAAATATATTTTAAATATATCTAAAGTATATAAATCTTATTATAAAAAAAACAAAATAGGCTATTTTTAGTATGAAAGAAAAAAAAATTAGAAGATCTAAGACTCAAACAATCACAGAACAAGTATATAAACAATTAGAACAAATGATTGTTTTTTGTGAGATTGAACCAGGCAGTGTTTTAACAGAGAAAGAAATTTGTGATATGTTAGGCGCAGGTAGAACTCCTGTTCATGAGGCTTTACTTTTATTGTCAAAACGCTTTTTAGTAAATTTTTCAAAATTAGGTATTATGATTCCTGATATGAATTCATCAATACAATTACAGCTTTTAGAAATGAGAAGACCTATTCTTAAAACTTGTGTTGAGTGTGCAATAAAAAGACTTACTCAAGTAGATAAAGATAATATTGCTGAATTATTAGATTCAGTAGATGACTTAACAGAACCAGAATTTTTAAATTGGTTAGAGAAAAGACAAGAAGTTTTATCAAAAGCTTCAAAAAACTTTTTTATATATGAAGAACTTAGAAACGTTCAAGGTTTATCAAGAAGATTTTGGTATTACTATTCAAAAAAAGAAGATAATGATGTCGTAAGAGAACTACATAAAAAAATATTAAAAGCTGTACATGATGAAAATGAAAAAGATGCAGTAAAATATGTTGATGAAATAATAGACTACATAGAAAACTTTGTGAAAAAAAACTCAATCTAATAAAATAAGCTTATTCCCTTTGAGGGAATAAATCAAAATACTTTTAAAAATATTTATACAATTTTAATGCAATACTAAATTATTTTTAAGATAAAAATAAAAAATTAAGTATAAAATATATTTTATAGTTTTGATTAAATTATATTAAATAGCATTAAATTTTTAAATAATAAACTTACACTTTTTTTACACTAACCTTTATGTAAACTTATAATATATTTTAAGTTTACATAAAGTATTCATGGGATAAACTTTTTTTGTACACAATTTAAGGAGAGAAAAAGTGAAAAAATTAAGTCTTAGTTTAATAGCTACATTAGCAATTTTAAATACAGCAAATGCTAATAGTTTATCAGAAGCATTTTCAAATGGTAAAGTCTCAGGTGAGTTAAAATCACAATTTTATCAAAAAGAAAGTAATGACTCAAAAAAAGTAAATATATGGACAAATGGTATAAACCTTTCATATCATACAGCTGATTATAATGGTTTAAGTGCAAAAGTTACATTCCAAGCTGCTTCAGTGGCTACAGAGGATTTAGATGAAAATCCAAATGCTTATGACGCTGATCAAAATGTTAGTGGAGCAGTTTTATCTGAATCATATATCCAATATAAAATGAATAATACAACATTGAAAGTGGGTAGACAGTATTTAGCAACTCCACTAATTGCATCTTCTGGTTCTAGAATTTTTAAAGAATCTTTTGAAGCTGCAACTTTAACAAATACAGATATAAAAGATACTTCTATTTCATTAATGTATGTAGGTAAGTATCAAGGTAGAACTGATGGAAATGAAGGTGCTCCTTCTTTTGATAGTTTAGGCGATGGTGTATTTTCTATTTATGCAACAAATAATTCAATTAAGAATTTAAGTTTAGCAGGACAATACGTAAAGGCTAAAAATTTATTAGCTAATAATACTAAAGATGTAAGTATTTATTATTTAAATGCAGAATATGATTTTAATGCCTTTAAATTAGGTGCTCAATATTATGGGTCTGATGATAATGGTGCAGCAAATAATGATGGGAATGCCTATGCCTTAAAAGCTTCAACAAATATAAAAGATTTATCTTTAGCTGCTTCTTATAGTGAAGTTTCAAAAGATGGTGGTATTGATGCATGGCACTTAGGAAATGGAGCTGATTATATTTATACATGGAGTTGGTATGCTGGTTCAAGATATTCAGCAGATATGAAAGCAACAAAGTTTGAAGCAGGGTATAAATTTACAGATAAACTATCTGCAAATATCATGCATATAAGTTGGAAAACAAGTACAAGCTCTAGGACTAAAGAAACAGACTATATAATAGATTACAAAGTTTCTAAAGACTTTTCGCTTAGATGGCTACATGGTCAATTAGATAATGCTAGTAATGAATATCAATCAAGAATTTACGCATCTTATAAATTTTAAATATCAATTCCTCTTTTAGAGGAGTTGACAAGAGTTTAAAAGGCAAAATTATTATTTGTTCTCCTAAATTTTAAATGATAGTTTTGTCTTCTAAGCTTTTCTTTCAATCTTTTATTCACTAAAAAACAATCATAATAATAAGAGTATTTTTAATATAAATAAATATTTTAAAAAATAGTTTACTTAAATTAAACTTGTAATATATTTTAAGTTTACATTAAGTAAACATGGAGTAAACTTTTTATATATCATTTATATATAAGATATGTAGATAAAAAAAGAAAAGGAAATTCATGAGTAATAAAAAAACACCAGTAAAAACAGAATTATTTGCTTCAAAAGCACCATTAGAGTGGGCAATCACAGCTAATAATACTTTATATACGGCACAAATACCAATTGATGAGACAGGAAAAGTAGTTGAGGGTGGAATAGAAGCTCAAACAAGAAAAACCTTTGAAAACCTTGTTCATACTTTAGAGTGTGCAGGAGTTTCTACAAATGAGGTTTTACAAGTACTAATTTATGTTACTGATAGGGAATATTTAGCTACAGTAAATAAAGTATATGCAGAATACTTTGAAGCTCCTTATCCAAATAGAGCAGCAGTTGTTGTAGCTGGTCTTGCAAGAGAAGAAATGCTTGTAGAGTTTGTAGTATACGCACAAGCTAGTAAATAATTAAAATTGATATAAATACAAAGGAAAATAAATGACTTATAATTACGAAGAAGGTTTATACATTAATGGTAAATGGCAAAAAGGTGTTTCTACAATTGAAAATATTAACCCATCAGATATTTCAGAAAATATTGGAAATGTAGCACAAGCAAGTGTTGAACAAGTAAATGAAGCAATTACTGCTGCTAAAACTGCACAACCACAATGGGAAAAAACTGCTTTAGAGCACAAAGTTAATGTTCTTCAAGCAATTGGTGATGAGCTAATTGAAAGATGTGAAGAGTTAGGTGAACTTTTAGCAAGAGAAGAGGGTAAATCAAAAGCTGAGGGTAAAGGTGAAATTTACAGATCAGGTCAATTTTTCCAATATTATGCAGCTGAGGTTTTAAGACAAATTGGTGAAAATGCAGCTTCTGTTAGACCAGGAATTGATATTGATGTAACAAGAGAAGCAGTTGGTGTTGTTGGTATTATTTCTCCTTGGAATTTCCCTACAGCAACAGCAGCATGGAAAATCGCACCTGCTTTAGCATTTGGTAATGCAGTTATTTGGAAACCAGCAAACTTAACACCAGCATCAGCTGTTGCTTTAACTGAAATTATTTCAAGACAAGATATTCCAGCAGGTACATTTAACTTAGTACTTGGTTCAGGTGGAACAGTTGGTGATACATTAATTAACTCAAAAGATATTAACGCTATTTCATTTACAGGTTCAGTTGAAACTGGTAGAAAAATTGCAGTAGCAACTTCTGCAAACTTTGTTAAATGTCAATTAGAAATGGGAAGTAAAAACTCACTTGTTGTAGCATCTGATGCTGATATTTCTGTAGCAGTTGAGTCAGCAATTGCTGGTGCATTCTCTGGTACTGGTCAAAAGTGTACAGCTTCTTCAAGATTAATCGTAATGGAAGATATTCATGATGAGTTTGTTGATGCAATGGTAAAAAGAATGGCTGAATTAAAAGTTGGTCATTGTTTAGAAGATGGAATCTTTATGGGTCCTGTTTCTGATAAAAATCAATTTGAGTCTAACTTCAAATGGATTGAAAGAGCAAAAGAGCTTGGTGGAAAACTAGTATTTGGTGGAGAGAAATTAAACTTAGAAAAAGAGGGATACTACATGAGTCCTACTTTATTTGTTGATACAAAAAATGATTGGGATGTAAACCAAGAAGAAGTATTTGCACCTATGGCTTGTGTAATTAAAGTAAAAGATTTAGATGAGGCTATTAAAACTGCAAATGATACAAGATTTGGATTAACAGCTGGAATTATTACTCAAAGTTTAAAAACAGCAGCTATTTTCAAAAAAGAAGCACAAAGTGGTTGTGTAATGGTTAACCTTCCAACAGCAGGTACAGATTATCACGTACCATTTGGTGGAAGAAAAGAGTCAAGTTTTGGACCAAGAGAACAAGGTTCGTATGCAAGAGAATTCTACACAATTGTAAAAACAGCATACCAAAAACCTTACTAAGGAATAATATGTATAAAGATCAAATTATTATTGATGGTTTACAGTATTGTAAATGGGACAGAGACTATTTCCTTTCACTTCAAAAAAGTGGGATAACTGCTGTTCACGTTACACTTGTTTACCATGAAATGGCAAGAGAAACTCTAACAAGATTTGCTCAATGGAATAAATATTTTGAACAAAATAGTGATTTGATTATGCCAGTAATGAGCATGGAAGATGTTCATAAGGCAAAATCTACTGGTAAAGTAGGTATCTTCTTTGGAGCGCAAAATTGCTCTCCAATAGATGATGAAATAGGTTTAATTGAAGTTATGAGAAAACAAGGTTTACTTATTATGCAATTAACTTATAATAATCAAAGCTTATTAGCAACAGGGTGTTATGAGCAAAATGATAGTGGTATTACTAGGTTTGGTAAACAAGCAATAGAAGAAATGAATAGAGTTGGAATGATTGTTGATATGTCACATAGTGCTGAACGTTCAACACTAGAAGCAATTGATATTTCATCAAGACCTATTTGTATTTCACATGCAAACCCGACATTTGCCCATGATGCTTTAAGAAATAAATCAAATGAAGTTATTAAAGCATTAGCTTCAAGAGGTGGTTTATTAGGTTTTTCTTTATATCCGTTTCATTTACCAAATGGAAGTAAATGTACTTTAGATGATTTTTGTGAAATGATAGCAAAAACTGCTGATTTAGTAGGGGTTGATCATTTAGGTATTGGAAGTGACTTATGTCTAAACCAACCGCAAGAGGTTTTAGAGTGGATGAGAAATGGAAAATGGTCAAAAGCAATGGATTATGGAGAAGGGAATGCTTCAAATTCAGGATGGCCTGATGATTTACCTTGGTTTAAAGATGAGTCAGGGATGGAAAATATTTATAATGGTTTACTTAAATATGGATTTCAAGACAAAGAAGCTAATCAAATTCTTGGCGGGAACTGGTATAGCTTCTTAAAAGACGGTTTAGAACCTAAAAGTTAATCTTTTGAGAAAAACTTTTAGGTGATATTATCAAAAATATCATAAAAAGGATATGAAGATGGAAACGAATGTGGATACTTTAGAGCAAGTAGAAAGTCATGATGAAAAAATTGAAAAAAAACCACAATTAGATAAATTATCTTTGATAATTAGTAGTGGTTTTTTAGTAGCTTTTGTTATCTTAGCATTAGTTGATTCTAAACTTTTATCATCAATTGTAAATGGTGGTTTTGCTTGGTCATCAAAAATGTTTGGAGCTTATTGGCAGTTTTTATTATTTGCTACATTTATAGTAGGAATTGGTTTAAGTTTAGGAAGAACTGGTTCTGTAGTTTTAGGAAATTTAGAAAAGCCAGAAATGAGTACATTTCAATGGATAGCTATTATCCTTTGTACATTACTTGCAGGTGGTGGTGTTTTTTGGGCGGCAGGTGAACCTATTGCTCACTTTATTTCTCCTCCACCATTTTATGGAGCTGAAACTGATTTATTTCAAAAAGCTATAAATGCATTATCTCAATCTTTTATGCACTGGGGATTTTTAGCATGGGCTATTTTAGGGACTTTAACAACTATTGTTTTAATGTACCTTCATTATAATAAAGGTTTACCTTTAAAACCTAGAACTTTACTTTATCCTGTTTTTGGAGATAAGGCTATAAAAGGTCCTTTAGGTTCAATTATTGATGCTTTCTGTATTGTTTCAGTTGCAGCAGGAACTATTGGGCCTATTGGTTTCTTAGGGTTACAAGTTTCTTATGCTTTAAATAAATTATTTGAAATACCAGATACTTTTACGACACAATTTACTATTATTTTATGTGCAATTGTTATTTATACAATCTCTGCTTTAAGTGGTTTAACAAAAGGTATTCAGATTTTAAGTAGATGGAATATTATTTTAGCAGTATTCTTAATGTTTTTCATTTTCATTTTTGGACCAACTGCATTTATTATTGATGCTTATGTTCAAGGTGTAGGGTCTGTTATTCAAAACTTTATACCAATGGCTACATTTAGAGGTGATACTTCATGGCTTGGTTGGTGGACTGTATTCTTTTGGGGATGGTTCTTAGGTTATGGACCAATGATGGCTATTTTTATTGCTAGAATATCAAGAGGAAGAACAATAAGAATGTTAATTTTAGCTGTAAGTATTTTTGCTCCACTAATTACTATGTTTTGGTTTACAATTGTAGGTGGAGCTGGATTATCATTTGAAATTGCACAACCAGGTGTTATTAGTGAGGCATTTAAAGGTTTTAATTTACCTGCTTCTTTATTAGCAATTACACAATCATTACCATTACCAATGGTTATGTCAATTTTATTTTTAGTTTTAACTACAATTTTTATTGTAACAACAGGGGATTCTATGACATATACTATGAGTGTTGTTGTAAGTGGAAGTACTGAGCCTCATCCTTATCTTAGAATGTTCTGGGGTATTTTAATGGGAGCTTTAGCAATTATATTAATATCAATAGGATCAGGAGGGATATCGGCATTACAATCATTTATTGTAATTACAGCAGTGCCTGTATCTTTAATCTTATTACCTGCATTATGGAATGCACCGCAAATAGCCATCAAAATGGCAGATGAACAGGGTTTAAAATAGTAAAAAGAAGTATTTAATACTTCTTTTTACAAAAAATTTCAGGAGAGAGAAATGAGTAAAAATATTAATAAAACACAAAAACCAATATTAAGAGATCCAAGTGTAGTAATGGATTTAAAAAGAATGGGTGCAATGCATCAATCAAGAATCAGTTTTACAAGAACATTAATAAGAAAAATGGCAAATGAAAACTGGAAAATAACAAATACAAAATGGGATTTATGTAAAGATGGATATGGAACAGCTATCTATGAACTTAAAACTCCAAATAATACATATAATGTAGTGATTTTTTCTAATCATATAAAAGATGAAGAAAGAAATGATAGGGTAATTGCTGAGAAATGGGATACAACTTTTACATTAATTGAAGGTGATGTTAGTAATAAGTTATTAGAAATACTTAAAAGCAATGTTCCTTTACAAGAAGCAGGTCGAAATACTAATAGAGCTTTTGTATTAGCAAGAGCTAATAAAAGTGTAAGAGTTTTTGATCATGTTATTGATTCTTTAGCAGCAGGTGAACAGCCTAATATTCAAGAAGTAGCAAAAGTTGGATACATTCTTAGAACAACTGCTGTTTACGGTAGTGGTAAGTTTGGAATTAATGATTATGTTGCATTAGAAAGTAACCCAGATTTCTCTCAATCTTTTAGTGCTGAAATGTGTGCTGTATATATCTTAAGACAGTTTTCTTTAGATTGGGCTAATTATATTGCTAAAAATAAAGGTGGAGATAAAGCCGTTACTTTGGATAAAGATATTCAAAGATTTTTAGGAATAGGAAATGCAACAGGTTTAGGAATGGCTCCTTATTTAATAAGACATCCAAAAGTTGTTGATAATTGGTTATATCAAAGAGAACAGGCATTAGGAAAAGTATCATTAGAAGAAATTACACAAGAAAAAGCTGAAGAATTAGTTGGATATTTAAATAGAGCTATTACTCATCTTGAAGATGTTATAACTATAAATGAAAATCAAAAAAAGTTAAATATTCAAGCATCATTAGAACTTCCATCAATTATAGAAATGACTAAAAAATTAATTGGTAGTACTTATAAAGATTTAATTGAAAGTTCAACTAATGCTTCTTATGAAGCACAAGAAGTTTTAATCTCTTCTATTATTGAGTTATATCCTGAACTTGTAGATTCTCATCAAAACCAGATGAGAGTAGATGAACAACCTTTAGAGTTAGCAGGTGTTAAGATTAAAGCTTTAAAAGAAAAAATCAAATCTCATTATTCTTGGGCTTTAAACTATGACTTTTCAACACAAAAAAGTAATTATTGGTTTTGGTATGTTTCAGAAGACAAAGGTGAACCAAGACTTGGAGTTAGAAATGTTGATAAAGGACATGAACTAGAACTTCCTTTAGATATAGCAAGAAGAGTTACTAATCTAAATGCAGCTTTAAAAGATGTGAAAGATGATGAACCAGTAACTAAGTATTTACTTGAAAACCCACAATACTCTGCAATTGTAAGAAGAGTTTGGACTATGGGTGCTTGTAAAATGGGTGAAATTCAAGCAAATGTTTTAGATGAAGATTTTCTACCTATGGATTTATTAAGAGCTAAACTTGCTATGTTTGGAGCTACGAAGTTTGATCCAAGATCAGATAGATGGGTTCAAGTTACATTCTTCCAAAGTGCACCATTAGCAAATGAAATTCATAATGAGGAGTGGTTATTCCCTCAAATTCCAAAAAGTAAAGATGATAGATTAAACATTGAAGAGGGAAAAATATCTGTTTCAAGAACAGAGTTAACAACTATGTGTAGTAATGCATTTAATGGATTAAAAAGAGATTCAGGAGAAGCTGACATAATTTCTAAAATGGTTGTAGATACTGAAATGGTAGGTTTAGATGGTGTAAAACATTATGCAAATGCTTTAAAATTTTTAAAAGATGGTAATAAAACAGCTTTAAATATTACTTCTAAAGATTCTCATATTGTTGTAGATTTAAATAATGATACTATTTTAGCTCATATTCAAATATTAATAGCTTATGCTTTAGAATTTATACCAAATAATGAAACGGTGACTTTAGAGATTAAAAATTGTCATAATAGATGGCTTGTATTCCCTCAGGCTCTTAGAATTGCTAAAAAGGGTTTAAGTGCTAGATTCTCTTGGAATAATTCATCAGATGATAAAAGTATTTCATATTTAATAGGTGCAAATGATGAGTTACCAGAAGTTTGTATTTCTTCAAATAATGATTTTGATGAAAGAACACTATTTATTGAAATTAGTACAAAAGATATAAAGACTAAGTGTGATAGTTCTGAATTAATAAGTCCAAAACAACTAAAAAAAGCCTTTAATGATGCTTGTGAAAATGGTCTTGTAATTAATTTAGAAGATTGGAATGCACTTAAAGAAGTAGCAAAAGCAATCTATGTTGAGTCAAGTGAAAGCTCAAGAAATGATGCTGGTGGAATTGTAGAGAAATAAAAATGGAAAATCAACATTTAAATGTAAAAACAGCTGGAGGGTGGGGTGCACTTATCTCCTCTGGCAAGTTTTTAATGAGAGAGGGATTTTTTAAAGGTTCTAAAATGCTTTTTAGTCTTAATCAAGTAAAAGGCTTTGATTGTCCTGGGTGTGCTTGGCCTGATCCTAGTGATAATGAGCGTTCTATGACAGAGTTTTGTGAAAATGGTGTAAAAGCTATTGCTTTTGAAACAACAAAAAAAAGAGCTTCAAAAGAGCTTTTTGAAGAGACTACAGTATCTCAATTAAATGAATATGATGTTTATACTATTACTAATCAAGGGCGTTTAACTGAACCTTTTTATTATGATAGATATAAAGATAAATATGTACCTATATCTTGGGATACGGCTTTTGGAATAATTGCTAAACATTTAAAAACTTTAGAAAAACCAGATGATGCAATATTTTATACATCAGGTAGAACATCTAATGAAGCTGCATTTTTATATCAACTTATGGGAAGAATGTTAGGAACTAATAATTTCCCTGATTGCTCAAACATGTGTCATGAAAGTTCTGGTGTAGGAATGGGTGAATCTGTAGGAATTGGAAAAGGAACAGTATCTTTAGAAGATTTTGATAAAGCAGAATTAATAATGATTTTTGGTCAAAATCCAGGAACAAATCATCCAAGAATGTTAAGTGAATTACAAAAAGCTTCAAAAAGAGGTGCTAAAATTGTTTCTATAAATCCTTTAAAAGAAGCAGGTTTAGTTTCATTTACTCATCCTCAAGATGTAGGACAAATGTTAACAAATAATGCAACTCCTATTTCAACTCACTATTATCAAGTAAAAATGGGTAGTGATATGGCTTTAATTCAAGCTATTATCAAATATATTTTAGAAAATGATGAAGCTTGTTTGGATAAAGAGTTTATTGATGAGCATACAGCTGGTTTTACGGAGTATAAAAATGAGATACTTAAAAAAGATTGGAAAAGCTTAGTTGAAGAAACATCACTTCAAGAAGAAGAGATTATAGAAATTGCTAAACTTTATGCAAATTCAAATAAAACTATTTGCTGTTGGGCTATGGGATTAACTCAACATCAACATGGTGTTGCTACTATTGAAGAAGTTATGAATTTATTACTTTTAAAAGGTAATATTGGAAAAGAAGGAGCTGGGGCTTGTCCTGTGCGAGGTCATAGTAATGTTCAAGGTGATAGAACAGTAGGAATTAGCGAAGCACCTAAAGAAGAGTTTTTAAAGAAAATAGATAGTGTTTTTGATATTGTAAGTCCTAGAAGTCATGGTTATGATGTAGTTCATGCAATAAAAGCTATGAAAACAGAAAAAAACAAAGTATTTATAGGACTTGGTGGAAATTTTGCAGATGCAGCACCTGATACAAAAATAACTTATGAGGCTTTAGAGTCTTGTGCTTTAACTGTTCATATTTCTACACATTTAAATAAAAGTCATTTAATTTGTGGACAAGAAGCTTTAATCTTACCTTGCCTTGGGAGAACTGAATTAGATATTCAGCAAAATGGAGTACAAAGTGTAACAGTAGAAGATTCTATGAGTATGGTTCATGCTTCAAAAGGTAGTAATATCCCAGCTTCACGAGATTTAAAATCAGAACCTGCCATTATTGCAGGAATAGCAAATGCTACTTTTGGAAATGAAAAAGTAGATTTCTTAGACTTGATTACAGATTATAATAAAATTAGAGAAAAAATTGAGGAAGTATTACCTTTATTTACTTCATATAATACAACTATGGAAAATAAAGAGAGTTTAGAGTTATATAATAGTGCAAAAAATAGAGTATGGGAAACAAAGAGTAAAAAAGCAAATTTTATAGTAAATGAATTACCTACTTTAAAGCTAGAAGACGAACATCTTATTTTAATGACAATGAGATCTCATGATCAGTTTAATACAACAGTATATGATACAAATGACAGATATAGAGGGATAAAAAACAAAAGAAAGATTATCTTTTTAAATGAAAAAGATATAGCTAAACTTGGATTTAAAAATGGAGATTTAGTAAATATTCAATCACATTCTAAAGATAATATAAAAAGAGAAGTGCATAACTTTGAGATCATAGCTTATGATATAAAAGAAGGCTGTGCAGCAGCTTATTTTCCTGAGGCAACACCTTTAGTTTCGATAAACCATTTTGATAATAAAAGTTTTACTCCTTCGTATAAGTTTATTGATATTACACTACAAAAAGTTTAATAAAAAAAGAGTTTATTATGAATAAGTCTAATCTTATATCTAATGGAATAGAGTTTAATAAAAACTGTGAAGAAAACTTTCTAAATATAAAAATACCTTTAAGTTTGGAGAATCAACAAATAATAGATTGGTTCTTCAAAGAGTTTAAAAAAATTGAAATAAAGCATATATGTGATAATTGGCTTTTAGATGAAAAAAATAGTGCTGTAATAAGTCCTAATAAAACTTTTTTTTTAACAAAAAGGGAATTAACTTTTTTTAAACTATTAATTAAAAATAAAATTGTTACCTATGAGCAAATGAATTGGTTTATTTGGAATGGAGAGTTCGCAAGTGAAAATGCAGTAAAAGGTTTTGTTAAAAATTTTAAGAAGAAAATACCTCCTAGTATTTTAAAAAATTTAAAAGGAATTGGCTATAGATTGATTGATGATATAAATGTATAGTTAATATATTTAAAATATATTTATGTATAATAAAAATACAAATCTATATTTTAGGTAGTGCAATGAAAAAAAAATTAAAACGAGATAAAAATAAAACAATGACTGAACAAGTTTATGAAAAACTTGAAGATCTTATTGTTTTTTGTGAAATTGAACCAGGAACAGTCTTAACAGAAGCAGAAATATCTGAAATGATAGGTGCAGGTAGAACTCCTGTTAGAGAAGCTTTAAGGATGTTAGCAAATGAATCTTTGGTTAATGTATCAAGAATAGGAGTTTTAATACCTGAAATGAGTGGCTCAACTCAACTTCAACTCTTAGAAGTAAGAAGAGCTATTTTAAAATTATGTGTTGAAAAAGCAATAGATAGATTAACAGAGATTGATAAAAAAGCAATTCAAGAGTTATTAGATGTTGTTGATGAACAAGATGATGTTGAATTTTTATATTGGTTAAAAAGAAGACATAAAGTGTTAGCAAAATGTTCAAAGAATCAATTTATCTATGAAGAACTTAGAAATGTTCAAGGACTATCTCATAGATTTTGGTATTTTTATGCAAAAAAAGAAGACCATAAAGAAGGACAGACTTTACATAAATATATTTTAGAAGCTGTTTTAGAACAAGATAAACAAAAAGCAGTAGCAGCTGTTGATGATTTAATTGACTATCTTGAAGCTTTCACTAGAAAAAATTTAATTTAATTTATATACCTTTTTTGGGTATATAGATTTTATACAAAAAAACTATAAAATAATCAAAAAACATTTATTATTATAAAAAGATATACTAGAATTATACTATATTTTATGTAGTATATATTTTAAACATATTTAGAATATATCTTAAGTATATTTTAAGTTATTGAGGGGTAAACTGACAATATATAAATTAAAAAGGAATAGATATGTTTAGAAATAAGTTACTAGGAACAGCATGCGCACTATTATTAAGTGCAGTTAGTTTAAGTGCAGAGACATGGAAGTTTGCAAGTGAAGAAGCAAAAAAAGATGTACAAGACATATATGCTCAAGAGTTTGCTAAAGTAGTTAAAAAAGAATCTAATGGAAAAATTAAAGTTAGAATCTATTACTATGGGCAACTTGGTGGTGAAAATGACATTGTTGAACTAACTTCAAACGGTTCAATTCAATTTGTATCAGTTGGAACTGGACATTTAGGTTCTTATGTACCTGAAGTTCAAGCAATCTCAATCCCTTATGTATTAACAAATAATGAAAATGCAGCTTATGAAGTTTTAACTACAAGTAAAACTATTTATGAAGATTTAGCGCCTAAATTTGAAAAAGCAAATTTAAAACTACTTTCTATGATAAGTGAAGGTGAAATGGCATGGGGTGCAAATAAACCTATTAGAACTCCAGAAGATTTTGCAGGTCAAAAAATAAGAACATTTACTTCAACAATTCCTGTTGAAACATACAAAACTTTTGGAGCTGTTCCAACACCTTTATCATGGGGAGAGGTTTATTCTTCTTTACAATTAGGAACAATTGATGGAATGGTAAATCCTATGTATTTCATCTATAATGCAAAATGGCACATGGTTCAAAAATATATTATGTTCCCAGGACAACAGCCTTATATAGGAACAATTTCGACAAACGCAAAATGGTATGCAAAACAAACACCTGAAAAACAAGCGATTATTCAAAAAGCAATTAAAGCAGCTAATAAAGCAGCCTTTGAATATCAAAAAAGAATTAACAAAGAAAACACTCAAAAAATGTTAAAAGAAAATCCTGAGTTAAAACTTATAACTTTAACGCAAGAAGAAAGAGCAAGATTTAAAGAGTTAAGTAAATCTCTTCATGGGACTTTCTTAGATGTTGTTGCTAAAGCATATCCAAATGGAAAAAAAGAACAAGCAAAAAAAGAAGCTAAAGAGATTCTAAGTGATTTAATCCAAGAAGTAAAAGAAGCTGAAAAAAGACATTAGTATAAGCCCCTTTGGGGCTATAAAAGGTTAAATATGGAAATTAGAATTTTAGAAAAAGAGTTAGATAATCAAATTTCATATAATGGAAAAGTAGGTTTAATTCTTTTAGCAACAGATCAAATAACTTTATATGAGTTTGAAGCAATTTTTAAAGATACAGGAATACTTTATTTTCCATCTAGAGTTATGTTAGATTCAGTTGAATTAAGTCCAGAAGTTTTAATGCAAGTTAAAAATCAATTATCAAGTGCTACAAACTCTATCGTTCCTGGTATGAAACTTGATGTAGTTGCTTTTTCATGTACATCTGCGTCTATGACAATAGGTGAAGATGAGGTTTCTAAAATCATTAAAAATAGCGATTTAAATAGACAAATAGATGAAGTTACAAATCCTTATAGTGCTATTAAAAGTATTTGTAAATTTTTAGATATAGATGAGTTAGGAGTTATTACTCCTTATAGTTTAGAAGTTACACAAGGAATTGTTGATGGGATGTTACCTGATATTAAAGCTGTAGATGTGGCTACGTTTAATAATCCAAATGATAACTTAGTTCCTATTATAACTCCTACTTCTGTAAAAAATGCAGTAATTGATATGGCTAAAAATGAAGATGTAAAAACTATATTTGTTTCTTGTACAAATATTAATATTTGCAGATATATAGATGAGTTAGAAAAGATTACTGGAAAAACAATTTTAACAAGTAACCAAGTTATGGCTTGGGATATTCTAAGGTTAGCAAAGTATAAAAAGCCTATTTATGGCTTTGGTTCAATCTTAGAGAAAGAAAGATAAGATGAAAAATATTTTAGCAAAAGTAAATTCTTTTACAGCAAAAATAGAAAAAGTTATTTTAGCTTTATCTATTATGCTTATGATGATAAATACAACAGCAAATGCTTTAGGAAGATATATCTTTAATCAAAGTATATATTTTTCTGAGGAATTAAATCAATTTTTAATGGTGTCAGTAACATTTATTGGTCTAGCTTATGCTGTAAGAAATGGAAGAAATATAAGAATGACAGCAATATATGATTCTTTAAGTCATAAGAAAAAGAAAGCTCTTATGATAATAATTGCTATTTGTACGTCTTTTTTAATGTTCTTATTAGCTTATGAAGCTTTACAGTATGTATTACAATTAAAGGGCATGAATAGGCAAAGTCCTGCACTTCAAATTGAAATGTATTTAGTTTATATGATAGTGCCAATAGGCTTTTTTATGGCTGGGTTACAATTTTTTATCAGATTTGTTCAAAACTTATTATATGAAGAAATATATCTTTCTTATGATGTAATTGAGCAAAAAGATACAGACTTAAAGGATCAAGCATGTTAGAATTTTTTCAAAATGTAATAAATGGTGAGCTTGATGTATATGTAATTACATTTACGCTTTTAAGTGTAATGGTAATTTTATTGTTTTTAAGTTTTCCAATGGTTGTGCCTTTAACAATAGCTACAATGATAGGTTTTTTACATTTTTCTGATTTGCCTTTACAAAATATCATACAGCAGATGATTACTGGGATTACACCAAATGCTTTAATCGCAATTCCTATGTTTATTTTTGCAGCTGATATTATGACAAGAGGTCACACAGCAAATAGATTATTGGACTTAATTGAGGTTTTTATAGGACACTATAGAGGTGGTTTACCAATAACAACTTGTTTAGCTTGTACTTTATTTGGTTCTGTTTCAGGTTCAACTCAAGCTACAGTTGTTTCAGTAGGTACTATTATGAGACCAAAACTTTTAAAAGCAGGGTATAAAGATAGTTTTATTTTAGGACTTATTATAAATGCAAGTGACATTGCTTGGTTAATACCACCTAGTATCGGACTTATCTTATTTGGAGTTTTAGCAAATGCAAATATTGCTGAGTTATTTATTGCAGGAATTGGTCCTGGAATTGTATTAGCAGGTTTATTCTCTGTTTATTGTTATATATATTCAATAGTTCACCAAGATAGTATTGCTCTTGCTCCTAAAGTTGATTGGAAAGGAAGATTTAAAGCAGTAAAAAAAGCTATTTTACCTTTAGGTTTCCCTGTATTAATAGTAGGTGGAATTTATAGTGGAGCTTTTACTCCAACAGAAGCAGCAGCATTTTCTGTTTTATATGCAATTATTTTAGAAGTGATTATTTATAAAAAACTTGGAATAAATGATTTAATTGATTCATCATTAAGTACAGGTCTTATTACAGCAGTTGTATTTATTTTAGTTGGTGCAGGACAGGCTTTTTCTTGGTATATCTCTTTTGAAATGATACCTCAAGAGTTACTTGGAGCTCTTGATTTAGAAAATGCAAGTCCTGAGTTTATTTTGTTTGTAATTTCTCTTGCTTTTGTAATTGGATGTATGTTTGTTGATTCAATAGTTGTATTACTTGTTTTAACACCTGTATTTATGCCTATTATTGATAGTTCAGGAATTGACCCAGTTTTAGTAGGAGTTGTAATTACTTTACAAATGGCAATTGGTTCTGCTACACCACCATTTGGATGTGATATTTTTACTGCAATAGCAGTGTTTAAAAAATCATATATGCAAGTAATTAGTGGAATTTTACCATTTTTCTTAATCTTAGTATTAATGTCAGCGATTTTGATTTTCTTCCCTGACACAGCGCTATTTTTAAGAGATTTAGCATTTGATAAATAAAAAATTAAATTTAATAAAAAAGGAAAACAATTATGATAAACAATTTTAAAAAATATTTAGAGCAAACGGAACTTTTTGATAATACAAAAAATTTAAGAGTTGAGGAGTATAAACATCAAGATATTTTAAGCCTTGAAGGTTTTGAAAAAGCTTCAAAAGAGATTACTTCTTGGGATGGTTTTGAGCAAACACCTCTTGTTAGTTTAGATGATTTAGCAAAACAAACAAGAGTTTCAAAATTATATTATAAAAATGAACACTATAGATTTTCACTAAAAAGCTTTAAAGCTCTAGGTGGAGCTTACGCTGTTGCTAATCTTTTAATAAATAAATTAAAAGAGCAAGGAATTGAAGCAAATTCAAAAGATTTATTAAGTGGTAAATACAAAGATATTACTAGTAAGATAACTGTTTCTTGTGCAACTGATGGAAACCATGGTAAATCAGTAGCTTGGGGTGCTTCTATTTTTGGTTGTAATTGTGAGATTTTTATTCATAGTCATGTAAGCGTTACAAGAGAAAAAGAGATTGCTAAATATGGTGCAATTATGCATAGAATTGAGGGTAATTATGATGATTCAGTTCATGAAGCTTCAAGAGTAGCAAATGAAAAAGGATTTTTTACAGTTTCTGATACATCTTATGAAGGATATACAGAAGTTCCAAAAGATGTAATGCAAGGTTACACAATAATGGTTGATGAGGCTTTAAGACAAATGGGTGAGAAACCAACTCACGTATTTTTACAAGGTGGTGTTGGTGGAATGGCAGCAGCAGTTGTGTCATTTATTCACGAAACTTATGGAGAAAACTCACCAATCTTTGTAATGATAGAACCAACAAATGCAGATTGTTTACTACAAAGTGCAAGAAATGGTGAACCAACTGTAGTTCATGGAGATTTAGACACGGTTATGGCAGGTCTTTCTTGTGGAGAAGTATCATTATTGGCTTGGAAAATTTTAGAACATACAACAAAAGCATTTTTCTCTATTCCTGATGAGCCAATTGCTGAAACTATGAAATATTTAGCGTCTTTACCTAATCCTGTTGTTGCAGGGGAGTCAGCAGTTGCAGGTCTTGCTGGCTTTATGATTACTCAGTTTGATGAAGAGTATAGAAAAATTTTACAATTAGATGAAAACTCTAAAGTTTTATTTTTAGGAACTGAGGGTGATACTGATGAGCAAATTTATACTGAACTTGTAGGTAAAAGTTCACAAGAAGTCTTAAGTAAGGCATAGAGGAAAATAAAATGGAAAAAATATTTGAAGGTATTCCTTTTGAGCAAATAAAACAAAGAGCCCAATTTTATAAAGAAGATATTTATAGATTCACAAGAGATCTAGTTAGATGTCCAGGTGGTTCAGGAGATGAATCTTTGGCTGCAAAATGTACTATTGATGAAATGAAAAAGCTTGGCTTTAATAAAATAGATATAGACCCAATGGGAAATATTTTAGCTTATATTGGAACGGGAAAACATTTAATAGCAATGGATGGTCACTTAGATGTGGTAGGAGCTGGAAACCTTGATAATTGGGATTATGATCCTTATGAAGGTTTTGAAGATGAAAACAGAATCATAGGTCGAGGTACGACTGATATGAAAGGTGCGATTGCTTCTATTGTATATGCAGCTAAGATTATTACGGATTTAGATATTAAAGATGATTTTACATTTTTAGTTTCTGCTTCTGTTGCTGAAGAAGATTGTGATGGTTTATCTTGGAAATATATGATTGAAGAACAAAATATTAGACCTGAATTTGTACTTCTTGCTGAACCAAGTGATGGAAAGATTTGTAGAGCTCAAAAGGGAAGAATGGAGATTTCTGTTACAACTTATGGAACATCAGCTCATGGATCAATTCCTCATACAGGAGATAATGCAATTTATAAAATGTCAGGAATTCTTCAAGAATTAAGAGCTTTAAATGAAAACTTATTAGTTGATGATTTACTTGGAAAAGGTTGTTTAACTGTATCTGAGATTAGTTCAACATCACCATCAAGATGTGCTGTATCAGACTCTTGTACTATTTCTATTGATAGACGTTTAACTTGGGGTGAAAAACCTGAGGATGCACTTCAAGAAATAAGAAATTTACCAGCAGTTAAAACAGCAGATGCAAAAGTAAGTATTTATAACTATGAAGAGCCTTCATATACAGGTTTAGAGTATGGACAAGAGTGTTCTTTTAAACCGTGGAAAATAGAAGTAGAACATGATGTTACACAAAGTGTAGCAAAGGCTTACAAAAATTTATTTGGAAAAGAAGCTGTTATTGATATTTGGCCATTTTCAACTAATGGTGTATCTATCATGGGGGAACATAATATTCCTGTTATTGGATATGGACCAGGTGAATTAAAGTTTGCCCATGCACCAAATGAAGAAGTAAAAAAAGCAGATTTAATTTTATGTGCAGCTTTATATGCAGCTATTCCTTCTGTTTATGTGAGAATGTTGAAAGGAAACTAATATGTTACAAGCACCAAAAAGAGGCTTTGAGAAACAAGAGTATGAAAATAGATTAGCAAAAATTCAAAGGTTGATGTTTGATGAAGAAATAGATGCTATTTTATTAACAACTCAAGTTGATATTGAGTATTACACTGGTTTTAAAACACAGTTTTTTGAGAGTCCAACTAGACCTTGGTTTGTATTAATACCTTTAGATGATAAACCAAAAGCTATTATTCCAGTAATTGGTGAAAGTGGTATGAGAGATACATGGATTGAAGATATTCAAACATGGACATCTCCTAATCCACAAGATGAAGGAATATCTCTTTTATCATTAAATATTAAAGCATTAATGAAAAGATTTAGAACTTTAGGTATTCCAAAAGGGCATGAAAGTACTCTTAGAATGCCCCTTGAAGATTATGATAAATTACTTTCATCTCTTGATGATGTTCAAATAAAAGATGCCACAAAAATTTTAAGATATGTAAGATATATAAAATCTCCTGCTGAGATACAAAAGATTAAATATATTTGTGAAGTAGTATCTCAAGGTTTTGAGGATTTACCAAGCTTACTTAAAGTAGGTCAAAGTGAAAGAGAAAATTGTCAAAGATTTAAAAATCATCTTCTATCTTTAGGAGTTGATGATTTTCCATATCTCATAGCTGGTTCAGGGCAGGGTGGATATGGGTCTATTATTATGGGGCCTACACAAAGAGTATTAGAAAATGGGGACATTTTTATCATTGATACGGGGTGTGTTTATGATAGTTATTTTTGTGATTTTGATAGAAACTATGCTTTTGGATATGCAAGTGATGAAGCAAAAAAAGCTTATGAAGTAGTATTTAAAGCCACACAAGCAGGTTTTGAAGCAAGTGTTGTTGGTAATACAACAAGTGATGTTTTCAATGCTATGAATAAAGTAATGCAAGAAGGTGGAGCTTTAGGAAATAGTGTAGGAAGACTAGGACATGGCCTTGGAATGCAACTTACAGAGTGGCCTTCTAATACTATAAATGATAATACACCTTTAGAAGAAGGAGTTGTTTTAACTTTAGAGCCAGGAATGGAATATCTTCCAGGTAAAGAGATGGTTCATGAAGAGAATATTTTGATTACTAAAGATGGTCCAGTATGGTTGTCAAAAAGAGCTTCAAGTGAGCTTCCTATAATAAAATAATAAATTAAAAATATCTTTTAATACTATTTTCTTAAATTAAAATTTGTTATTTTACATAATTATTTAATTTAGATATGATTTTATACAAATTTTCATGGTATTAGGGGTATGGATGAATTCAAAACAGAAAGTTATTATCTCTTTAATTGTATTGCTAGTGACGTTTTTTATAGCAATGAGTGTAAGTACACTATACAATTTTAGAGATTATGGACTTAAGTCAGCAGAAAAAAAAGCTCATTTAACTGCTGAGGTTATAAAATCAGGTTTAACAGCTCACATGGTAAATGGGATGATGGATCATAGGGAGTTTTTTTTAAAGCAAATTGAACAAGCTGAAAATATTAATGAACTTTGGTTATCACGATCCCCAACAGTTATTAAGCAGTATGGTGAGGGCTTTAATAATGAGATTCCAAGAGATAAAATAGATAAAGAAGTTCTAAAAACTGGAAAAGAAATAACCAAAACTACAGAAACTACACAAAAAAGTCTTATGAGAGTTACTATTCCTTTTGAAGCTTCAGCATTTGGTAATCCAAATTGTATGAATTGTCATAATGCAAAAGAAGGAGAGGTTCTAGGAACGGTTAGTATGGTTATGGATATAACTGATATTCGAACAAGTAGCTTCAAAACATTGATGTATAATATTGTGTTTACATTAATTCTTATTGGCTTAATATTCCTATTAATAAATAGATTTATAAAACCTTATGTTAGTATTTTTTACTCTATTCAAGAGGTTATGAAAGCTGCATATAGAGGTGATTATAGTTTAAGGGTTAAAAATTTTGGAAATGAAGAGAGCAAAAATGTTTCAGAATTATTAAACACACTTTTAGAAAAACTTCAACATACACTAGAAGAGTTAGATAGAAAAGTATATATTTTTATTAAAAACAAAAACTATGTAAAAGAAGCAGATCCTTTAAAAAATGTAAACAATACAATTGATAGATTATCGGATATATATAAGTTTAAGCAAACAATTGAAAATGATAAGGAGTTAGAAGATATTTACAATAGAATAGCTTATGTTTTAGAAAATAGATTTAAATTAGATGATTTTACATTAATTGAAATTGATAATAATAGTAAAACAAAAAAGATAGTTTATAGTAAAAATGAATGTCATTGTAATATTCTTGAAGGAGAGTGTAGAGCAAATAGAATTCATGCAAATGTAGATTCAAGTGTTTTTGCTAAATCGTGTTCTTTATATAATGACAAAGAGGGTGAAGAGTATATTTGTACACCTTATACAATTTCAAATGATATAACTTTAGTTTTAACAATTGTAACAAAATCAAAAGAAAAAACTGCACTAGTAAGAGAGTTTATAACTGATATTGAAGATTACATAACAACAGCAAGACCTGCAATTGTTAGTAAAAAATTAATGCAGATGTTAAATCTTATGGCAAGAGTTGACCAACTAACAGGAATGTATAATAGAAAATTCTTAGATGAGTTTGTAGATGTATCTATTCCACAAGCTGCAAGAGCAAAGATAAATTATTCTGTTCTGATGATAGATATTGATTACTTTAAGATGATAAATGATACTTATGGTCATGATGTTGGTGATGATGCAATTAGAATTGTTTCAGGAGTGATTAAAAATAATATACGTAAGGCAGATATTGCTATAAGATATGGGGGAGAAGAGTTTCTTGTATTACTTTACAATTGTGATGCTACTCATGTTATAAATGTAGCAGAAAATATAAGAAAAGCTTTTTCAAAAGAAAAAATTAGTGCAAATGGTGAAACTTTTACTAAAACATTAAGTGTAGGATGTTCTATGTTTCCACAAGATAGTGATAGTATTTGGAAATGTATTAAATTTGCAGATATGTCTCTTTATGAAGCTAAACAAACAGGAAGAAATAAAGTTGTTAAATTTTCAAAAGAACTTTTAGAAAAAGAAAATATTGGCGAAAGCTTCTAAAAACACTTACTTACTTTAAATATCATAAATCCCTTTATTTAGGGATTTATGATTACTTTAAATAGAAATATACTTAATAAAATCTAAACAAAAAATTAAAAATAATCACACAGAAATATAAAAAATAATACACTTTAATCTATAAAATGTTATAAAATTAAGAATAATTTAAGATAAGTTATATATAATTTTGACAGACTTTATGTAAAATATTTACATAATTTATGTAAATATAAATCAAAAATAAAGTTTAAAAGGAAAATATTTTGAATAAAAATGACATAGTATTAAGAAAACCAAGAAAAGAAGATGGTAAAAAAATCTATAAACTTGTTGAGAGTACTAAGGTTCTTGATGTAAATTCTGAATATTTATATCTTTTACAATCAACACACTTTCAAGATTTATGTTCTGTTGCTACTTATGAAGATAAAGTAATTGGCTTTGTTTCGGGGTATATAATACCTAATGAACCAAGTACTTTATTTATCTGGCAAGTAGCAGTTGATAGTGATTTTAGAGGAAATGATTTAGCAAGAAGACTTATTATGGAAATAATTCAAAGAGAAGAGTTAAATATTAACTATCTACATACAACTGTTTCTCCAAGTAATAATGCTTCAATTAGAGTTTTTGAAAAATTAGCAGAGCATTTTAAAACAAATATGAAAAGTGCAGAGTTTTTCACAACAGATGATTTTGAACACCAACATGAAGAAGAGGTTCTATATAAAATAGGACCCTTTAAATAAATAAAAATAATACGAATAAAATTAAGGAAAGATACACAATGAGAATTTTTGAAAATTTAGAGTCAGAAGTAAGAGGTTATATAAGAAGTTTCCCAACCATTTTTGAGACATCAAAGGGTGCAGTTTTAACAAACGAACAAGGTGAAGAGTTTATCGATTTTTTTGCTGGTGCTGGTACATTAAATTATGGACATAATAATGATCATATTAGTAAAGCTTTAATTGAATATATCCAAAAAGATGGTGTTGTTCATGGTCTTGATATGGCAACAAGTGCTAAAAAAGATTTTTTACAAACTTTTCAAGATACTATTTTAATTCCTAGAAACTTAGACTATAAGGTTCAATTTACAGGACCTACAGGAACAAATGCAGTTGAAACAGCATTAAAACTTGCAAGACTAGTAAAGGGTAGATCAAATGTCGTATCTTTTACAAATGGGTTTCATGGTTTAACTCAAGGTTCATCTTCTGTAACAGGAAACAATGACTATAGAGATGAGAGTTATATTAGTAGATCAAATGCTACATTTATGCCATTTGATGGTTATTTTGGAGATATGAATACTATGACTTTCTTTAGAAAGTTTTTAGAGGATAGTAGTAGTGGTTTAGATATTCCAGCAGCTGTTATTGTTGAAACTATTCAAGGTGAGGGTGGTATTAATGTTGCCTCTAAAGAGTGGTTACAAGAACTAGAATCAATTTGTAGAGAATATGACATTTTATTAATTATTGATGATATTCAAGTTGGTAATGGTAGAAGTGGTGAGTTTTTCTCATTTGAATTTGCAGGAATCAATCCTGATATTGTAACTATGTCAAAGTCTGTTGGTGGTGGTTTACCTATGGCACTTGTACTATTAAAACCTGATTTAGACCAGTGGAAACCAGGTGAGCATACAGGAACATTTAGAGGTAATAATTTAGCTTTTGTTGCAGCAAAAGTTGCTATTGAGCAGTATTGGCAAAATGATGATTTATCAAATGCAGTAAAATATAAAGAAAAAATCATAAAAGAGAAACTAGAAAAAATTGCAGAAAAACATAAAGATGAATTAGATGTTACTGTAAGAGGTAGAGGTTTAGCTTATGGTTTTGATATAAAAGGTGACAATTCAATAGCAAGTGATTTATCTTCTATGGCATTTGAGGAAAAACTTATTGTAGAAACTTGTGGTAGTGAAGATCAAATTGTTAAATTTTTACCACCATTAATTATTGATGAAGATACTTTAGTTGAAGGATTAAGTAGATTTGAAAAAGCTGTAGATAGATTAATGTCACAGAAAAAAGAAAAGCTATCAGGAGAGTTTTAAGATGATTGTAAAAGATATTAAAAAAGATGTAATAGGAACTCAAAGAGAAGTTTTTGCAGATGGTGGTCAGTGGGTTAGTAGAAGAATGCTTTTAAAAGATGAAGGAATGGGATTTTCATTTCATGAGACTATTATTAAAGCAAATACAAAAACACATATTCATTATCAAAACCATTTAGAAGCTGTTTATTGTGTAGCTGGAAATGGAAAAATTGAAGACTTAGCAACAGGTGAGGTTCATGAAATTTATGATGGTGTGATGTATGCTCTTAATAATCATGATGATCATAATTTATATGGAGGGAGTGAAGATATGAGACTTATTTGTGTCTTTAATCCTCCTATTAAAGGAACAGAACATCATGATGAAAATGGAGTATATCCTTTAGAGGATTAAAAATGCGTTTTATATACATAAAGAACTATTTAAAAATACCAAGAGAATCAAAACTTTTATTTTTTAAATTTGTTAGTGGATTAAAAAAGTGTAATCTTAAAAATCAAAAAGTAATTTTAAGTGATAATTCATTGATATTAGAGTTTAGTGATGACTCTAATATTAGTGTAGCAATTAAAGAAATTAAAAACTATTTTAAAAAAGAATCAAAAATAGAAGTAAAAACATTGCAGTCGCTTTTATTGGATAGTGAAGTTTTAACTTTAGTCTTTGATGAAAAAAACAAAAAAAGGATTTATATATAAGCCATGCGTTTATTATCATTAGATGTTAACAAAGATTTAATTAATAAGCTTGAGAGTGAAGAGCTTTATATTTGTGATAAGGCAAGTGATATAGAGGATGCTATTTATCATTGTGAAGTAAGATACTATAACTTAGTAATTATAAAAAGCAATTCTTATGTTGATTTAAAACAAATGTTAAAGTATATTGATCCAAGACTTACAGCTGTAGTTGTTTTGACTGATAATTGTGAAAAGCATTTTGAAACAAATTTATTAAGGTATGGAGCTTTATGTGTTCTTCAAGAGCCTCTTTGTAATGAATTGATTCTAGCAAAACTTGAATCAATTCATAGAGAAAATTTTCAGAATAAATTAACTTTTAAAAATAAATATATTATTGATACTATTGAAAATTCATTAACTGATGAAAACAACAATAAGTTAGTAATGAAAGGAAAACCTTTTAGTATCTTAATGTATTTAGTAAAAAATAGACATAGGTCATCGATATCTAAAGATGAAATATTAGATGTGATTTGGGATGATCCTGAATGGGTAGTTAGAAATGTAGTTGAGGTAAACATAAATATTATTAGAAAAGGTATAAAAAATACTTTTCAAGATAATTTTATAAACACTATCAGACACAGAGGCTATCAAGTAATATAAATACACGAATAATATAAGGAAAAATTAAAATGAATATTAAAGTTTGTAAATTTGGAGGTAGTTCAGTAAAAGACTCCTCCCAGATAAAAAAAGTTTTTGATATCGTAAAAAGTGATAAAGAAAGAAGAGTTATAGTTGTATCAGCACCAGGTCGAGATGATGAATATAATGAGAAAATTACAGATCATTTATTAAATTTAGCTACTAATGGAAAACATTTTTGTGAGCAAAAAATAGAAATATCTACAAAACAAAGTTTATCTGCGATTATTAGTAAATTTGAAAAACTTTGTGATGATTTACAAGTGGATAAAAAAGTGATATTGAATGAGTTAGAAAAAGATTTGGTTAATAGTACTTTAAAAGATGATAAAAAACAAGCTTTTTTCTTATCAAGAGGTGAACATTATAATGCTAAGATTATTGCACAATATATGAAAAAAAATGGCTTAAATATAAAGCTAATGTTACCAGAAGATTTTGGATTTTTATTGAGTTCTGATTATACAAATGGGAAAGTTCAAAAAGCAACGCATTGTAATATTGCAGATAAGTTTACTTTTGATAAACATGAAATGTATTTAGTTCCTGGCTTTTATGGAGTTACAAAAGAGAATGAAATTGCAGTTATGAGTAGAGGTGGTTCTGACTTAACAGGTGGAGAGTTAGCTTATGCTTTAGATGCTGATATTTATGAAAACTGGACAGATACAAATGGTGTTTATGAAGTAGATCCAAGGGTTATAAGTGATGCAAATGTAATTCCAAGACTTACTTTTAAAGAATTAAGACTATTAAGTTCAAAAGGTTTTAATGTATTTCATTTTGATGCAATGCTAAATTGTAAGAAAAGTAAAATACCTATCAATATTAAAAATACAAACAATCCTGAACATGAAGGAACACTTATATTAAATGAAAGAGTTCCAATGGAAGATTTAGTTGGAATTGCCAAACTTGATAATATGGCTTCAATTCATCTTCAAAAAGATATGCTTGCTGATGAAATAGGTTTTACAGCAGAACTACTTAAAATCTTTAGTGAGTACTGTATTAATACTTATCATTATCCAACAGATAAAGATGATATTGCTATTTTAGTTGATCAAGAAGATTTAAAAGGTAATATTAATAATCTAAGAAGAGAAATTGAGCGAAGATTAAAAACAAGAAATATTCATGTAACATATAATTTATCAGTTATTACTTTAGTTGGTATTGGATTAAAAGAAAATACGTTTGCTATAGTTGATGCAATTACAGCTTTAAAAGAAAACAATATCACTTTTGATATGTTTGATATGAGTCCTTCAAAAGTATCATTACATATTGGTGTATCTCAAAATGTAGCAGAAGCTGCACTTCAAACTTTATATTCAAAACTTTTAACTAATTAATAAAACTTGTAGCCATAATAATCATATTATGGTTACAAAAACCATCAAAAAAATTTTATATAGCATTAAAAAACATAATAAAAGAACAATTTTTTTATAAATTTCAAAAAAAAACAACTAAGTCACACTTTTTTTAGTAAGTTTTATAGCAAAAATGGCTATACTTCTAAAAAAATAGCTATATTTGCTACTTTTGTATCAAAAGGTTACAAAAACCTTTAAATATAATAGTTTGCATTATTTAATAGCTAATTTTAGTCATTTTTCTTGTAAAAAGTATTGTTTTTATATGGTTTTTTTAGAGAATTTACGTAAATTTGCTTTAAATTATTTAAAAAATATCATATATTTATTTTTTTATTAATATATAATGCTTTATACATAAGTGCTACACAGAAAAATGTTATTATAATTTTAGAAAAAATAAAGATAAAGGATAATGTATGGAAAATTTAAACATTAACATCTCTATTACAGATGAAAACAATGAAAAGTTAAAGAGTAAAGTACAAAAACTTGATATCTCTTTAGATGAGTATGTAAGTAGACTAATTGATAAAGATATCAATAGTATTGTTCAGTTAGATAATGGTTTTTATTATAATAAAGCAAATTCAAAACTATTTAATAGTTTTAATGATGAAGTTAAACTTACTAGAATTGAAGAGGCTTTATTCTCACTATTATTAGAAAATAGAGGTGAAATTGTTTCTATTGAAACTATTCATAATGTAGCTTGGAAAGGTAAAAATATGACAAGATTTACATTAAGAAATAAAGTTAAAACTTTAAGAGATAAAACTTATTATGATTTAATTAAGAATCATTCTAATATTGGTTATTCAATGAACTAATAAATAAGTTTACTACTTATTAAAAAACTTAAGTTTAAGACTTAAGTTTTTTAGTTATTTTTTTATAAAAAATTAGATATAAAAAAATAATTATTACTACTTTATAGTTCTTCCATCTTCTAATTTTATTTGATTTCTTCCATTTTCTTTTGCTTGGTAAAGTAGCATATCCGCTTTTTGTATAGCATTTTCATAGCATGAATGGCTACTTCTTATAGTTACACCAGCAGAAAATGTAACTTTGATTTTATTTTCTTTATATACGAAGTTATTAGAAGTTACAATTTGTTTTACTCTTTTTAGATATTGAAGTAGTTCTCTTGTAAGATTAAAATTAACTAGTGCTATAAATTCTTCTCCTCCATATCTAGCTACAATATCATGATCTCTTGTTGCTTTTTCTAAAATCTTAGCAAAAGTTTTTAGTATAACATCTCCACAATCATGTCCATAAGTATCATTTATTTTTTTAAAATGGTCTATATCAAAAAATACTACAGCATATTCATTTCCATTGCGTGTATGATCACTTTCTATTCTCTTTAATTCTTCTTCATAAGCTCTTCTTGTTAAAAGACCTGTTAAATGATCTCTCATACTTTCATTTCTTGATTTTTTTAACTCTTCTTCTAAAGTTTTTACTTTATCTTCAAGTTCTTCAACTTTTGATTTTCCAGTTTTAAGTTTTGTACTTACTGTATTCATCTCACTTTCTATTGAAGTTGCTGCACTAACTAACTGTTTTTGAAGCTCTGCTAATTCTGTTATCCCATTTTTTGATAAATCAATTGCTTCAATTTTTTCTTTTATATTAATAACATTTTTAGAACCATTTCCACTACTTGATATAGCATCATTTAAATATTGACCCATCAATGTTACAAATTGAGAAATATCAGAAGTTTTTTCTACTACTAGTTTTTTATCAGCTTCAAATCTTTTGAAAATAAAATCTTCAATTTTTTCTTGAACTTCTTTTTCAAATAGAATCTCTGGGTTTGCATCAATTTTGATAAATAGGTGTTCAATCTCATCATCAATTTCAATACAAATAGAAGGAAGTACTGATTGTTTTAGCAAAGATGCTAGTGGTGCAACATTTTCTTTTGATACTCTTTTTAATAATAAAGATATTAATTTAGGCAAAGTATCAATATTGTTTATTTTAACTTCACTTTGCTCTCTTTGAGTTAAGTTATCAAAAAAGCTATTTACTTCCATGTTTTTCCTTATGTCTTTTATTTAAGATAAAAGTTTTTTAGTTGTTTCATTTATTCTTTTTCCATCAGCAACACCTGCAAATTTTTTAGTTGCTTGTCCCATAATTTTACCAATATCTTTCATTGATGTAGCACCAGTTTGTTCAATAATTTCTTTAAGTCCTTCTTCAAGTTCTTCATCAGTAAGTTGTTTTGGTAGATATTGAGCGAAAACATCAATTTGTTCTTGTTCTTTAGCTGCTAAATCATCTCTTGAAGCCTCTTTATATTGAGTTACAGCTTCTTCTCTTTGTTTAATACCTTTTTGAATTAGTTTAATGATATCTTCGTCATTTAATTCTTTTCTTTCATCAACTTCTATTTGTTTAATCATTGTATTAATAGCTCTAACTGAGTCTCTTTTAACAACATTTTTTTCTTTCATTGCAGTTTTTACATCATCTTTTAATTGCTGTTTTAAGCTCATTTATATCCTTTGTTTTTTAATAATTATATCTTTTTATGAATTAAAGCTTTCAATTAACTCTTCAAGCTCTAAATACCTTTCAACTTTTTGTTCATAGATACTTTGTGTTTCTTCTAACTCTTTTGAAACTGCTACAATTCCTTTTTGTTCATAACAAGCAGGATTTGCTAAACAAGTGTTTATCTCTTCTATTTTTTCTTCAAGTTCTTCAATTTCTTGGGGTAACTTATCATAATCCCTTTGATCTTTGTATGAAAGTTTTGTTTGTTTTTTTTCAGAATTTTTAGCTTTAGAAATTATTTGTTTAGAAGAATTTTTTTCTAAATCTTCAAGTTCTCGAAGTTCTTTTTCTATTTCTAAATATTCAGTATATGCTTGGAAACTTTCTTCAACTTGTGCATTTCCTTTAAAAACAAATAATTTTTTTGCGATCTTATCAACAAAATATCTATCATGTGATACAAAGATGAGTGCACCTTGAAAGTTTTGTAAGTACTCTTCTAAAATATTAATAGTTGGAATATCTAAATCATTTGTCGGTTCATCAAGGATTAGACAATCAACATTCTTTGTAAAAAGTAGGGCAAGGGCAACTCTATTTTTTTCACCTCCACTTAAAACCCCAATTTTTTTATCTAAATATTCTCTTGGAAATAAAAAGTTCTTTAAATAGCCATAAACATGGAGGTTTCTTCCATCATCAAGGACTACTCTATCTCCACCATTTGGACAAAATGTTTCCATTAAGTTTTTGTTATCATCTAACATTTCTCTTTGTTGATCAAAGTATCCTATATTGAAATCACCTTTTTTAAACCTTCCACTATCTATGCTCATTTTTTCCATGAAAATTTTAAGTAAAGTTGATTTTCCACTTCCATTTGGTCCTACAATAGCAATAGTATCTTTTTGTAAAATTCTAGTTGTAAAATCTCTTATAAGCTCTTTATCTCCTAATTTTTTATAAATATCATCTAATTCATAAAGCA
Source organism: Arcobacter sp. YIC-80 (assembly GCF_044841725.1). Classification (NCBI taxonomy): domain Bacteria; kingdom Pseudomonadati; phylum Campylobacterota; class Epsilonproteobacteria; order Campylobacterales; family Arcobacteraceae; genus Arcobacter; species Arcobacter sp. YIC-80. Next base: position 753,221 of record NZ_JBJBSI010000001.1, on the reverse strand, counting down.
TTTTCTTTTTATTTTGTTGCTTTTCTTCACTATTAAATGATTTTTGTTCTCTTTGAAGTTCTAGGCTCATTTTTCTAATAGCAGCTGGATTTGATTTTGCTTGTTTTTTTAACTCAAAATATTCTGATTTTCTTCTTTCATTTCTTTTTCTTCTAGCAGTAACACCTCTTTGCATCCAATGAGCTTCTCTTTTTACAAGTCTTAACAGATTATCATGGTCTTTTTGCATATTTTGAAGTATTTGCTGCTTTTGTTCTAAGTATGAAGAATATCCACCATTAAATCTTTTTAATGTTCCACCTTCAACTTCAACAATTGCTGTTGCAATGTTATCTATAAAGTATCTATCATGTGATATAAAAAGTAATGTAAAATTGTTTTTTAGTAGTAAACTTTCTAAAAATTCAACCATATAAACATCAAGGTGGTTTGTTGGCTCATCAAGTAAAAGCACATCAGGTTTTTTAAGTAATAATCCAGCTAAACTAACTCTTCTTTGCTCTCCACCACTTAAAAGATTTACATCTTTAAATTCATACTGTTTTAATTGGAACTCTTTTAAAACTCTCTCAATAGTGTTATCTAAATCCCAAGCATTATGAAAATCAATTAAAGTCACAAGTTGACTTTGTCTTTTTAATAGTTCTTGATTTTCATAGTCTGTAGCAATTTGTAATGTAATTTGTTCATATTCATTTTTTGCTTCTTTTATTTGTGTTAATTGCTCTTCAATAGCTTGTCTTACATTGATACCAGCTTTAAATTTTGGTTGTTGGTCAAGCATTTCAATTTTTAGAGATTTATCTATTGAAATTTCTCCACTATCAGGTTCTACTTGATTCATTATTATTTTAAATAATGTAGATTTTCCTTGTCCATTTTGTCCAATAACTGCAATTCTTTGACCTTGAGTTAAAGTAAAGTTTGCATCTTTTAAAATAGTTTTTATATCGTATTGTTTGTTTATGTTTTGTAGGTCGATTAATGCCATAAAATAATTCTTCTTTTGTAAATTGATTTAAAATAGTTAGAAATCAAAATTTTCTTTAAATTTAAATAATGATATTACCTATTTTAAGGTCAAAAACTGCTTTAATAATATTTTTTATATATGTTATTGTTTTTGTTATATGTATTTACTAATGTTATTTAATTTTTTTAATTATAAAAATTAAAGATAAATTTTTTTAGAATAAAAATGTTATCAAGTTAAAAAAAATCTTACAAACTAAAGAAAAATTGGGTATTATTATATTGTAAAACAATTATTAATAAACCAAGATAAAGATTTTATAATGAAATATATATTATTATTTTTTATGTTAGTGACAGTGTCTCTTGCTAATATTGCTAAAATTTCGACTGTTGTAGGTGATGCAAAAGTACAAAGAGGAAGTAGTAGTATTCCCATAAATGTGGGCTTAGAAATACTAGAAAAAGATATTGTTTATACTAAAGATAACTCAAAAGTCCAGTTGATATTTAAAGATAACACTATTATTACTTTGGGTAAGAACTCTTCATTAAATATAAGTGAATATTTATATGATCCTAAAACTCCGAAAAACTCAAAAGCAAATTTTAACTTTTTTAAAGGTGCTTTTAAAACAATAACTGGAAAAATTGGAAAAATAAATAGAGAAAAATTTAAACTTAGAACAAAAAATGCAACAATAGGTATTCGTGGTACAATTGTATTAGGTAACCAACAATTTGTTGCTTGTACACAAGGTGCCATAACAGTAGAATCATTTGGGCAAGAAGTTGATGTAGAAGCAAATGAAATAACAATTATAGAAAAAAACAAACCTCCTACTAAACCTAAAACTATCACAAAAGAAATACGAACAACTTTAGAAAATCAAGTATCTTTAAATGAAAATAATGTTTCAAATATTTCATCTGATACATCATCTAATATAGGAGAAATTCCTTCAAATGATAATGAAAATAATATAAATAATGATGTTGAAAATACAAATGATGAAGTTACAGATGAAGCTATTGAAGATAATGAAGCAGACAATAAAAAAGTATTTCTTGATACAATAAATGAAATTGAAGTTGCTTCTAACACTGTAGAGAATATAAAAAATACTTTAGAAAAACAAGAAAATCAAACAAAAAAAGATCTTGAAGATATACCAACTTCAAGTGAAGTTTTATCTTATAGTGAAACTTCTGAGAATATATTAACACAAACAAATACTAAAGTAGAGGCAATATTTAGTATTATTAAAAAAGATTTAGGCTTAGATGATTCATCTATTATAGACAACAATAATAATACACCTGAAAATATTAAAAGTTTAGCTACAAGTGAATTATCAAAAATTCAAGCTTACACAAATGATTTATCTATTAAAAGAGAAAAATTAAAAAAAGTTAAAGATGAAGTTCTAAAAGCAGAAAATCATTTAGAACGAAGTAAAAACAAAATTGATACTGTTAACTTATCTATTAAAAATGCAAAACAAAAAAAGTTAAATCCTTCATATATAAATAAGTTAGAAAGTAGACTTAAAAAAGCTGAAAATGATTATAAAAAAATACAAAGTTTATATACTTCAATAAAGAGTGAATATGAAGATAAACAAAAAGCAATAGATAGTTTAGATAAAAGTTTGTCTAATGCACAACAAGCTTATAATCAAGCATCTTTTTTAGTAAATATAGATAGTCTTAAAACTCTTTTATCTACTACTTCTACTGCAAACACGAATTCAAAAAATGCAAAGAATTTAGTACTTCAAAATACTAATTTGGCTAATGAATTTATCTTGAATCTAACAAAAGAAAATGAAACAACTACTTTAAAAACAAATAGTCAAAATGCAAAAGCTACAACAAAAACATCAATCAATAAAGTTATAAATACTCTTCAAACTTCAACATCAAGTAGTGATATTGATAATACATCATTAATTGAGGTATCACAATTAGTCTCAAACTCTAGCTTAAATACTACACTTTTAAGTAATGTAGAAACTTTGAAGAATACTGTAGATACAACTGAAAATAAAAATAAGCTAGACAATGCTAAGTTAAAACTTGATGTTGCTAATAATAATTTGACTATAGCTAAAACAAATTATGATTTATCAACTGCTGAATTACAGAAAGTAAATAGTTTAATAACTTTAGCAAAACACAATGACTCAAATGCACTAATAACTTCACAAATAGAAAATAGTTTTAAGCAAAAAGTTCAAGACAATTATAATCAAGCAAGACAAGCTTATGAAACAGCTTTAGAAAAGTATAATAATGCAAATAGTATTTATACTGATAGAAAAAATGCTTATGATAATGTACAGTTATCTATAAATGACGCACAAGAGGCTGTAAATGATGCAAAGATATTAAAAAAACTATCAGATATATTAAACCTAGTTGATACATCAAATAAGGCTACTTCAAGTGCTTTTTCTTTTAAAAGTGTAGTTGATGGTTTTAATCAAGAAGCAAAAGAAAAAATACAAACTCTTCCTCAATCAAGTGAAGTTGACATTATTGTAGGTAATTCCACTAGATCTTTAAATAACAATAATACAACACAAGAGAGCTTATCCCAAGCTATAAATAGTGCAGTTCAAAATTCATCAATTAATACTAATACTTTGGAGAATTTACAAAATGAAATTTTATCACGAAAAACATCTTCAAATACTATTTTAGTAAATGCAAACACTTTTAAATCAAAAGTTACAGAGGGTATTTATAAAAATAAATTAGATGAAATATCAAATAAGGTTGCAAGTGCTTTAATAGCAAAAAATAATGCTAATAATAAGTATTTAGAATCAAAAACAGCATACGAAAATATGTTAATAAATATTAATACTCTTGATAGTAGTATTTTAAATAGTTCTTTATCTACTTCTTTGATAAATAAATTAAAAAATAAAAAAGATGAAGCAAAAATAGCTTATGATAATGCTTTAATCGCTTATAATGAAATAAAAGATTTATTTTATAATAAAAATAATGAATTAAATACAAAAGCAACAAAGAGTGTGGATGATGCACAAAAAGCAGTTGATACTTTAACGATTTTAGATAATTTAGAAGATGTATTGGAGTCTTTAGAAGATTCAAAAAAAGCAAAAACAGATGTAAATACTCAAAAAAACATAGTTCTTACTGCAAAAACAAATACATCTACAGCTGTTTCAAATGCACAAACATCTTCAACTTCATTAGTAAATCATAAAGAAAGTGCTATAAATGCAAAAACACAAGCAGTTGAAGCTTCAAATATTTTAAAAACATCTTTTAATACTGCAAAAGATCAAGACACAACAGATGTTCAAGTTGCATATTCTGCTAAAATAGTACAAGATCAAGCTTTATTAGTAAAAGAAAAATCTGATTTAGCAAAAGAAAAATCAGACTTAGCAAATACAGCATATACAAATTTAATATCTAAAGTGACACAAGCACAAACTCAATTATCAACAGCTTTAAATGCAAAAAATCAAACAGTAGAAAAGTTGGAAACTTTAAAAGATGAGCTAGATGAACTAAAAGTACTTGAAACAAAAGTATCTACTGCTTCAACTACAGCAAAAGCAAGTGTTCAAAGTGCTGTTCAAAAAGCACAACAATTATATGATTTAGCACTTCAAGAAAAAGAAGATGCTATTTTAGCTTACAATGAAGCAAAGGCTCTTCTGGATAATTTATCTGTAGATACATTTAAAAATCAAGCCTTAGCAAATAAAAATGAAGCAAATTCTGCTTATAATTTAGCAAAACAAGAATCAGATACAGCACAAGCAAATGCCACTGAATCAATTCAGTTAGCACAAACTGCAAGTTTAAATGTAAAAAATAAAATCATTGCATCTTCTAATAAAAGTGAATTTTTATCAAATGATACTCCTGATTCAATTAATTTACAAGATAAAGTTTTCGAATTATCTAGTGTAAAAACAAATGAAAAACTTTTAACAAATCCAGTTTCTACATACAAAGGGCATAGTCAACTAGGAGTATTTAAAGAATCTTCTTCAAGTACTGATCCTTTATATTTAGTTCAAGCAGATAATTTACTGGAATATTTTGTTTCATATAGTTCAAGTTCAAATGCTTCAAAAACTTTGTTTACTTACGGAGTTGATAATTCAGATAATTTTAACACTTCTAAAACATATATTTATAAAAGTTTCAAAACATTAATTGAAAATAATGATGGAACAAGGGTTTTAAATAATGATGAAACTATAGCTTATTATAATCCTAAAACAGGATCTTTTACTCAATTTAAAAAAGATATATATTCTCAAGGTGCAACAACATTTGTAGCAAGAAAAAAAGATCTACAAAGTAATAGTTTTGATGTGGTATTTTTAGAAAATAAATTTAATTATAATGGTTCTAATAATGAAAAATTAACTAGTATTGATACTTTTGCTTCAAAAACAGCTTCAAATATATTTTATGGTTCAATAGAGCAAGGTTTAACTCAGAAATTTGATATAAAAAAAGGAACTGCAGATAGTTATACAAAACTAAATACATCTTTTTTAAGTAAACAAGAAACGGCAAAAGATATCAATAGTTCAAAAACACTTATTGGAGATACTGTTTTTATAGCTAATTTTAATATAGGAAGCACAGCTAAAACAGGAGATGTTGAAATTAAACTCAACAAAATACAAAGTTATATAAATATTCATTCTACAATATCTTATAATAGTGATATTCAAGAAGATGACTCTACGTTAAATTTATTTTCATTATTAAATGTAACTAATCAAAATGTTTATTTACAAACTGCATTATTTGGAGGTAATGTTAGTGAAGATGGTAAAGCTTATTATATAAATGATGATATTTTTGGAGCACGTGTTCTTGAAGCTGATACTAATCAAAATGGAATTTTTATAGCTGTACCTGATGGTGGTTATAATAGTGTTGGTGAGTTTGTAATGTATGATGAAGAAGATAATCCCTTTATGTCAGATGATGGTAGTTCTTGGGGATATTGGGCAAGTAAAGAATATATATATCTTGATAATAATACTGCTTCAACAAGCCCATTATCTACTTGGGTAGCAGGTGAGGTTACTAATACTTCGTATATGGATCAAATTATGAGTGATACATCTGCTACTCAGAACCTTGAGTTTAATGGTAAAGTTTTAGGAACTATTGATTTTACAAATCCAATTTTAATGGATAATACTAATAAAGTAAAGATTAATTTAGATATTGGTGGTGGAGTCAAAAATATGACAGGTAATATGCAGTTTAAATCAGCTACTTCAAATTTATATAATATTGATTTAGCAGTAGATAGTGCAAATATTACAAATTCAGGTTTTAGTGGAGGTTTTAAACCAGCTGGAAATCCAACAGCTACAAAGAGTGGTTCTTTAAGTGGTAGATATTATGGAGGAGATAGTTTGAAAAGTATTGGGGGTAAATTTGAATATGATAAAGCCAGAGGTGTATTTAAGGCTACAAAAAAATGATTAATAAATTAATATGTTCAAGTTTTACAGCAACAGTTTTTTTATCAATGCCTCTAGTTGCTCAATATAAACAAGAAAAGATTAGTATAAATAATGTATATAAAGCACAATATTCAAAAGCATTGAAGGCTTTTAAAAATAAAAATTATGATAAATCTTTTAAAGAGTTTAATTTATTGTTTCAAAATAATTTAGATAATATTTTAATAAATTACTATCTTGGTAGAAGTGCTTATGAATTAGGAAAATACGAGTTTGCTATAAGTGCTTATGATAGGATATTAATTCAAGAGCCAAATAATTCTAAAGTAAGACTAGAACTTGCACAAAGCTATCTTCAAATGGCTTTATGGGGACAAGCTTTAGAAGAGTTTAAAAAAGCTTCAAAAGGTAATCTTCCTGCTGTTATTAGTAAAAAAGTAGAAAAAACAATAGCTATACTTCAAAATAAACAAAAAAGAAGTCAAGTTTCTGCTTATTTTATTAGTTCAATTATTTATGATTCAAATGTAAATAATACTTCTTTAAATAATATTTTTAATATTTTCATAACTGAAAAAGAAGAATCAACTACTATATTTCATAATGTATTTAATTTAAATCATAAATATAAAATAGAAGATGACATAATATTAGATACAAATATTTCTTTTGTAAATAGAAAATATAAGAACTTTAAAGATAAAGATTTGCATGTCATATCATTAAATACAAAACCAGTATTTTTTAGCAAAAACTATAAAACTTCTCTTGCTTTTAATATTGACAAAGTATTTTTAGGACATAAACCATATCAGTTAAATTATTATTTAACTCCTTCTTACACTCAAAGTATTTCTAATAATGTTTTATTTAGTACTTCATTAAGAGTAGGGCGAACAAACTATCATAGTGAAAAATATAAAGATGCTAAGGTTTATGATTTTAATACTATTTTTAAATATTTAAATGAAGATTATGGACTTTTTACATTTGGAATTAATTCAGGTAGAGAAAATGAAGTAAGTGAAGATAGAACTGATATTTCAAATTCATATTCGAGGATTTATTTATCAAATTCGTATGAATTTCTTGATGATTATGTTTTGACTTCATCAGCAAGTTTTAAGATGACAAACTATAGAGATTATGATCTAAATTTTCAAAATAAAAGGGAAGATAAAGAAAGAGAATTCTCTTTATCTTTAGAGAAACGAATAAATAATAGTTTTACTGTAAATGCAGGTAGTTCTTATGAAAAAAGAGAATCAAATCAACAGTTATTTGAATATAATAAATATACATTAAATCTTGGAGCTTTTATCTCTTTTTAGCCTTTTGTTGAATGTTCATAAATTCCTATAAAGTTTGATGGAGGGTTTTGTATAAAATCCTCACATCTTTGAATATATATTTCGTATATTTTTTTATTGGATTTTTCCGGATTATTTTCAAGTTTTATGAATATTTCAAGTGCTTCTTTAAATTTTGAGTTTTGATATAGTTTTATTGCTTTATGATGTAGTTCTAATTCTTCTTTTAATTCTTTAGAAGCTTCACCTTTACCTTGTACTTGCCAAATTTCTGCTGGTTTTTCTTTTCCTTTTACTTTTACTAAATCTAAGAATCTTAAGATATATTGGCCTTTTAGTTTTTCTTTTGTATGATTTGAGATATTTATTTTAGAACCATAATATTTACATAATGATTCAAGTCTTGCTCCTAGGTTAATAGCATCACCAATTACTGTGTAATCACTTCTACCAATACTTCCCATTTCTCCTACTACTGCTGTACCACTATTTAATCCTATACCTATATCAACTAAAGGTTTATTATCATTTTGTAGCTTTTTATTTAAAGCTTTTAAGCTTTCAATTTGTTCTATTGATGCTAACACTGCTTTGTCTGCATGATCGTCTACATCAGCTGGAGCATTCCAGTAAGCCATAATAGCATCACCTATGTACTTATCAATAGTTCCTTGATATTTGATGATAATATTACTCATTGGATCCATGTATTCATTTAAATAGCTAATAAGTTTATTTGCATCTTTCATTTTTTCAGAAATTTTTGTAAAATTTCTTATATCACTAAAAAATACAGTCACTTCTTTTTCCATAGCTTGAAACTCATTACTATGAACATCTTTTAAAAGACTATTCATTACTTCTTGTGATACCTTAGAAGCAAATTTTTTCTTGATAGCTTCTTCTTGTTTTATCTCATAAAAATAATCAAAAAGAGTAGCTAAAATAGTTCCTAAAATGATTGTGGCAATTGGGAAAAATATATTTAATACAATTCCATAGGTAAATAATATTTTATATAAAGCATATAAAGATAATACTAGAAAACTTATGCTAATTACAGGATTCATCCAAAAAGGTGTATATTTTATAAGTAATACAATTAAAATAGATAAGAAGAATATTATGAAAATATTAGCTCCATCTACCCAAGAAGCTTTATATATAAAATCACCTTGAATTATATTATCAATTACATTTGCATGTACTTCAACTCCTGGAAAAACAGACTCAAAAGGTGTAGCTCTTAGATCAAGAAGTCCTGCTGCTGATGTACCAATTAAAACAATTTTTCCTGCTACTTCCTCTTTTTTAAAACTATTATTATATATGTCATTTGCAGAAATATAATTGAAAGTTTTCTCTTTCCCTCTAAAGTTTACTAAAACTCTACCATATCTATCTGTTGGTATTTCAATGTTTGCTAAACTAATAGTAGATACTCCTTCTTCATCATAGTTTATATAAACTTTGTCTGTATCAAGTAATATTCTTAAAAGTTCTAAACCTAAAGAAGGATATATTATATCATCATAGCTTATTACTAAAGGTACACTTCTAATAATTCCTGATTCATCTGGAATATTATTAAAAAAACCACTAGAGTATGAGTTATCTTGAAGTAAAGGAATATTAAGTACAGTTCCTACACCTTTTATTAAAGATTCTTTTCCTAATTGTTTATTTTTTTCAATATAAATTGCTGGTATTTTAGGTGCTGCATTATTTAGAAATTCTCTTTTTTTTAGTTCAAAAAGATAACCTAGTATTGTAGGAGTTGAAGCTATTGTTTGTGCGAAATCTAAATCATAATTTGGAATATTGTCTTTTTTTATATTTAATTGTTTTAATACTTTATGTGGTGAACTATTGTCTTCTTCTGCAAAAACAACGTCAAAACCAATTATTGTAACACCTGCATCTGTTAAGTTTTTTAATATTTTTGATATTTTATTTCTTGGCCAAGGCCATTGACCTAGTTCTTGAAGTGAATGCTCATCAATATCAACAATTACTACATTATTAGAAGTGGGTATTTCTCCTCTAATTGTAAAAAAATAATCTCTAAGTCTATTATCAAGTGAATCAGGTAGTTTAGGGAAAAAGATATATATAAATGATAAGGTAATTGATAGAATTAACGCTACATTTATATATATAAAAAGTTTTTTTAGATTAAATTTTTTCATTTTAATATAACAATTGACTTTTATCTATTTGAGCGGGTTTTAAATTTTCATTTACATATTTTTTTAGTATATCATGCTCATGAAAGAACCTAAGTAGTCTTCCATCTATTTCATTATCTTTTACCATAAATGATAGTATTTTAAATACTTCTGATAGTTTTTTCCCACTTTTATATGGTCTATCACTTGAAGTTAAAGCTTCAAAAATATCTGCTAATATCATAATTCTATCTTCAAGACTCAGATCTTCTTCTTTTAAACCTCTTGGATAACCTTTACCATTTAGCTTTTCATGATGGTTTGCAGCTATGTTTAGAACATCCTTATATTTTTTAGGAAAAGGTAATTGCATAAGCATCTCAAGTGAGAGTTTAGCATGGTTGTTCATTATGTCTTTTTCTTCTTTTGTTAAAGTACCTTTTCTAATAGAGAGGTTATATTTTTCATCTTCATTAAGTATTGTTTGAGTTACTCCATCTTTTAGATAAGTATATTGTGATATTTTTTCAATTCTTTCAATTTTACTATCATCCATAAACTCACCACCAATATTTGCTTCTTCTAAAAATTTATAATCTTCATCATATTGAGCAATTTGTTTTTCATACTCTTCTTGTGATATTTCACCTTTTAACTGTGCAATTTGACTATCTCTTTTTAATATTTCAAACTTCTCTTTTACTTGTTTGATTCTATCTGTGATTGCATAAAGTTTTGTTGATTTATCAATAATAGATTCAGGCATTGAAATTTTTCCAATATCATGCATCCATGCTGCAATTTTAATTTGTTGAAAATCATTTTGAGTATATTTAACATCTTTATAAATAGTATCATCGTCATTTATTGCTTGGGCTAAAAGAAGTGATATTTTTTCTACATTTGCTATATGATTCATTGTGTGATGAGATTTAGCATCAATTGCATGTCCAATGGTTGTAATAAAACTATTTAAAAATTCTTCTAAACTATTTATTAACCAGCTATTTGTTAATGCCATAGCAGCTTGTGATGCTAAAGCTTTTATGATTTTTTCATCATTATCTGTAAAGTTTGTAATTAAATCTATAATTTTTGTTTTGTTAATAAGTTGTAATACCCCAATAACATCTTTTTCATGGTTTTCTAATGGAATAACAAGCATGGATTTTGATCTATAACCTGTACTTTTATCAAAGTTTTTTGTTCCTTGAAAATCATATTTTGTTTCATCATAAACATCAGGAATATTAATAATCTTTTTTTCTAAGGCACAAGTTGTTGCTACCATATTAGTATTTTTTGAACCATCTTCTAAATAAAGAGGAATTGAATTCCATTGAATTTCATCTTTTGTTCCTCCCATATATATATTAAGAGGGTCATTTTGAATAACTTTAAAATCCAAATGTTTTTTGTCTTTTGAAAGTATATATAGTGTTCCAGCTTCACAATGAGTAAGCTCTCTTGTAAGAGTTAAAATCATTTCAAAAAGCTTGTCTTTATCAATCTCACTAGATAATTCTAAGTTTATTTCCATTATTCTTTCAAATTTATTTTGACTTATTAAATCACTTTCTGTTTGACCTTTATCTACATGAATTACATCTCCTTCATGTAGAATTTTTCCACCATTTTTTAAAATTCCATAATCTTCAATTTCTTTTTTTATTTCATTAAAATATAGAGGTTTTAAATGATATAAGAAAATTTGAATATCTTTTCTTTTAAATTCACTTAAAATTTTTGATACAAGTTTTGGAGTTAAGTGTTGACTATCAAAAGCTAATTTATTCATATAACTTGGAAAAGAACACTCAATAATTAAAGATTTAATTTTAGGGTTATTATCAATTCTTCTTTTTAACTCATCATTTTCATAAGTGTCTCCACTTATAATATATCCTGTATCATTATCTTTTATAATTTCATATCCAAAAGCACCTGGAATATGTTTTGCATCAAAAGCAGTGATTTTATAGTTTCTAAGGCAAACTGTTTCATTTGCATATATTTCAATAAACTCAAGGGCTTTTTTGTCGCTATTTAGTAAGTTGATTTTAGAAAAGTCAGGCCATATTGAGTCATTGAAAGTATGTTTTTTTAAAGAGTTTATAGTCTCTTTTGAAGCATAAATATATAAAGTTTCTTTTCTGCTCTCAAAAAAACTTTCAATAATAAATGGTAAGTCTAAAATGTGATCAGAATGAGAGTGTGTTAAAAAAATATGATTTATTTTTGTTGTATCCTCTCCTAAAATACTTATTACATTTCCTGCATCTATTAAAATATCAGTAAAAATTTGGAAAGATGTAGTTCCTGTATCTTTTGTTTTACTTCCACTAGCACCGAGAATATTTACAAAGTTCAAAGGCGTCCTTTTCTATATAGTTATTATAATTATATCTTTTTTTTATAATAATAATATTGAAATAATTTTAAAATTTGAAGAATTTGTATTATTGAGTTGGAAGTTTTTGTTTGATCCAATCGTAAGTAAATCCATATTTTACGTTGTATATGTTTGTAAAGCCTTGGTAAGCAAGCAGATTTGAAGCTAGTTTTGTTCTTGAACCACTTCTACAAATAAGAATAATTCTTTTATTTAAATTTTTTTTTGTATAACTATAAATTTCATTTGAAAAATTTTTATTAAATACTCTTTGTTTATTTTTTTCATAAAAAATAGGAATGTTATATGAGTCTTTTGCTCTTAATTGTTCAAACTCTTTTTTTGTCCTTACATCAATTAGTAAAGCACCTTTTTGTTGTAGCTCATAAGCTTGTTTTGCACTAATATCAGCTTTATATAGTTTTGCAGTTTGAAAGTTTATTTCATTTGAAAATAAAGAACTTGTGCATAATACTAATACAATACTAAGCACAAGTTTCATTTTATTTTTTATCCATTGTGAAATCATCATAAGGATCCATGTGAATATTTATAACCCAATCTCTTTTTTCGTCTAGCTTTTTGATTTTTCTTTCTATATCATCACTTGCTCTATGGGCATCCATAAGTGTAATAATGCAATCAAATACAAGATGAACTTCCACAAAAGTTTGATGACCAGCTTCTCTTGTTTTTAGTAAGTGATAAGTATTTACTCTATCATTATTTCTAATAATTTTCTCAATTCCTAAAACTATTTCATCATCAACAGCTCTGTCAAGTAAAACTAAAATACCATCATGTATAAGTTCATAAGCAGAGTAGATAATAAATAAAGCAATTGCACCACCTACAATAACATCAATAATTTCATAGCCAGTAAAATTTACTAATAGTAATGAAATTAAAACAGCAGCATTTGAGTATACATCAGTTTTATAGTGTAGGGCATCTGCTTTTATAACCATAGAGTTTGTTTTTTTAGCAATTTTATTTAAAAATATTACTAAGAAAATTGTAATAATCATTGATAAAATCATTACTATAATAGATATATCCATATATTGAGATACAGTTCCCTCAGTAGCTTTTCTTCCTGCTTGATAAAGTAAGAAAAGACCTGAAATAGTAATAATAGTACCTTCAATAACAGAAGCTAAAGCTTCAACTTTTCCTCTTCCATAGTTAAAAGTTTTATCAGCTGGTTTTTCAGAATTTGAAATGGCAAAATAATTAAAAATTGATACGAACATATCAAGTATAGAGTCAACAGCAGAAGCTAAAACAGCTACAGAACCACTTGCAATACCAATCACAAGTTTCATAAGTGTAAGAAGTGCAGCAACAGAAGTTGAAACAACTGTTGCTCTTTTTTGTAAAGTCATAGGTTTATTTGTTTTCTACAAAATCTTTAATTCTTTTGATTCCTTCTTGGATACTTGCTAAATCTGTAGCAAAAGAGAATCTAAAGTATCCTTCTGTACCAAAAGCAAGTCCTGGAACAACAGCAACACCTTTGTCTTCTAAAAGTTGTTCACAAAACTTCATAGAGTTATCTGTAATTTCTTTGATATTTACAAATAAATAAAATGCACCTTGTGGTTCAATACAAGAAATTCCTTCAATATTATTAAAAGATTCTACTGCAATGTTTTTTCTTTCCTCAAAGGCTTTTCTCATCATTTCAATATCATTATCTGCTTGTCCTTCAAGGGCAGTAATTGCAGCATATTGAGTGATTGAGTTTATGTTTGATGTAACTTGACCTTGAAGTTTAATCATAGCTCTTACAAGTTCAGTTTTTGGAGTTGCTATATATCCAAATCTCCAACCAGTCATAGCAACTGATTTACTTAAACCATTGATTGTTACTGTTCTTTCATACATATCATCACTAACACTTGCAGCAGCTGTAAACTCTTCACCATTGTACATAATTTTTTCATACATTTCATCTGAGAATACTAAAATATCAGTACCTTTTAAAACTTCACCAATAGCTAATAATTCTTCTTTTGTATAAACTGCACCAGTTGGATTTGATGGTGAATTTAATAATAATACTTTTGTTTTATCTGTAATAGCTGCTTTTACTTGCTGTGCTGTTACTTTAAATGAAGTTGTATCATCAGTTTCAATAAATACAGGAATTCCATCAGAGTATTTTACTTGCTCAGGATAAGTTACCCAATAAGGAGCAGGAATAATTACTTCATCTCCTTCTTCTATTAGAAGTTGGAAAAGGTTAAATAATGAGTGTTTAGCTCCATTACTAACAACAATGTGTTCTAATGAATACTCTAAACCATGGTCTCTTTTAAGTTTATTAATAATTGCTTGTTTGGTTTCGATAATTCCTTCTACGGCAGTGTATTTAGTGTGACCATCTTCAATGGCTTTAATAGCTGATTGTTTAATAACATCAGGAGTATTGAAGTCAGGTTCACCTGCACTAAAACTTAATATATCTTTACCTTGAGCTTTAAGCTCTCTTCCTAAGGCTGTAATTGCCATAGTAACCGATGGAGACAAGTTCTCCATTCTCTTTGCAATTTTCATAAATCTTCTTCCTCACATATAATTTACATTATATTTTTATGATATAATTCGCAGATTATACAAAAATAATACTTAAGGTATAGTGTGAACTTTCAAATAAATATTGATTCTTTAACCCTAAATGTTGAGCTTTTAAATAAAAAAAGAATGAAACATTGTTATTTAAGAGTAACAGCTAAAAATACTATACAAATCAAGGCAAACAGCTATTTTACAAAATTTGATGCACTAAATTTAATAGAAAAAAAGAAAAACTGGATATTAGAAGGCTTAAAAAAATTAGAAAAAAATAGTTTAAAAGAAGATGAATTTTTATATTTTGGAAAAGTACAAAAAAAAGAATTATATAATATTTCTAATTTAGATGAGTTTTATAGGAAGTTAGCAAAAGAATATATTCCTTATTTAGTAGATAAACACTCAAAAAAAATGAAACTTTATCCTACTTTATTAAAATATAGAAAAAATAAAAATACTTGGGGTTCTTGTAATTATAAAAATGAATTGAATTTTAATATTTATTTATGTAAGTTTCCCCTTGAAGTTATGGAGTATGTAGTAATTCATGAACTTGCACATATAAAACATAAAAATCACTCAAAGAATTTTTGGGATTTAGTTTCTAAATATTGTCCTGATTATAAACAAAGAGAAAAATTATTTAAGAGTTTTTTATAATTTGACGTATTTCTTCTAGTTTTTCATGTAGCTTTTCATCTTTTATGCTATTTTGAAAAATTCCATGGGCTCTTTCATTATAAAATGGTTTTGGTTCATTTTCATCATTGTTGTCTTTTTTAAAAGGTGTTGAAAAATCATCAAAACTTTTTTTATCAAAATTCTTACTAAATGAGTATAGTTTATCATATCTAAAAACAGCTACTTCTTTTATATCTTTAAAGTCAGGAACCATTTTTGCATAATCCATAATCATCTTTTTTTGATAATTAAGTTCACTTTGTGCAACAGGATGAAGTACAGCAATTGAGAGCTTATCATTTCTATAAAAAGCAAATAGTATATAATTTAATATTTTTTTAATAAGTATCTTTTCTAAAAAACTATGAAGTTTATATCTTTTTCTAACCTCTGAAAACTCTTTTTTATTTGCTAGATTAGTTAAAACATTATTTGTTGTTTTATAACTTCTATAATTTGGTATATTTTTATTTACTTTTTTATCTTCAAAAGTAAAAAAATTCTTTTTTAGCTCTTGTTTAAATGTTAAAAGTTCTTCTTTTTGCATATAAATATATCCCTTTAGTAAGGTTTTTATTAGTATTTCTTTAGTAGCATTAAGCAAATTATTTTGTACACAGGATGTAACAAGAATTATGAAATATTTAATTTACTTTATTATAGCAGGATTTATATTATCTTTTAATGGATGTGGATATAAAGGTGATCCAACTTATATAAAAGATGAAAAAAAGTCAAAAGATTTAAAAGAAGAAAACTAATGGTTTATGATTATATTATTATAGGAACAGGAATAGCAGGACTTAATGCAGCAAGATTGATTCCTGAGGATAAAAAAGTATTAATTTTATGTAAAAAAGAACCAATTGATTGTAATACTTATTGGGCACAAGGTGGAATAGCTAGTGCTGTAAATGATGAAGATATAAAAGATCATATACAAGATACCTTAGTAGCAGGTGTAAACCACAATGATAAAAAAGCAGTGGAACTTTTAAGTTCAAAGTCTCAAGCAGCTGTTAAAAGTCTTATTGAAGCTGGTTTACAGTTTGATTTAAACTCAAAAGGTAAATTAGCTTATACAAAAGAAGCAGCACATAGTAGAAGTAGAATTTTACATGCTGATGGAGATGCTACAGGAAGGATGATTCATTCATTTTTATTAACTCAATGTAAGCATAAAATAGTAAGTAACACGGTAGTAAATGATTTACTTATTCAAGATGATATTTGTTATGGAGTTCAATACTTTACAAGTGAAACACAACAAGAAGTTGCTTATGCACATAATACTATTATTGCTAGTGGTGGAGTAGGTTCTATTTATAGATATCATACAAACTCTACAGCAATAGCAGGAGAAATTCAAGGAATTATTTTAGAAAAAGGTTTAGCCTTAAAAGATATGGAAATGATGCAATTTCATCCAACAGTTGTAAAAGGAACTCATTTTGCTAGAAAACCTTTACTTAGTGAAGCATTAAGAGGAGAGGGGGCCTTTATTGTAGATGAACAAGATAATAGATTTTTATTTACATATCATAAAGATGGAGAATTAGCGCCAAGAGATGTAGTAAGTAGATCAATTTTTGATTATCATAAAAAAACAGGTTCTAAAATATATCTATCATTTGAAAGTTTTGAAAAAGAAGCTTTTCAAAAAAGATTCCCAAATATTTATGCAAACTTAAAAGAATTAGGTTATGAACTTCCTTATGATAAAGTTCCAATTTCTCCTGCCTTTCACTATAGTATGGGTGGGATAGAAACAACACTAGATGCAAAAGTTAAAGGAATGAAAAACCTTTATGCTATTGGTGAAGCAGCTTGTACAGGAGTTCATGGAGCTAATAGACTTGCTTCAAATTCATTACTTGAGGGTGTTGTATTTTCATCTATTGCTGTTGAAAATTCATTAAAAGATGAGTTTAAAATATCATATAAAAATTATACGAAAGATATAAAATCTTACACAAGAAACAATGAAATTGATAAAGATATCAAAAATTGTTTACGAAAATCGATGTGGAATAGTGCATCTATTGTAAGAAACCCTAATAAAATAAAGGAAACCCTAGTCTTGGTGGAAAAATATTTACAAGAGGATGTGGGTAGACTGCTTTTTTTAAGGTTGCTTACGGCAAAATCTATTCTAACATCAGCTCTAAAGAGAAAAGAATCTCTTGGAGCACATTATATCAAGGAGAATTAATGTTGAAAGTTTTACTGACTTTACTTTTTACCTCAATGGCAGTTTATGCTGGTGGTGGTGCAGTAAGTACAGCTCAAACACCAGATTTAACTATGACTTGGGTTGGATTTGCGTGTTTATTTATTTTTGCGATAGGTTACTACTTTGTTGCTGCAGAAGAAAAATACGAAATTGATAAGGCAAAACCTGCTTTATTTATCGGTACATTTATGTTTATTTTAATTGCTATTTATTACGCATTAAATGGCTTAGATATCGGATTATTACAAAGTGAAGTAAATCACTTAATTTTAGAAATTGCAGGTATTTTCTTCTTCTTATTTGTTGCTATGACATATATTGAGTCTTTAATTCACATGGGTGTATTTGATAGACTTAAGTATAATCTTGTAACAAAAGGATATACATATAGAAAACTATTTTGGGTAACTGGATTTATTGCATTCTTCCTTTCACCAATTGCTGATAACTTAACTACAGCACTTATTTTAGCTACTGTTTTAATTACAATTGAGAGAGAAAGAAAAGACTTCTTAGTTCCTGGTGCAATTAATATTGTTGTTGCAGCAAATGCTGGTGGTGCTTGGTCTCCATTTGGTGATATTACTACACTTATGGCATGGACAGCAGGTAAGGGAACATTTGGAGATTTCTTATTCTTATTACCAGCTTCATTAATTGGTTATTTAGCAACTGCATTTATTTTATCAAGATTTGTACCAGAAGAAGTACCATTCTTTGATGCAGAAAATGAAAAGAAACCAGAAATGGCTGAGGGTTCAAAAGTAGTTATGGTACTTGGTATTTTCACAATTGCAACAGCAGTACTTTCACACCAAATTTTACATTTACCAGCAATGTGGGGTATGATGTTTGGTCTTTCTGTTCTTAAAGTTTATTCTTATGGTCTTAAGAAAAAATATGGTTCAGAACACTTTAATATTTTCCACTCAATTGCAAAAATTGAAAACAATACATTAATGTTCTTCTTTGGTATTTTAGCAGCAGTTGGTGCTTTATACTTTATTGGTTGGTTAGCATTAGCAGCAGTAGTTTATGATCCAAATGTATTAGGTCCTACATGGTCTAATATTGGAGTTGGATTCTTATCTGCAATTGTTGATAATATCCCTGTAATGTCAGCTGTATTAAAAGCAAACCCTCCAATGGATCACTCTCAATGGATGTTAGTTGTATTAACAGCAGGTGTTGGTGGATCAATGATTTCATTTGGTTCGGCAGCAGGTGTTGGAGTTATGGGTAAATTACATGGTGTATATACATTTGGTGCACACATGAAATATGCTTGGACTATTTTAATAGGATATATTATTTCTTGTTTAGTATGGTATATTCAATTTGAGATATTAGGAATAGGTGCTTATTAGTACTATTTTATATATTATTTAAAAGCTATCAAGATATTATCTTGATAGCTTTTTTTTTGCCTAAAAAATAGACTTAACTAAAAATTTACTTCTATTTCGATATAATCTGCTCTTATTAATGATTTTATTTAATCACATAGAGGATATAAAAATATGAAACATGTACCAATAGTAGTTTTAGATTTTGGTAGTCAATATACGCAGATTATTGCTAGAAAACTTAGAGAATCTGGTGTATACTCTGAGATAGTACCATATAGCGAGAGTATTGAAGATATTATGGCAAGAACTCCTAAAGGAATTATTCTTTCAGGTGGGCCAGCTTCAGTTTATGCGGAAGACTCTTATCATCCAGATGCAACAGTATTTGAACTTGGACTTCCAATTCTAGGTATTTGTTATGGTATGCAGCTTATTTCTCAACACTTCGGTGGTTCTGTAATACCAGCAGATCATCATGAATATGGAAAAGCTAAATTAAATTTTGAAAAAGAATCAGATATTTTTAAAGATACAAATGATGGTCAAATTGTTTGGATGTCTCATGGAGATAGAGTTGAAAATATCCCAGCAGGATTTGAAAAAATCGCTACTTCTGAAAACTCTCCTTATGCAGCAATTGCTGATATGGATAGATTAATTTATGCATTCCAATTCCACCCAGAAGTTTACCATTCAGAAGAAGGTTCTAAACTTCTTAAAAACTTCGCAAAACATATTTGTGGTTGTGAATCAACTTGGAATATGGGTTCATTTGCTAAAGAACAAATCAAAAAAGTACAAGACCAAGTAGGAAATAAAAAAGTACTATGTGGAGTATCTGGTGGAGTTGATTCATCAGTAGTTGCTACACTTTTAGCAGAAGCTATTGGTGATCAGTTAGTTCCTGTATTTGTTGACAATGGACTTTTAAGAGCAAATGAAAGAGAACAAGTAGAAGCTATGTTCAAAGCAAGAGGCGTTGACTTAATCACAGTTGATGCTAGTGAAACTTTCCTTTCAAGACTTGCAGGTGTTACAGATCCTGAAACTAAAAGAAAAATCATCGGTGAAACTTTTATTGAAGTATTTGATGAAGAAGCAAAAAAACATGATGGTATTGAGTTCTTAGCTCAAGGTACTTTATACACAGATGTTATTGAATCTGTATCAGTAAAAGGACCATCTAAGACTATCAAATCTCACCACAATGTAGGTGGATTACCTGATTGGATGACATTTGAGTTAATCGAGCCTTTAAGAGAAATCTTCAAAGATGAAGTAAGACTTTTAGGATTAGAGCTTGGACTTCCAAAAGATATGATTGGAAGACATCCTTTCCCTGGACCAGGACTTGCTATTAGAGTTATGGGAGATGTAAATAAGCCAGATTTAGAGCTTTTAAGAAAAGCTGATACTATCATGTTAGATGTATTACATGCAACTGGTTTATACGACAAAACATGGCAAGCATTTACAGTTTTACTAAATGTAAAATCAGTAGGTGTTATGGGTGATAACAGAACTTATGATAATACAGTTTGTGTTAGAATCGTAGAAGCAACAGATGGTATGACAGCAACATTTGCTCATATCCCTCATGATATCTTAGAAACAATTTCAAGAAGAATCATCAACGAAGTTGATGGAATCAACAGAGTTGTTTATGATATTTCTTCTAAGCCACCAGCAACTATTGAGTGGGAATAAAAGCAAATAGCTTTTATTCTGCTCTCATTAGATTTAGACTTTAAGTACTCATTTATCATAATTTAAATAAAACCTCTCACTTTAAACAATTTCTAATAGTTTCTTACAATAATAAAATCCTTAAAAAATCTATATTTATTAAAATTATGTTTATATTTTAAAAGATAAAATTATTTTTGTATAATATATTAGATATTATTACTTGTTTATAATAAAAATAGATATGCATTGAGTAATTATTTATGCATAAAAAATGATTAAGGATATATAATAATGGAAAAAGACAATCTAGAAAATATTGTAATTGAGTATTTTAAGAAAATAGATAATGGTGACTCTAGTTATCTTGAGTTATTTACAGATGATGTTGATTTTTTCTTTCCTAAGTTTGGACAAAAAAAAGGAAAAAAGGCATTAATAGAGTTTGGTAATAGAATTGGAAGTTCCTTAATAAGTATTTGGCATGACATAGATGGCTTTAAGATAATAAAAGCTGATAATAAAGTTGTTGTTGAAGGTCAAGAAGGAGGAGTGATGAGTGATGGAACTTCTTGGCCTGATAATAATATATCTATAGGTCGTTTTTGTAGCGTATTTGAGTTTAATGGGAAGTTTATTAGTCGTATGTATATATACGTAGATCCTGATTTTCCTAGTCAAGACCTAGAAAGAATTTCAGTACTGTCAGATGGAAAATAACACATAAAGGTTTATCGAAGAGTAACTCATAATGTATGGAATTTTTAGTATTTGTTGCTTTTTATAATTAAAACATAATATATTGTCATAAAAAGTGTAGCTTATTAAGTTGTTTAATATATTATTTATATATAATTATCATAAAGGAATACTTAAATGAAAAAATTTGGGAACATACCGTATATTTAGAGGGGATTTCTGATTCTAGTGAATAGATATCAGATTATTATTCATTAGCTGCACAAAGGGCAACAAAAAAAGCTTTTGAAAAAATGTTTGTTAAATTGCAAAAAATGATAAATTTAGTTCGTATTAATGTAGATATGAGAATAAATCTTAGAACTGAATAATTAAAGTAGTCAATTAAGATAAAGTTATTTATCTCATCTTATCTATTAAAATTAAACATTATCCAGCAGATTATAAAATAAAAACTATTTATAACATTAATATTGGATAATTTACCAAAAGATGAAGATTATTAAAAAAATACTAGGTGTTTGAAGCGAAGAATATAAATCGGAAAATAGAAGTCTTTTTTCTTAATATTATTTAAAAGTAATGGTTTAAAGAATATAGGTAAAATCTGACAATTTAATAGATATAAAATATATTTCTGTTCTGCATGGAATATAAGAAATAAAACTTAATTTTTTAAATATTTAAAATTAAATGAGATAGATAATTATATAGAAAAGTGAATAAAATACCTATGACCTTAAAAATAGTTGATATTGTTTTTTATAATATTAAAAATGCTGTAATCAATCATAATGGAAGTCTGGACATATAAAAAGGAGTAAAAAATTGTATTCACTAGAAGCTTTTAAAATTACAGATGAAAATATTATAGATGAGTTTATCTCAAATAATCCATTTGCTATATTAACATCAGAAAATCATGGAAAAATTGAAGTTACACATCTTCCCATCAATAGATTTAAAGATGGTAAGTTATATGGACATTTATCTAAGACTAATATTCACTCAAACATAAATGAAACAAAAGAAGTTTGTTTTATATTTAATGGAGGACATGCTTATATCTCTCCAACATATTATGAAACAAGTTTTAATGTTCCAACTTGGAACTATAGTGCTGTACATATTTATGGAAATATAAAATACATTAATGATAATAAAAAGGTATGGGAACTACTTACCGAAACAACAGAGATATATGAAGGTCAAAATGGTTGGAAGTTACCACAAGAAGAAAGATTTAAAAATCTTACAAAGTTTTTAAGTTTCTTTGAAATAAATGTTACAAATATTGAGGCTAAATTCAAGTTTAACCAAAATAAATCTAAAGAAGATATAGAAAAAGTTATTCAAAGTTTAAAAGATAATAATCAAATTAAAGTAGCGAACTTTATGGAGTATATAATAAAGCTTTGAAAAGAAACAAGTAATTCAGTGAATTTTTAGTTTTAAATAACTATCATCTAGTACTTATAAGAAATAAACGAATTGTTTGAGAATTGGTCTTTTTTAAGTGGATTATTAATCAAAGGAAAATTATGAAATTATTTTTATTATTAGTCTTTTTATTTATTTTTAATACTTTGTCTTTTAGTTTGGAATTACCAAAGAAAAATACATTTTTAATAAAACAAATTGAAGATAAAAATATTTTGTATGTTACTCATACAAAAGATAAAGGACATATTTCAAACTCATTAATAAAGTTGATTCAATATTATTTACTTCAAGATAAAGAAGATTTTAAAGTTATGTTCCCTCAACTTAGTGTTGAAAGCAACAATATTAATGGTCAATTCTATGCTATTGGGTATACGGGTACACCAAAAGGTAATAACATTGTTAAAACAACATTATTAAAAGGTGGTTTATTCGCTTCATATATTTATAAAGGAAACTATAAGTATATTACTAAAAGTATTAGAAAAACTTTCCAAAAAATTTTACAAACAGGAAAATATATACCTGATAATCGTGAAGAAATAAGATTATTATATTGGAATAGTATTGATGATAATCATCCAGAAAATCTTATAACAGAAATTCAAATTAGAATAAATAAGCTACCATAGTGATTAGCAAAACTTATGAATAAAAATAAGGGTACATTTGTGATAATTTAAAGTTTTATTTTATAGATTAATAGAAGGTTAAATTTGAACTATTAATTGTAAAAAACTCTTGTTTTCAAGATTAATGTCATATAAA
Source organism: Arcobacter sp. YIC-80 (assembly GCF_044841725.1). Taxonomy (NCBI): domain Bacteria; kingdom Pseudomonadati; phylum Campylobacterota; class Epsilonproteobacteria; order Campylobacterales; family Arcobacteraceae; genus Arcobacter; species Arcobacter sp. YIC-80. The sequence continues at coordinate 729,454 of NZ_JBJBSI010000001.1, read as the reverse complement.
TAAAGGATTTTAGTGTTTGGAGAAAATTTATTAGTAAAGCTAGGCTTACGTAGAATTGATAGTGAAATAGATTGGCTTAAAAAACTAAGAGAATATAGTGAAGAATGGTATAACGAGTTAACTATTCCTGTAATGCCGATTCTGATAAATCAGAATTTAAAACAAGAAAAGTTAAATATTCAACAATATACTGAATGTGCTGAAAAATTACTAAATCAAGCTTACATAAGTAATTATGGTGAAAAAATAGAAAATATATTTGTTGAAATGGGAGCAAGAGGAATTACTATAAAAAGTCGAACTAAACTAACACCTTTAATAAATGAATTTATTGAAACAGGAATGTTTATGAAAAAGGTTGCATATGACTTTGAGCCTAAGAAAGCACATAAAGAATGGAAAAAATTTCTAGAAGCAAAAAATAAATTGGTTAAAGAAGTAAATAAACAACTAAAAACGATTGGGTGAATCATATAACAAATCCTTGCTTTTAATTCAAGTTTTTCTTGATAGAATATTTTCAAGTAAGACAAAGAATAAAAGAAGAGTCTATAAAATATCACATTGTTTATTTAAACTGTTTTATTAGATTGAGATGGGTTTTTTAATATTTCCAAGAGAAGTTATCACTACTTCCCTTTTATATCTTTGATAAGTTGATAGGCTTGATTTATCTCTTGAGTTTTTGCTGTTGCTTCTTCGATATAAGCTTCATCTTTATCTTGTGAGCTTATGATATCTGGATGGTATTGTCTTATTAGTTTTCGATAGGCTTTTTTTATTGTGTTCATATCATCAGTTTCTTTTACTTCTAAAATTTTATATGCTTCATCTTGGCTCATAGTTTGTTGATTGTTTTTCATTTTATTTTTGAAGTTATTTATTATGGCTTCATATATTTCATCTGATATTTCTAGTTCTTTTATGATAACTCTTAAAACTTTGTCTTCATCTTGGCTTATTCCATTGTCTATAAATGCAAGTTGAATTAAAAAGCCTACAAACTGTTTTCTTTTATGTATTCCTCTTCCAAGAAGTTGATTTAGAGATTGGGCTATTTGTTTTGTGTCGTCATCTTTTTGTTTTTCTTCATTGAAGATTTCTTTCATAATAGCTCTAGCTTTTTCTTTTTCATCGAAAACTTTTGATATATCATCAAACATCATGCTTATTAGTTGAGCTTCTAGTTCATCTACTCTTCCATCTGCTTTGGCAACTTTAGCTACAAGTGCGATAAAGTGTCCTAATTGACTTTGTCTAAAAAGTTCTTTTGATTGGACTAGTTTATTTAGCTTTTTTCTAGCATAGAATTTATATATTTTAAATAGTACATAAAAAGAAGCGATTATTGAAAGTGTAAGAAAAAAGTTTTCAATAAATGCGTAGTAAAATATTACTAAAAGTATTGCTATAAAAATCCATTTTTTAAAGTTCATTTTTTATCCATTGTTTAAATTTTTTAAAATTATATCTTCTTAACCTTTTAGTTAGTCTAATTGGGTTTAATGTTATAATAACAAATCAAAACAAAAGTTTATGGATATAATATAGATGAAAATTTCATATCATAGAAGAAGAAAAATCAAAACTAGAAGAATTGCTTTAAGAGATTTAATAGCAAATGGAATAGAAGAACCAAAAGATTTAGCGAAACAGCTAAAAGTAACTGTTCCTACAATCAAAAGAGATTTAGAAGCCTTAAAGACTATGACAGAAGAGGATTTTACTTTTCAGAAAAAAGCTACTTCTCAACAAATACTTGAAAAAAAAGATGAAATTTTACGAATGCTTGATGATGAACAATACTATACTCAAAATGGTAATATCAATATTTCAAAAATTACAAATGAACTTAAAACAAGTAGGGCAACAGTAATGTCTGTTTTAAACGGTGAATAATAAGATATAATGAGATTTTATATATAATTAAAATACTAAAAAAATTAAAAATAAACTAAGGATAAAAAATGAAAATAGCAATACCCGTAAAAGATGAAAATCTAAGTTTTTTTACAAATGCAGGTCATACACCTAAATTTGCTGTTTATACTATGGCAGGAGCAGGTATGTTTAAATCGTTTAATCTAAATGAAATAAAACAAAACCCTAGAAGTGATATTGACCATGAAAATCCAGAAGAACATCATGTCTGTAATCATTCATCAGATGATGCTGAACATATTGCTCAACATAATAAAATGGGTAAAGTATTAAATGAATGTGATTATATTGTAGTAAAAACAGCTTGTAAAAATACAGCAAGATCTTTTACTAGTGAAGGTATAAAGATTATCAAATACAATGGAGATTCATTTGATGCAACAAAAATTTTAAATGAATTATCTTCTAAGTTTGTGTAGGTTGAAATAAGTTTATTAACTCTTTATGCTACAATACGAAAAATTATAGCTTTATCTAGGAGTTTAAGATTAAAATAGTAAATACTTTATTTAACAAAGATAGATTAAAACTTATTCAAAAGTTTTCAGAAGATGATTTTGAAAATAAAATAGAAGTGAATTTACAAGAACTTGTATCAAATAGTTCAGAACCTTTAAAAGCAATGATAAATCTTTTTTCATTGATAGATAATGCCCATGAAATAAAAGCTGATGAAAACACCTTGCCTTATACAGTGGGAAATAGAAGTATTGAGATTATCAATACTTCTAAAGACTTAGAAAATGCAATGAAAGCTATAAGTTCTACTCCTTTTATTGCTTTTGACAGTGAACAAAAGCCTACTTTTAAAAAGGGGCAAGTCTCTCATGGTATTTCTATTATTCAATTAGCAACAAAAACACAATGTTATATCATTCAAACAAAGCAGATAAAAAATTTAAAACCTTTAATAAATATCTTGGAAGATGAAAAAATCATAAAAGTAGGTACTGGATTAAAAGGTGATAAAGAAGCACTTTTTAATCAGTTTAGATTAAAATTAAAATCTACAATCGATTTAGAGAATATATTTAAAAGCTTATCTTCAAAGAATCAAATAGGTGCGAAAAAAGCTACTTTGATAATTTTAAATCAAAACTTACAGAAATCAAAAAATATGTCAAGATCAAACTGGGAATCAAAAGTTCTAAGTAGTGGGCAAATTAAATATGCTTCTGAAGATGCTACAGTAATTTTTGATGTAATGAGCGAAATTATAAAAAAGTATCCTTTTACAATCGAAATTATGCCTTCTTTTATAAGTGAAGATATTTATAGTTAACTTACAATAGATGTTTAAAACTCTTTTGGGCAAATTTTAACTACAATTCGCCTAAAGGAAATATATGTTGAATAATTATAAATCATTATTAAATTTAAAGTTTATGGATAAGGGAATATTTTTTATGTTAATGAGTGCAATGTTAGGCTCATTAAGTGGTGCAGTAGCTAAGGTATTATCAGAAAGTATGGATCCTATTGAAATTGTATTTTATAGGAACCTTTTAGGTGTTATTATGATTGTTTATAGTTTCAAAAAAGTATCAGTATCTTTTGATTTTTCAAAAACACACTTACTTTTTTTAAGAGGTTTTTTTGGAACTGTAGCTATGTTATTATATTTTTACACAATTGCCACTATTCCCCTTGGTGAAGCTGTAATTTTAAATAAAACTTCTCCATTTTTTGTAACAATTCTTGCTTATTATTTGATGAAAGAATCTATTAGTCTTAATACATTTTTTGCACTTATTATTGGGTTTGTAGGAGTTGCATTTGTGATAAAACCTTTTGATTTTGAAATATCAATAGGTCATATTTTTGGAGTGCTTGGTGGTTTTTTTGCAGCAGCAGCCTATGCTACAATAAAAAAAATAAAAGATATATATGATGCAAGAGTTATTATGCTTTCATTTATGGGAGTAGGAACTATCCTTCCTTTACTTATCTTTTTGCTTACACCTTATGCAAACTTTAGTCTTCATACTGATTTATTTGTATGGGCTTTGATTGCTTTGATGGCTGTTTTATCTACTGTATCTCAGTGGTTTTTAACAAGAGCATATAGTTTAAGTAAAGCTAGTATTATCGGTGTTATTGGCTATTCAAGTATTCCTTTTGCTGTTGGTTTTGGTATTATGTTAGGAGATTCAATTCCTGATATAGTTACTTTTTTAGGAATAGGACTTATTGCTCTTGGTGGGATTTTAGTTAGTAAGAAATAATAGGTTCAATAACACTATATAAAAATTTATTTTTATTAAAAACTGTTTTCGAGATAATAGCTACAAGTTTATTATCTTGAAAAACTCCACCACCACTGTTTGAAGGAATTGCTAAGCAATTACTTCTAATTTCCACTTTTTTATCTAAGTCAGTTAAGTCAAGTGTAATATTTAGACCAATAGCTTTATTTTCTGCTTTATAAAATCTACAATTTTTTTCTTTTAATAGAGTATTATAAAACATACCTTCTTTTGACATAGAGTAGTATTTAAATTCACCAATTTTATTCAAGTTTATTTTTGCTGTTTTTAACGTAGATATAGTGTCTGTTTTTATATAGCTTAAATCATAATGCAAACTTTTTGAATTTGGAATATTACAATGCTTTGCAGTATATATTTTATCAAGTGCATGTACACCATTGCAGTTCTTATATTTTATGAAGTATTTATATTCGTTGTTTAGTTTGTAGTTTTTATTATTGGTATTTAGATATTTAGGTATGTCTTCTATATTATTTTTAGGATGTATATATTTTGGAATGATATTTTTGATATTTTTATCAAGCATAATAATATTGTCATTCATTGCTTCTACTGTGAAATCTGGGTTTGGTTTTTGTATTAAAATACTTTTGAATTTTATCAAACAACTTTTTGTTGATTTTAAATACAGATAAGATAAACGAATATTATCTTTAAACTGCTTGGCTTTCTCATATTTTTCAATACAATCATCCCATGTAAAAGCATAAATATAATTGTAACTTAAAAGTAAAACACAAAATATTAAATATAACTTTTTCATAATATTAAGTATACTCTTTTTTTATGTATTTATAAAATAAAAGGAATAAAATGAAAATTAACATCCCTGGAAGAGAAGAACTTGAAATAAAAAATATTGTTTTTGATTACAATGGTACTATAGCAGTTGATGGTAAATTAATAGATAATATAAGTAAGTGTATAAATGAGTTTTCAAATCGTTTAAATTTTTATGTGATTACAGCAGATACTTATGGAAGTGTTGAAACACAATTAGCAAATACAAATTGTAAGATAGTAAAAATACCTAAGAATAACCAAGATATAAGTAAACTAGATTTTGTTAAGAGTTTGGATTCAAGCACAGTTTTAAGTGTAGGTAATGGAAGAAATGATAAATTAATGTTAAAAGAAACAGCTTTAGGTATTGCTATTTTACAAGATGAAGGGCTTTGTAGTGAAACTTTATTAAGTTCTGATATTTTAGTAAAATCAATTTTTGATGTTTTTGCTTATTTAAGAGATGAAAATAGATTGATAGCTACACTAAGAAACTAGAAATTTAAATAATTACTATTTTATTGCTACAATCCTTTTATATAATTATTAATAATTATATGAAAGATGAAATTAATTAAAATAAAACATAAAGATAGTCCCATGTTATTTGAAAAAAACTTTATTCTTGAAAAAATAGAAGTAAAACAAAATATTGTAATCAACTTTAGGCATAATGACAATTATGGTAAAAAACCTTTACTTTTGCTACATGGTTTTCCTCAAACTCATGTGATGTGGCATCATATAGCAAATGAACTAAATTTAAATTACCATATTATTTGTCCTGACTTAAGAGGTTATGGAGATAGTTCAAAACCTAATATGGATGATCCTACACATAGCTTATATAGTAAAAAAAGTATGAGTGAAGATATGATTTGTCTTATGAAACATTTAGGTTATGATAAATTTTATGTAGCAGGACATGATAGAGGAGCTAGAGTTTTACATAGAATGTTAAAAGATTATCCTTCTATGATAGAAAAAGCTTGTGTTTTAGATATTGTGCCTACTTATTATATGTTTAAAAAAACAGATAAAAACTTTTCAACAGGTTATTATCATTGGTATTTTTTAATCCAACCAAATGATTTACCTGAAAATATGATATGTTCAAATCCTAAATATTATTTGATGGAAAAGCTTTTTAGATGGAGTTCTAATAATTCAACTTTTGAAAAAGAAGCAGTTGATGAATATATAAGATGTTTTCAAACTTATGAAGATATACATGCAAAATGTGAGGATTATAGAGCAGCAGCTAGTATTGATTTAGAACATGATGAAAAAGACTTATCAAAAAAAATAAAAACCCCTTTACTTGTTCTATGGGGAAGTGAGGGTTTTATTGATAAAACTTATGATGTTTTAGAAGTTTGGAGTGAATTTGCTACAAATATACAAGGTAAGACTATTGATTGTGGGCATTTTATAGCAGAAGAGTCTCCTGAGAAACTAATAAAAGAGTTTAAACTTTTTTTTGATTAAATTATAAGTAACATAGCTAATTTTGAGGTTTTTTTAGATATTAATTTAATGCAAAAGTAAATATGATAAAATTCAAACTAAAAAGATTTATATGTTCAAAACAAATGATTATTGGGAAGAAGAGTTTATAAAGCTTGAAGAAAATGAGTTTAATAAAATCTATTTTGATTCTTGTACTTTTATAAAATGTAATTTTTCAAAAAGTATTATGAATGGATGTAAATTTACAGAATGTACTTTTATAAACTGCGATTTATCTCTTAGTTCTTTAAAATCATGTACTTTTAATGATGTTACATTTAAAGACTCAAAACTCATAGGGATTTCTTGGAGTTCTTGTGATGAGCCTTTTGATGTGTATTTTGATTCTTGTAATATTTCTCAAAACTCTTTTCATTTAATGGATTTAAGAAGTATTAAGTTTTATGATAGCATTATCAAAGATACAGGCTTTGAAGAGTGTAACTTAGAAAAAGCAGTATTTAATAAATGTGATTTAGAACTTACTACTTTTTATAATAATAGTCTTAAAAAGGCAAGTTTTGAAGATTCAAAAAACTATCTTATTGATCCTAAAAAAAATGATATTCAAGATGCAGTTTTTTGTCTTCCTGAGGCCTTGAGTTTTTTATCTTTACTTCCAATTAAGTTAAAGTAAGGAAGTCTTAGTGTCCTCTTCCTAACATTTCAGTTGCTTCTGTGATGATTAAAAACCCCTCTGGATCATTTTCTTGAACCATTTTTCTTAAAAGTTGAAGCTTATTAACTTCTACAACAAGTAAAATCATTTTTTTATCTTGCCCTTCATAAAGACCATCACCTTTTATTATTGTTCCCTCAGGTCCTAGTTCTTCTGTGATTATTTTTTTGAGTTTTTGAGTTTCATTTGTCACTAAATAAACTATTTTTTTGTTAAGTCTTCCTGTTAAAATTGTATCAATTATTTTAGCTGTTACATAAATACTAACAATACTATAAAGGACTCTTGAGTTATCATCAAAAATAAACAAAGAAGATAGAATTATAAGTGAATCTATTACTAAAATAACTGTTGAGGGTTTTATCTCACTTTTTGAAGCTATAATTCTTGCTACAATAGTAGAACCACCAGCACTAGAATTACCTTTTATAACTAAAGCAAGACCGATTCCTATAAATACACCACCAAAAATAGAAGCTAATGCAGAGTCAATTACAAAGGGTTTTAAGTTAATAATTTTATCAAAAAAATCAACAAAAACAGAAATGATAAAAATAGTAAATACAGTTCTAATAGCAAACATTTTTCCTAAGTATTTCCAACCAATAAGTAATAATGGAAGATTTACTGCTACTATTAATGTACCAATACTAAGAGGTGTAATATAGTGTAAAAGTAAAGACAGCCCTGCTGTTCCTCCTGTAATTATACCATTTGGTGTAAAGAAACCAACTATTCCTATTGCTAAAATTATAGATGCTAAAAGTATTGTTGAATAATTTTTTAACTCTTGATTTTTTATAAGTTTATTCATATATGTCCTCAATTTTTAATTAATATAATATAGCAATATTTTTGTAATAAATAGATTATTTATATGAAATTTTTATACAAGTTAAAGATTGTAATTATTACTTAATTTAAAATGAAATAATAAAGTTATATAATTTTTTAAAATAAATAATATGGAGCTAATATGAATTTTTCACAAAAAGTTGTTATTGTTACAGGTGCATCTACAGGTATAGGTGAAGCTACAGCTAAGAAATTGATTTCTTTTGGTGCGAAAGTTTATAACTTTGATATTGTTAAAAGTAATGAAGAAAATATAACTTTTATAAATTGTAATGTAAGTGATTATTCTCAAATAAAAAATGCAGTCGAAGAAGTAATGAAACGTGAAAATAAAATAGATTTACTTTTTGCAAATGCTGGTATTCATTTGTTTGCTAATATAGAGGAAACTTCTATAGAAGAGTTTGAAAAAGTTCTTGATGTAAATATCAAAGGTGTTTATTATATTTTGAAAGAAGTAATACCTGTGATGAAAGAGCAAAATGAAGGTAAGATTTTGCTTATGGGTTCTGATCAGTCCTTTGTAGGAAAAGGAAAAAGCTCCGTATATGGACTTACAAAAGGTGCTATTGCTCAACTTACTAAAAGTACAGCAATAGACTATGCACCTTATAATATAAAAGTAAATTGTATATGTCCAGGAACTATTGATACTCCACTTTTAGATAAAGCTGTTGATAGATTTAAATCTCTAACAGGTATGCAAAGTGATGAGGTTATGAAACTTTTAGAAGAAGCGCAACCAATTCAAAGAATAGCAAAACCAGAAGAAATAGCAAATATGGCTTGTTATTTATTATCAGATGAAAATAGTTTTATGACAGGTTCACTAGTTCCTGTTGATGGTGGATATACTTGTCAATAATATTTTGAATTTTTGATGTTAAAATTATTTTAATAATATTTTTGATACAACATTATAAATATTATAAAGTATAGGATTGACATGAAAGAAAAAATTTATATGATACCTGGTCTTATGACTGATGAGAGATTATGGAGTAGAATAAAACCTTTACTAGAAGAAAAATATGAAATAGTGCATACTCCTATTCCTCATAGTGAAGACTTTGATGAGATTATTGATATTTTGTTCGAACAATTTAAAGAAGAAAAAGTAAATCTTTTAGGATTTTCTCTTGGAGGATATATCGCTTCATATTTTGCTATTACATATCCAAATAGAGTAAATAAACTTTTCACAGTAGCAGCAACTCCTGGGGCTTCAACAGAAGCAGAAATTGAGCGAAGAAAAGAAAAGTTTATAGTAATAGAAAAAGAAGGCTTTCAAGGTCTAACTTATGAAAAAGCAAAATCTTTAGTAGAAAAACAAGAAGATGAAGAGCTTATTAAAATAATTCAAGATATGTTTTTAGATTTAGGTAAAGAAACATTTGTATCTCAGCTTACTTCAACTTTTTATAGAAAAGATTTATTTGAGGATTTAACTCATTTAGATATGCCTATTTGGTTTTTCTATAGTAAAGATGATAGATTATTAAATCAAAACTCTATTCATAGACTAGATACAGTAGAGCATAAAATGAAAGTTATCTGTAGAGAAGGAACTAGTCATAATATTCCTTTAGAAGTTCCAGAAGATTTATGTGAACTGATTGAAAAATGGATGAAAAAATAGATAAAAGAGTATATTAAAGGAAAAAAACTCTAAAATGCCATATAGATTTAAAAGGATAATCATATATGGCATTTTCTCAATTTAACTTATCTTCTTTCTTTGATAAAGCTTTAGAAGATAGTAACTACAAAGAACCCACACAAATACAAAAAGAAGTAATACCTTTAGTTTTAGAAGGTCATGATGTTTTGGCAAAAGCACAAACAGGTACAGGTAAAACAGCTAGTTTTACTCTGCCTATTTTAAATGATTGGGTAAATAATCCTTATGAGGGAAAAGCAAAACTAAAAGTACTAGTTTTAGCTCCTACAAGAGAGTTAGCTTTGCAGGTTTCAAACAATTTTGAAACTTTGAGTAAATACTTCAATAAATCACCTAAAATTGTAACTATTATAGGTGGAGAGGGTATATCTCAACAGCTTTTAGATGTACAAAAAGGTTGTGATATAGTAGTCGCAACTGCTGGAAGATTGCTTGATATTTTTAGAAAAAATCAAATAAATTTTGAAAAAGTAGAAAAGTTTGTAATAGATGAAGCAGATAAAATGCTTGATTTAGGTTTTAGTGAAGAGTTAGAGCAACTTTTAAAAGAACTTCCAAAAAGTAGACAGAATCTGCTTTTTTCAGCTACATACTCAAAAAAGATATTACAAATAGCTTCAAAAATTAGCTCAAATTATAAAGAGGTAATTTTAGAAGAAAATGAAACAGTTGATTTGATTAATCAAAGAGCTATTAAAGTAAATCAAGAAAATAGATCAGCTCTTTTAAGAGAGTTGATTAAAACAAATAAATATAAAAAAGTTTTAGTATTTATGGCAAACAACAGAGCAGCTGATAATATCGCAAATAAGTTTAGAAAATATGGTTTTAATACTGAGTCTTTTCATGGACATTTAGACCAAGAAGAGAGAAACTATACTTTGGAAGATTTTAAAGCTAAAAAAATAAATATTCTTTTCTCATCTGATATTGCTTCAAGAGGTTTACATATTGATGATATTGATTGTGTTGTAAATTACGATTTACCAAGATCCCCTGCTGATTATGTTCATAGAATAGGAAGAACTGCAAGAGCTGGTAAAAGTGGTGTGGCTATTTCTTTTGTGACTTTGGATAATTATGAACATTTTAAGTTAATTCAAAAGCGTTCAAAAATAGCTTTAGAACTTGAAACTATAAAAGGTTTTGAGTTAGTAGGAGAGTTTATAAAGCCAAAAGGAAAAGCACCTGTAAAAGGTAAAAGAAAGAGTAAAAAAGATAAATTAAGAGAACAAGAAGCTAAAACAAATAGTAACTAAATAAAGGAGTTATTATGAAGATTTTATTTAAATCTTTAGTTCTTTTACTATTTTTTAATTTAAGTTTATTTGCTAAAATAAATTACAAAACAGAGCTGATAGTATCTAATTTAGGTGTTATTTGGGGTATGGATTTTTTAGATGAAAATAGACTTATTTTAACTCAAAAAGATGGAAAGGTTTTTGTTTTAAATTTAAAAACAAAAGCTTTACAAAAGATAAAAAATATCCCAAAAGTATATTATCAAGGGCAGGGTGGTTTACTTGATATAAAGGTTTCACCTAATTATAAGAGTGATTCTTGGATATATTTTACCTACTCAAAAAATATTAATAATCAAGGCTTAACTACTCTATCAAGAGCAAAACTAAAAAATAATAGTTTTATAAATCAGCAGGATTTACTTATTACAAAATCAAATACTTCAACTTCAAGACATTTTGGAAGTAGAATAGCTTTTGATAATAAGGGGCATTTATTTTTTAGTGTAGGAGATAGAGGAGTTAGAAAAACTGCTCAAAACCTTTTGAATCATTCAGGAACAATAATAAGACTTAATTTAGATGGTTCAATTCCTAAAGATAATCCCTTTATTAATAATAAAAATGCTTTAGATGAAATATACTCTTATGGTCACAGAAACCCACAAGGAATGTTTTTTGATAAAGAAAAAACCTTTTATTCTCAATAGAACATGGGCCAAGAGGTGGAGATGAGGTAAATCTTATACAAAAAGGTGCTAACTATGGTTGGCCTATAATTTCTTATGGAAAAGAGTATTGGGCACCATTAGCTGTGGGAGAGGGGACACATAAAAAAGGTATGCTTCAAGCTATAAAATATTATGTGCCTTCAATTGCTCCAAGTTCACTTATTATGTATAAGGGTAGTGTTTATAAAGAGTTAAAGGGAAAACTTTTAGTTGGGGCTTTAAAACTAACTCATATAAATATTTTAAGTTTAGATGATAAAAATAATGTTATAAAAGAGATGAGAATACTTGAACACTTAAAACAAAGAGTAAGAAACATAGTTGAGTCGCCAAATGGTTTAATCTATTTTTCTACAGATAGTGGTAAAATACTTCTTTTAAAACCAAAATATTAAAAGGATTTTTATTGGAAGATTTAATTGTTAGATATTTTCATTTTATTGGAATTATATTTTTAAGTGGTACTTTAACTTATCAACATTTACTTTTAAGAGGTGATGTTACAAATGCAAACTTTAAAAATGCCTGTAGAACAGATATTTTTTATGGTTTAAGTGCTTTGGTTGTATTAATCACTGGACTTTTATTATGGTTAGGAGTTGGTAAAGAAGCAAGTTTCTATAGTTCAAATCCACTTTTTCATGTAAAGCTTACAATGTTTATTCTTATGGCTTTATTTTCAATAGTACCTACACTATATTATCTTAAAAATAAAAATACAACAGATGAAATAGTAGTAATTCCTAAAAAAATAATTATGTTTCAAAGAGTACAATTATTATTTTTAATTTTAATACCTATTTTAGCTGTTTTAGTAGCAGCTGGAAATGGATATAACTAAAAGAAGGGAATGTTTCCCCTTTTTTTAATATTTAGCTAAAACTTCTATTAAGTGAAACCCAAATTGAGTTTTGATAGGGCCTTGGATTCTATTTATTTGTGTATCTTTTGTAAAAATCACATTATCAAATTCTTTTACCATTTCACCTTTTGAAAATGTTCCTAGGTTTCCACCTCTTTTTCCTGATGGACATTTTGAAAACTTTTTTGCTGCTTTTTCAAATGTGATATCTTTTGCTATTATTTCTTTTTTTAATTTTTTTGCTAGTTTTTCACTATTTAATAGTATGTGTCTTGCACTTGCTTTTGACAATTTCAATCCTTTTTTTACGAATTTGGAATAATATCACAAATTAGTTGATAAAATAGTCTTTCTTGATATTCCTTTAAGTTTAAACAGCTACAATCCCATCACGCAAAACAAGACGCGGGATAGAGCAGCTAGGTAGCTCGTCGGGCTCATAACCCGAAGGTCACAGGTTCAAATCCTGTTCCCGCAACCAAAAAAAACAAAATAATTAAAAAATTACTATCAAAGTTTAAAAATAATGTTATAATATTTCCAAACTATAATTTAAGGAAGTATTATTAAAACTAATATTCAGTCTTTAAAAGCTAACTATCTAATATCTTTTATAATTTTATCCACAATAAGTTTTTCAATTATTAGTTATAAAGAATCAAGTAATAACAAAAGATATTTATATGATATTACTTCCTTATATTCTAAAGCATATAATAATATATATAATCAAAAAATTCAGTTATCACAGGTAGTTTACACAGGTATTTTACAAATTACTGATATTAAAAATAAAATACGAAATTTTAATAATAGATCAGTTTTGAAACAAGAAGAAATTAAAAAAGAAATTTTTGAAAAAACTTTTCTTAGATTAAAGTATCTAAAAGATAAACATATAAAAAATATAAAATTCTACTCTTCAAAAAATAATTTTTTTCTTAATGTATCTGATAGAAATTCTAATATTTCAAATTTTAATGAAAAACCTGAATTATATAAAGAGGTAAGAAAAAGAAGAACAATGCTTCATTCTTATACTTTTTCTGCTAATACAATAGGTTTTAGTTTTGTTTATCCTATATTTGATAAAAAAGAGTATATTGGTCTAATAGATATCACTTTTTCTGAACAATTTATAAGTTCTTCAATGATGAAAAATCATGATGTTTTATGTAATGTAATTATAAATAATAAAGTATTACCTATAAATTTCTTGAAAAATAATCAAGAATATACAAAATCACATCAAAAGGGTTTTGTTCATAATAAAAATATTTTAAATGAAATTCAAAGAATAGCTAAAAAGTCTATTTCAGAGATTAAACCTTCTTTAAATACTTCAATATTAATATATAAACAAGCAAATGATAAAAACGTTAAATCAATGTTTTTAAATAGGGATGATGTGATAATTACTACAATTCCTATTTTTGATGCAATAACAAATAAACAATTAGCTTTTGTGGCAGTAATAAGTCAAGGGCATGAGCTTAATGTCTTAAATAAAAACTATATGTTAATAAAAACTTTATCTATTATATTAATAGGACTAGCTTTTTTTATAATATATCAGCAAAAGCAAAAAAGAATTTTAGAGAAAGCAAACTTTGAAAAAATAGTACAAAAAGACAAACAATTATTAGAACAGTCAAAAATGGCTCAAATGGGTGAGATGTTAGGAAATATTGCTCATCAATGGAGACAGCCTTTAAGTACAATATCTACAGTTGCTAGTGGTATTAAGTTAAATAGTGAATTAAATATGCTCAAAGAAGAAGATATTTCAAAAGGAATGACAACTATTGTTTCAAGTACAAAATATTTATCTCAAACAATCGATACTTTTAGAGATTTTATTAAGGAGAAAAAAGAAAAAAAAGAGGAAGTTCTTCAAACTAGAATAGATGAGAGTATAATGATTGTAGCTGCAAGTTTAAAAAATAATCACATAGAACTTATAAATAATATTGATTATAGTTCAGATATTAAGATATTTATTCTAGGACAAGAATTAACACAAGTATTAATTAATATATTAAATAATGCAAAAGATGCAATAGTTCAAAGAGAAATTAAAACAAAGAGATATGTAAAAATAGAATTATTAGAAACAATAAAGACTATAGAAATAATTATAGAAGATAATGCAGGAGGAATTTCAGAAGAGAATCTTCCAAAGGTTTTTGATCCTTATTTTACTACAAAACATAAATCTAAAGGTACAGGTTTAGGACTTTATATGTGTAAAAATATAGTAGAAAAACATTTTGAGGGAGAACTAATAGCAATGAATGGTAAGGAAGGTGCTATTTTTAAGATTGTTTTACCAAAGAAGAGTTGTTAACCCTTCTTTTTTAAGATGTTGTTTCTTACAAGTTTCATTCTAGTTTTTGCAACTTGTCTCATATCAATATTTTTATCATGTTCATCAACAATTTCAATTCCCAACAGAGTTTCAATAGCATCTTCTAATGTAACTAAACCTTCTGTTTGTCCATAATTATCTACAACTAAAAATAGTTGTTCTTTTCTTGATAGAAATAAATCTAAAAGTTTAGAAATTGGAATATTTTCATTTACTTTGAAGATTGGTTTGATGATTTTACTTTTATCTTTCATATTGTTTTCAACATACTCATGAAAATACTCTTTTGAAAAAATCATTCCTACTATATTATCAATGTTTGAAGAATAAATAGGAATTCTTGAATACTCTTTTAATTTTGTAAAGTCAAGATTTTTTTGATCCTTTTGAAAACTATTTATAACTTCATATTCATCAAAAGCAACCATAACACTTCTTGGAGTATGAATATCTTTAACTTTTACATCTTCTAAATTTAATAAGTTTTCAATAATATCACTATCTTTATCTTTAATTATTCCATGTTCTTGTGCAATATTTGCAGCTGCGTTTATTTCTTCTTTTGTAATTTTACTTATTTTCTCTTTTGGTGTTAAAAAATTAGTCATTTTATTCATAATAATTAAAAGAGGATAAGTTAGAATTACTAATATTTTTATAATTCTACTACAAATACCACTTAAAGAACTCCAATAATAAGCACCTAAGGTTTTAGGAATAATTTCTGAAAATACTAAAATAAGTAAGGTTAAAATAGCTGATATATAAAACATATACTCTTCACCAAATAGTTTTACTGCCTCAGCTCCTACTCCTGCTGCTCCTAAAGTGTGTGCGAATGTATTTAGAGTTAAGATAGCAGCAATTGATAAGTCAATATTTTCTTTTTGATGTTGCATTAATTTACCAAGAGATGAATTTTTGCTTTTAATAATCTCAATATGTGCTTGGGTAATCGATAATAGAACTGCTTCAAGAATTGAACATATAAAAGATATTCCTACTGCTATTAGGAAGTAAATCAACATTAACATTTTATAGTTAGCCTTTAATTTAAAATTTTCATAATTCTATCATTTTTTAAGTATATTTTGATAAAAAAAATATAAAAAATGATACAATAATCAAATTTTTAAAAAGGTTATAGATGAAGGATCAAGAAGTAAAAAAAGAGTTTGCTAAAGTTATTAGAAATGCAAAAATAACAGCAGCACTATTTTTTATATTATTTACTCCTAGTCTTATTTTAACGGTAAAAGAGAAGACTGAAATGTTTGGTATACCAAAGGATACTTGGTTAAATGCTTCTATTGCTGGATTTGTGATTTATTTAGCTTTTGTATTTTTCCTTTGGAAGTGCCCTAAGTGTGGGAAATATCCTGGACGAGGTTGGTTTAGGAAAAACTGTCAAAACTGTGGAGTTGAATTGAATTAAAGGTTAGCTTTTGCTAACCTTTTTTTATGTATGTACTTAATTTAAATTTTTTGGTGTACACTTTTTAGTAAACATACATAAAGGACAGAAGTCTGCTAGTCCTGCAATTAATGGAATAACACCTAAATAAAACCATGCAATACCTGTAAAAAAACCTACTGCAATAAGAATTAATCCTATAATTATTCTAAATGGTCTACAAAAAGCTCTAATTTTATCAAATATATTCATTATAAATCCTTTTTATTTTTATATTATAATTATAACTTATTTAACTTATGTTTATTTTAATAAGAATTAATTATAATTATATTTAAAATAAGAATTTTTTATATTATACTTTTATAGGGTTTTGAAGTCCACTTTTTTTTCTACATAAATTTCATTTAGATTTATATTTGATTGATAAACTAATATTTCAACTCCTTTTTGTCTAGCAATTTCAAAAGCTTCAAAATATTTTGGATCAATTTGTTTGGCGATTTCAAAACCTAAGTTATCAGTTCTTTGTATTATATAAAGCATAACAGCTCTATGTCCTTGATTTACCATTTCAATTAACTCATTTAAGTGTTTTGTTCCTCTTGTTGTTACAGCATCAGGGAAGGCCAATGTGTTATCTATTCTTAAACTAACACTTTTAATTTCAACATAACATTTTTTTTCATCATTTTCATTTTCTAAAAGAATATCAATTCTACTATTTTGACCATATTTTTGTTCAGGTTTTAAAAATTCATACCCTTTAAGCTCTTTTATTACATCATTTTTAATAGCTTCAATTGCTATTTTATTGGCTACTCCTGTATTTGTGCATATAAGGTTTTCATTGATTTTTGTTAATTCTAATGTATATTTGAGTTTTCTTTTTGGATTATCATGATAAGTTACCCAAACTGCACAGTTTTCTTCTATACATGAAGTCATTGCACCACTATTAGGTACATGTGCAGTTATTTCTTCACCTGTTTCTAAAATAATATCAGCTAAAAATCTTTTATATCTTTTTTTTAATTTACCTTTATATAACTTTTCAAATTTCATTATTTACCTTTAAATTTAGTTTTCTAATAATACTAAACTTAACTTTTTTTATCTTAAAATATTCGATAAAATTAACTCAAATTAGTCTTGAAAAGTAATATTGTTTTTTCCATTGTTCTTAACTTTATATAAAGCATCATCAGCTCTTTTTACTAAAGAATCCATATCGTCTTTAATATCGTATGTGGATAAACCAATACTTACAGTAAGTTTTTGGACATCATTGAATTTATACATATTGATCTGTTTTTGTAAATATTTAGCATGTTCAATTACCCCTTGTTTATGGGTTTCGGGACAGATGATTAAAAACTCTTCTCCTCCCCATCTTCCTACTGTATCAACATTTCTTGAATATTGTTTTAAAATATTTGCTAATTCAACTAAAACTTTATCTCCTATTAAATGTCCATAATTGTCATTTATAGATTTAAAGTCATCAATATCTATAAGTATCACAGAAAAAGTTCTATTAAATCTTTTTGCTCTATTTATTTCTTTTTCTATAACTTCATCTAATTTAGTTCTATTAAAAACATTTGTTAACTTATCAACTCTTGCTAAAAATTTCAATCTTTTATTTTTTATTTTTAGTTCATTTTGTGTGAATTTTAGCTCTTTCATAATCTTTTCATTTTTATTTTTTTCTAATTTTAGCTTATAACTCCAATATAAAATTATTGTAATAATGAATAAAAAGAAAATTGTAGTTTGCCAAAATAGAGTATAATCCTTGAATTGTTCAACTTTAGTAGAAAAATATTTATTTTGAGTATTTTTTTCGAACTCTTTTGGTAAAGTATTTAATAGTTTTTGAAAAATATTTTTTAATAGTTTTTCATCATTTCTAAGGCCTATAGCCATTTCTAATTTTTCATCAAATTTTGCAGTGATTTTTAGTTCATTAATATAGTTGTTTCTAATTTCATAACTAATGTCAGCAATACTACTAATAAAACCAAATATTTCTTCTTTTGCTACTTTTTTTAAACCTTCTTCTATATTTTTAACACTTACAAATTCAATATTTTTATAATTTTCTTTAAAAGTTTCAAAAAAAGCATAATCCTCAATAATTGCTATTTTTTTATTTTTTAAATAGTTTAAGTCATCAATAAAAGGTACATTTATCTTTGTTGCTAAAACTAAAGGTACGGTAATATAATTACTCGTAAAATCTAAATATTTTTTTCTCTCTTCTGTACTCATTGCTAAAGATAGAATATCACATTTTCTTTTTTTCATAAATTCTAGTGTTTGTCTCCAAGAATTTGTAGACACAGGTTTAATTGGTATATTTAGTTTTTTTGAAAATAAATCGTAATACTCTTTTGTTAGACCTATATAGTTTTTATTTTCATCGAACTTTTCAAAAGGGAGCCAGTTTGGATCAATACATAATAATAGCTCTTTTTTTCTTTTTAAATATACTATTTCTTTTTGTGTTAGTTTTAATTTATAGTTTTTAAAAATGAAATTTTCATAATTAATTGGATGTGTAGTTTCCCCCATAAGTTTATAAAAATCATAAATTTTTTCTACTTTTTTCTGGTCAATTTTACCTAAAGTGTCAGTTTTATAATATGCAAGTTTTTTTAATTCTTTTGCTTCATAAAAAAGTGCTTCTTTTGATTTATTTTGAGTATTATATTTTTTATAAATAATATCTACAGTTTCTTCAATATTATTAAAAGCATACTTCCAGCCTTTTAAGGAAGCATTTTTGAAGTTTTTTACTAGTGTTGGATTGCTATTTACTAAGTCTTCATGAGTAAATAAAATATCTTCATAGAAGTCAAAACCATATTTTTTAGGATCAAAGATTTTACTTTCTAAATTGTATTTGTTTTTTAAAATAAAAGGTTCATTTGATATATATGCAACTATGATATCTGTATTCCCATAAATCAAATCTGATAAATTAAATGTATGTCTTTTAATAATCATATCTTTATCATTTATTTTTTTAGAAAAGAACATACTTTTTAAAACAATATCATTTTTAGCATTACCTGTAATCATAATTCTTTTATTTTTGAAATCTTCAATTTTATTAATATTTGATTTTTTTAAAGTTAATAAAATTTGTGGAGAGGATTGTAAAATTGAAGCTAACAAAACAATCTTTTTATTTTTTGCTCTGTCTAAAACTAAAGAAGATCTTCCTATTGCAAAATGAGCTTTTTTATTGATTACTTCATCTACAATTTCTTGTCCGTAAGTTTTTTCTTTGATTTTTACATTAATGTTTAAATCTTTATAAAAACCTTTTTCTTTTGCTATATAATATCCTGCAAATTGAAACTGATTTTTCCATTGTAATTGTAATATTATTTCATTATTTTTAGCGGAATTATTAGTATGACTATGAAGATTGCTTATTAATAATAAAAGTATTACCAGTTTTAAGATTGTAGGATTCATAGTATTTACCTTTTATTTATTACTCGTAAAATTAAATATATTATATTACTTATAAAACCATGAACTTAAATTATTTTAACATAAAAGTATACTATTTACAAGTTTTATATGATTTTTGAAAAAATTAAATATAATACTCAAATGAAAAAAGAATTAATTAGTTCAGTAGGATATGAAAAAATTGTACAAGAGTTTAAACATCTTTTGGAAAAAGAAAAGCCTTATTGGGTAAAGCAAAAACAAATTGCAGCCCAACATGGTGATAGAAGTGAAAATGCAGAGTATATTAGTGCAAAAGAGCAAATTAGAAATACAGATAAAAGGCTAAGATTTTTAGATAAAATTATTAATAATTCAGAAGTTATTGATATTACAACTTTAAATCATGAAAAAGTAAATTTTGGTTCATCTGTAAAGTTACTTGATTTAAATACAGATGAAATAAAAGAATTTACTATAGTAGGTACTTATGAAACAAACCCAAGTGAAAATAAAATATCTATTAAAGCTCCTTTAGGAAAAACCCTTTTTGGAAAGCATAAAAATGATGAAATTGAATTGAATATTAACTCTAAATGTTTTGAATATGAAATTTTAGATATAAAAATGGCAAATTTACTTTAAGGTAGAAAATGAATATAGATGAATTAAAACTAATAATAAAGAACAATTTAAAAGATAAAACAGATGAAGTAAAAAGAGTTTTTCATGGAAGAGGGAATTTTTATGAAGCATATAGCTTTTTAACTATTGATTCAATACATAAAGTTTTATATATAAGTTTGTTTGAAAATATTCCAGAAGGTTTAGAAGAAAACTTAAAAAAACTATTTTTAGAAGTTTATCAAGAGTATGATTTTGAACTGTTACTTTTACAAAAAAGATTTTTAAATAATACCGAGGTAGAAGTTTTAGAAGGGGAAATTGTAGATGAATATTTTGCTATTGAAAATAATTTAAAGTATTCACTTAATTTTAAAAATAAAAATTCAGGATTATTTTTCGATATGAAAAAAGGCCGTGAGTTTATAGCTTCTATTGCGAAAGAAAAAAAAGTTTTAAATTTATTTTCTTATACTTGTGCTTTTTCAGTGGTAGCTTCTAATGCTAAGGCTTCAAAAGTAGTTAATGTAGATATGTCTAAAGGTGCTTTAACGCAAGGAAGAAAAAATCATCATATAAATAATTTAAGTACAAAAAATATTGAATTTATGCCTTATAATATTTTAAAATCTTGGAGTAGGATAAAAAAACAAGGCCCTTATGATATTATCATAATCGATCCACCAAGTTTTCAAAAAGGAAGTTTTGCAGCAACAAAAGATTATGAAAAAATTATAAAAAAACTTGATGAATTAGCAAATGATGAATGTATAGTTTTAGCTTGTTTAAATGCTCCAGAACTTACTGTTCAATTTTTAAAAGATATTTTTTCAAAAAATGCACCTAATTTTCAATATGTTAAAAGATTGAGTAACTTAGAGACTTTCCCTTGTAGTGATGAAGAAAGAAGTTTAAAGAATTTAGTTTTTAAAAAGTAATTTCATTTTGTAAACTTTTTAATTAATATACTCTTATACAATCTTTTTATAAAATTCACTTACATTTTATAAGAAAGAAGAGTTATGGTTGAAAAAAATCGTTGGCTTATGGCACTTAGTGCTGTAGGTGTACATATTTGTATTGGTTCTGTATATGCTTGGAGTGTGTATGTAAATCCAATTCAAACGCAAATGTCTTGGACATTAACTGATGTTACAATTGCATTTAGTATTGCAATTTTCTTTTTAGGATTATCAGCGGCACTTATGGGGAAGTTTGTTGAAAAAAATGGTCCTAGGGTTTCTGCAATTATTGCAGCATCACTTTTTGGTTTAGGAACAGCTGGTTCAGGTTTAGCTATTTTGATGGAATCAAAAATGCTTTTATACTTTTTTTATGGAGTTTTAGGTGGATGTGGATTAGGAATAGGGTATATCTCACCTGTATCAACTTTAGTGAAATGGTTTCCAGATAAAAGAGGAATGGCTACAGGCTTAGCAATAATGGGCTTTGGTTTTGCTTCTGCTATTTGGGGCCCAACTATAAAGATTTTGATTGAAAAAGTAGGTATAGCTGGAACATTTTTTATTTTGGGAGCTATTTACTTTGTTGTTATGTTTGTATCAGCACTTTATTTAGAAAAGCCCGAAGATAATTATCTTCCTAAAAAGTTTAAGAAAAAGCTAAAAGAAGGTAAAAAGAAATTAAAAGAAGATTTAGCTTCTTTATCTTTAAATGAAGCTATTAAAACACCTAGATTTTATGGTTTATGGCTTATGTTATTTATAAATGTAACTTGTGGAATTGCTTTAATTGGTGTTGCTTCACCTCTACTTCAAGAAGTGATTGGAGTATCAGCAATTGCAGCAGCAGCTGCTGTTGGACTTATGGGTATTTTTAATGGGGCTGGAAGAATTGTATGGGCTTCTTTATCTGATTATTTAACAAGACCTGTTGTTTATATAATTTTCTTTTTAACTCAAGCAATTGCATTTTATGTACTACCTTCAATTAGTGAAATTATTATTTTCCAAGTAGTGATTTATTTTATAATGAGCTGTTATGGTGGTGGTTTTGCTTCAATTCCTGCATATATTGGAGATATTTTTGGAACAAAAGAGTTGGGTGCTATTCATGGGTATATATTAACTGCCTGGGCAGCAGCAGGTTTAGTAGGCCCTTTAATTATTTCACTTGTTAAAGACTCTACTGGTTCATATTCTCAAACACTTTATGTTTTTGCTGGCTTCTTTGTAGTTGCATTTATTATTTCAATATTAATGTTAATTAATATTAAATCAATTCAAAAAAAGAAAAATTAATTTATTATTTCTTTTAAACAGACCCTATGATATAATCGAAAAATTATATTTTAGGGTAGGTTATGCTTTTTGAAGTTATCTTTTTTTCATTTATTGCTGGAATCACTGTTTTTTTAGGAGGTTTAAGTTCTTTTTATTTTGAAAGAACTATAGAAAATAGGGCATTAAAAAGAAAAGTAGTACATTTTTTAACAGCTTTTGTTACTGGAATAATGTTATCAGCAGTCTCTTTTGTATTAATTCCCAAAGGAATGGAGAATTTAAATATTATTTCAAGTGTTATTCTTTTTTTAATTGGAGCTTTTATTTTTTATTATCTTGATACTTTTATTAAAAAAAATAGTGCTAATATTTCTCAAATTTTAGCAATGCTTTTAGATTTTATTCCCGAATCAATTGCTTTAGGTGCTCTTTTTGTTTATGATCATAATATTGGGATATTATTAGCAGTTTTTATCTCTTTTCAAAATTTCCCTGAAGCCTTCAACTCTTATATGGAGTTAAGAAATTCTCATTTTTCAAAATATAAATCTTTGATAATTCTTTTCTGTCTAAGTTTTATAGGAGTTATTTTTTCTTTATTAGGTTTTTATTTTTTAAAAGATACTTCTGAAATAACATCAGGTTTAATGATTTTTGCAGCTGGTGGAATATTGTATTTAATTTTTCAAGATATAGCTCCCTCAATTAGAGTGAAGAATAGTCGTTTTTTAGCTATGGGAGTAAATCTTGGGTTTATCGTAGGTATGTTAAGTGAAGCACTAGTTTAGTGCTTCATTTTTCTTGAAAGTTTAGTGAAGGTCTTCCTGTATGATAACCTTGACAATAATCAATATTTAATAAATCTAAGGTTTTTACAATATCTTCATTTTCTACATATTCAGCAATAGTTTTTACTTTTAACTCTTGTGCTAAAGTAGATATACTATTTACAAAAGCTTTATCTTTATTATCTTTATTTATATTTATAATAAAATCTCCATCTATTTTTAAATAGTCAATAGGAAATTTTTTAATATAATGAAATGATGAAAAACCAGAACCAAAATCATCAATAGCAAATTTATAACCTTCTGCTTTAAGGTTTTTTACAAATCTTTCAAGAAGAGAAAAGTTTTTTACTGTTTCTCTTTCTGTTATTTCAAAAACAATTAAGTCTTTGTTAATTTCATATTCATTTACAAGATTGTTTATTTTATCAATAAAGTCTCCAACAATAAGTGATTTAGGAGATAGATTTATAAAAAGTAAGCCTTTATAGTTTGTTTTATTTATTTGTTCAAAAGCTTTTTCAATTACAATTAAATCCATTTTATTTATTAATCCTCTAGCTTCTGCTATCTCTATAAATTCAAATGCAGAAATAATTTTATCTTTATGTTTAATTCTCATAAGTAACTCATGAATTATCAAATCATCTTTATTTGATGGACTTGGTTTAATTGGTTGAAAATAAGGGTAAATTTCATTATTTTCAATAGCATTTATAAGTAATGAAGATTTTTCTTGGTTTTGTTTTAAAACATAAGTAATATCCTCTTGTGTAGGAAGTTTAACAAGGTTCTTACCTTCTTCTTTTGCTTGATACATCATGTGATCAGCTATAATAAACATTTCTGATTGAGATGTTGTATGAGTAGGGTAAACACAAATACCAATAGAAATAGTTAAACTAATTTTATTTCCATTTGGGGCTTCTAGTTTTGTATTGTTAATCTCTTTTGAAATTCTACTAGCAACTATATGTGCTCCATTACTATCACATTCAGGAAGAATAATTGTAAATTCATCTCCTCCATATCTAGCTACGATATCTTCATCTCTTTTATGAGTTTCTAGTATATCTGCTATTGCTTGTAAAAATTTATCACCAAAGCTATGTCCATAATTGTCATTTATATGTTTGAAGTTATCACAGTCGATTATCATTAATGCAAAAGAGTATTCATGTCTATTTGCTCTTTTAACTTCATAAGTCATCATATCATTAAAGACTCTTTGATTAAATAAATCAGTAAGTGGATCTCTTGCAGCATAGTATTCTAAGTCTTGTGTATATTTATGAATAGCTTTTACAGAGCCTACTAAGTTTGCCATGGTTGTTAAAATTGAATCAACGACTATATATCTTACTGGATCAGTAGCTAAAACAGATTGTAGACCAATTCCTACTATTCCACCAATTCTTGGACTTTCTAAAAAAAGCGACTTTGATCTATATTCAATATCTTCTTTTTCTAAATTTACTAATTTCTCATGTCTATTTGCAACTAAGTGTTTGATCTTAAAATCACTCATTCCTCTAAAATACTCAGAGTTTTTAAGCATATTTTCTACATACTCTTCAAAAACTATTTTTACATCTTCTTGGGGAATTGCTAGCCAAAAGATATCAACTTCAAATTGATCATCTCCTACTCTAAACATTGTCATTAAAGTGTAAGTTTCCATAATTTTATTTATTTCTAAAAGTAAGTCACTTATATATTCTCTCCAATCTTTTACAACATCAGAGGTAATAATAAACTTATCAAGAAGTTTTATTTCAAATTCTAAAAGTTCTTTGTCTACAGCTACATTTTTTAATTTTTCTGCCATATCATCTACATTTATAATAATGTCATTAAATTCTTTGAAATAAAGGTCAATATTCTTTGAATCAAATTTTTTGAAATCATCAATAGAGTTTATGCTTTCTACTTTTTGTCTAAATAAAGATAAACTTTTAGTTATTTTCTTTGTTGTATATCTTGAAGAAACAAATGCAGAGATATAAAAAATTGGAATTATAATTAAGAAAAATATAATATATTGAAACTTTGATTCATTAAAAATTGTGTTTAAATCTTGGTTTACTTCAACTATACCTAGGGTATCTCCTTCTTTTACATTAGTATGACATTTCATACATTCCTGATTTGCTTTTAGTGGCATAATATTTCGAACAATATTATTTTCAAAAGATTTTATTTCAGAGTGTTTTCCTAATAATACATTTTTTAGAGTTTCATCTTTTGGATTTTCTTTTATTTTTCCAAATAATTCTTCAACACTTTTTGATCTATAAATATTAATATCATAATTACTATTTTTAAAATTTTCTTCCAATGATTTTGTAAAAAGATTTAAATCTTCTCTACTCCAACCTTTTCTCATAATTTGGTACATTGAAGAAAAAACTTGATTTGATATGGTATCAGAATGTTTTAAAGCTTCTTTTTTTGTAAGAGTAGTGTGTAAATAAGTACTAAAAATAAAACATAATATGAAGATAATTGAAACTAAAATTATTTTATTTGAAAAAATATAGTTTTTGAAAGTTTTTTGCATGAAAAGCCTTCTTTCATAGAGTTTTATTATTATATCTTATAAATATTTAAAAGATTATTTTAAAATATTATAATAACTCTATAAAATAAGCTATTATTAAATATAAGTAAAAAAATAATAAAAATTAGATATTTCTTACATCAATAAAACTACCACTTTCAAAATTGTTAATATTTGAAATCACATCATCTAATCTCTTTGCAGCTTCTTCAGGCTTTTGTATATGTGACTCTTTTAGTCTTTTTGCAGAAGGAAACTCTTCATCATCTATATCAAATCTAATATAATCAGTCATTGGAGTTTCTATAACTCCAGGAGCAACTGCTAAGAGTTTTGTTTCTTGTAATTCTTTTGAATATAAATTTATAAGCATATTTACACCTGCTTTTGATAAAGAGTATGACGCCCAACCTTTTGAACCATTTATAGAAGCTCCCGATGATATAGCAATTATATTGCTAACTTTTATTGTTGCTAAAATATCTAAAAGCTCTTTATTTGCATATACATTTAATTCATATACTTTATTTAATTCAGAAACTTGAGTTTTTGTTGAAGCTTTTATTTCTCCTAACATACCGGCATTTAAATATACAGTTTCAATTGTTTTAATATTTTCAATAAAACTTTGAAGTTTTATTTTTATTTCATTTATGTTTGATAAATCAAAGTTTTTAAAGATAAAATTTTTATTTTCAATTTGAGGTTTTGTTCGGCTTATTCCATAAACTTTAAAGCCTTTTTCTAAATATAAATTTGTTAATGCTAAGCCAAGCCCTGAACTACAACCAGTGATTAAAATATTTTTTGACATTATATACCTTTGATGATTATTTAATTTATTATATTATGTTAATCTTTATTAAAATCTATTTAGATATAATAATTCAACTTAAAAAGGAAATAGGTTTATTTATAAATCTAATCAAAGACAATTGTATCAATTTAAAATTACAGAAAAAATAAAAAATTTAGACATTTCAAATATTAAAAACAATCTTTTTCATTATTCTTATGATAGTAAAAGTTTAAGAGCATTATTCAAAAAAAATATTTCAGAAGATGATCCTTCTTATATATCTGCTTATGGTAGTTTTAGAGGTGAAGTTTATGAAAATATTGTTTATGAATTACTAATGGAATATGCTCAAAGTCAGGATGAAATAACAAGATTTGTACTTAAAGGACCTTATCAAGATAAAGAGAATAAATACATAAAAAGTGGACTTTTGATTGACCGAAGCTCACAGATTGTATATAAGTCTGCATATAAAGATATTAGTGAGTTTGATGCTTTATTTTTTACAAAAGATTCAGTTTATTTTGTAGAAATGAGTACTTCTAAAAAAACTTCTAGTTTAAATAAAAGATTAGCTAAAAAATATGCTTTACTAAAAATGATTTTCCCAACTTTACAAATAAGAGCATTAATAGTTTTAACTAAAGGTTCTATTGGAATTAAAAACTTTCCCAATTATGCAACAGTTTGGATTACAAAAGATTTGGATGATGAAGAATTAATTAAAAAAATCATTTTTTCAAAAAGAACTAAAAAGAATGTAAAAACTCTTAAGCCTTCACAAAATAAAAAGTTTATTGAAGCCTTAAGTATTAGATACAAAAAATTCCAATATTTCCCTACTTTAGAGTGGATTTTAACAAAATCAAGATCTAACCCAAAGTTTATTGTAGACTTAAAATTTTTCTCTTCTTATAGACTAAGTTTATATTTTGATATTTATACTAAATTGTATATTGGTTATATTTTAAGTGAAGATTTTGCTTTGTTATGCCCTAATTTTAATATGAATGTTAGAGATAATAGAGTTATTGTAACTATTGAGAAAGTAAATCAAACACAATTAGATATTGTTTATTATGTTAAACTTACTAATGGAGTTTTAAAAAGAATTAGAATTATGGAAAATGAAGAAGTTTCTATAAAAGATAAAGAACCAGATGGTTTTACAAATGCAGAAGTTAGATTTTTTATGAAAGTTTTAGAAGAAAAACATCAGTTATATGTAAAAAATATTAATTTTATGAAAGACAAACTCTACTTAATTAAATAAAAAAGCTTTTATCTTTTATATAAAAGCTTTTTTTGAATTCTATCATATCTATAAACATCATTTCTAAATTGTAATTTACCATTTTCGTCAACCCATGATGTTAAATAAACCATGTGTACAGGAATTTGCTTTTTTAAATCTATAGACTTTTTTTCAATTTGTGTTAAAACTTCTTTAGCTTCATCAAAGTCAAGACTTGAGTCTTCTTTAGATATTGCTTCTAATAGTTTTTTAGGTTCAGCAAGTCTTATACAACCATGAGAATAAGCTCTTTTTGTATATTTAAAGTATTTTTTTGCTGGTGAATCATGTAAATATACAGAATATTTATTTGGAAACATAAATTTCATTCTACCTAGTGGATTTGTTTCACTTGGAATTTGAATAAATCTATATATAGGCTTTATTTCTGTATTTTCAACTATTTCTTCATTTGTTTCTTTTTCTATTGCATTTAAAGCTTCTTCATCATTTTTCAGTTTCTCATCTTCTTTTTTAGGTAAGATAGCTTGTAAGTCAACTTCACTTACATCAAATGTAGCTGATTTATGATCCCAAGTTTCATGGATATTTATACCTTTTTCTTTTAGGTAGCTAGGGTTTTTTATAACTTTATGAATTAACTCTTTTTCAACAATACTTTGAGGAATTCTCCAATAAGGGTTTAAAACTACAAAAGACATTTTATGTGAAAAAATAGGAGTAGGGTTTTGTCTTTTTCCTACAACTATTGGCATATCAAGTTCTACTTTATTTTTCTTATACATTCTTAATTTGTATTCAGGAATATTTACAAGTAAAAAGTTTTCTCCAAGTGTTCTTGGCATCCATCTCATTCTTTCTAAATTAAGTCTCATTTTAACAATTTTCTTTTCAATAGACATATTTAAAGCTCTTCTTGTTTGTGCTCCTACTACTCCATCTGGTGTAAGTCCATGGTTTTCTTGAAAAGAGATAACAGCTTTTTTTACATTTTCATCAAATACTTTGTAACATTCTCTTTCTTCTATGTTTGAGATATCACTTGTAGTGTTATAGTCATTTGTAGTTGTAAAGTCATTATTTTTTTGAATACTATTAGTAACTAAATTATCAGCTTTAATAGTTATTGTACAATCATTTTTTATTAAATCATTACTTTGTAAAAGTCTTTGTCTTAAAATCTCAACAATATCACTTTTTGAACCTTCTTTTAAGACTCTAAATTTTGGAAGTTTTATATATCCACCAGCTAGAGCAAGTTTCTCGAACTCTTTTATTTTATTTTCAAGCTGTTTTGCCTGGGGAAATGTATAATTAACAGCATTAAAAGCAACATTTAAATCTTGTTCTTCTTTTGCTTTTTTTAGAAGTTTTATTCTATTTTTTCTAATATTATATTTTTCCCAACCTGCATCAATATCATCTTTTTCTTCAAGCTCTTTAAGTGTCTCTTTAAATTCTTTCCAATTGATATAACCACTTGAAAGGTATTTCATATATTTACTATACATACCAGTAAGAATAAAATCTATTTTAGCTATGTTTATTAAATAGTTTTTATCTTCTTTATTTAAGGCTTTATATTTTTTTTCAAAATATGAAAGCTTAAATACTTTTTGAGAATGAGGTTTTAAAACAGGATCATTTTTAATAGCTTCAAGTAGTACATTTGCAAAATTATTTAATCCATCTTCCTTAAGCCATAATAATTCATAGTTAAACTCTTTATAATATTTTTTTAAAGAATATCTTGACAAAAATACCGATCTTGTTTTTTTAGATTTTAGAAGCTTATGTAAAGCTTCTTTACTTTTTTCATGAAATGTTGGTTGTACTTGAACGAATGTTTCATTTTGATTTGTAAATTCATTTGAAAATGAGGGTGTGATAAACAGTATACATATATGTAAAATAATTTTTTTAAACATCTTAAATTCTATAATCCTTTTGAGTTATTAAATTATATACAAATATCTCTTTAATTGTTATGTATTTTCATACAATTTAGTTGATATTCTACCATTTTGTGAAATGGTAATAAAAATGTATCCAAATTGTTACTTTTAAAATTTTCTATCTCTTGATTATGCAGTTCTTGTAGTAAACAAAAAGTAGATTCAATAGTAGATAAACACTCATCTTGTGGTTGTGTTTTAAATTTGAAATTAGATTTTAAATCATGTTCGAAACTTAATTTAGGTAGTTTTTGTAGATTTAAACTTTGCTTTAACATTTTTTTTGAACAAGGCCATGTTGAGTCAAGTATAAAAATTAAAAGATTTTTATTATCATTAATTATTTCTTTGTTGATTTTAATACTTTGTTCATGGGGATATAATAGATAAGGACTAAAGTTTTTATCCTCTATTAGCTTATTTACTTTTTTATTATTTGTAAAATCAACTCCTATGATAACTTCACAGTTTTTAATAGAGTTTCTTGTCATAAACCCTGTACCATTTTTTGTTTTTTTAAACTCTTTTGGATGCATTAAAATGACAAATTTAGTTTTTGTTTTTAGTTTTATTTGTATATTTTCGCAACTACAAGATGTCTTAGGTCTATAACATTTGTAGCATTTTTTTAAATTCTCATTGTTCATTTATTCTAAACTTTATTTTTTTACGAATTATAGTCAATTACATATTATATTTATTGAAAATTTTGTTAAATTGAATATAATTGCAGAAAATTTATATAAAAAGTGAAAATATGATAATACTTGAAGCAATAGGAGCAGTTTTTTCAATAATTGGAGCATATTTGATGTCAAAAAGCTCAAAAAATAATGTTCGTCCAATTTACTGGGGGTTTGTAAGTTTTTTCATTTCAAATTTAGCTCTTTTAACTTTTTTTACATTAAATGGGAAAGTTCCAGTAATTATCCAGATGATACTCTTTTTTGTTACAGCAGTTTTAGGTATTTATAAACTGACTAAAAATAGAAAAAGGGATGTCTTTTTAATAAGTATCATTTTGTCAATTTATTTATTTGTATTATATAAAACGATACTTCCTAATATGTCAAATATAGATTTTATGGTTTTACCAATAGATTTATTAGCAGCATCAATTGCAATATTTGGAAGTTTTCTTTTATCTAGTCATAATCATAAAACTAGAGGAATTGCTTTTATTTGTTTTTTTATTGCTGATGTTATATTTGTTTATATTGGATATGAAAATGCATTTTATTTCTTTATGGTTCAATCAATCTTTTATTTATATACTAGTGTAAAAGGTTATATAAATACTATGAACGAGGAGATTAAGATAGCTAAAGAGTCTTTAAGAAAAAAATAAGAATTGTATAAGTATAATATAGTATTATAAAGGATACATAATGTACGGCCTAGGATTAAATCAATTAAATTTAAATCTTAATAATTTCAATGAAAAAAACACAACATTACTTGACAATAAAGATTTATCAGCCTCAAATTATATAGATGAAGTAAATGAGAGCAAGTTACATAATGCTGCTGTTTCAATATCTATATCAACTCACAGTATTCAAAACTACTTAAATGTAAAAAGTGCAGAATTCTCAAAAGGAAATACAAATGCACAGCAAGTTTTATCTAAACTAGAAAGTGGAAATATTGACTTTATTAGTTTTTTTGAAGGTCATAAGTTTGAGAAGAAAATTACTTTAGAAGATATGGGCTATACAGGTAAACCAATATCTCAACTAACAAAAGATGAAGCAAAACAATTATTATCAAAAGAAGGTTTTTTTGGATCAGAAGAGACTTCAAAAAGATTAGTTAAATTTGTTGAAGACTTAACAGGAAATGAACCTTATGCTTTAAAAGAGACTAGAAAAGGTATAGAAGATGGTTTTTTTGAAGCACAAAAACTTTTTAAAGAAGAATTACCTGATGTTTCAAAGGAAACAGAATTTAAAACATTAGATATTATCGATAAGAAAATTGAAGAAATGCTAAAAACAGATTTTCAAAAAGAACTTGAAACTAAACATTTAAAAAAATAAATATCTTTCAAATATTTAATTTGTTATTATTAACTTTAATTTAATACAAGGTAAATATTTTGGATCATTTAGGTAAAAATATAGTCACTAGAAAAAAATTTAAAGCAAGAAGTTATAATACAAATTTTGCTTCAGCATTTTATTTTTTAGCATTTATTTTTTTGATAATTTATGCTTTAACAACTTTAAACAATATTCTAACACCACTTGCAATTGCTATCTTAATTTGGTTTTTGATTAATGCACTAGCAAACACAATAAAAAAGATACCATATTTTAATTCAAATATAGGTGATAAGTTAGCTATTCCTCTTTCTTTAATAATCATTTTTTATTTTATGTTTGAAACAGGAAGTTTTATTGCTTCTAATATTGTTGAATTGAGTGATACAATTTCTCAATTAGATAGTAAATTTATTTCAATTTTAGAAAAATTATCTTCATTTGTTGGTTTTGATGTCTCACAAAAGTTTGAAAAGCTTTTTGAACAATTTAGTTTAGCTTCAATTATTAATAAAGTAATATCTGCTTTTGGTTCTGTTGTAAGTAATATTTTACAGATTTTTTTATATGTACTTTTTTTATTAATTGACCAAAGGTTTTTTAATGCAAAAATAAATGCTTTATTTAAAAATTATGATACAAGAAATAAAGCAAAAGAAGTTTTAGAATCTATATCAAAAACAATTAGAATGTATATTTCAATCACAACTATTATTAGTTTATCTACAGGTATATTAACATACATTATATGTGAGTTGTTCTCACTAGAAGGTTCTGTACTTTGGGGCTTTTTAGCTTTTATTTTAAATTTTATTCCTACAATTGGAAGTATTATTGCTGTGGTAATTCCAATACTTTTTGCATTGGTACAGTTTACAGATTTGACTTCTGTTTTATTTTTACTTATTTGTCTTGCTTCAATTCAATTTTTAATAGGAAATATAATCTATCCAAGACTTATGGGAAATAAATTAAATATTTCACAATTTGTTGTTATTTTATCCTTAGTAATGTGGGGTGCTATGTGGGGAACTGTTGGTATGTTTTTATCTGTACCTTTAATGGTTATTCTTCTTATTATCCTTTCTCAATTTGAAAATACTAAAGGTTTAGCAATTTTAATTTCAGGAGATGGAAAAATATTTACTGCAAAACGAGAACAAGAATAAATTAATTTATTCTTTTCTTGTATAGGTTTTAGCTGTTCTTAAGAGTTTATTTATTATGATAACAATTATCAATATTATAAATGGAGTAGCAAATGTCAAATAATATACTTATAAATAAAGATTTTTCTAATATTTTGTCAAATGAACTTTTTAGTGCAATTTCAAAAGGTAAAGAAGATAAAATTGATGAATTAATTCATTTAGGTGCAAATATAAATGCAAGAGACACAAAAGGTAGAAATGCTTTATTCTGGGCAATTTACTACAGAAAAACGAATATTATCAAAAAACTAATAGATTTAGGAATTGATACAAAAGTAACAAATATCTTATTAGCTGTAAATTATGCTGTATATAAAGATGATGTAAAAATTTTGAAATGTTTAAAATCTTGTGGATTAGATTTAAATGAACATGATGATATAAAATCAACACCTTTAATCTATGCTGTATTATATAATAAAATACAAAGTATAGATTATTTATTAACTAATGATGTTTGTGTACAGCATGAAGATATGTTAGGAAATAGTGCTTTAAGCTTGGCTTATGATTTAAAAATAGAATATCTAATAGAGAGATTTAAAGCTCTTGTATAAATAAAGTAGTTTGACATAACTACTTTATTTGTGTCCATGACCTTTTGTAGCTTCTCTTTGTATAAGTTCATCAAAGTTTTCTCCACCAAGATTATATGCTTTTCCAAAACCAAAAATAGCTTCTCCATAAAATGCTTTAAATTCATAAACATTAAAGTCACTCATCGCTCTTAATGTTTGAACCATTTTTTTATCAAATTTCTTTTCAAAACTATCAAGGATAGAATTATATTTTTTTGAGTCTTTTTCTATTATAGTTGTATTACATTGCATAATTACTCTTTTTCTTGCAAAAATATTTTCACAGCTATTTTCATCTTCACAAAAGAAAATACTAGATTTTTTATTGTTTTTTAGATTTTTTGAGTGCTTTGCCATATTTGATAAATATACATAATATGAATTCTCATATTTAACAAATGGTGCGTATGAAGAAAATGGATTTTTGTTCTCATCTAAAGAGTTAATTACAACACTTTGAAATGAATCTATAAAGTTTATTAGTTTTTCGTTTTTCATAAAATACTTCTTATATTAAATTTAAAGTATTTATATCATTTAATAGTTTAATTAAGGCATAAAGTGTAAATATACTAAAGGAAAACCTTTAGTATATAATTTTATTAATGTAAGATTGTTCTTGCGTTAATTTCTTGAATAGGTCTATTGTTTTTACCCATAACAGTTTCAAAATCATTTAATTGACTTTTTGATAATTGAACAGGTGTTTTTAAAACAAACCATTTAACACCTTCTGTACAAGGAGGAGTAGTTAATGAACCATCAAATCTATAATAATCTTTAGTCTCAGGTAAAATTTCATAACCTTCAACACTTGATTTTAATTGATTTTTTTCACCTTCTTTTTCAGGTAGGTTTCTAAGTAATTTATTTAAAACTATATTATCAGAACCAACTTCAAGCATAACAGCTACAACTGCTAATTTTGAACCTTTTGCATGTACTAAATGTGCTTCCATTGGGAAAGACTTCCCATCAATAGTATTTTCGCTTGGTGTGTGGAAGTGCATTTGTTTTAAAGAGTATTCTTCATCATCAATTATTAATTTATTTCCACCTGAAATATTTACTTTTACACCATGACCTGTATTCTCAAATATAGTACCTTTGGCATTACCTTCAAATTTTAAAGGTACTAGTGATGCATCAATAGTATTTGTTATATTAATAGGTGATTGGTTAACTCCCTTTTCACACATAGTATATCTTTCATCAAGTTCAGCCCATTTTTCAGAACCTCCTTCTTCTGTATAAGACCATGGTGCTAGAGGTTTTGGTTCACCCTCAGCTAACATAAGTGCAATTACAAATACAACAAAAATACTAATTACTGTGCTCTTAAAACTCATTTCTCTCTCTCCTTTTCTTTTCTCTTAGCTTTCATTTTATTTAAAGCTAGTCTTCTCATATCTGCTGTTGTATCAGATTCATCCATGATTTCTAATCCTAGAAGTGTTTCAATACAATCTTCTAATGTTACAATACCTTCTGTTTGATCATAAGAATCAGCAACAATAAACATGTGTTCTTTCTTCTGAATAAACATGTTTAATGCTTTTGACACAGGAATATTTTCATTTAAAGAAATTACAGGTTTCATTATTGATTCAATAGTAACATCTTGATTAATAATTGCTTGTTTGAATAGTTTTTTTGTCAAAATTAATCCAACAATATTATCAATACTTTCGTCATATACAGGAACTCTTGAAAACTTAAATGTTCTCTTATCTTCAATAATATCTTTTATTGAAGTATTTTTATCCACTGCATATACTACAGATCTAGGTGTTAGAATTTCTTTAATCTTCATATTATTTAAAGTTAATGTATTTTCAATGATATCTGATTCTAAATCTCCAATTACACCTTCTTCTTCACTTAATAAAGTAGAATGTATAAGCTCTTCCCTAGATATAGAATCACTAGTATCAGATCCAATTTTTTTAGTCACAAATTGTGTGATTTTAATAAGTGGAAAAGTAATGAAAATAAACATATTTATAATTCTTCCTGCAAGTGGTGCTAGTTGCTTCCAATATACTGCACCAATTGTTTTAGGAATAATTTCTGCAAAAAACAGAATTAAAAATGTTAAAACAATAGAAGTTACCATTACTAAAGTTTTGTCTCCGCCAAAAACATTTTGTGCTTGAACACCAATAGCTGTTGCACCTAAAGTGTTAGCAATAGTGTTTAAAATTAAAATTGAAGCAATAGAGCTATCAATATCAGTTTTAAGTTTTTTTAGAAGTTTACCTGCACTTGGATTTTTATTTTCAAGAACAGAAATGTATGATACATTAGTAGAAAGTAGGATTGACTCTAAAATAGAACACAAGAATGATGTTCCAACAACCGCAAAAAATAGTAAGACTAAAATTTCCATTGGGGCTCACTTTGTTTAAAATTGCACCTCGGGGAATTATCTTCCAATAAAGACTCCTTTAAATTAAAAAAATAGTAACTAATCATATCAAAATAAACTTAATTTTTGACAATACAAGTGAAATTGTGTATAATAAATTTATTAAGCGAGTTTTAATAAAAGGAGGACATTATGGAATATGGATTAATACCTAAAATTGATCAATTTAGAGACAATAGATCGCTAGAATTAGAACAAGTACATGCCTCAACTCAAACCTCAAAGCTTGGGGAAAGAAACAATCTTTCTGAATTAAGAAGAGAGGAGTTTTTAAAAGCAGGGGAAACAGCTCAAATTGAAAAAGCAAAAAATGAATCAGCAACAAATAGTTATGAATATGTTTTAACTAATATGAATTTTGGCTTTAATGATTCTTCAAAAGATTTTTTTGTAAGGGCACAAAGAGGAGAGTCTCAAAATCAATTTCCAACTGAAGATATGATGAAATTAAAAGCATTTTTGATGAATCAAGCAAAAGATAGTGCTTCTTAAAAAGTTAAGTCAAAACAACTTGACTTGACTTTTATATTTCTTTATTTAATTTTATTAAGAGATCTCTTGCATAATAAAACTTATCTTTATTTTCTAATTCAACTTCTTCTAATAAAGGTTTATATTTTATAAAAACAGGCCAAACTTTAGCATAAGCATGAGGTCTTTTCTTTATATGATACAAAGCAAGTGCTGTTGCACCATTTATTAAACCTTTTAAAGCTAATGCTTTTTTCTTTTCACCCAATTTTTTATACTCATTCCAGTCATCTTCAAGTAGTTCATGTGCTTCTACATAATAACCTTTTTGCACAGCAAAGATAAATCTATCTATTGCTGTATCTTGATTAAAAATTGAATAATCAATTTTCATTATTTTTTCATCTCTTCAAGTTCTTTTTCTAAATAATATCCAGTGTAAGAACCTGTTTTTTTATGTCTTGAAGCTAATTGTTCAGGTGTTCCTTCATCTACAAGTTTACCACCTTTATTTCCTCCCTCAGGTCCTATATCAATAACCCAATCAGAGTTTTTAACAACATCTAAGTTATGTTCAATAACTAAGACCGAATTTCCTAAATCAACTAAATGATGTAAAACTTTTGTAAGTCTATCAACATCTGCAAAGTGAAGACCAGTTGTTGGTTCATCTAATACATATAAGGTATTTCCTGTATCTTTTTTAGATAACTCTTTTGATAGTTTGATTCTTTGAGCCTCACCACCTGATAGTGTAACTGCATTTTGTCCCAATGTAATATATCCTAAACCTACATCACAAAGTGTTTTTAGCTTTGCATGAATTTTTGGAACTTTTACAAAAAACTCTAAGGCTTCATCTACACTCATATTTAAAACATCAGAAATATTTTTACCTTTGTATAAGATTTCTAAAGTTTGAGGATTATATCTTTGTCCTTGACAGTCATCACACTTAACCATAATATCTGGTAAGAAGTGCATTTCAATTTTTATTTCACCTTCACCTTGACATTTTTCACATCTACCACCTTTTACATTAAATGAGAATCTTCCTATTTTATATCCTCTAAGACTAGCTTCTTTTGTTTTAGAAAATAGTGTTCTAATTTCATCCATTAATCCTGTATAGGTTGCAGGGTTACTTCTTGGAGTCCTTCCAATTGGGCTTTGGTCAAGATAGATTACTTTGTCAAGACTTTCTAAACCTTCAATCTCAACACCATCAACTTTTTTAACTTTTTTAGCATGATTTAAAAGCTCTTTTGCAACAGGAAGAAGAGTTTGTAAAATAAGTGATGATTTACCACTTCCTGAAACTCCTGTAATTGAACAAAGGTTTTTTAAAGGAATTTGAACATCTAAATTTTTAATATTATTAATAGTTACATTTTTAATTTTTATAAACTCTTCTTGTGGTCTATTATATACGTAATCTATTTTTTTCTTTCCTGTCATATATTGAGCTGTTAGAGTTTTTGCTTTTTGCATTTGTTTAAGTGTTCCTGCAAAAACAACTTCTCCTCCATATTTACCTGCATTAGGCCCAATATCAACTATAAAATCAGAAGCTTCAATTGTTTCTTTATCATGTTCTACAACTATTACAGTATTTCCTTTTTCTTGTAGGGCTTTTAGTGTTTTTATAAGTTTATTTGTATCTCTTTCATGTAAACCAATTGAAGGTTCATCAAGTACATACATAACTCCCGTAAGTCCAGAACCAATTTGAGAAGCAACTCTAATTCTTTGAGCTTCACCACCTGAAATAGTTCTTGCATCTCTTCCTAATGTAATATATCCAAGTCCTACATCATGCAAGAAGAAAATTCTTTCTTTTATCTCTTTCAAAATTGGTGCAGAGATCATTTTTTCTTGATCATTAAAATATTCAAAATTCTTATCATCTTGGAAAAAAGCATGAGCCTCTTCAATAGGTTTGTTTATAATATCTCCAATTGTTTTATTTGCTACATAAACACTTTGAGAAGAGGGTTTTAATCTATTTCCATTACACGAATCACAAACTTTTTCAGTCATATATTCAGCCATGTCTTTTTCATCTTTTATCATGTCGTAGGCAAGTTTTACAATTCCTTCCCATTTTCTAACTAAGTTGTGTCTTTTCCATGTAAATTTTGCTTCTTCAACTCCACCATGTAATACAGCTTTTCTTTGATGTTCTGGTAAATCTCTAAATGGAATTTTTACATCAATATCTGCCGCTTCACAGTATGCCATAAGCATTTTGAAGTAAAAACCTTTGTTGAAACCATAGATAATTCTAATAGCTCCATCTTCTAAAGGTAAGTCATCATTTACAACTTTTTTCATATCTAAAGCATATCTAATACCTAAACCATCACAAGAAGTACAAGCACCTTTTGGTGAGTTAAAAGAGAAAGATAAAGGCTCTAAAGGTTCAAACGAAATTTTACATGAAAAACAAGCCATGTGCTCACTATAATGTATATGTTTTTCAACTCCTACATCCTCATGGTTTAAAACTTCTATTTCAAGCTCTCCATAAGACTCTTTTAGTCCTTTCTCAACATCTTGGGCAATTCTATCTTTATTTTCTTCTTTTATTACAACTCTATCAATAACAACTTTAATAGTGTGCATTTTATTTTTTTCAAGTTCTATGTCTTCATCAAGTCTTGCCATAACTCCATCAATCATGGCTCTTACATAACCTTTTCCTCTAAGACTTTCTAGTAAATCAGTAAATGTTCCTTTTTTTCTATTGATAAGAGGAGCTAAAATTACAACTTTTGAGTTTTCAGGAAGTTTAAGTACTTGATCAATAATATCAGAAGCACTCATTTCTGAAATAGGCTCTCCACATTGATGACAGTGCTGTTTTCCTACTCTTGCATATAAAAGTCTAAAGTAGTCATAAACTTCTGTAATAGTACCAACAGTTGATCTTGGGTTTTTTGATGTTGTTTTTTGATCAATAGCAATTGCAGGTGTTAATCCCTCAATTCTTTCAACATCAGGTTTTCCAACTTTATCTAAAAATTGTCTAGCATAAGCAGATAAAGACTCAATATATCTTCTTTGACCTTCTGCATATAGAGTGTCAAATGCTAAGGTTGATTTCCCTGACCCTGAAAGTCCTGTAAATACAATAAGTTTATTTTTGGGTATTTCTAAATCAATATTTTTTAAATTGTTTTCTTTTGCGTTAAAAATTTTAATAGTATCTTTCATATATATAACCTTTGAAATTTTGAAGCTAGTATTATATGATAGATATGTATAATTATCGATAAAGGAAGTTTTATAAAATAAAATATATAATAGTAAAGAATAAATGAATGGTAGAAAATGAACTTAAACACTAAGATACAATGGTTTTATGCTTTGATAGCAATGATACCATTAAGCATTGCAATTTTTCAAATATTAGATTATTCAACATTTAAAGCATTAGGTATTACATCCTTACTTATATTAGTATGTTTTAGTATGTTTTTCTTTTTAAGAAGAAATTATTATTTTTCTTATAAAACTATTATATATTTTTATTTTATAGGTTTTGTTGGAGCATTTTTAGTAGCTTATTTTAAACAAGATTGGTTATTACTACCTATGGTTTTGGCTTTTTGGATATCTTTACTTAAAACTATTTCCTATACATCTGTAGGTAAAATCAACTCCTTGAAAATTTATAAAGAAGAACAAAATAGTAGCTTTTTTAAAAAGTTTTTTATCT
Organism: Arcobacter sp. YIC-80; assembly: GCF_044841725.1. Classification (NCBI taxonomy): domain Bacteria; kingdom Pseudomonadati; phylum Campylobacterota; class Epsilonproteobacteria; order Campylobacterales; family Arcobacteraceae; genus Arcobacter; species Arcobacter sp. YIC-80. The sequence continues at coordinate 688,977 of NZ_JBJBSI010000001.1, read as the reverse complement.
CAAATACTAGAAGAACTCAAAATAAATTAATTTTAATTGATATCCTTATTACTATTATTTTTTTCCTTAGTGTTATTATTATTTATACAAGCTTAGCAAACATTTTTAAATAGTTATTAAACATAACTTAGTTATCGTATATTATATTAGTTATATAACATAATTTAAGGACTACTTTTGAATAAGTTTGTAAATAGTTTTACTTTTAATGAAAATGTTTTTTATTATTATGATTTAAAAAATATTTTTGATTCACATTTTGAATTAAAAAAATTACCAGTTTCACTTAAATTACTTTTAGAAGCAAATATCAGAAATGAAAATGAAGAAGAAGTAAAATATATAATAGATGCCTTTATAAAAAGAAATAACTTTAGAAAAATAGGTTTTTATCCAACTAGAGTTGTTATGGATGATTATCATGGCGTACCTATTTTAGTAGATTTAAGTTCCTTAAATGAAGATTTAGAAAACTACAAAAAAGAAGATTTTATAAGCCCTAAGATTCAAGTGGATTTAATTGTAAAAGATAGTGTAGATGATAAACAAGAAAAATCGATACAAAGAAATAAACAAAGACATCATTTTATAAAATGGTGCCAAAATAGATTTGATAATTTTACAGTTATTCCTCCTGGTTTTGGAGTTTATCATCAAGTAAATTTAGAATATTTATCTACAATAGTTAATATTAAAATGCAAGATGAAAATGTATTTATATATCCTGAAACTCTTGCAGGAACAGATAGTAAATCTACTATGATGAATGCTTTAGGGGTTTTATCTCTAAAGTTTAATACTTTAGAAACACAAGCTATACTTTTAAAGCCTTATTCTAAAATACATATTCCAAAAGTTTTAGGAATTGAAGTTGTAGGTTCTTTAGCTCAGGGAGTTAGTATTTTAGATACAACATTAAATTTGACGAACTTAATTCAAAATGAGGATTTAACAGCTAGTATTATAGAGTTTTATGGCCCAGGGTTAAAAAATATATCTGTAGAAGATAGAGCATATTTATCTGAAGTGGTTATTCGTAGTGGGGCTATATGTGGATATTTTTGTATTGATGATAATAGTATAGATTTTATTGAAAAAACAAGAGGAGTAGATGCTACTTTAATTAAGACTTATTATCAAAAACAAGGTATTTATAATGATTCTATTCAAAATTGGGAGTTAGATTATGATAAAAAATTTATATTTGAATTATCAAAAGTAAAACCTTTAGTAGTAGGGCCTAAAAATTATGAAGAAAGATATATAGTTGAAAATGTACCTTCTAAATTACAATCTTTTAAAATAGGAAACTTTGTAAAAGATAATGATATCGTCTTAGCAAATATAATTTCATGTACCTTTACTTCAAATCCAACTCTTTTAATTCAAGCAGCACTACTTGCTAAAAAAGCTTGTATGTTGGATTTAAGAATAAATAAAAATATAAATAGCACTTTGACCTTAGGTTCTATTATTATAAAAAACTATTTAGAAGAGTTGGATTTATTAAAATACTTTAAACAATTAGGTTTTAAGATTTTAGATGTTAATTATTTAAATTCATCAACAAAATTAGAAGAAATCAGACAAAGTGTAGTTTTAGATATTCAGAAATTTAATTTAAATGTATCTTCTGTTAATTCAGGTAAGGATTTAGAGTTAGTCTCTAGGGATTTAGTTAAATCAAATTGGTCAATGTCTCCTGCTTTGGTTGTTTCTTATGCCTTAAAAGGGAATATGAATTTTTCAATTACAAAAGAGCCTATAAGTACGGATATATTTTTGAGTGATTTATGGCCTAGTATCTCAGAAGTAAATGAAGAATTAGGAAAAATAAGCAGTAAAATGTACGCTGATGTATATAAAAATATATTTATAGGTGATGATTATTGGCAAAATATTAAGTGTGAAGATACGGATATTTATCCTTGGAATGAAGAATCAAGTTATATTCAAAAGTCTACATATTATAATAAAGTAGAAAATAAAAACTCTATTGCTAATGCAAGAATAGTTGCATTACTTTTTGATGATGTTTCAAGTGAGTTAATATCTCCAGAAGGAAATATCCCACCTTATTCTCCTGCTGCTTTTTATCTTTTAGATAAAGGCTTAAGACCTGATGAATTTAATACTTTTTCAAAAAGAAGGTCTAATACAGAGCTATTACAAAGGGGAGCTTTTTCGGATATAGAAGTTAAGAATAAAATAGTATTACCCAAAGAAGGTGGGTACACTAAAGATTTTGATTCTTATGAAGTATTACCAATTTATGAATATTGTCAAAGAATGAAAAAAGAAAATATTGATTTAGTGATTTTTGCAGGTGAAAACTATGGAGTAGGAAAGGGTACTGATTGGGCTGCTAAGGCTACAAATTTATTAGGTATTAACTGTATTATTGCAAAATCTTTCGATGAAAATCATAGATCTGATTTAGTGAAAATGGGTATCTTGCCTTTATGTTTTATCGATGATGATATTGATAGTTTAAAATTAAAAGGAAATGAAACTATTACAATAGATTGTGAAAATCTAACTTCAAATAGTAAAATAGATATAAAAATAAAAAGATTTGATGAGGTTGAGAGCATTGAAGTTCAAGTAAAACTTTTAAATGACTTAGAGTTAGAGTATTTTAGGAATAAAGGGGTTATAAATTACTTGTTGAGTGAAGTAGTGACAGGGGAGTGACTAATTCCCCCTTTTATTAATATAATTCAATTGCTAAAACTGAAAATATTAAAACTAACACTACTAATTTATACAACATTGAAACTCCTTTCAATGAACACTCCCACCCAACACTACCCGCAAAAAAAAAGGTAAGGTTTTACCCTTACCTTCAGTGTAAATCTAGTAGGTAGTCACTCCTACAAGAGTTTCAATGTATTGTATAAATTAGTGTAATTATACAAAAAAGTAATTAGAAAGTCAATTGGTTGTACTGATCCAATATATATTTAGAGAATAAGGAGCAGGCTATTAATTTCCACTTTTAGAAAAATCAAATTCAAAGAAATAGAGAAATAGGGGCAGGTCATGAATTTCCACTTTTCAAAACTAAATTCACAATTCAAAACCTGACCCTTTATACTGTAGGTTATGATTATTACTCTGGTGAGAATTTTATTACTTACCCAACGAGGTATAGGTTTCGCGGTAGGGAATGCTGATAAACAAAAAGAAAATGGAATGAAAGAAGAGGAAATATATGAATAATGTATCAAATGTTCTATTAGGAATATTTTTTATTTTTATGGGTGTTGCTATAAATTTTAATCCACATTTAATAGTAAATAAATTTAATCAGCCTATTGATCTATCATCTTATTATACAATAGGTTTTATAGTAGTAGGGGTTATTATAATAATATTTTATAGAAAACTAAAATAAAAATGATATTCATTCACTTCCAATTTCTAGTTTGGTAGTGTACATGGAAGAATAGTTACAAAAAAGAAGTAAAACAAGAATCTCAAACAATAGCAACATATACTTATGATGCATTAAATAGAAGAGTAAGTAAAACACTTATAAATGAGAATAAAACTATTACTTATATTTATCATAAAAATCAAGTAATACAAGAGTATGAAAATGATAATCTAACAAACTCTTATGTTTATGCAGACTATATAGATGATCCAATAGCATATAGCTATAACAGTAGTATTTACTACTATATTAAAGATAGACAATATTCAATAAAAGCATTAGTAAGTTCAAATGGAAATGTAGTAGAAAGATATTCTTATAGTTCATTTGGTAAAATAACTATCAAAGATAGTAATAACAATGTTCTTTCAAAATCAAAATATAATAATACAATCACATATACAGGAAGAAGATATGATGTAGAGACAGATATGTATTATTATAGAAATAGAATGTATTCAGCAGATTTAGGAAGATTTATATCAAAAGATCCTAAGGGATATGTAGATGGTATGAATCTTTATGCTTACGTGATGAATAATCCATTGAAGTATTTAGATCCTATGGGGACTATGGCTAGGGATACAAATACTAGTTTTATAAGTGGTTTTATAGATAGATCTAAAGATATAGTATCTAGTACAATAACAGGAATAAAAAATCTACCATCATCTCTTATGGGAGTAGGAAACTATTTAGCAGAAGTAAGTGGATTAAGAGATTTCCAAAGTTCATCAGTTGTAGAATCAAGCTTTATTCAAAATCAAGCACTTGATTCTACTAAAGAATTTTTAAGTATATTTGCTAATAATTATCTTACTGTAGATGGATTAACTGAAAAGTATAGTGAGGCTAAAAATTATATAGAACAAAGTCCTGGTGCTTTTGCTTCTGATGTAGTATTTATGGCTTTACCTATTCCTAGTAAGAGTTTGAAAGTTTTTGATGTTGGGGAATATAGTACTTTATTAAAAAATCATAAAGTTGAAGGTGGAACTGTTCATCATGTTGGACAAGGTGCTTTAATGAAAAAATATTTAGGAAATGACTATAACTATAAAGATGGAGCATCTATTATAGTTCCTAGAAAAGGACATACTCAGTTAAATGATTTTGGTGATAGATTAACTACAAAAACAAAGTTAGAAATTGTAAATCCTAATACAAAATCTCCTGTAAGATCCGTAATTGCAAGGGATATAAGTGAGTTAAGGAGAGTTTATCCTGAGATATCGAATAGGAAATTACAAGAGCTTATTCAGTTGAATAAAAATAAATATCCAGACTATATGAGGAAATAGCAATGAAAAATAAAGAATTTATAAATATAATTTTAAAAGAGGTTTTCTTTTCACAAAAAAATATAAATTTAGAAAGATTTTGTGATTTAGAGATTGATAAGACAAGGAATATCATTAGAAATATAAAAAAGATATTTAATAAGTTAGATGAAAAAGAAAAAGAAACATTTTTATTATATTTAAACATTAATACTGATGAAACAATTAGTAGTATATTATCAATAGTAGATCAATGGGGAGGTGGATATTATGATGATGGAAAATATAATGACGGTCATTTTGAGTTATATTATGTAAGTGATGAAGAAGGAAAATATAGTTATCGAGTAGATGAAGATTCTACAAGTTTATTTCTTGAAAAAATGGAAGAGATAAATGAAAACAAAGGTTAATTAATATATTTTTTCCTTGTTCCCATCGTCCCAATGGGAATGTATAGCTAAATAACAAACTCATATGTATATGGAGAATATATAGATGATGTCTTAGCCTATACAAATAATTCTAATACATACTACTATATCAAAGATAGACAATATTCAATAAAAGCATTAGTAAATTCAAATGGAGATGTAGTAGAGAGATATTCTTATAGTTCATTTGGTAAAATAACTATCAAAAATAGTAATAACAATGTTCTTTCAAAATCAAAATATAATAATACAATCACATATACAGGAAGAAGATATGATGTAGAGACAGATATGTATTATTATAGAAATAGAATGTATTCAGCAGATTTAGGAAGATTTATATCAAAAGATCCTAAGGGATATGTAGATGGTATGAATCTTTATACTTACGTGATGAATAATCCATTGAAGTATTTAGATCCTATGGGGACTACGGCTTATGAAAAGTTTGAAGATGAGTATGGAAGGGGAACAGTTAGTTATAGTATTAGTGGAGACACGGATAGTTATAATGTGACCTATGAAGATAATACAGGGTTTGGGAAGAATAATGATTACTTCTACTCTTTTGAATCTTCAGAAGTAAGAGTTAAAGAGAATAATAGTTATTTTGGAATTATAAATGATATATCTTATTCTTTTGAAATTAAAGATAGCCATTTGCCACAAGATGAGCGAAGTCCTGATAGATTAACAGCACATGTTGCATACAGACCATTAATGGATGTTCTTTTATTTGGTGAAAATAATCCCATTGATGAAAAGCTTAATACAGTGATAGCTCATGAACATATATGGTGGAATGATTTAAGTAATATTGGATTTCATAAGAATGATGCTGGAATTAGTGAAATTTTTAGAGAAGAAGATAAAGATATCTTTAAATATACAGTATGGAAAGATAAAGAATATGAAGGTAATGCTATGAAACAAGCTGTTAAAGTAACAAGAATAGGTATCTATGATCTATTGGATAGTCCTTTTGATAAATGTGATATTCAAAATAATTGTCAAGACTTTGTAGATAGAGTTGATAGAAACTATAATAAAATGGTAAATATTTATGAATAAAAATTTATTAATAAAAATAGTTGCCTTTTTTATTCCTTTGTATCTTATATTTGGGTTGGGGTATCTACCTAGCTTTTATGCTAAAGTAATGCATTTTAGATATTTCTTCTCTACTCCTGATGATTACTTTATAAAAGTAGTAGATGATAATAAATTTGATTTTTATACAAAAGATTATAGTAAAACATATAAATTAAATTATAAATATTTTACTCTTTATTCTATTCAAATAGAAGATAAAAATAAAAAAATATCCTCAGTTTTTTTTAATAGTAGGGAATATCAATTTGATGGAGAATTAATTGTTGAATATTTTTCTAAAGATATTCGAATAAGTAAGCAAGTTTTATCTAGTGTAAGTAGAGCATTTTATAGCAAAAATTCTTTAGAATATTTTTCTTCATTCGAGTTAACAACTTTTCCTATTCCAATAGCTAATAAATTTAAAGATTTAAGTATTAAACTTACTGTTCTTAAACCTATTAAATTTAATAGTGAAAATAAATTAAAACTGTCTATAGGGGCTACATTGAAAGAATAGATGTAATAACAATGTTCTTTTAAAATCAAAATATAAAAATACAATCACATATACAGGAAGAAGATATGATGTAGAAACAGAAATGTATTATTATAGAAATAGAATGTATTCAGCAGATTTAGGAAGGTTTATATCAAAAGATCCAAAGGGGTATGTAGATGGTATGAATCTATATGCTTATGTGATGAATAATCCATTGAAGTATTTAGATCCTATGGGGACTACGGCTTATGAAAAATTTGAAGATGAGTATGGAAGAGGAACAGTTAGTTATAGTATTAGTGGAGACACGGATAGTTATAATGTGACTTATGAAGATAATACAGGGTTTGGGAAGAATAATGATTACTTCTACTCTTTTGAATCTTCAGAAGTAAGAGTTAAAGAGAACGATAGTTATTTTGGAATTATAAATGATATATCTTATTCTTTTGAAATAGATTTGAATAATTCAAATAGATTAACGGCTCAAACAGCTTATAGAAGTTTAGCAGATATTCCAAATCTAGCTAGACCTATAGTAGAACACTATTTTCCTATATATGCTTGGGTAGCTGATAAGTTAAATATTGAATTAGCTCATCAGCATATGTGGTATAGTGATAATTCAAATATAGGGTTCACCGAGGAAGATGATATTAGTAAAACATTTGATGAACCATATACTATGAAAGAAGAATATTATAATTGGAGCGATGAAATTTTTGAAGGAGTAGCAATGAAAGAAGCTGAAAAGTAACTATATCAGGTGAATATAATTTAATTGGTAACCCTTTTAATAATTGTGATATACAAAATAATTGTCAAAGTTACATGGATAGATTAATTAATAATTATAAAAAAATGGTAAATGTTTATGAATAAATTAAAAAAAAAATTGTTCATAGTTCTACCTTTAATTGTTATATATATAGTATTTAAACAAGGTTATGTACCTAATTCAATTATATATTTTAGTGGGATTAAACATGCTTTATATACTCCGTCTGATTTTTATAATTATAATATTGAAGATGATAATTTTAATTTTTATAAAAAAGGATATTCTAAAAAATATGATATTGATTTTAAATACTTTACACGATATACAATACGTATGATGGATAAGAATAAAAGAATCCCTAGAAAAATTGATAATAAACAATATGAATTTCAAGGAATAATTAGAATTGATTTCTTTTTAAAAAATAAATTAATTAAAACTGATTATATGAATAATCGGAATCGTTGTATAATAGAAGATTCTTTATATTATAGTAGTTGTGAATTATTTGATTTTTTATTCCCTATAGAAAATACATACAAAGATTTAAGTATTAAATTAACAGTTATTGAACCCATAAAACTCTCTAATAGTAATGATTTATATCTTTATATTGGTGCAAGTAAAGTTTATAGATAAAGATAATAGATTAGTTAAAACAAAACTATCAAATGGAATAACACAAGATGTAAATTATGATGATAGATCAAGAGAAGAGAAAAGAGAATATACAAGAAATGGACAAATAGTATATTCTCAAACAACACAGTATGATTCAAACTCAAATGTTGTAAGAGAAGATATAGTAGAACAAAATACAAATATCATAAAAGAGTATTGGAGTGGTAACTTAAATTCAGACACGTAGTTTTCACTTTTAATAAATAAGGGTCAGGTCATGAGTTTCCACTTTTTAAAACTAAATTCACAATTCAACACCTCGTATCTACATGATATAATAAATTTAGAAGATGTTTTATTTCAAAGATTGATTAAAAGTGATAATAAAACCTAGAAAAAGGTAGATGTTATCTTCTATTCTTTTTTAGTAGATAAATCTAAAGCCTCTATTTCAACTCTTTTTACTTATTGGAACAAGTATTTTAAAAGCAACTCCTTTTTCTTCTTCTTTTTGTATATTTTCTACGCTAATACTACCATTTAGTCTATCCTCTATTATTTGCTTAGACATATAAAGTCCAATTCCTGTACCTTGACTTTGGTGTTTTGTTGTAAAATAAGGTTCAAAGATTTTATCTATTATATTTTCATTAATTCCACCTGCATAATCTTTTATTATAATACAGGCATTTAATAACTCTTTTTTTGATTCTATTTGAACTATTTGTTGGTTTTTGGTTTTATCTTTATATGCATCTTTTGCATTGTTGATGATATTTAATAAAACTTGAATTAATTCATTTTTTATTCCATATATTTCACAATTGTCATTAAATTGTGTTTGAATAGAAATATCATAGCTTTTTAATGATGAATCAGTTAGCTGAATAGCTTTTTCTATAACATCATTTACAAGAAAGATTTCCTTATCAGAACTATTTTTAAAATAGTTTGAAAAGTCATCTATTGTTTGAGATAAATAGTTTGTCGATTTTAATATTCCTTCTGCAAATTCACTAAAGTCTTCATCACTTAGTATTCCAAACTCTTTTTTTAGTTTCAAACCAGATGCAGATGAAGTAATAACAGATAAAGGTTGTCTCCATTGATGGGCAATGTTTTTCAACATTTCTCCCATTGAAGCCATCTTTGATTGCTGGAACATGATTTTATCTTTTTCTCTTAATAACTGCTCTTGCTCTTTTAATTTTGTAAAATCAGTAAAAACAGAGATATAATTAATAGGTTTATTATTTTCATCATATACTGTATTAATAGTTACCCATTGATGAAAGAGTTCACCTTTTTTATTTCTATTTGTAATCTCACCTTCCCATGAACCTTTTGATTTTATTGAAGACCATAGATTATTATAAAAAGCTTTTGAATGTTTATTTGATTTTAATATTTTTACTTTTTTATGTAGTACTTCTTCTTCTTTATATCCTGTAATATCTTCAAAAGCTTTATTTACAGATAAAAATCTTGTTTCTAAATCTGTAATAAAAATACCTTCTTTTGTATTTTCATAGATAGTATCTGATAGTTTTAATTTCTTTAAAGCCTGCTTTCTTTTTGTAATATCAAAAACAATAGAATAAATAAGGTTTTCTTTTTTTAGACTTATTGGTCCTGTATAAACTTCAACATCAATTATTTTTCCTGTTTTGATTTTATGTTTAAAGTTAAAACACTCTTTTTCATCAGTTAAAGCTTTTTGGATATCTTTTTGTAAGTCTTCATAAGGTAGGGTATTTATATCAGTAATATGCAGTTTTTTAAACTCTTTTGATGTATAACCATAAAATTTATTAGCAGCTTTATTTGCTTTTATAATTTTACCTGTTTTTAGAGAGGTTACAAGTACTGGAATTTTATTAGCTTCAAAAAGTTTTTGATATCTTTTTTTACTTCTTTTTAGTTCAAGAGATAATTTTTTGTAATTGATTTTACAAACACCAAATATTTTGTTTCCATCTTTTATAAAAGTATCAATCCATTCTTGGAATTCTTTATTATTTTTTTTGATTTTATACTTTATACTTCTTTTTTCAGTATCATTTATAGTAAGTTTTTCCAAAAAAATATTACGATGACTTTTTTTTATTATTTGAATAAAAGAGTTGATATCTGATAAATTTTTACTCTTATCATACTCTAATAAGGCATTTAAGTCTTTATGCCAGTTTATTTCTTTAGTTTCTAAATTGATTTCGTAAGCAATATCACTACTATTTTCTATTAAGAACTTTAAAAAATTATTTTTCAAATTTAACCCTAGATAATTATTTAAAAAGAATACTACAGTAAAGAAGATTACAAATCAATTTTTCTTTGGATTTTAGATAGTTTTATACAACATTGTTATTAAAATAATTGTATTTAGTATTAATATGTACTTTTTATATGAGTTTGAATGAACTAAATGTTTTACTTTTATTCCAAAATAAACACCAATTAGTGAAGCTAAACCAATAATAGCACCTTCTTGAAATAACATGTGACCATTTAATGATAAAGATGTAAAACCAGCAATAGAAGAAAACACAACAAAAAATAAACCTAAAGCTGTAGCTGCTTTTAAATCATATTTTAAAAAGCCTATTAAAATAGGAGTTAATATAACAGAACCCCCAACCCCAATACTCATAGCTATAATTCCTGTAAAAAAACCAATTAAAAAAAGAGTTAGTTTATTTTTAGAATGTGGTTCTTCATCGTTTAAAGCAGGTGTTATAAATATCTTTATAATTGAAAATATTAATATAGCAATAAATAGATATTGAAGTGTTAAGTTTGACACATTTGAGACAATAAGTCCACTTTGTAGTCCTCCTACAAAACCACCAATACCAATTATTAAACCATCTTTTAAAAAGTTTTTAGCTTTTCTTGAATTTAAAAAAGTTCCATAAATCGATGAAAAAACCATTTGCATTATTGAAATAGCAATTGCTTCTTTCATTACAAATCCAGACATTAAAAGTAAAGGTACAAGAATCATTCCTCCACCTACACCAAAGAATCCTGATATGAAACCTGTTAATATTCCAAAAGATGCTAGCTCTAACATTTTATTTCTTTTTTATAGAGTTCATTGCATTTATAAATTTATTATAATCTTCTTCAAGCTTTTTATCTTTATCACTTACATCAATACCATCTTGTTCTTTTAAAGCAACTTCAAGAACATGAATTCTCTCAATTAGATATTTAAACATTTCTTTATTGATATCAGGTAAATCTCCATGAGCTAATTTGCAGTTTTTATTATCTCTTTTTATAATCTTTGCAGGAACACCAACAGCAGTTGAGTTTTTAGGTACATCACAAACTACAACTGAGTTAGCTCCTACTTTTGAGTTTTTACCAATTATTAGATTTCCTAAAACCTTTGCTCCACTACCTATAACTGCATTTGCTCTTACTGTGGGGTGTCTTTTTCCTTTATCAAGACTTACACCTCCTAGTGTAACACCTTGGTAAATAAGTACGTCATCTTCAACAACTGCTGTTGCTCCAATTACTACACCTATTGCATGATCAATAAATACTCTTCTTCCAATAGTAGCAGCTGGATGAATATCTGTTTTTGAAAATAGTGAAACAATTCCAGATAGAACTCTTGAAAGTTTAGTCCAACCTTTAAGATACAGTCTATTAGCAAGTCTATGTGTAGCTATTGCCCAAACACCTGGATAATTAAAGAAAAGCTCAAAACTTGAATTTAGAGCAGGGTCGTTTTGTTTTGGTACAGAAAAATCTTCTTTTACTTGTTGCCAAAGGCTAATATTTTTTTGTTCATTTAGAATCTTTTCTTTTATTTGTTCATGTATGTTTTTTTCTTCACTCATTATTAACTCCAAGTTGTCTTTAAATAACTATTTTCATTTAGATATTTTTTTAATATTTGATATGTATTAATATCTAAATTTTCTTTTAATTTATCTTTTATCTCTCTGGTATCATAATCAATATCTTCAAGTATATCAATAATTTTTTGTGATTCGATTATCTTTTCAAGTTTTACTTCATCATCTTCAAAAACAATATTTACTTCTGTTGGTTGAGAAAATAAATTATGTTTCATTCCTAAAGTATCTTGATATGCACCTACATTAAAAAAACCTAAAAAATACTCTTCTTTACTAAGATTTACATCATGTAAATATAAAGGTCTTTGAGAGTCAAAAGGAAGTTCTCCATCACTATCACAAGTGATATCCCATAAACTAGCACTTCTTGTTGGTTTTTTATCAAGATGAGTTAAAGGCATTACTGGAAACTCTTGATTTATTCCCCAATAATCAGGAAGAGACTGGAACATTGAAAAGTTTAAAAGGTATTTTTCTTGAATATTTTCATCAAGTTTTTTTAGATCTTCATAATCTTCAACTTCAAGTAAAGCAATAGCTTTTTTTATAATTTGATGAGTTAGAATCTCTGCATTTGATCTATCTTGTAAATCTATATAACCTAAATCAAATAAAGTTAAAAGTGATTCCAAGTGATCCATTGCATCATGCATATATTCATAAGCTGTTCTTTTAATCATATCTGTATATAAAGCATTTAACTCAGCAATTAAAGGTGGATTTGTTTCTTTTAAATTTAAGTGTTTTAAATCATATTCAGAAGAAAAAAGTTCAAGAACAGGAGTAATTAAAATAGTAGAAGCAGCTGAAATAAATCTTCCAGATTCTGTAAAAATATTTGGTTCTTCAACGTTTTTTTGTTTAGCAATATCTTTTAAAGTAAAAATTACATCACTAGCAAACTCTCTTAAAGAATAATATCTTGTTCTTTCATAAGATGAATACTCTACAGCTAAGCCTCCACCAATATTTATATTATTTAGGTTTTTAGCTCCTAAGTTTTTAAGCTCTGCATAAATATGACCTGATTCTCTTAAAGCTTTTTTCAAAGGCTTAATAGAGTTCATAGCTGAACCAATATGAAAATGTATCATAGTTAGATATTCTAGTATATTGTTTTCTTCAAGTAGTTCATAAGCTTCAATAATTTCAGTTGATGATAAACCAAATTTTGAGTTTATTCCTCCACTTTTAGCCCAAAGACCACTACCTCCACTATGAAGTCTAACTCTTAAACCTATGTTTGGACAAGGAAGGTTTGTTTCTTTTTGAACTTGAATAATAGTTTCAAGTTCATTTAATCCCTCAATTATAACAGTGATATTATGACCCTTGCTTTTTGCGATAAAAGCTAAGTGAATCATTTCTTTATCTTTAAAACCATTTACTGTAATAGGGGAGTTTGTATTATTGTAAGTCATTGCTATAACTAACTCTGCTTTACTTCCAGCTTCTAATCCATAATTAAACTGTTCACCATTTTTTATTAAAGGGTGTATAAAGTTTGGTAGTTGATTTACTTTTAATGGAAAAACAGCATTAAAACTACCTTTATAATCATACTCTTTAATACTTTTATTAAATGTATTATAAAGAGTAGTTATTTGCTTTTTTGTAATGTGTGGAAATCTTAAAAGCAAAGGACCTTTGAAGTCCTCTTCTCTAATTTGTTTTACAAGTGAAATTAAAGATGGTCTACAGTTGTAATTTACTTTTGCTAAACCATCTTCAATTATGAAGTTATCATCACTCCAAATATCAATACCATAATTATTCAATATTAAAAATCCTCTTGTTTGATAGTACTTTCTTCTCTTTTTTCTATGTTTTTAACAAAAACTGTACCTTCATTTAATTCTTTTTCACCAATTAAAGCAACAATATTTGCACCTTGTTTTTCTGCTAATTTAAAGTGTTTCCCAAATCCTCTTGGTGTATATTCAACAAAAGTTTTTGTAGTTTTTCTTTTTTGAATAGCAAGTTTAATAGCTGTATTTAATGAAGCTTCATCTAAAGCACCAATATAAACTACATCTTCTTTTTCTTCTTTCATTTTAACAAGTTCTAGTAGTCTTTCAATTCCAATAGCAAAACCAACCCCAGGAGTTGGTCTTCCACCCAAGAACTCTACAAGTCTGTCATATCTTCCCCCACCTGCTATTGCACTTTGAGCTCCAATTTCATCACTTACAAACTCAAAAGCAGTTTTAGAGTAGTAATCTAAGCCTCTAACCAAGTTAGTATCTATCTCATATTCTACACCATTGAAATCTAAAATTTCTTTTAATTTTTCAAAATCAGTATCACAAGACTCACATAAATTATGAGTAATTTTTGGAGCATTTACTAGTTTTTCTTGACAAGACTCTACCTTACAGTCTAAAACTCTAATAGGATTAGTTTCAATTCTTTTTTGACAATCTTCACAAAGTTCATCTTTAAATGAATTTAAGTGCTCAACTAGTTTTTCTTTATATTGAGGCATACAATTATGATCACCAAGAGAATTTAATTGAAGTTTAAAACCAATACCAAAGAAATCTAAAATATCTTTTAACATCATAATAATATTTGCATCTTCAATAACAGAATCAACACCAAATACTTCACAACCAAATTGGTGAAACTCTCTTAGTCTTCCTTTTTGAGGTCTTTCATATCTAAACATAGGCCCATAGTAATACCATCTTTGTACTCCACCAGCTCTATCAAGCTTTTTTTCTACAAAGTGTCTTACTACACCAGCCGTTCCCTCAGGTCTCATACAAACATTGTTTTCACCTTTATCAACAAAGTTATACATCTCTTTGTTTACAATATCAGAACTTTCACCAACTGATCTTTTAAATAGTGCAGTCTCTTCTAAAATAGGAGTTTCTATATATGAAAAACCATATTTTTTTGCAATCGCACAAGCATTATCTACAAAATATGTAAAAAGTTTGCTCTCATCATTTACGATATCTTTCATTCCTCTAAGACTTTGAATAGTTTTATTATTTTGCTTATTTGCCATTTAAAAAATCCTCTATTTGTTTTTCTATTTCTTCTATACTTAAACTTGCATCAATAAACTTGTGATTGATACCTAGTTTTTTTATTGTTTCTTTCATTCTATTTTGAATGTTTAATAAATAGTTTATTCCTCTAAGCTCAATGGCATCATTTTGCTTCTGAGATAATCTATGTTTTAATTCATGGGGTGTTAACTCAAGTAAAATTGCATGAGTTGGTAAAGTATTATTAGTTGCTAATAAATTCAATTCAATCATTTTATCAAGTTCAAAAATAGAAGCATAAGCAATTCCTGAAATCATAGATCTATCAGAAATCACTATATTGTCTTTGTTTTTTACAACGACTTCTTCAATATGTTCAGCTCTATCTGCCAAAAATAAAAACATTTCAGCAATATTTGATTTTGCTTCACCATTTAGTGCCATAGTTCTAAGTTTTTGGCCAATTTGTGTTCCACCTGGCTCTTTTGTAAAAATTGCCTCTTTATATTTTTGTTCTAATAATGCAAGTTGTGTTGATTTACCTGCTGTATCTATTCCTTCTATTACTACATACATTCTAATACTTCTTTTGGTACAAGATGTTGAAACTTACCATTAAACCTAATGATTTCTCTTACAATTGTTGATGAAACAAAAGCATTTTCTAAAGTAGGCATTAGATATAAAGTTTCAATTTTATTGTTAATTGATGAGTTTGCATATCCCATTTGAAGTTCATATTCAAAATCAGATACTGCTCTTAAACCTCTAATAATTGTATTAACTTTTAGTTGTGTTGCAAACTCTACAAGCAAGGTATCAAAACCTTCAACTCTAACATTTTTCAAATGTGCTGTTGCAGCATGAGTAAATTTAACTCTATCTTCATGGGAGAACATAGGACCTTTTCTTTCACTTTTAGCAACTGCAATAATTACTTCATCAAAAATATATGAAGCTCTTCTTATGATATCTAAATGGCCATTTGTAATAGGATCAAAAGTTCCACTATAAATAGCCTTTTTATATGTTGTATTATCTTGTGTTTCAGACATTTTTATTCCCATCTTTTAAATAAATTATGTTCTATTTTTAATAAATCAAACCATTTTCCAATTAGAAAATTTTCCATATCACTTAAGCTTTTTTGTTCTGAATAGTAGCCTAAAACAGGAGGTGCAATAGTTACACCAATTTTTGAAAGTTTTAACATGTTTTCTAAAGCTATTGGATTAAAAGGCATTTCTCTTGGACATAAAATAATTTCTCTTTTTTCTTTTAGCATAACTGTAAAGGCTCGTGTAATCAAAGAATCAGAAATTCCAACAGAGCATTTTGCTAAAGTATTCATAGAACAAGGCAGTATAATCATCTTATCAACTTGAAAAGAACCAGATGCAATTGGTGCTGCTATATTTGAATCTTCAAAAATAGTTATGTTATCTCTTTGTTCAAGCTCTTTTTTTAAAGATTGTCCTGTTTCTAGTTTTAGTGCAGTTTTTGCACTCTTTGAAACTACTAAAAAAACTTCAATATTTTCTGGGATTTTTTTAATAAAGTTTAACCCAAGATTAGACCCACTAGCCCCAGATATAGCAACTGTAATTTTCAAATGAAACCTTTCTGTTGTTTATAAAGTAAAAAAATAATATCAAAAAAAAGCTTTGAATTCAAACAAAGAAATTAAATAACAAAAAGCACTTGTTTATAATAATCTTTTAAGTAAAAATTAAGAATTTATATAATAACATTTTGTATAAATTTTAAATATCTATATATTAACATAGTGTTTTTATATTAATTTAAATAATATACTTATTGTAAAGGTTTAAATATGTCTAAGAATTTCACATACATAAGAATTAATAAAAATAATGAAAAATATACAGAGGCTCAAAAAGATAGTTTAGATGCATACATCAAAAAGAATAAAATTGATGTTTATAAATGTATTGAAATAGAGATAAATAGTTCTGCTGATGAAAAAAATATTCTTGATCTTTTGAAAAATTGTGAGAGAAACTCTACAATCATAGTTGCTGATTTAAATGTTTTTGGACGTACTGTTGAAAATATTTTAGAGATTGTGAAATTCTTACTTTCTAATAAAATAAGAATACTTGTATCAAATCAAAATTTAGATTTAGTAGATGATAAAGATATGCTAACTCAAATGATTTTAGGTGTTATTTCGATGACAGTTAATTTAGAAAAAGAACTTATGAGCCTTAGAACAAAAGAAGCTTTAAGTGCAAAAAAATTAAGTGGAGTTAGTCTAGGGAAACCAAAAGGTACTATTCAAAAATCTAAATTTGATAAGCAAAGAGATAAAATAGAAGAACTTTTAGCTGTAGGTTTATCAGTTCGAAAAATAGCAAAACTACTAGGATACAATAATCATATTGGCTTAAATAATTATGTTAAAAAAAGAAAGATAAGAGAAAATTTGCCAAACACCCTTGATATTGCTAGTTAAAAACAAATATCAAGGGTTTAAAAGATTTACTTTAAAGTAAATCTTTTCTCTCAATAAAGATAAATAAACAACTCCATAAATCATAATAAATCCCTAAATTAAGCACTTCTATGATAAATAAAGATAATAAAAATAGTATAATAAGAGTTATACAATTGAAAATAATATGTATCTTTTGTATGGCAAAAAATAAAGTAATGTAAAGTTTTAAAGATATTAAAAGTTTATATTTTGGAAAAATTGTATAAGTTTTATTTATGAAAAATCAATGTTTACTTTCATTTACTTTCTATTAAATCTTTATTTAATGAACTTAGTTAAGATTTAGTTATAATAAATAAAAGGATTAAAAAATGATTGATTCATTATCTGCTTTAGGTTCATATAGTTACACTTCACAATCAACTAATAAGAATACTTCTGAGTCTTTGTCTTTAGAACAACAAGAAACTATTCAAAATATTTTATCAAATTATGATTCTTCTAATCTTACAAATGCTGATGCTTCTGATATTGTAAATGCATTTAAAGAAGCAAATATACAACCTTCAAAAAGTTTTGAAAATACTTTAGATAGTTTAGGGTTTGATGCAAAACAAATAGGTGACCTAGCTGGTGTTACTCCACATGGACAAGGTGGAATGCCACCTCCACCACCACCTCCAAAAGAAAGCGAAGATGAAATAAGTGATATTTTAGCTGAACTTTTATATGGTGATGACGACGATGACTCTTCTAATACAAATAGCTTAAATGCTTATAATAGTAACAATAGTACAACATTTAATAGTCTTTTAGATTATACAAGTAGAATTTTAAATTTAAATGATGAAGCAAAGGACCAAGTAATGGATTTATTTGAAAACTATAAACCTGATAATACAAATTTATCATCAAATGATGTTAGTAATATTGTAAAAAATTCTTTACAAAATATTTTAAGTAATGAAGACAACTACAACAAAACTTCATTTTATGCCTAAACTAAATAAGAAAGATTAATTTGATGATTAAAATTCTTATGATTGAAGATGATCCTGAATTTTCAATATTCTTAGGAGAATATCTGTCAAAATATAATATGGATATTACAAATTTTGAAGATCCATATTTAGGCTTGTCTTCTAATATAAATTCTTACGATATATTGATATTAGATTTAACTCTTCCTGGTATGGATGGACTAGATGTCTGTAAAAAAATATCAGAAAACTTTGATATTCCTATTATAATATCAAGTGCAAGATCAGATATCACAGATAAGGTGTTAGGTCTTCAAATAGGGGCAGATTATTATTTGCCTAAACCTTATGATCCTAAAGAAATGTATGCGGTAATACAAAGTTTATTAAGACGAAAAAAGAAAAATATAAATAAATCAAACTTTGACGAATGTACTACTTTTAATTGGGATAAAAGTAAACAAAAAATAGTTTTTAAAAAAGAAGAGTTGACTTTAACACAAGCTGAATATGAGGTTTTAATAATACTTTTAGAAAATAAGAACTCTATAGTTTCACGAGAACAAATAGTAAATGCAACGGTTAGTTTAAGTGACAGTTATAGTAAAAGTTTAGATGTAATTATAGGTAGATTAAGAGTTAAATTAAAAGATGATTCTAAAAATACAAAATATATACATTCAATTCGTGGACTTGGATATAAGTTAACCCAATGATTTTCAATTCTTTAAAAACAAACATAACTATAGGGTTTTTTATTGCTTTTATACTCTTTTTAGCTGCATTTATTCCTTTTTTGAAATTTCAACAAGATTCAATTTCTAAAGATATACAAAAAAAGTACAGTGATATTTCTAATTATGCTCATTTTTATAGACTAAATCCTTTTGATTTGGAAAAATATGTTTTAAGTTTAAATTTTAAAAAAGTCAATGATGTAAGAAGAGTTTTAGATGGTAAGAAAACAGCTTTTTCTACAGCAGGATATGAAAGTTTTAGGTTTGATGATAAATTATATTTTCATATTAGAACACCACATTTTAGAATCTTATTTGAAGATGTAAATAAATATGAAAAAAAACTATATCCTTATGTAATATTTTTACTTGTTTTTTTCTTATTAGTATTTATTTATATTTGGATTTTAAAAGCTTTAAAACCTTTATCAACTTTAAAAAAACACATTAGTGAATTTTCTAATAATCAAATAGAGGTTTCTTGTAAAATTAATGGGAAAGATGAAATAGCACAAGTAGCAAATGAGTTTGATAAAACTGCTAAAAAAGTTTCACTACTTTTAAATTCAAGACAACTTTTTTTAAGAACAATAATGCATGAGTTGAAAACTCCCATTGCTAAAGGAAGAATTGTTAGTGAATTAATTGATGATGAAAAACAAAAAAATAGAATGGTTATTATTTTTGAAAATTTAGATTCTTTAATAAATGATTTCTCAAGAATAGAAAAGATTATTTCAAAGAGTTATAAAATAAATACTAAAGAATATACTTTACTTGAAGTTTTTGATAAGTCTTTTAAGTTTTTAATGCTTGATAAAAATGACAACAAAGTATTATTAGACATAAACGACAAGCATAAAGTTAAAGTTGATATAGATTTAATGGCAATGGTTTTTAAAAACTTAATTGATAATGCTTTGAAATATTCAAGTGATAGAAAAATAAAAATTCAATTAGATAGAAATTCAATTTTATTTATTTCTAATGGGAATAAATTAGAAAAAAATCTTGATGAATATTTTAAACCTTTTCATAATAGTACAGAGAATAAAAATCATGGAATGGGTTTAGGTTTATATATAGTTAAATCTATTTTAGATTTACACAAAATGAAATTTTCTTATAACTTTTCAAATAATAAAAATATTTTTGAAATAACTTTCAATTAAATTTAAACTATCTTTCATAGTTACTTCATGGAATTTATAGTAAAATAATTGCTATTTATTTATATGGAGATAATATGAAAGTTTTATTAATTAAAGATGTAAAAGGTTTAGGAAAAACTGGAGAAGTAAAAGAAGTAAAAGATGGTTACGGTAAAAACTTTCTAGTTGGAAAAGGTTTAGCAAAACATGCAACTCCTGAGGTACTAAACAGATATAAAGCAGAACAAAGAAAAAAAGCTGAAATAGAAGCACAAGAGATTAAAACAGCAAATGAATTAGCTGAGAAATTAAATTCTACAAAATTAACAATTAAACATAAAATAGGTGCAAATGGACATTTAATTGGTTCAGTAACAAATAAAGAAGTTGCAGAAGCTTTAAAATCAGAGTTTGATATTGAAATTGATAAGAAAAACATCTCATTAAAAACTAAAATTAAAGCTGCTGGAATTTTTGAGGCAGATTGTAAGTTAGGTCATGGAATTCATGCAACATTAAAAGTAGATGTTATTGGAGTTGAATAGATGTTTGACGCTACTACGATACTAGCATATAAAGGTAAAAATAAAGCAGTAATTGGAGGTGATGGTCAAGTTACTTTCGGAAATGCTGTTTTAAAAGGTAATGCTACTAAAATTAGAAAACTATATGATGGTAAAATTCTTTCTGGTTTTGCTGGAAGTACTGCAGATGCTTTTAATCTTTATGATATGTTTGAAACTCACTTAGAAAATACAAAAGGTGATTTACTAAAAGCTGTTATTGGTTTTTCTAAAGAGTGGAGAAAAGATAAAGTTCTAAGAAGATTAGAGGCTATGATGATTGTATTAAATAAAGAACATATTTTTATACTTTCAGGAAATGGTGATGTTGTTGAACCAGAAGATGGAGCAATTGCTTCTATTGGTTCAGGTGGAAACTTCGCAATTTCTGCTGCACGTGCACTTGCTAAACATGCTGATATGGATGAAGAAGATTTAGTTAGAGAGTCTTTAATGATAGCAGGTGAATTATGTATTTATACAAATCAGAATATTAAATTATTAAAAATAGAGGACTAATAAAATATGGATTTAACACCAAAGCAAATTGTTGCATATTTAGATGATTATGTAATTGGTCAAAAAGATGCTAAAAAAACTATTGCCTTAGCTTTAAGAAACAGATATAGAAGAATGAGAGTAGAACCAACTCTTCAAGAAGAAATTATGCCTAAGAATATTCTTATGATAGGAAGTACAGGTGTAGGTAAAACAGAAATTGCTAGAAGACTTGCTAAAATGATGGGATTACCATTTGTAAAAGTGGAAGCTTCAAAATATACAGAAGTAGGTTTTGTAGGAAGAGATGTTGAATCTATGGTTAGAGATTTAGTTTATGAGTCAATAAATATCGTAACTAAAGAGTTTGAAGAGAAAATTAAAGATAAAATTGAAGATGAAGTAAACAAAAAGATTATTGAGAAGCTTGTTCCTCCTCTTCCTGAAAGTGCTACAGAGAGTGCAAAAGAGTCATTTATCAAAACATATAATTTAATGGAATCAAAGCTTTTAAAAGGTGATCTTGATGAAAAGAAAATTGAAATAGAAGTTCCTAAAAAAAGCCATGTAGAAATTATTGATTCTGGTATGCCAATGGATATGAGTTCTATGCAAGAAAGCCTTAATAAAATGCTAGGTGGACTTAATAAAGAAAAAATCAAAAAAGAAGTTACTATAAAAGATGCAAAAATTCTTTTAAAAGGTGAAGCAAGTGAGTCACTACTTGATCAAGAAGCTATTAAAATTGAAGCTATAAAGAGAGCTGAATCAGGTGGTATTATTTTCTTAGATGAAATTGATAAAATCGCTTCTGGTAAATCAAATCAAAACCAAGATCCTTCAAAAGAGGGTGTGCAAAGAGATTTATTACCAATTGTTGAGGGAAGTAGTGTTCAAACTAAATTTGGTCAAATTAAAACTGATCATATTTTATTTATAGCTGCTGGAGCATTCCATGTATCAAAACCAAGTGATTTATTACCAGAGTTACAAGGAAGATTCCCTTTAAGAGTTGAATTAGAATCATTAGATGAAGAAGCACTTTATAAGATTCTTACAAATACTAAGAACTCATTACTTAGACAATATAAAGCATTATTAGAAGTTGAAGGTGTTGAGTTAGAGTTTGATGATGAATCAATTAGAGCCTTTGCTAAATATTCTGAAACTGCAAATGAAAAAACAGAAGATATTGGTGCAAGAAGACTTCATACAGTTATTGAGAAAGTAATTGAAGATATCTCTTTTAATGCAGATGAAAAACAAGGTGAAAAAGTAACTGTAACAAAAGAATTAGTAGAAGAAAAACTTGATAAGATTGTTGATGATGAGGATATTGCGAGATATATTCTTTAATATTTAAAAAATTAATAATTTTTTAGTTAGAATAAAGAATAATTGATTTTTTTGGGAGAAATAATATGAAAATAGTTACATTTTGTGAAGTAGAAGAGTCTTTATTTGGTGATAATCATGAGGTTGAGCACTTTCATAGTGGTTCATCAGGTGAAGCCCAAATTGTTGTGTTAGATATTAATTCTATTTTTGAGTTTGAAGAAAATAAGTCTAAAGTTTGTGCTGATAAATTTGTATCAATAGCTGTTGTTGAAGATGATGGAGATTATGATGCTTTTAAAAATTTTGGTATTGACGCATGGATAAAAGTAGAAGATATTTCTCAAATTAAAAATCTTATAAATTTAGTAGAAAAAAGATTTTTATCATAAAAAGGATTTAATATTATACTTGACACACACTGTCATTTAGACAATGAAAAATTTTATGAAGATGTTCATGAAGTAATACAAAATGCACTATCTCATGGAGTTAAAGGTTTTTTAATTCCAGGTGC
The DNA here is from genome assembly GCF_044841725.1 of Arcobacter sp. YIC-80. Classification (NCBI taxonomy): domain Bacteria; kingdom Pseudomonadati; phylum Campylobacterota; class Epsilonproteobacteria; order Campylobacterales; family Arcobacteraceae; genus Arcobacter; species Arcobacter sp. YIC-80. Next base: position 665,715 of record NZ_JBJBSI010000001.1, on the reverse strand, counting down.
AGATTTTAAAGATTTACCGCAGGCAGTAAAATTAGCAGAGCAATATGATGAAGTATATTTTTCTGTGGGTATTCATCCTTATGATGTAGAACAGTATGATGAAGAAGTATTAGAACAATATATAAAACATCCAAAATGTATTGCTGTTGGTGAGTGTGGATTGGATTATTTTAGACTCCCTGAAAATGAAGAAGAAAAAATAGCATATAAAAAAAAGCAAAAAGAGGTTTTTATTTCGCAAATACAATTTGCTAAAAAAGTAAATAAACCTCTTATTGTTCATATAAGAGATGCTTCAAATGATTCAAGACAAATTTTAGAAGAGTATCAAGCCAAAGAAGTTGGAGGTGTTCTTCATTGTTATAATGCAAGTGAACATCTTATTCCTTTAGCTAATCATGGTTTTTATTTTGGAATAGGTGGGGTTTTAACTTTTAAAAATGCTAAAAAATTAGTTGAAGTACTTCCTAAAATTCCTAAAAATAAATTAATTATTGAAACAGATGCTCCATACTTAACACCACATCCTCATAGAGGAAAAAGAAATGAACCTTACTATACGGTTTTTGTTGCAGATAAAATGGCAGAACTTTTAGATATGTCAAGAGTACAAATAGAAGAACTTACTACAACTAATGCAATAAGATTATTTAAAGAGTTTTCTAGTATATCTTAGATATAATGTTTACTATTTAAACAATAGTAAACTCTTTAAGTAAGATAAATATTCATCTTATGCATAAACTTTAATAAAATTTTATAAAGAGTCTTAATAAAACATAGGAGAAGACTTGAGTTTTCTTAATAAAACAATAAAGTATAGTATAAACACTAGTTTAGTTATAAGTGCAGTGATATTTACTGGATGTTCTTCAAAACAAAGCTCTTATTCTGGTGGTGGATATAGCAGCCAAGCAGATATTAGTACAGTATATAAGCCAACTACAAATACAAAAATTAGAAATTCTAAAGCAATGCATAGGGCAACTCTTAGACCATACAGTGTATTTGGTGTAAGATATTATCCAAAAGTAGAAAAAGTAGGACAACAGTTAAGAGGTATTGCTTCTTGGTATGGGCCTAAATTTCATGCTAAAAAAACTTCAAATGGTGAAATTTACAATATGTATGCAATGACAGCAGCACATAAAACATTACCAATGAATACCATGGTTAGAGTTGATAACTTAGAAAATGGGAAAAGTGCAATTGTAAGAGTTAATGACAGAGGTCCTTTTGTAGCAGGAAGAATTATTGATTTATCAAATAAAGCAGCTCATGCAATTGGAATGGTAAGAAAAGGTACAGCACAAGTAAAAGTAACAGTATTGGGTTATAATGGAGAACTTCAAAATCACAATGCACCAATAAAAGAGTCTGTATTTACAAATGTAGCAAAAAAACAAGAAGAAAAAATAGGTATACCAATCGTAAAAAATCAACCAGTTATAGAAAAAATAGAACCTATGCAAATTGAAGAGAAAACTATTGCGAATGTAGGAAAGTATAATATTCAAGTGGGAGCTTTTGGTAGATTAGAAGGTGCTATGCAGACTAAAGCAAAATACGAAGCATTAACTAATGGAAACTATAATGTAAAAGTAAAAAAAATTCTTTCAGGTAGTAAATATTTACACAAAGTTTTTATTACTGGATTTGATTCATATAATCATGCACAACTATTTAAAGATTCAAATAGTTTAAACGGTTTGATATTAGAAAATTAAGGTTAAGATAATGGTAGAAATTGATAGAAAAACAAGAGAAACAGATATAAAGTGTAAATTAGAAGTTAATGGTGAGGGAAAATCTAATATAAAAACTGATGTAGGTTTTTTTGATCACATGTTAGAAGCTTTTTCAAAACATAGTGGGATAGATTTAGAACTTTCATGTGATGGAGATTTACATGTTGATGCACACCATACAGTTGAAGACTGTGGAATTGTAATAGGACAAGCTTTAAAAAAAGAAATTTTTCCTATTCAAGCTGTTGAGAGATATGGAAATGCAACAGTTGTAATGGATGAAGCCGCTGTTTCTTGTACTTTAGACTTATCAAATAGACCTTATTTAGTATATGAAGTAAATGTTGATGGAAAAGTAGGAGAGTTTGATGTTGAACTTGCAGAAGAGTTTTTTCATGCAGTTTCAAAAAATGCAGGTTTAACAGTACATATTATAGAAGATAGAGGAAGAAATAAACACCATATTTTAGAAGCTGCTTTTAAGGCTTTTGCAGTAGCATTAAGAAGAGCACTTGTAAAAAATGAAAGACTTGGCATTCCAAGTACAAAAGGTGTTTTATGATTGAACTTATAGTATTAGATGTTGATGGTACTTTAACAGATGGAAAAATTACTTATACAAATAATGGTGATGAATTAAAATCTTTTGATGTTGCTGATGGTTTAGCAATTGCTACTTGGACAAAAAAGCTTGGGAAAAAAGCAGCTATTATTACAGGTAGAACATCTCTTCTTGTAGAAAGAAGAGCAAAAGATTTACAAATTACACATTTATATCAAAAAGTTCATAATAAAGATGAAATATTAGAAAATATTTTAAAAGAAGAGAATTTAAATTGGGACCAAGTTGCAGCTATAGGTGATGATTTGAATGATTATAAAATGCTTAAGAAAGTAGGTTTCTCAGCAACTCCTGCAAATGGAACTCATTATTTAAAGGGTTTTGTTGATTTTGTTTGTGAAAATAAAGGTGGAGAGGGTGCTGTAAGAGAAATGCTTGAATATATAATTAAGCATGATGGATTAGAAGAGGAATACCTTGCAGCATGGGTGTAAATATATTTGTAAATGCTTTATTGGTTTTAGCTGTAGGTATATATTTTATTCCAGTTGAGAATAAGAAGACAAAAGAAAATATAAAAGATATTCCTTTAGTAGTGTTTGAAAAACCAAAAATGTTTACTCTTTCACAAGAAACTTTAACTAGAGTTGTAATTGCTAATAAAGCTATAAAATATAAAAATAGAGATGAAATGTTTAATGCAAATATTGTAATCAAAAATGAAAAACCTCAAAGAGGTTTTTTTGTTGAAAAAGTTAAAGCTGATTTAATAATAAGTCATGGAGATATTTTAACATTTAAGGATAATGTTAACTATCAAAAAGACTCTTTTATAAATCTTAATACAAGTAAATTATACTATAACACGAAAGAAAAAATTGCTTATAATGATGTATTATATGATGGAAATTATTATAAAAATACAGTTAAAGGAACTGATTTATATTTAAATTTAATGAATAATTCATTAAAGTCAAAAAATGTACATTTTGAAATAGATATGAAAAATTAAAGAAAAGGTTTATGATGAAATATTTAGCTGGTTTACTAGTTTGTTCAACACTTCTTTTTGCACAAACACAAAAACTTGTTATAGATGCTCAAAAATTTGAAGCTAGTGATTCTAAAGGAATTTCTACATTTACAGGAAATGTTAAAATTCAAATGGGAAAAGATAGGTTAGAAGCAAATAAGGTGGATATATATTTTGTTTCAAAGAAAGGAAGTTCTGTAAGAACTCCTTCAAAATATATTGCCACAGGAAATGTAAAGTTTCAGTTAATAACAGCTCAAAAACATTATGTTGGAAAAGGTAATAAGATTATATATTCTCCTTCAAAGCAAGAATATACAGTACTTGGAAATGGATTTTTACAAGAAAAAAATGATAATAGAAAAATATATGGCGACAAAATTTATGTAAATCAATTATCAGGTGAGGCAAAAGTTAGTGGTAGTGAAGATAAGCCAGTTAGATTTATCATAAATATTGAACAAGGTAAGGAAATTAAATAATGAAAATAGTTGAAGCTTCATTTATGAAGTCAGCACAAAGTATAGGAGATTCTCCAAGTCCTGATATGGCAGAAGTAGCCTTTTTAGGAAGAAGTAATGTTGGAAAGTCATCTTTATTAAATACTTTAACAAATAGAAAAGGTTTAGCAAAATCTTCATCAACACCAGGTAAAACACAGTTAATTAATTACTTTGCTATTAAGTTTAAAACAGAAAATGAAGAGATTCCATATCTTTATGCAAGGTTTGTGGATTTACCTGGTTTTGGATATGCTAGAGTATCAAAAAGTTTAAAAGCTGCATGGAATAAAAACTTAACAGGGTATTTAGAAGAGAGACCAAATTTACAAGTATTTGTTCATTTAATTGATTCAAGGCATCCAAACTTAGAAATTGATAAGAACGTGGATGAGTTTTTAAAAACTCATAAAAGAGGCGATCAAATTATTATCAATGCTTTTACAAAAACTGATAAATTAAAACAAAATGATTTACAAAAATTAAAAAGAGCATATCCTGATGGAATATTTGTATCAAACTTAAAAAAAAGAGGGATGTTAGACCTTCAAAAAGCAATAACGGATCATTTATTTGGAAATCAAATTTTTTAAACCTAATGTAACTCATATAGCTTTAATGCAAGAGTTAGTAAAAGAAGAGGTTGATAATGGAAATATTCTTTTACGTACAGAAGATGAAATGGCTAATACTATTAGATCATATACTGTAGTTGAAGTAGATGGTGTAATGGCTGGATTTACAGCTTTACATATACATTCAGCAAGACTTGCTGAAGTTAGAAGTTTAGTTGTTTCAAAAAATTTTAGAGGCCTTAAGCTGGGACAAAAACTAGTTAGTGCCTGTATCGAAGAAGGTAAGAAGTATAAATTAGAGCAAATTTTATCACTTACTTATGAACAAGGCTTCTTTGAAAGTGTAGGTTTTAGGAAAATAGAAAAAGAAGATATTCCAGAACATAAAATATGGGCAGATTGTATAAGATGTAAACATTTTCCTATTTGTGATGAAATAGCGATGGTTTATGATTTATAAGAGATTAATTTAAGTATTTAGTTGAAAATTTATTAGTATGTTGATACATATCAATGATACTAATTCTCAATTATTATAATATTCCTAAAAAAAGGATTATTATGAAGTTTTCACAAAATAAAAATGCTTTCATACCTAAACAATCTTGGTGGGAAAGATATACTTCTCAATCCCATCAGCTTTTCTTTTCAAGTGCCATAGTATTTTCAATATTTATCATGCTTTTAACTTTTTTGAGTTTAAAGGGTATTATAAGTATTGATTTTTCTCTTATTCATAGCTTTGGTTTAAACTATGCAGTTTTTACAAATGCTTTCTTAGGATTTTTAGTTACAGTTATTCCAAAATATAATGCTCATCCTGAAATAAAAAAAGATGAATATCTTATACCTTGGGCTTTATTTCAAATCTTTGTTTTTATTACAATTTTTGTTAGTGCTATGTTAGGAAAAATTTTAATAGCTTTTGTTATGATGTATTTTTCATATATTTTTTATAAGATAATTAAAAATTCAAAAGCAACAGATAGAAAAGATTCTATTTTAATAAATAGTATTTTCATAATTGGAGCTTTAATTTTACTAATAGAGGCTTTTACTTCTATCTCTTTATCATATTTATCTTTTTATGCTTATTTGTTTGCGATGGTAATAATTGTAGCTTTAAGAATGGTTCCTATGTTTTATTTTAATGTAACAGGAGTAAGACCTTGGGTGAAGCCTAAGTATACAAGAGAAGCTATAGTAGTATTACTTTTTCTTTTAGGAGTTAGTGTTCAATTTAATTTAATTCTATTTTCAATAATTGTAAGTTTTTTTTGTTTAGTTCTTTTTACTTATATAGTATTAAAGTTAAATGTATATAAAAAAACACCGGCAATTATGAGTGTACTTTCTTTTGCTTTTTTATATTTACCAATAGGATTTTTAGTTTTATTCTTTGAGAGTTTATTTGAACTTTCAACTTTAAAACTTTCATTTCATATATTTGCTATAGGTTTTATAACTACACTACTTATAGGATTTGGAAGTAGAGTTACTTTAGGTCATGCTGTACCTGCTCAAACTATATATGCTGATAGATTAACAACAGCACTTTTTGTATTTACTCAAATTGTCTTACTTCTTAGAGTTGTTGCTTCTGTAAGTTTTATGATGGATTATACTATTTTTGTGAATTTACTATATGTAAGCTCTTTTGCTTGGATAGTACTTTTTGTAGTGTGGACTTTTAGATATGGTAAGATTCTTTTAAGATTTTAGAAATAGAAATAAGGATAAGTTTTATACTTATTCCTATATTTCTAACTTTTTATTTTTAGTCTTAAATATACTTTATACTTTAACTTATCAAGCTTGATTGATAACTCTTCAATATCTTTTGCTTCAAGTTTTACTAGCATTTTCTTAAAGTCTCTGATTTTTTCATCAGTAATATCAACTATTAATAAATCTTTACTTGAAAAAGAGTTGCTGTTAACAACATCAATCATCTCTTGAATACTCTCTTTAGTAACCTTTTTATAAAGCCTTCCATTTCTATGGTAAACCTTATCAAAATAACCTTGTTCTTCAAAACTCATGGTTTTACCTTTATACTTTTGATTTTCTTTAATTTGTATATAAATTATAGTAAAAACTATATAATGGTTTTATTATTTAGAAGATTACTTTAAATTATAAATTCTACCAAGCTTCTGACATGAAGTAATAAATGCAATAAAAGAGCATAATTCTGATATTTCTTTATCTGTAAAGTATTGTTTTAATATTTTAAAATGTTCATCACTTATACTTTTATGGTCAATCGCAAAATATTGTGCAAAAGCAATAGTTATATTAGTTTTCTCATCTAAATTTTTATCTATATTTCCAGCTTTTACTTTACAATATTCACACTCATTTTCAAAAGCTAAAGCTCTTCTAATTTGTTCTAACATATTTTTATCAATAGAAGATGAATTAAAAAGTGCATTTTCTAAATTATTCCAATTTTCTAATATATCTTTATTATGACCTATTAACTTTTCAAAGGGTGTACTTCCATTCTTTGATAATTCAATTCTCATTTTAAACCTTTAGATAAAATAATGTATTTTATCATAAAAATCATGTTGACAAGATTTAATCAACCCACCACATTCTTGCACAAAGTCCAAGTGTTGAAGTGTATCCAACTTCGCTAAATTTTAGTGTTCTATTTTCATCATAGATTAGTGTTGTTGGAAAGGCTTTGATATTGAAAGTTCTTGAGTAGAAACCATCTTCATCATTTACTACTTTGAAACTTAGATTATGTTTTTTTAGGTAGTTTTGTATCTCTTGTGTTGAGCCTGATTGAGTTGCTATTGTGACTACTTCATAATCTTTTGAGATTTTTTCTATATTACTTGCTTCTACTTCACAAATAGGACACCATGTAGCCCAAAAGTGAACTAATACAGGTTTATCTTTTGGTATATCATATTTGCTATTGTCAAGTAGTTTGTAACTTGTGTAGATTAAGTCATCTTTGTTTAAATTTTGTGATTTGTAGTAACTTAGTACATTTAAAACTATAGCTAGAATGATTATAAATTTTATTGATTCTTTTAAATATTTTTTTAGTTTGGGATTCATTTATTACCTTGTTTATTTGCTTTCATATCAAAGTTTGAAACTTTGATATGATTTTAGCTTTTCTTTGTAAAAAGATTGTTTATTAGATGATTTTATGTAAGTGGTTTTTGATAATAACAGGTACAAAAAACATAGATACCACATAAGATATAAGTGTCCCACCAATAAGTGCAACTCCAAGACCACCAAACACTGCATCAGTTGCTAAAAGTGAAGAAGCAAACACCATTGTTAAAACTGTAAGGATGATAGGTTTTGACCTAGTTGCAGTTGCTTTTGCTATTGCTTTGTTTATTTCCATCTTTTCTTCTATAACTAACTGTTTTGAAAAGTCTATTATAAGAGTAGAGTTTCTTGAGTTAATACCAATAAGCCCAATAAATCCTATCAAAGATGTAGCTGTTAAATAGAAAGTATCAGTAGTGAAAGCATCCATTATTATATGTGCAAAAATAACTCCTATGATTGATATAAAACTAGCTAAAACTATTCCTCCTGATAGGGCAAAACTTTTATAATACATAACCATTAAAAAGAAGATTAAAACAAGAGCTATTATAAATGCTCCTCCTAAATCTCTGAAAGTATCAAGTGTTACTTTGAGCTCTCCATCAAATACTAAATCAAATCTTTCATTTGTTTTTTTATCTATGAAAGCTAGGTTTAGCATATTTGTTTTGATTACTTCATAGTCACTACTTAAATCTTCAAGCATTTGTGTTCTAGCATCTAAAAGAGGATAGATTTGGCTATCTTTATTTGTTTCTGCTATTACATTTATCATTTGATTTAGATTTTTAGATGTAAGCTCTGGTTCTTTTATCACTTCTTTTATTGTCACAAACTCAGATATACTTATCATAAATCCATTTTGATTCATAACTTTTAAGTTTTGAAGTTTACTATTTAAAGACTCTTTATTTTTAGCATTAAGTAGCCTTGAATTATCAAGTCTTAAAAATATTGGTATTTGATTTTCAGCTTTGTTTTCATTTACAACTGAAATAGGTATACCCTCATAAGCTATATAAAGTATATTTTTTATTTGCTCTAAGCTTACGCCACTTTTTATGATTTTGTTGTTATCAAGTTTTAGTTCATACTTTATAAAATCACTACTAGCCATAATATCAATATCAACTAAAGTTGCTTGTTCTTTTAAGATTTTTGCTATTTTTACAGAAAAATCTCTTCTATTTTCAAAGCTATCTCCCCCATAAATCTCAGCAACAATAGAAGCCAATACAGGAGGGCCAGCTGGTAGTTCTATAAACTTGATATTTGCTTCATATAGTGAACATTTTGCTTTTACTTCTTCTCTTAGACTTGATACAAGGTTGTAGCTTGTGATATCTCTATTATCAGCTTTTTTGATGTTTACCATCATTTCTGCTTGCCATTGTTTATTTTTTAAGGCACTTTGTTTTACAAGTGCTGCAAAGTCTAAAGGTTGTCCTTCGCTTAAAAATACAGAAATATTAGTAATATTTTCATTTTTTTGAAGTTCTTGAGAAATACATCTAGTCACTTCTTTTGTATGATTTACGCTATATCCATCTTTTAGGTTTACATATACAGAAAAAGTATCTGAATCTTTACTTGGAAGCATTTTAGCTTTTGTAATTTCAATAGGAAATGTAGCTACACTTAAAATAAAAAGTATAAGTGTAATAAGATAAACTAAGTTTGATTTACTTTTTGATTCAAGTATTTTATTTATAAAGTTTTCTAATTTTATCATTTAAATTCCTATAAAAATTTTTTAATTAAATATGGAGTAAAAGCATAAGCAATCACTAAAGAAAATATTAAGGCAATAGGCACAAATACAGGAAGAGGGTGCATAAATTGTCCCATCATTCCTCCAACAAAGAACATAGGTAAAAATGTAAGAACAATAGCTATTGTAGCTATGTTTGTTGCATTTCCAATCTCATTTGTTGCATTGATTGAAACTATAGTTATATCGCTATTTGGTTTTTCTTTTCTATGTCTATGTATATTTTCTATTACAATAATAGCTGCATCGACTAGCATACCAAGGCTTACTATTAATGCAAAAAGTGTAATTCTATTGATTGTTTCATCAAGTAAAAAACCTGTAAAAAGTGTAAGTGATAAAATCATAGGAACAGTAAGTGATACAATCATAGCTTCTTTAAACCCAAGTGTAAAAATAAGAAGAATTGCTATAATTACTATAGAAATAAGTAGATTTTGCACTAAAGAATTTACAGCATTATTTGCAGTATAACCATCATCTCTTGTGATTGTATAAGCTATGTTTTTTTTAGCTAAATTTTCTTTGATACTATCCATATATTCAAATATTTTTTTATTAATTATAACTGAGTTAGTACCTTTTAGTTTTGAAATCATCATAGTTACTTGTTGTAGCTCTTCAAACTCTCCATCTTGATTTTTTTGATAAAGTAGGGCTTCTTTTTTGTTTTGAATATCAAAAGTTCTTTCAACTTTTGCAACATCTTTTAGATAAATAGCAACACCATTAACATAAGATACTATAATATTTTCAATATCTTTTTTTGATTCAATTGCTTGTTTTATAGAGAAAAGCACTAAATTTCCAGTTGTAGTATTTCCTTGGATATTTGGTGTTTTATATGATAAACCTTGAACTTGTTGCATGATTTGTCCAAGAGATAGATTATAAGAGCCAAGTTTTTTTGAATCTACCAAGATATTATATTGCTCTTTTTTCTCACCTTTTAAATCAATCAATGCAACATTTTCTATTTTGTTTATCTCTTTTGTGATTTTATTTACTTCTTTAAAAAGTTGTGTTTGGGATATGGCGTCTTTTCCATTTGTTTTTTTTGCATAAAAAGCAATAGTTGCTATTGGTATATCTGTATCAATATCCATAGTTTTGATAATAGGCTGCATAGCACCTTTTGGCATTAAGTCCATATTTCTCATAACTTGGTCGTATAGTTTTAGGTTTGATTCTTCTTTATCTTCCCCAATAAAGTATTGAACTTGTACAATTCCAACTGAGTCTTTTGCAAAAGAGTAAATATGCTCAACTCCTTTTATCTCTCGTATTTTTTTCTCTAAAGGCTCAATGATTACTTTTTGTATTTCACTAGGTTTTGCTCCTGGCATCGCAACTATTACAGCACCTCCACTTACTTTGATTTGTGGATTTTCTTCCCTTGGCATAATAATCAAAGAGATATAACCCAAAGCCAAAATAAAAAATATAGCAACTGCAGTTAAAGGGTGGTTTATAAAACCTAAAGATAATCTTCCTGCTATGTTTAGATTGCTATTTATATGTTTTGAAAAATTTTCTTCATTCATATTTTTTCCTGATTTAAAGGCTTAATTAAAAGTTTTGTATACATACCAGGATAAATAGTGTAATCTTTTTTATCAAAAGCAATTTTTAAAGTAAAAGAGTGGGTCATAGCATTTACACTTGGGATAATTGCAGATATTTTTCCAAGACTTTTAAAGTTTATAGAAGGAATTGAGATATTTACATCTTGTCCAAGTTTTATACTATTTAGATTACTTTCACTAACTTCTGTTTTGATTTTTAAACTACTTAAATCAGATAAAACAAGTGCAGGAATACTAGGTGTTGCCATTTCTCCTGTTTTTATTGATTTTTTTATAATAAGCCCATCATTTGGAGCTTTGATTTTTAAGTAGTCATATTGTGCATTTACTTCTTTTAGTTTTGATTTTGCTATTGAAATCATATTTTTTACATTTAGTAATTCTAACTCTAATTTTTCTACATCGTATTTAGCAACTAAATCTTTTATATATAATCTTTTATATCTTTCATAATTTGTTTTAACATTGTTATATATATTTTGCTGTATCTCTAAGCTTAACTGAGCTTCTTGTTTTTTAGAATCTAAGCTTGAAGAATCAATCTCATAAAGTAAATCACCTTTTTTCACTGATGACCCCTCTGATACATAAACTTTTTTTATAAAGCCCATGCTTCTGCTAGTTATCACTTTTTCATTGTCAGATATAACAGTTCCAGTTAGTTCTATTTCATTTGCTTGTGTATATAAGAATATTGAAATTATTAGTAAGATTTTTTTTATCATTTTTAGTTTCCTTTATTATAGTTAGTATCTGAAAAGTCAATACCTAAAACAGTAGCGATTTTAGCTAGAGCTAAACTTTTTTGATATTTAGCTACTATAAGTTCAGCTTCATTTTTTCGTAGGTTTGCTTCTTGTTCCAATAGGTTTGTCATAGCAATCAATTGGTTTTTGTACATAAGGTTTGATTGATCAAAAACTTCTTGTGCTAACTTTTTTGCTTCATATTTTTCTTTTAATATTTTTTCTTTAGATTTTAAATCAAGTAAAGCTTTTTCAAGTTGTAGCTTTACAGCGTCCTTTAGTTTTTCATAATTAAGAACAGATTTTTGATAGGCTATCTTGCTTTTTTGTTTCTCAATACTTCTTGTGTTATCAAATAAATCATAGTTTAGACCTATCATTGCTGTATAGTAGTCTTTATTTTCATCAAGTGTAAATTTATCATCATTAAAACCATACTCTAAGTGAGAGTAGACAGTTGGGTAGTATGAACTTTTTGTAATATCAATATTTTTTTTCATGGCTTGTTTTTGGATATTTTGCATTTTTAGTTCATCTCTATTTTCTAAAGCTTTTTTATAAAGTCTTTTCTTATTTGAAATATTATAAGAGATGTATTTAAGGTTTTTTACATTTGAAATAGAATCATTTGAAGTTAGAAATCTAAGATATGCTAAGGCTAAAGCAAAATTGCTTTTTGCTTCTATTAGTTTACTGTTTGTATTTAGTTTATAGACTTTTGCTTGTTTAACATCTATTTTTGTAACAAGTCCTTCATCATGAAAAGCACTTGCTGATTTTACTACATAAGAAATAGCTTCTTTTGCTTTTTGGGCTGCTTGTATAAATTCTTTTGCTACTACTGCATTATTATAAGCTTTTAGAACTTCAAAAGCTAACTCTTTTTTATTAAGATTATATTTTACTTCATTTGCTTTTTGTTGTAGTTTTAAAATCTCTTTTTGCTTTTGCAGTTTAAACCCTGTAAATAAAGGTAAATCGTAAGTAATTTTATTTGTGATATTTGTTCTAGCTTTGGGGTAGTTTAAATTTGTAGGTTCTATATTTACTTTTGATGGGTTATTATATTGTAATGCCCCAAAGTCATTAAAACTAGCTTCCCTTGAAGATAGTTTTGAATTAAAAACATATCCTGCATGATTTGTTCTACTTGTTTCATTTATAAAAGAAAGTTTTCCAAAGTTTACTGCATCTATTTTTTGACTATTTAATTTTGATAGTTCTATATCAAGTTTTGTATTTTGTAAATCTTTATTATTATTTAATGTTAAATCTAACACTTCTTGAAAATCTACACTTTTTGAAAAGCTTAAAGATCCAATTAATAAACATAAATAAAGTTTATTCATATAGTTCTCCATATATTGTTTTAAAGTAGATTGTACTTAATTTATTTAAAATATTTTGTTAAAATTTAAAAGAAATATTATAAATAAAAGTTATATATATGAAGCTTATATTATAAATAAAAAAATATTATAAATCATGAAAAAATATTTGTTGTACTTATACTTTTAATATAAATTTAATATAAGTAAAGTTAATATTAAATTCAAAAAAATTATAAGGAAAAATTATGAAAATTAAATTATTGATTGTTTTAACTATTTTACTATCATCATTAAGTTTAAGTGCAATGGATATACAAAAAGCACAAACTCCAAAAAAGAAAAAAGCACAAACAACTTTAGGTTTATATGTTACTGCTAAAAATGCAGGTGAGTATATAGCTAAAAATAAAAATGCTACTTTAATTGATGTAAGAAGTCCTTCTGAGATTATGTTTATAGGAAGTGCCTCAAGAACTGATATTTATGTTCCTTTTATGACTTTAGATACTACAGCTTATGGTAAAAAGCATAATAATTATGCTATGAAGAAAAATAAATATGCTTTAAAAGAGATTATTTATGAACTTGATAAAAAAGATGTAAAAAAAGATGAACCTATTTTTATTACATGTAGATCAGGGTCTTCAAGAGCTGCACCTGTTGTAAATCAGTTAGCTTCAAAAGGTTATACTAATGTGTGGACTATTATTGATGGTTTTGAAGGTGGAAAAGTAAAACAAGGTAAATACAAAGGTGAAAGAGTTAAAGATGGTTGGTTACATAGTGGATTAGCTTGGACTTGGAAAGTGCCAGTTGAAAAATTATGGTTTGAATGTAAGTATAAAGATTTATTCTCAAAAGAAGATGCTTTAAACTGTAAGTAAAAGCAGGGAAACCTGCTTTTATTTTTATAGTAGTGAGTCTATTTTTACACTATATTCCATATCTTTACCTGCAAGAGGGTGGTTATAATCTATAGTAACTTCTGTATCTGTAATTTTTTCTATTAAAACTTGAATAGGCTGTCCTTCTTCATCTTCCCCTTGTAGCTGCATACCAACTTTTAAATCAGGAATTCCAGCCACTTCCTCTATAGGTAAAGTTTGTTTTGCATCAGGGTTATACTCTCCATAAGCTTCTGCTGCTGGAACTACAAAACTAGCACTCTCACCAGCTTGCATATCTTTTATTCTAGCTTCTAATCCTGGTATTACTTGTCCTACTCCAAAAGTAAATTCAAAAGCTTTATTTGAAGTTGTACCATCTACAACTTTCCCATTAATCTTTACTTCAAAAAATATTTTAACATTTTGATTAACTTCAATTGCCATATATTATAGTCCTTAATTTGTGTAATAATTTATAAAATTTGTGAATTATACTAGATTTAGACTAAATAATTAGATTTTAATCTAATATTAAGAAATGAATAGTTATAAATAGCTTATTAATTTTCCTAAGAGGTTTTTATGGAATATATTTTATTATTACTAATACTAGTTTTTGGTTATATATTTGTACATGAAAAAGTAGAAGAAAGAAAAAAGATACCTTTTTGTGATACATACAGTAAACTAAAATAGTATTTTTTTATTATTTGATACTTTAAATATGATATACTAATTGGATGAAATAATGCTTTAGGCATTAAAAGGTCCAGTTATGAATGATAATATTGATTTAAACTTAGACAAGAAAGCAAATAAATATAATAAGTATTTATATTCTGTTTTTTTGATTATACTTATTTTAGTTTTTACTTCTACATATATTGATTTACAATCAAAAAAATCAAATATTGAAAATCATCTAAAAGCTACTGAAGAAAACATCATTCAGGAGTACAAACAAAGACTTAAAGAGTCAATTCATACTACTATATACTTCATTGATAAAATACATAGATTTTATATAAAAAAACAAAAACAAACTGGAAAGAATTTTGAGTTTTTAACAAAATCAAACTATAAACTTTTTGAAAATGAAGTGCGAGAATACTTATATAATAGTATTTTTGAAAAACAAAGGTATACTTGGATTAATAAAATTGAAAACATTAATGATAAAGAAAAATATGCAAAAAGATTAATTCATCCAAATCTAAAAAATACTGAGGGTATTTATTTATCATTGAGTACAAAAGATATAAAAGGTAATCTTCCTTATAAAGAAGAGCTTGAAGGTATACTAAAAAACAATGAAGTTTTTTACTCATACTATTTTAAAGAGTTTACATCTCAAAAAATCACAAAAAAAATCTCATATGCTAAGTTATATAAAAAATATAATTGGATTATTGCCACAGGAATACCTCTGAATATTTTAGATGACAAAATAAACAATTTAAACAGTGAACTAATAAAGGAATATGATAACTATCTTATTAAAACAATTTCTATAAAAGTCTTTATTTTACTAGTCATTTTATTTGTTGTGTATTATTTAAAAAACAATACAAGAAAGTATCTTTTTAAAAGTCTTGAAAAGTCATATAATAATCTAAAAGAAACAACCTTAAAACTATCAGAAGCTACAAAATCAGCACAAATTGGTATTTGGAAATGGGATATAACTAAAGATATTTTAGATTGGGATGAAGAGATGTATAAACTTTATGAAGTTGAAAAAAAAGATGGTAAATCGGATTATCAGCTATGGGCAAGCGCTTTATATGAAGATGATATGCAAGAAGCTCAAAGTAAACTTCAAGAGTCTATTAATAAAAGAATTAAATTTGAAGCAACTTTTAGAATAAAAACAAAAAAAGGCTTAAAATATATAAAAGCATCTGGAAAAGTAGTTTATGATGAAAATGATAAACCTTTATTTATGATAGGTGCAAATTATGATATTACAAATTTAAAAGAGTTTGAAAAACAACAGTTACAGCTTTTAGAGCAAGCAAAGATGGCATCTTTAGGTGAAATGATAGGAAATATCGCTCATCAATGGAGACAGCCCTTAAGTTTAATCAGAACTGCTTGTACAGGTATTAAGTTTCAAAATGAGATAGGAGTTTTAACTGATAAATTACTTCTTGAAGAGTTAGAAAGTATTGATAAAAGTACGATGTATTTAAGTGAAACAATTGATACTTTTAGAAACTTTATTAAAGAAGAAAAAGAGTACAAAAGTGTAATTCTTCAAGACAGGATAAAAGAGACTATCAATCTTTTAAATGCAACTTTAAAGAATAATTATATAAATTTAAAAACAAATATTGAGCAGATAGAACCAATAGAAATAAAAATCATAGCAGATGAACTCTCTCAGGTGATTATAAATATCATAAATAATGCAAAAGATGTCTTCAAAGAAAGAGAAGTTCAAGACCCAAAAATTATATTAAATCTTTACAAAGAAGATAACAGAGTTATTTTAACTATTGAAGATAATGCAGGTGGAGTTCCATCTAAAGTTATAAATCATATTTTTGAACCGTATTTTACAACCAAACATCAATCTCAAGGAACAGGTTTGGGGTTATATATGAGTCATAAAATAGTTACTGAAAGTTTAAAAGGAAAACTATTTGTTGAGAATACAAAAGATGGAGCAAAATTCTTTATTGAATTGCCTTTATAAAATCGTCACTTAAAGGACTGGGCGAGGTTTCCAATAATCAATTGCCAACCATCAATTACAATAAAAAAGATAATCTTAATAGGCAAGGAGATCATAACAGGTGGTAACATCATCATACCAAGACTCATTAAAATAGAAGCAACAATAATATCAATTACCAAAAATGGTAAGAAAATTAAAAAGCCTATTTCAAAGGCTGTTCGAAGCTCACTTACAATAAATGCAGGCATTAAAAGTGTTAAAGGTACATCATCAATATTTTTAGGATTTGGTTCTTTTTTGATTCTATAAAAAAGTGCAAGATCAGATTCTCTTGTGTTTTTTATCATAAACTCTTTAAAAGGTTGAACCCCTTTTTCAAAGGCTTCTTCATATCCTATAGTTTCTTCCATATATGGTTTTATACCATCTTCCCAAGATTTTTTTGCATAAGGTTCCATAATAAAAATTGTCATTATTAAACCTAAAGAAATTACAATTTGAGTAGGTGGAGTTTGTTGTAAACCCATAGCTTGTCTAAGAAGTGAGAATACTATAATAATCCTAGTAAATGAAGTAACCATCAATAAAAGTGATGGTGCTAAAACAAGTAAAGCTAGAATTAGTGCAATATTTATTGTTTTTACAAATTGTGCTGGTTCTTCAAGTGCTGCTACAGATAAATTTACAATTGGTAAATCATCTGCTCCTAAAAGTGTAATGCTTAAAATTAATAAACTTAAGAGTATCTTCAAGTATTTAGTCCTATGGAAAATTAGAAATTATAATAGCTAAAGAATCATTAAAAACTTAATAAAATAAAAATAGCATTTAAGTTATGATAATTTGTCTTTAAAATTATAAGTTAGTTATAAATAATTTTATGTTATTTTGTTTTAATTTAAGGATATAAACTTGAATTATAAACAAACTTTATTATCAGCACTAAAGAGTGCATGGATAATTATTAAATTAATTATTCCTATTTATATACTTGCAGAAGTTTTATATTATTATAATATTTTATCTTATATCTCTTTTTTAGTAGAACCTTTAACTTCTTTATTAGATTTACCAAAAGAGGCTGCTTTAAGTATTATAAGTGGTATGTTTCTAAATTTATATGCAGCAATTGCTTTTGCAGCTCCTTTAGATTTAACAGCTAGAGAGTGGACTATTTTAGCAGTCTTTTTAGGAATATGTCATGCTTTAATAGTCGAAACGGCAGTGATGAAGAAATTAGGTATTTCTAATATTTATTCTATTTCTTTAAGAGTAATAAGTGGATTTATAGTAGCTTATTTAGTAACTCTTTTACCTAAAGACACTTTTTCAAATATTGTTTCAAATGCTAGTGTAGATGCAAGAGTCTATGATAGTTTATGGGATGTTTTATCCACATCTTTTATAAATTCTATTGATTTAACAGTTAAGATAATAATACTTATTTCTATAATAATATTTATAATGGATTTTATTAAAACAAGAAAATTTATTGTTGAGTCTCAAAAAAATGTTTCTAAAGGATTCTCTTTACTTGTTGGTGTTTTTTTAGGTATTACTTATGGAGCAGGGCTTCTAATAAAAGAAGCTCAAAACTCTTCTTTAAGTAAAAGAGATATTTTTTATGTTGGTACTTTTTTGATGATATGTCATGCAATTATTGAAGATACTTTACTTTTTGTGATTTTTAATGCGAACTTAACAGTTATTGTAATAGCAAGAGTAGTTTTTGCTATAATTTTTGCGTATGTTTTATTAAAATTATACGATTTAAAAGTAGAAAAGAGTTCTTAAAACTCTTTCTTACTTTTCTTTGATATATCCTAATTCAACTAGTTTATCAAAGATTTTACTTACCATTTTCCCTGCTACACTACCACCATGTCCACCATGTTCTACAAGTATAGTTACAACATATTTGGGATTTTTATAAGGTCCATAAGTTGTAAGCCAAGCATGAGATCTTTGGTAATATTTTAAATCACTCTCTTTCATTCTTACTTTTTCTGATTGAGGAATAGAAACCACTTGTGCTGTTCCTGTTTTTCCTGCTATTTTAACTTTAGAGTTAATATGTCTTGAAGCTGTACCTTTTTTATGATACATAACTTCATACATTCCTTTTCTCATAAGATTCAAATGCTTTTCAGGGAAATTTAAACTAATAGGTTCTTTATAATTCTTTTTATAAAAATGAGGAGTTGGAAGTTTTCCATTTGCAATATATGCTGTGTATCTTGCCATTTGCATTGGTGTTACTAGCATATTTCCTTGTCCTATTGATGTAATAACAGTCTCACCTACATACCAAGGTTTATTATATTTTTTTTGTTTCCAGTCTTTATTTGGATTTATTCCATAAAACTCATTTACTTGATCTACTCCTGTTTGTTGACCAAACCCAAACTTATCAAGAGTTTTTGAGATTTTGTTTATTCCTACTCTTAAACTTCCTTTATAAAAAAAATCATCACAACTTTCTCTAATTGCTTTATTAAAACCAACCTTACCATGTCCATGCCTTTTCCAACATCTAAAGTTTCTATTTCCTATTTTTATAAAACCAGAATCATTTACTGTATAACTCTCTTTTATTCCATTTTCTAAAAAAGATAGGGCAACTCCCATTTTTATGATAGAACCAGGAGGATAAAGTCCATTTATAAGTTTATTTGTAAAAGGATGATTAAAATCATTTCTCATTTCATTCCATTCTTTTACTGAAATACCTCTTGCGAAAATATTATTGTCAAATTCAGGGAAAGAAGCTGCTGCTAATAGTTCTCCATTTGTGGAGTCCATTACTATTACCGCACCACCTTTGTAATTAAATATTTCTTGAATATATTTTTGAAGTTCAATATCTAGTGAAATTTTAATATTATTATTTGATGAAGGCTCTTTTTGTTCAAGTACTTCAATCTCTTCATTTAAGGCATTTACTTTTATATCTTTATATCCCATTTTACCTTGTAGTATATCGTTATAGTATTTTTCTAAACCATTTTTTCCAATAATCCCACTAAATGCAGATAAGTCATTTTTTACTATATCTAGTCTTGAAGCTTTTCCAACATATCCTATTATATGAGAAGCTACATTTTTATAAGGATAATACCTTTTTACAGCAGATTCAACTTTGATATTTTCTTTTGAGGCAAAAAGTGTATATTTAGGAAAAAAATCTTCATAAGCGATATAATCAACTACTTTTACATAATCATGATTATATGCAGAATCTTTTCTTTTATAGTTTTTTAGTAGTTTCTCTTTTTTGTATTTTGGGAAATGTTTTTCAATAAATTCAATAGCACTATTTAATTTTTCTTTATTTTTATAAGATCTTAAATGTGGTTTTATTAAGATAGAAAATCCCATCTGATTTATTGCTAGTTTTTTACCATTTCTATCTTCAATAACACCTCTTACAGGTACTTTATTTATTCTATTAATATAATTTCTTTTTGATAATTCTTCATAGTAAGTATTTGATTTAATACTTAGAAAATAAACTCTTACAAGTAAAGTAGTCATAATAGCAAAGATAATTATAAATATGATATTTAATCGTATATTCATATAAAAGCTCCAATAAATAGTAAATCAATAAATATATTAGCAATTATCGCTTTTATGATAGTTTCATTTATATTTGTAGATAAAGACCAAATCAAAAGAACACCTAAATAAAATAAAATTACATAAATATAGGTATTTATAGAACTAAAGGATAAGTTTCTTCTGATATGTGGTGTTACAAAAATATATAAAAAAAGTGATAGTAATGTAAGAGATAGAGGTTTAAGTCCTGAATTTATTTCGATAAATAAAAATGCAATAATTATAAAAAATAAAGAGTACATTCGTCTATTTTTTAAACTAACAAAAAAAGCTGTAAATAAAACACCACTAAGCATAATAATCAAAAAATAAATAGAAGAAATTAGGTTTAAAATAACAGCAATAACTATTAATGTAAATAAAAAAATAGGACTATCTAAGTTATTATATTTCATGGGATTTATATTACTTTATATTTAATTTTGGCGATTATAGTATAAACTCTCTTATATATTTATCAATCTCTTTTTTCTATTTTTTCTTCAAGTTTCTCATCAATTTTTTTACCTTGATTGGTCATATCATAAATAAAAGAGAATATTTCAGCCACAGCTTTATACATACTTCCAGGAATTTCTTTATCTAAATCAAGTTGAGATAAAAGTTCTACTAAATCTTCATCTTTTTTAATTGGTATATTATTTTCTCTTGCGATTTTGATGATATTATTAGCTGTTTCTCCTTTTCCTTTTGCAGTTACTTTTGGAGCACTATCATTATTGATATCATATTTTAAAGCAGCAGCTTTAGTAGTATAGTTTTCTTGTTTTATTTCTTTTTGCATTTTAAACTCTTATATCAATGCCAGAGTTAAAACTAGAATTATCATAGGCATTTTTGTTATATGTTTGTGTTTGTTTATCTTCTTGGTTATTCTCTTCTTTTAAATCAAGAAGTTTTATATTTACAGGAATTAAATCTACATTATTTAATGACTTTTTTAATCCTTGTAAATTATCTCTTACTTTTTCTTTAAAATGTTCTCTTTGTGCATAGATAGTTATATCAATCTTATTTTTATCATAAAGTCCCATCATTAAGTCAACTTTACCAAAATCTTTTAATGTTAGATGAATTTGACAATAAAACTTTTCTTCATCTTTTGATTTTTTTATTCCAATACTTCCTTCTTCTAACATATCCCATAAAAAAGGTACATAAACATAGTTTGACTGTGAACTTAGTGATAATAGTTGATGATAATCAATTTGCATTAGCATTTTATCAACTTGTTTAAATAACTCTTGAGATTTCTGATCTGTTTTGGAAACTAACTCATCTTGCATTTGAAGAAGTATGGATTTCATATCATTTGAAAGGGCAGAAGCATTTTCTTTACTTTGGTTTGGATTTATAGCTTGGTTTAGATTTGAATTTTGAATATTTTCTTTTATTGTTGCTTCAATTTTTTCAACCACTTCTAAAATCTGATTTTGAATAGCTGGTGCATTTGGATTTACTTGATTAGCTGATAAGTTTGTAATACTCTCTTTTAAAAGTAAAATTAGACTATTTAAATTGTTTGAAAAATTATTAGGAAAACTAGTTGCTATATTACTTTGATTATTATTTAGATTAAGGTTTGATAAAGGGTTTGTTTTAGTATTTTCTGTATTAATATTTGGATTTTGTATTTTAGCAAATAGATTTTCTAGATTTTCTAGTTTTGAAACTATTTTATTTGATACACTTAAATCAATATTTTTAATATTAGATAATTCTGTTTTCAATGAAACAATATTTTCTTTTAAATTTGTAAGAACAGAGCTTTTTTCATTGCTAATATTAACAAAATTTTGAACTTTTGTTTCTAGGTTTGAAATATTTTCAGATATATTTTTTAAGTTTAATATCAAGTTTGAAATATTTTGATTTTGATTTGATGCTTGTTTTATTTCATTTGAATTAAGTAGATTATTTAATAAAGCTTTTGGTTCTATAAGTTTATCATTTTTTGTAAATAAGTCATTTGACTTTAACAGATTATCTATTTGCTCATTAATAACTTTACTAGCATTTGGATTATTTGTATTTGACAAATTAAACTGTGTTTTAATCTCACTTAATAGTTGTTTTGTTTCGATATTTACTTGCTCTTTTGTATTAAGAAGGGCATTTGTTTGATTTGTAGAAGTTTGTGGGGCTTGTATGTTATTTGAGCTAATTGTTTTTAAATTATCAAGTTTTGATTCAAGAAGTGCTCCTTGTGAAACAATAGCTTTTAATTGATTAGTCAACTTTGATAAGTCTTTTGTAGTGCTATTTTCAAGAGTACTTACTAAATTTTGTAGCAAAGGTACAAGTGTTTTTAGATTTTCTGTGCTTTTATTTGTTGTAGAAGTAGGGACTTGCTGTAATGTTTTGGTAATAATTTCATTTACTTGCTTAGCTATTGGCGTATTTATATCTTTTATTAAGTTTTGTATTTGATTTAAAAGTTTTTCTATATTTGGAGAAAGCAAGGTTTTTGATTGAGTATTTTGAGCTATTTTAGCTTCTAAAAAAACCCCTGATTTATTTATTTGTTCCTTTAGACTATTTTCATCAATATTTACAATGTTTTTTAAAAAAGATTCAAGGCTTGGTTTAAATTTATTTAGGTTTGAATTAGAATCAATTTGAGATAAAACTGATGTTAATGATTTTGAAAAAGAGCCTAAGTCTTTAAAAGCATTTGTATTTTTTAAAATATTTTCTATGTTTGTATTTGTTTTAGTACCATTTCTTATATCATCAAAAAGGTTTTTTAAAACATCATTTACAGATACTGATTTATTTTTTATCATATCTTGTAAAGTTTTTGAGTCAGCCTCTTTTAAAACCTCTTTTAAGGCTTTATTATCATTTGGTAATAGTACATTTAAAAGTGAATTATTTGATACTAACATCTTAAAAGTATATCATAATTTAAAATATTTTTACTTTTACTACTATTTGGGTAAAGTATGTTTATGAAAAGAAGAGAATTTATCAAATTTAGCACATTTACTTTTATTGCATTTAAAAGTACAGAAGTTTTTGCAAAGGTTTTTACAAAAGAAGATTTACTAATACTTGAAAATCTTTTTGAAATTTTATTTCCAAAAACAAAAGAGATGCCAAGTTCAAAACAGTTTGGGGCTTTGAGTTTTTTAGTAAAGACTATTAATCATTCAAGTTTCAATAATAGTGATAAGTCATTTGTATTACAAGGTTTAAAAGATTTTAATTCAAGTTTTCCAAATTTTATTAACTTAGAAAAACAAAAAAAAGAAAAGTTAATCTATGAAATAGTAAATTCTAATGATTATGCTCAATCATGGCTATCTAAACTTGTATATTATGGAATAGAAGCATTATTGGGTGATCCAATTTATGGTGGGAATAAAAATCAAATAGGCTGGCAAAGTCTAAGACATAGTGTAGGTTACCCAAGACCAAAATTGAAATATGGACAAAAGTTATGATGTATGATATTTGTGTAATAGGAAGTGGAGCAGGTGCTGGACCTATAATCTATGAATTAAGTAAAGCAGGGTTTAAAGTATGTGTTTTAGAAAAAGGTGAAGTCTATAAAAGAAAAGATTTTTCAAAGGATGAAATAGCAACAGTAAGAAGGGATATTTATACACCTAAATTAGATGAAGAGTATCATACAATTGAAGAAAATATTGATGGAAAATGGATAAAGTTTCCTACTTATGAAACAGGCTGGAGCTTTTGGAATGGAAATATTCTTGGCGGCTCTTCAAATTTTATGAGTGGTTTTTTTTATAGACTTAAGCCTAATGATTTTAAATTAAAAACTATTTATGGAAAAGCAAAAGGCTCAAATATAGAAGATTGGCCTATTTCTTATGAAGAACTTGAACCTTTTTATGATAAAGTTGAAAAAATTGTAGGTGTTTCAGGAGAACCTAGTTTTTATAAACATCAAGAACCAAGAAGTTCAAAAAATTTTCCTTTTAAACCTTTAGATGAACACCCAATTGTAAAACTTATAGATAAAGCCTCAACTCAATTAGCTTACTCTATAGTTAAAACACCAAGAGCAATAATCAGTAAAAACAGTAATCATAGAAGTGCTTGTTATTACTCTAATTATTGTGGCTCTTATGCTTGTTCTAGTGGAGCAAAAGGAAGCAGTAGAGAAGCATTGATTCTTCCCTCTTTAAAAACAAATAATGTGACAATAATTCCTAATGCTTTTGTTTATAAGCTAAATGTAAACAAAGAGAAAAAGATTATATCAGCAAATTATTATACAAAAGAGAAAAAAAGTAAAGAAATTAAAGCAAAACTTTTTGTAGTAGCAGCTCAAGCTGTTGAAACTTCAAGACTTTTATTAAATTCAAAGTCAGAAACATTTCCTAAAGGCTTAGCAAATAATAGTGGAAATGTAGGGAAAAACTTTCTTTCAACAGCAGGTGGAGTAGTAAGTGGAACATTTGATGAAACTAATATGGAGTTAAAACAGCTTTTAAAACCTGGACTTTTTGTAAATAGAGCTATAAAAGACTTTTATTATACAAAGGATTTTAAAGGTGGAATGATAGAGTTAGTTTTTGATCATGCAAATCCTATTAAAAGAGCAAATAGCTTAAAATGGGATGGCTCAAAGCTTTTAATAGGTAAGGCTCTACAAGACAAAATTTATGAAAAATTTACTAAAACAAGAACATTAAATATAGAAATATTTGTAGACTGGACTCCAAATGATAACAGTTTTATTAGTGTAGATGAAAAATATAAAGATAAATATGGAGTTCCTGTTGCAAATATAAGAATAGGTGCATTTAAAGATGATATTAAAATATCAAAATTTTTAGAAGAAAAGGCCATAGCTTTATTTAAACAAATGAAAGTGAAAAATATAAACTCAAATATTTCTGAATTACCAGCACAAAACTTACTTGCTGGGGGATGTAGATTTGGAGATGATCCTAAAACTTCTGTTTTAAATAAACATTGTCAAGCTCATGAAATAAATAATCTTTTTATAAGTGATGCAAGTTTTATGCCTACTGGTGGTAGTGTTCCGTATACTTTTACTATTTATGCTAATTCCTTTAGAGTTGCAGAATATATTAAAAAAAATTATGATAAAATAATGACCTAAATTTATTTTGGAGATTTAATGAAAAAACTACTTTTATTTACTATTACACCTTTTATTTGTTTTGCTCAAATGGATGATTATATGCCATTAAGTAAGTTTTCTAATGAAAAAAAGATTGAATACAACTTTGTAGAAAAAAAACAAAAACAAAAAAAAGTAAAGCCACTCATAAAAAAAGTAAAACCATTCATAAAAAAAGAAAAAAATGAACAAAAAGTTCTTCTTTCACCTATGAAAAAAGAAGTAGAAGTAATCAAAGTACGAGAAAATATTTTAAATGATGAAGTAAAGCAAGAAGATATTTTAGAAGAGAAAAATAGTATAACTATTGATAATACTATTGTTGAAGTAAGATTTGAATACTCACCCATTGATATTGACATCTCAAATGCAACTACATCATTATCTGAAAATGCAAATGCTTTTTCTCCTATACTTTCATATCAAAATAATAAAAATAAATTTACTTTTGAATTTTTTATGACAGATAAAAAGTTTGAGACTAAACTTTATAAATTAAATTATAAAAGAATATTTGATAAGCTTCAATTAGGAGTAGGATTAAATAGATATGAACTTACTGCAAATTCACAAAAAGCAAAAGAAAATTATTTTGATATTCAAGCAAATTATAGAAATGAAATCCAAGCTATAAATAATTTATGGTTTGATGTTGAAGGCTCTATTGGAACAGGGGATAAGATTGATGCACTAGAGTATAAGTTTACACTTGGCTATCAAAATAATCAATTTAAAGAATCCTCTTATATCTTAGGTTATAAGGGCAAAGAGTTTGAATCAGATGGAATTGATATGTCTTATAAAGGGCCTTTTATAGGTATTCAAACACAGTTTTAATTAATACTTTTCTTACAAATTGTAATATTTCAAGCTTTGTAAAATATTTTTGGATATAATCGTTTAAAATTATGAATAAGGTATAAAAAGTATGGAAGATATTACAATTTGGCATAATCCAAGATGTTCAAAATCAAGAAATGCACTTAATCTACTAGAAGAAAAAAATATTGAAGCAAAAGTTGTTAAATATTTAGATGAAACTCCTTCAAAAGATGAACTAAAAGATATTTTAAATAAGTTAAATATGACAGCTCAAGAACTTATGAGAAAAGGTGAAACTATATATAAAGAGCTAGCTTTAGAAAATGAAACAAATGAAGACAAACTTCTTGAAGCAATGATAAACAATCCTAAACTAATTGAGCGACCTGTTATTATAAAAGGTGATAAAGCTGTAATTGCTAGACCTATAGAAAATTTAGAAGAGTTACTTAAATAATGCATGAAAAACAACAAAGAATAAGATATATTAGAGTTTTAGAAAAGTTTTTTACAAGAACTGTATCTTTACTTAAACTTGATAACTTTGATGTTGAATTATTCAAACAAAGAACAAAAAAGAACTACGAAGATTTAAAAAGAGTAGAGGCTGTACCTTTGCATTCTGCTTATCTTACTTCTTTAACAGAATTTTTAAATACTACTTTACAATATATTGAAAATCATACAGAAGATTTTGAAGATGAAAAATCTACTTTATTAAAGCAAGCAAATTTAATTCAAAAAGAAAAAAAGAAAAAAACATATACAAAAGATAAGCATAAAAAACATAAGTTTAATGATGGATATTAATGGCAAGTAATCAAGAAGAATATAAAACTTTTAAATTATCAGGGGTTCTAAAAAAAGTATTATATAAAAACGATGAAACAAAATATATCATAGCTGTATTGGAAAATAATCAGAAAGTATGTGGTACATATTTTGATACTGATATCGAAAAAATGGTAGGTGAAGAAATAATTCTTGTTGGAAACTGGACTACACATAAAAAATATGGAGTTCAATTTGAATTTGATACCTTAGAATTAAAAGAAGCTGAGATATTTTTCTTTTTAACAAAAATTGTAAAAGGTATTGGAAATAAATTTGCCCACGAACTTTTGGAAAAATATAGTGAAGAAGAATTAATTGAAATATTAAATAATAATCCTAAAGAACTTCTAAAATTTAAAGGTATAAAAGAAAAGAAACTAGAAAAAATAGTTTCATCTTGGCAAAAATTTAAGCACTTAAGAGAATTAGGTTCTTTTTTAGCCAAATTTGGAGTGACTTCAAATCTTATTACAAAAATATATTCAGCTTTTGGTGAAGTTGATAACTTAATTGAAAAAATCAAAAAAAATCCATATATGTTGATAAGTATTAGAGGTATAGGTTTTAAAAGAGCAGATGAAATAGCAAAAGCTATAGGAATTGATCCTAGAAGTGAATTTAGAATAATGGCTTGTTTAAACTATACTTTAAGAGAGTATTGTGATAATAATGGAAATTCATCAATAGATAAATTTCATTTATATAAACTTCTTGATGAGTCATTAAACTTTTCTAATGAAAATGCTTTATATGAAGAAGCTCTATCAAAAATGCTTGTTGAAGAAGAAATATATGTAACAAAAGAGAATAGATATGCTTTATCTATGCTTTTTAATGCAGAAAAAAATATTTTAGATTTCTTTCAAAGAAGAGAGGATGAAAAAAACAAAAAAATAATTGCAGATTTTGATTCATATTTAGAAAAAAAAGAAAAAACTTTAGGCTTTGAATTAAGTACAGAGCAAAAAAAAGCAGTTGAACTTATAAATGAAGGACATAAAACACTTTTTTTAATAGGTTATGCAGGTACTGGTAAGTCTACATCAAGTAGGGCTATTTTAGAACTTCTTGAAGAAGTTGTATCTTATGATGATATTATAACTATTGCTTTAAGTGGTATTGCCAGTCAAAGAATTTCAGATACTACTGGATATAACTCTTCTACTATTCAGTCTTTATTAGTAAAACATAAAGAAAAAGATTTTTTTCCTCATAAAGTTATACTTTTAGATGAGGCATCGATGGTAAATTCTGTAACATTTCATCAAATAATATCAAAAATATCAGATGAAACTATATTTATCATAGTTGGTGATGATGGTCAATTACCTGCAATTGGAGCTGGTAATATTCTAGCTGATGCTATTAAATATAAACTTGCACCAATTTGTAAACTTACAAAAATTTATAGACAAAATGAAAATCAGGCAATAGCTGTAATAGCAAATGATATAAGAAAGGGTGAAATTCCTAAATATAATGAAAAATATGAAGATTTTAGTTTTCAAAATGTTTCAATTTCAAACTATTATGCTCAAAAAAACTCTGTTTCTTCAAATGAGTTTTCAAATATAAGGGGAGAAAACTCTACACTTATTTTAAATAATATTTTAAATATTTCAGCTTCTTATATTCAAAAGTATTATGATTTAATAAAACAAAAAGACATAAATAAAGCTTTGATTTTATTTCAAGTAATAACACCAATGAAAAATGGTATTTTGGGTGTTGAAAATTTAAATATGCAATTACAAAAACTTTTTAATCATACAAAAGGAAAAGCTTTTCAAACCAAGCTTTATGAGTATAAAATTACAGATAAAGTAATTCATGTAAAAAATGAAAATATGAGAGCTCAAACTATGCAAATGTATAAAAGTGGCTCAACAGACTTTTTGGAAAAAAGAGTATTTAATGGTCAATTAGGGCTTATTATAAAGCTTGATTTTGATGAAGAGAAATGTATTGTTTTATATCCTAATGATGATATGGTAGTATTTTATGATTTTGAAAATGTTTCTTCTTTATTATCTTTAGCTTATTGTCTAACAATTCATAAAACACAAGGTATGGAATATGATAATGCTTTAATTCCTATGAGTTTTTCTCACTATATTATGCATAATACAAAACTTCTTTATACTGCAATAACAAGAGCAAAAAAAATGTGTTTTATTGTTGGGGAAGAAGAAGCTTTCAAAAGTGCATGTAAAAAAATAGAAATAACAATAAGAGAGTCTGTAATCAATGATTTACTAAGTAAACAAGACTTAATAAAAAATGAAGTTTTACCTCAGTTATAAATTTTGAATACATAAATTAACTTTAACTAACTTAAAAGAAATTTTACAGTAATATATTTAAAATTTTTAAGAGGATTATGTTTTATGATAAGTTGGATGCAAAGACACAAAAAATGGCTAGTTATTACTATTTGGATAAGTACAATAGCATTTGTTGGAGCTGGCTTTGTTGGTTGGGGTTCATACGAGTATGGCAAACAAGGTGGAGTAGTAGCAGTAGTAGGTGACAGAGAAGTATCTGTTGAAGAGTATCAACAAGAATATTCAAATTTATATGAACAGTATGCAAGACTATTTGGTGATAGTTTTAATCAAGAAATGGCTGATAAGCTTAATTTAAAAGATGTTGCTTATAAGCAAGTACTACAAAAAAATCTTATCTTATCTTATGGAGATTCATTAGGTTTAAAAGTTACAAATGAAGATATTGCTAAAGAGTTAGTAAAATATCAAGCATTTTTAAAAGATGGAAAATTTGATAAAGATACTTATATCAAAGTTTTATCTCAAAATAGAACAACTCCTGTTAAGTTTGAAGACTCTTTAAAAAGAGGAATTTTATTAACTAAAATTCAAAAACTATTTGATATAAAAGCAAATCAAAAAGAAGTTGAGAATTTAAGTAAATTACTTTTCTTAGAAGATGATATTTCAATGAAAATTTTAACATTAAATGATGTCAATGTTGAAGCTAAGGAAGAAGATATCAAAAAATACTGGGAAGAGAACAAAAATGCTTATATGTCAGAAGTTAAATATCAAGTAATGTCTTTAGATATGCCACTTCAAGCATCAAACCCAAGTGAAGAAGAAATTAAAAACTATTATGATAAATTTAGATTAGATTTCAAAAAAGAAGATGGAAAAATAAAATCTTTTGAAGAAGCTAAAGCTGATGTTATTAAAAAATTAGATGAAAAGTTTACTAAAAAAGAAGCACTTAAAAAGTATCTTAAAATTAAAAAAGGTGACGAGCAGTTAAAAAATGTTGCTACATTTACAACTTCAACTATGCCTTATTCACAAGAGAATAATAATGAAATTATTAACTCAAAAGTAGGTTCTTTAAATAAGCCATTTTTTGAAAATGATAAGTTTGTAATTACTCAATTAGTTAAAATTGAAAAAGCTAAACCTTTATCTTTTGAAGATGCAAAACAGATGGCTAAGAAAGATTATATTTTTGTAACAAAACAAAAAAATCTTGAAGAAATGGCTCAAAAACAAGCTTCATCTTTCAAAGGTATTAAAATAAAAGGTGTTACAAGAGAATCAATTGATAAAATCACTTTATTAGAAGCACAAGAAGCTGCACAATTTTTAAATCAGTTATTTTCATCAACTAAAAAAGAAGGTTTTATTAAACTAAATGATAAAGTAGTATTATACAGAGTTAATAATTCTAAATTGGGTTCTTATAATAAAGATAGAGATAATGCTGTTAGGTCTACATTAACACAGTTACAATCACAAGAGTTAATGACTAATTTAGTAAATGCTTTAGAAAATACTTACGAAATACAATCTTCAATCCAAACAAAGGAATAATAATTGAGTAATACTATCTTAGCAATTGATATTGGTTCATCTAGTATAACAGCAGTTATTGCAAAACATGATTTAGAATATAATATTAGTATTCTAGGTACTGGTATCCAAAATAGCGAAGGTGTTAATAAAGGCTTAATAATTAATATTGAAGAGGCATCTAAAGCTATTAAAAATGCTGTTACATTAGCAAAAAGAAATACAACAGAAACAATTGAAACTTCAATAGTTTCTGTTTCAGGAAGTTATACTAAAAGTATAAGAAGTTCTGGTTCTGTAAATGTACCAAATGGACTTATTACTGAAACCGAAATTAATCAAGTAATGCAAATGGCTTTATATAATGCAACTATTGTTCCTGAATATGAAGTGGTTCATGTAATACCAATTTTTTTCAAGGTTGATGATTCTGTTGATGTTGATAACCCTCTTAATATGAATGGTTCGAGACTTGAAGTATCTGTTTATATTGTTACTGCAAAAAGAACTGCATTAACAAATATAAAATCGGCTTTAAAAGTATCAGGTATTGATATGACTACTTTTGTTTTAGATGGTTATGCTTCTGCTATTTCTATTTTAGATAATCAACAAAAAAGATTTGGTACAACAGTAATAAATCTTGGAGCAACAACTACAGAGTTTGTTTGTTATAAGGGTAACTCTATGATTTATAATGGATTTATTCCTGTTGGGTCAAACCATATCACAAATGATTTATCAGTAATGCTTCATACTCCTCCTGTAGCAGCAGAAAGAATTAAAACTGAATATGGGTCTTTAACAAAAGATTATACACCTAATAATGAACTAGGTGTTACAAAAGTTAAAATTCCAAGAATAGGTGATGAGGATACTAACTCAGAGGTTGCCCTTGATTATATTCAAACTATCATTCATGCAAGAGTTGAAGAAGTATTAGTTCTTGTAAGAAATCAATTGAAAAAAAGTGGAATTTTAGATAATGTAGGTTCAGGAGTAGTTATTACAGGTGGAATGTCGAGTTTAGAAGGAATTAAACCTTTAGCTGAAAAAATATATGAGGGTATTCCTATTTCTGTTTCTAACCCTAAAAATATTAAAAATGGGTATTTAAATTTTGATGATCCAAGTATGTCTACAATAGTTGGATTATTAGAATATTCTTTAGGTGCGACAAGAAATTACGAGTTAGATTCAAGTAAACAACTTGTGAAACCGATAAAAAAAGAACCAAGAATTGAAAATAAAGTTATTGAAAATTCACAAGCCTCTATGAGTGATACAAGAAGAGGGTTTGAAAATGAGATGAATAAGCCAAATGAGGAAATAAGAGACACTTCAGCTGTATTAACACCTTTAGAAAAAGATAAGAAAAAAGGTGTTTCTAAGTTCTGGAGTAAAATATCGGAGTGGTTTTAAAATGGATAATTTATTTAAGGTGGACGATATCAAAGAAGAAATGCCAAACAAAGTGTTGTCAGATAATGTAGCAAAAATTTCTGTAATAGGAATTGGTGGTGGTGGTTGTAATATGATTAACCACATGATAAAAGAAGGTTGTAAAAAAGTTGATTTAATTGCTGCTAATACTGACTTACAAGTGTTACATATTTCTCAAGCACCTAAAAAAATTCAATTAGGTGTTAAGTTAACAAAAGGACTTGGTGCTGGAATGAAACCTGAAATTGGTAGAGATTCAGCTGTTGAGAGTTATGAAGAGATTAAATCTGCACTTAAAGGTGCTGATATTGTATTTATTGCTGCAGGACTTGGTGGAGGTACTGGAACAGGTGCTGCTGCTATTGTTGCTAAAGCTGCAAAGGAAGCAGGTGCTTTAACTGTTTCTGTTGTAACTAAACCTTTTACTTGGGAAGGTAAAAAAAGAGCAGGACTGGCAAGTCTTGGGCTTGAAGAACTTAAAAAAGTAAGTGATTCAATTATAGTTGTACCAAATGATAGACTATTAGAGATTATTGATGAAAATGTTGGTATGAAAGATGCCTTTAAAATTATTGATAATATTTTATATCAAGCTGTAAATGGTATGTCTGAGGTTATTTTAAATCCAGGTAATTCAGATATTAATACTGACTTTGCTGACGTTAAAACTATCATGCAGCATAGAGGTATGGCATTAATGGGTATTGGTAAAGCAAAAGGAGAAGATGCTGCACAAAGAGCCTTAGAAGATGCAATTGAATCACCTTTACTAGATAAAATGTCATTAAATGGGGCAAAGGGTATTTTAATTCACTTTAATATTCATCCACAAGTATCATTATTTGCTATTAATAATGTAATGGGAAGTATCAATGATAGAATGGATCATAATGCTGAAATTATATTTGGTACAACATCAGATAGAACACTTGAAAAAGATGAAGTAAAAATCACTATTGTTGCTACTGGTTTTGAATCAAAAGAAGATTTAGATAATGGAAAAGAAGACTCACATGAAGATGATGCAAATAAAAATTTATCATCTGATGATGAGAACTTTTTAGATATTCCACCATTAATGCGAGATTACGTAGTAAAATACCAATTTTAAAAAGAGGATTTTAATCCTCTTTTTCTACAATAACTATATCAAAAGATGTTTTTTGAACAACCAGAGCTTTTGTGTCTGGTACTACTGCTAAATTATTTATATTTTTCATTTTAGCTTTATATTCTTGTACTTCATTTTCAAGTTTTTCAAGTTTTTTATTTAGTTGAAGTATAATATCAACTCCAGCTAAATTTACACCTAATTCTCTTGTTAATGTTAGTACATATTTTATGTGGTCTATATCTTTTTGTGAATAAAGTCTTATTTTACCATTTGTTCTTGAGGGTTTAATAAGACCTTCTCTTTCATACTGTCTTAGTGTTTGAGGATGTATATTCAAAATCTCAGCAACTGCTGAGATTAAATACACAGGTTCTATATAGCTATTTGTTTCCATAATAAATCCTTTTATTCAGGAAGTTTATCTTTTAGTAACTCTACTAAACTCTCATCTAAATCTTCAACTTTAGGAAGAACAATATTTGCTTTTAGATGTAAGTCACCTTTTGTATTTGTTTTTCTATCTAAAACTCCAAGTTCTTTAACTCTAAACTTTTGATTTTGTTTAGTATTTTGAGGAACTTTTAGAGTAATAGTTTTATGAATTGTTTCAATTTCTACTTTTCCACCAAATAGTGCTGTTTTTAATGGAACATCAAAAGTTTTGATTAAAGTTGAATCATCTCTTTCATATTCATTAGAAGGGGCTACATTGATT
Organism: Arcobacter sp. YIC-80; assembly: GCF_044841725.1. NCBI lineage: Bacteria > Pseudomonadati > Campylobacterota > Epsilonproteobacteria > Campylobacterales > Arcobacteraceae > Arcobacter > Arcobacter sp. YIC-80. The sequence continues at coordinate 631,711 of NZ_JBJBSI010000001.1, read as the reverse complement.
TTTAAAATTAAATCACCTCTTTGTCCATGATATGATTTACCTTTTCCTTTTGCTCTAATTTTTTGACCATCTTTAATTCCTTCTGGAATTTTTACATCAAAAGAATCATTGTTTAAAGCAATATGTTGTTTACCACCTAAAATAGCAGTTGTGAAAGGTATTGTTATTTGGGCAGTTGTATCCAAATCTGGTTCATCAAAACCTCCAAATCCTCCAAAACCACCTTGGTTAAAGCCAGAAGAGCTAAATCCTGCTCCTCCACCAAACATTTGTCTAAGTATTTCATCTAAATCAACATTTCCACCTTGACCTCTAGCAAAATCATGGAAGTTTTGACCTCCAAACATTGAATCCCCATATTGATCATACTGTTGTTTTTTTTCTGCATCACTTAATACTTCATAAGCTGCATTTATTTCTTTAAATTTTTCCTCTGCAGCAGGATCTTTATTTACATCAGGGTGATATTTTCTTGCTAATTTTCTATATGCTTTTTTTATATCACTTACAGAAGCATTTTCACTTACTTCGAGTGTCTCATATAAACTTTTTGCCATTTTCCCGTCCTATAATAATTGTTAAGATATTTTTAAGAATATAATTATAGCATAAACTTGAGTCTAAGTCAATCAAGTTTAAAACTATATTTAGCACTATTAACCTTAAGTATGGTATTATGTTGAGTCTATTTAACTATAGTATTAATAAATATAAATGGAATATAAAATGTTTGAAAAAGATGAGTGGACACAGCAAGAACTATATAAATATACAAAAGAACTAGAAAAACAAGGAATTAAAGTAGTACTTATAGACACTATTTTAAAGCCTTTAGATAAAATAGAAACAATAACTTACAATCCTTTTGAAATGAATGAATATCCAAAAGGAACGGTTTTTGTTTTTTATTGTGATACAGGAAAATCTACAAAAGAGAGACTAAAATTTTATAAGTCAAAATTCCCTGATTATAGATGTATTAGTTTAAGAGGTGGAAGAGGTTATTGGCGACCTAATTATCAATTTATGGAAGAGTTAGAAAAAAATGTCTGAAAAAGTTTATGATTATATAGTTTTAGGTGCAGGAGTTGCAGGTTGTCATCTGGCTTATGAATTAGCCAAATATAATGAAAATATTTTGATAATTGATAGAAATAAGGATGTAGGTCTTGGTGCAAGTGGTGCTGCAGGGGCTTTTTTATCACCTTTATTAGGTAAAGATAATAAGTTTAAAACTCTTATTTCAAAAGCTTTAAGTTATTCAACAAAATTTTATAAGGATAATTTCCCTTCTCTTATTACAAATTGTGGAACATGTAGAATCCCTAAAAATGATGAAGATAGAAAGAAGTTTGAAAGTTATAAACCTTATATGGATTTTGAATATAAAGAGTTTGAAGATGGATATTTCTTTCCTATTGGTTCTCAAGTAAACTCCTATGAAATATGCAAGGCTTTAACAAAAAATATAAAAAAACTATTATCTTATGAAGTTTCTAAAATAGAAAAACTTAATGAATTTTGGTACATAAATAACGATATTAAAACAAAAAATCTAATCTTAACTACAGGAGCAGATATTTCTTTGATTAAGGAAGAGTATTTTAATATAAGAGCTGTTTGGGGGCAAAGAATCAATATTTCTTCTTCTACAGAAATAGATATAAATTATCATAAAGAGTGTTCTTTATCAAAATCAAGAAGTATAGAAAATAGTTCAAAAAATCTAATAAGCATAGGTGCTACACATAATAGATTTGAAGAAGATATGAGCCAAACTAGTTATGATTTAAAAAAAGCAGATTTTAACTATATAAAGCCAGATGAAAAAAGTTTAAAAATTATGGAAGATGATACTAAAAAGCTTTTATCTTTAGCTAATGATATCAAGCATTTAAAAAATGTAGAACTCTTAGATGTAAAAATAGGAGCAAGAGCTTCAAGTGTAGATTATTTTCCAATGGTTGGAAAGTTAGTTGACTCAGAAAAAAGTATTGAAAAATATCCTCATATTTTGAATGGAAGTTTTATAAAAAAAGAAAATTTAGAAATGATTAATAATTTATATGTTTTAAATGGAGTAGGGGGAAGAGGATTTGTTTTATCTCCTTATTTAGCTAAAGAGTTAGTTGAACATATTATAAATAAAAAAAATTTAAGTGAAGATATAGAAACATATAGGCTTTTTTCAAGATGGGCAAAAAGATTAAAAAATAAGAAATAGGAATAAAAGATGATAAAAAATGTTTTAAAAATTGTATTTTTAGGTGTTATAGGTTTTGCATTTTTAGTTTATTTAACTGCTCCTAAAGAAAGAGTAATACAAAAACAAGAAAATAGGCTTTCAAAAAATATTGCTTATTTATCTAGTCATTTTGAGATTATAGGTGAAAGTAATTACTTTAGAAAAGAAGTATTATTTCCAAAAGGTAAAGAAAAAACTATAATTGTTTTAAATCATGATGCCTTAGCTGTTTTTAATGAACTGGATAAATATACAAATAAAGATATTATACTTGTAGCAAATATATCACAAACTCCATGGGTAATAAAAAAATTGGCAGTAGATGGAAAACTTGAAGAATTATATAAAGATACAAATAATAAGCTTATAAATGATTCTTCTGGTGATTTTGTAAGAGTTCTTGGTTTAAATAGTATTATTCAAAATAAATATTATGTTTATAAAGTACAAAAAGATGGAAGTATTGAAAAGTCTTTTGAAGGTGAAGTAAAGCTTGATGCTATGCAAAAAGGAATATCAAAACTAGAAAAAACTTCTATTTTAAAAGCTTTATCTTTAAAGTTATAGTAAATTTATTTACTATAACTTTTCATAATATTTACAAGCTCATCCATTTTTGCCATAGCATCAGCTTGAGTTTTTGCCTCTTGGATTTCTTTTACTAAATGACCTTTTGCAAAATGTTCTACATAAGAGTTTATCATTCCATTTACAGCTCCTTTGATTGCTGTAAGCTGTCTTATAACTTCATAGGGATCTAAATGTTCATCCTTACAATCAATATCATTTTCAAGCTTTTTTTTCACGGAATTTACTTGACCATGAATTCTGTTTATTCTGTTAATTAACTTTTTATTTTCTACATCGCATTGATACATTTTAATCCTTTTATATAATACAATTTTTATGGTTTTGTATATTTTTTTCTGATTCAACTTGAATTAAAACATGATTAAAACCTATTTTATTTAAATTTTCTTCTATTTCTTCTGTGATTTTTTCAATCTCTTCAAGTTTTAAATTTATGTCATTTACTACTAAATGAAAAGAAATAAAATTATATTTTGTACTTGGTTTATGAATATGTAAATCATGGTATTGTATTACATTTTCATTTTTCTTAATTATTTTATTAAGTTGTTCTTGGCTTACTTCTACTATATTTATATCCATTAAAGATAAAAAACTCTTTTTTAATAAAGGATATGAATGATATAAAATATAAATACTAAATAAAACTGTTAAGATTGAATCAATAAAATAAACTTCAAAAAAGTAAATAAATATACCAGCAATAACTACGGCTACTGAGATTAAAGCATCGCTTAACATGTGTAAATAAGCTGATTTAATATTTGCATCTTCATCATTAGTCTGTGAATGATTATGTGAATGACTATGATTATGATCATGGTTATGTGAGCAAGAACTTACACCAATATTATTTAAAATATAAGCACTTATACCATTTGCTACAACAGCAATTAAACCTACAACAATCATATATATAGGGTTAATAGTTTCAGGGTTAAAAAATCTATTAATAGCTTCATAAATCATATATATCATAGTTACATATAAAAATAGAGTATTAACAAAAGCAGCCATCATTTCAGCTCTTACATAGCCAAATGTTTGTTTAAATGTTGTAGTTTTACTTCCTAATACAAGTGCTATATAAGTTACAACAACTGCTAAAACATCTCCTGCATTATGAAGTGCATCTGCAATAAGTGCAAATGAATTTGATAAAATACCAAATATTATTTCTGAAACAATAATAATGATATTTACAATTATAATAAGCAAAATCTTTTTTTCTCTTGACATAAAGAACCTTTAATATAATATAGTGGGGTATAGTATATTAAAAAAATAAAAAATTTGCAAGAAGTACTAAAAATCAATACTTCTGTAAATGGTACTTTTTATATTTTTTATAAAAAAGAGGTATTCCCCATCCAAGCAAAGGATAAATAAACCATAAAATCTCAAAGTTTGTAATTATATTTATTAGAATAAGAATTGTATTTACAAATAAAAAAGTTATGACACTTGTATCTTTTTTTAAAAAACTAAAGAAACTATTATCTGCTGTTGAATTACTTATTTTTTGATTTATTGGGTTTTTACTTTCTTCTATTATTTTTTGTAGTTGTGATACTTCAAGTTCGAAAGCTTTTGCTAAAGCATTTAGTGATTCTAAACTTGCTTTATTGTCTTTTTCTATTCTTTGTATTGTTCTTGAACTTAGATTACTTAATTGCGCTAAATACTCTTGTGACCAGCCTTTTTTTATTCTTAAATCTTTTATACTCATTTTTACTTCCTAAATTAATATATGATAATTTTACCATTTTTTAGGCTTTGTCGGTTACGACAATTATATGACAACTACTTAAATAAGATTATATTTATATTATTTTAGGGAAAGAGGAGTATATCCTCTAAATATATTTATTTCCCTGTAGCTACATTAAATTTTCCAACTGCACAAGAAACAAAACTTTTTGCAGTTGTTGTGGCTTTATCTAAACCAGATAACTCATCACTAGTTAGTGGGTAGCCAAGACTTCTTAGTTTTAATTTTAATGCTTCTTTTTTATCATCTTCTATATCAAGTGTGATTTTTCGTGGATTTACTTCTAAATCTACTTCAACTTCTCCAAATTCATCTTTTAAAGAGTTTATTAAAGTATTTGCACAACCACCACATTTTACATTGTAAACTTCAAATGTTTGTTTCATATTTATACCTTTTTATATGGAATTAATTTATATTATATACAAAAATCTTTATAGTTCAATTATTTGAAAAACTTATTTTCTAATGTATCAACTAGTTCTTGAACTGATGATATTGATTTATTAAATTCTTCTTTTTGTATATTAGTTAGGTTTAACTCAATGATTTTTTCCATACCATTTTTTCCAAGCATTACAGGAACTCCTGAAACAATATTTTTATGTCCATATTCTCCTTCAAGTTTAATAGCACAAGGGTAAATCTCTTTTTTATCTTCAAGAATTGCTTCTACCATCAAAGAAGTTGCATAAGCAGGAGCATAGTAAGCAGAACCAGTTTCTAAAAGTTTAACTATTTGAGCACCACCATTTTTAGTTTTTTCTACTATATCTTTTACATCATTTTCTTTTAATACTTCTGATAAAGGAACACCAGCAACAGTTGAGAAGTTTGGAAGAGGAACCATATCATCTCCATGTCCACCCATTACAGAAGCTTCTATTTGTCCTGCTCCATATCCTAGTTTTTCTAAAATAAAGTGAGACATTCTAGCACTATCTAAAATACCTGCCATTCCAATGATTTTATTTCTTGGGTATTTTGAAGCTTTTAATGCTGTGTAAACCATTGCATCAAGAGGATTTGAAACTATTATAATTATTGCATTTGGATTAAACGTAATTGTACTTTGTATTACTTGTGTCATAATTTTTGCATTAGTTAGAAGTAAATCATCTCTACTCATTCCAGGACGTCTAGCAACTCCTGCTGTTATTACTACTATATCACAGTCTTTGAACTCTTTATCTTTAATACAAGCTTTTACAATTGTATTTGATTTAGCTGCATTTGCACTTTGTGATATATCTAAAGCCATGGCTTGGACAATATTTTCTCTTATATCTTTTAACAAAATTTGTGAACATATATTTTTAGAAGCTAGTGTAAAAGCTAATGTTGAACCAACATTTCCAACACCAATAATACCGACTTTTTTATTATTCAAAATAGAAACCTTTAGTAAAATATTTTAAATAATTATATCAAATTGGTACTTATTTGTAGGATTTGAGATTGTTTATTTTGTGAGATAAAAGAGAAGTTTAAAACTTCTCTTTTTGTAGATTCAGTTATTAACCAATAATTGAATTTAAAGTAGCAGATGGTCTCATAGCTTTTGATGTTAATTCATCATTTGGTAAGTAGTATCCACCCATGTCTACAGGTTTTCCATGATCAGCAACTAATTCAGATACAATTTTATCTTCATTAGCAGTCATTGCTTCAGCAATTGGTGTAAATTCAGCTTTTAAATCAGCATCAACATCTTGTGCTGCTAATTCTTGAGCCCAGTACATTGCTAGATAGAAGTGAGAACCTCTATTATCAATTGAACCTAATTTTCTAGCTGGTGACTTGTCATTTAAAAGGAAAGTTCCAGTTGCTTTATCTAAAGTATCAGCTAAAACTTGTGCTTTTTTATTGTCTTGTGTATTTGCTAAGTGTTCAAAAGAAGCAGCTAAAGCCATAAACTCACCTAATGAATCCCATCTTAAGTAATCTTCTTTTTGGAATTGTTGAACGTGTTTAGGAGCAGATCCTCCAGCACCAGTTTCAAATAATCCTCCACCTTTCATTAATGGAACGATTGATAACATTTTAGCACTTGTACCTAATTCTAAAATAGGGAATAAATCAGTATTATAATCTCTTAAAACATTTCCTGTTACAGAAATAGTATCTAATCCTTTTCTCATTCTTTCAACAGATTTTTTAGTTGCATCTACAGGAGCCATAATAGAAATATCTAAACCAGTTGTATCATGTTCTGGTAAGTATTTGTTAACTTTTTTAATCATTTCAGCATCATGAGCTCTGTTTTCATCTAACCAGAAAATTGCAGGAGTATCAGATAATCTAGCTCTAGTAACTGCTAGTTTAACCCAGTCTTGGATTGGAGCATCTTTAGCTTGACACATTCTAAAGATATCACCTTCTTCAACGTCAAATGTAAATACATCATTTCCATCTTTATCAATAACTTTGATTTGACCATTAGCTTGTGCTTGGAAAGTTTTATCATGAGAACCATATTCTTCAGCTTTTTTAGCCATAAGTCCAACATTTGGAACAGTTCCCATAGTTTTTGGATCTAATGCACCATTTTGCTTACAATCATCAATAACAGCTTGGAATGTTCTTGCATAACATCTATCTGGAATCATTGCTAATGTATCTTCTTCTTGATCATCGGCATTCCACATTTTACCACCACCTCTAATCATAGCTGGCATAGATGCATCAATAATAACATCAGAAGGTACATGCAAGTTAGTAATTCCTTTATCAGAATTAACCATCGCTAATTTTGGTTGATTTGCATAAACAGCTTCAATATCAGCTTCAATTTCAGCTTTTTTATCAGCATCTACTTGATCTAATTTAGAGTATAAGTCACCTAAACCATTGTTAAAATTAACACCTAATGAATCAAATAATTCACCGTGTTTAGCAATTAAATCTTTGAAATATACTTTAACAGCATATCCAAACATAATTGGATCAGATACTTTCATCATTGTTGCTTTTAAATGAAGAGATAATAATACACCTCTTTCTTTTGCTTCATCAATTGCTTTTTGGTAGAATTCTTGTAATGATTTTGCACTCATTACTGTTGCATCAATAATTTCACCTGCTTCTAATGGAGTTGATTGTTTTAATACAGTCTCTTCTCCAGCTTCATTGAAGAAAGAAATTTTAACGTCATTTGCTTCAGTCATAGTTGTTGCTACTTCTGAACCATAAAAGTCATTTTCACTCATGTGTGCTACATCAGTTTTAGAGTCTTTTTTCCATTCACCCATTCTATGAGGATTGTTTTTAGCGTAGTTTTTAACTGCACTAGGAGCTCTTCTATCTGAATTACCTTCTCTTAATACAGGATTAACAGCTGAACCTAAAATTTTAGAGTATCTTGCAGAAATTTCTTCTGATTCGTCATAATTAGGTACATTGTAACCTTTTTCTTGTAATTCAGCAATTGCTGCTTTTAATTGAGGAATTGAAGCAGAAATATTTGGTAATTTTACAATATTTGCTGTTGGATCTTGTGTTAATTCACCAAGTTCTGCTAAGTGATCACCGATTTTTTGATCTTCTGTTAAGTTCTCAGGGAAGTTTGCAAGAATTCTTCCTGCAAGTGAGATATCTTTTGTAACCATTTCAATACCAGAACTTTTAGTAAAAGCTTTGATAATTGGTAAGAAAGAGTATGTTGCTAATGCTGGTGCTTCATCAACTTTTGTGTAAATGATCTTTGACATGTTTTTTCCTAAATTTTAATTTTTATGATGTCAATATCTTATCACTAATTAAATTTATCATAAATGAAATTTATAGTTAAAAATATGTCAAAAATATGTTTGTTTCAATTTTGCACAATTATTATTTTATATTCATCCATAAATCTTTTATAGAAGTAGGCTTTTGTTCGCTAACATCAGTTTCCATAATGGTTTTAGCCTCTTTATCAATTTGTGTTTCAACAGCTTTAACTTTAGTGTAACTTTTTTTAACACCTCTATTTGCTTTTATATTATTTACGTGTTCTTTGTAAGTCGTAGCAAATTTATGTAAACCTGTTTTATTATCTCTTACAAAATATAAATATTTGCTCTTCACAGGAAAAATAGCTGCTTTTATGGCATTTAAGCCTACTGCTGAAACAGGGTTTTTAGGTAGTCCAGGATATTTATATGTATTATATGAGCTATTATCTTCTTTGATTCTTTGAGCAGTTACTTTAATATGGGCATATTTACCATAGTTTAAAGTTCCATCCATTTGTAGTTTCATACCTTTTTTCAATCTATTATGAATTACACTTGAAACTATAGGCATTTCATCTATAGTTGCAGATTCTTTTTGAATTATAGAAGCTAAACTTAAATAATAATACCATTTCTTTTTATCATAAATACCAAATATTTTTTTTGAAAATTCTTCATATTTCTTACTAGTTTGAGATAATAAATATAACATTAAATGATCTTCTCTCATTCCATAAGGTAATGAATATGTATCTGCTAAAATATTCCCATCGGCTTTATATGCATGTTTATTATAAACTTCCCATAATCTATCTTCTGAAAGATTAAATTTTTTTGCTAACTTTTTTATTAAAATATAAGTAGTCTCACCAGGTACTAAAGTAACACTTTTTAATGCAGCTTTAGAAGTTGTTAATTTATATAAAAAATCCATTTTACTTAATCTATTTTCATCAATATTTATCCAACCACTTTGAATAAACCCTAAACTTCTTAATATAACTTTATCTATTATGTTAAGCTCAAAACCACTTTTATTTAGATAAGATACTATAGAATTAGTACTACCTTTTGGGATATACAAAACTTTTGTTGATGTCATTGGTATAGTTACATAAAATAAACCTATAATAGAAATAATAAGGAATAATTCAATAATGTTAAAAACAATTAAACTTTTATTAGTTTTTCTTCTTTTGCTTATATTTTCGGCGTTTTTGGTATTATTATCTGGCATAAAAATAGACTCTTTCTCTTTTGGTAATATAAATGTCACGCAATTCTATATAAAACTAGATAAAAAGCTTATTGTAGATGTCGAAAATATAGAATATAAATCAAAAAAATCACAAGTTCAGAGCTCTTATGATGATTTAAAGAAAAATATTGAACTATTGCCTAATATATTAAAAATATTTGAAAGAATTCATGTAGAAAGACTAAAGATCGATGGTAATGAGTTTACAATCTCATTAAATAATAAGTCTATTTACTTAGATAATAAGTTTATAAATTTTTCTTCAAATATTAAATTTCTATCTCAACAAATAGTATTTGATATGTATTCACTTTATTTAAAAGATGTGGATTTATTACTTGATGGAAAAGTAAGAGTTGATTATTTTAATGAAAAATTAGATTATTTTGGAAAATATTATTATCCAAAAGTTAGTGGAGATTTAAAACTTGAAATGACTGACAAATTGGCTAATTTTTATATAAATTCAAATAAATTTAAAAGTTTAAAATTTTTAAAACAGTTTTTTCGCTTACCAAATGAAGCAGAGGATTGGATGTATGAAAATGTGGAAGCCAGCTTAAAGCTAGAAGATTTTTACGGACAATTTGATTTAGAAAGAAAAACAGTAGTAGAAAAATCTTTGAGAGGAACAGCAAAACTATATGATGCAAAAGTAAATTTCCATAAAGGAGTCTCTCCTGTAAAAAGTAAACTTATCAATTTAGAGTTTAAAAAAGGTAATTTATATATAAATCTTAATAAACCTACTTATAAAAACATAAGTATAAACGGAAGTAATGTTGTAATTAGAAATTTAGCAAGCGAAAAAAATGGTGTTGTTGAAGTTAATATAAAAGCTAAGACAAAATTAAATACTCAAATAATTGATTTATTAAAAGTATTTGATGTACATATTCCTTTAGTTCAAGAAACTGGAATAACCAACGCCTCTGTTATTCTAAAAATTCCATATTCTTTAAAAAAAGAAATGACAACAAAAGGCTTTTTTACTGTAAAAAATGCAAAAATTAAAGCAAATGAGTTTGAGTTTTTTACAAAAAATGCAAATATAGTTTTAGATGGTTCTATCGTAGAAATAAAAAATTCTGATTTTGCATACTTAGATATGTTGAACTCAAAAATAAATAATTTAAAATTAGATACCAAAACTTTAAAAGCTAAAGGTGATGTATTAATAGATGAGTTTGTAGTAAAAACTACAGATACTAATATTGTGGATATTACTAATAAAAAAAGTAAGTTAGCACTTGATTTTAATGAAGCAGTATTAGTTTCTTTAGAAGATTTAGCCTTGAGTATTAATGTTGAGGAAAATGTAAATGTGATTTTAAAAGACTTATCAAAAATATATGAATACTCTTCTTTAATGAAAGAAAATTCTATTAAAAATGGAGCTTTAAGTCTTAATATTATTGATAAAGATAATCTTAGTTTTGAGGGTTCTATTTCAGGTTTAAATTATCCAATATATGAAAAATCAAATCTTGTCGAAAGTTTAGAAATACAAGGAAAACTAAAAGATAATAAAGTCTATATAAGCTCAAAAAATGATAAATTAAAACTTTTTGCAGAAAAAGAAAATATAGAAATATTTTTAAAAGATTACACTGTTGATTTAAGTAAAGAAGAGAATTCTAAAACTTCAACCCAAGTATTGACTATAAAAGGTGAAGATATTGTTTTAAAAACAAAAGATGATAAATACTATTTAAAAAATTTTAAGGCTAAAATAAATAAGGATAAAATAGATTTTGAAGCATTTGTAAACAATCTTGAACTTCCTTTACTTAAACATGGAAAAAAAGTAACTTCTTTAAATATTCAGGGTCTAGTTTTTAAAGATGAAATAAAAATAAATACTTTAAATAAGGACTTATTTGTAAGAATAAAAGATAAAAATAAAATTGACTTAGATATAAGTAATTATGATGTTTTAGTTAATTTAAAAGATGAAGAAAAAAATGATTTCACAAAAATTAATTTAAATGGTAAAAATTCTACAATTATTATAAATAATGAGTTTAAGTTTCTAGCTGATACTTATGAATTTAGATTAAAAGAAGATAATAGTAAATATTTACATTTAAAACATAAAAAAACTGATATAACTTATAAAGCTTCAAAAGAAGGAAAGATTGATATTTATGCAAATAATGTGAGTGATGAATTTATAAATACAATTTTTAATAAAGAAATTATTGAAAATGGTAAGTTAATGTTTCTTGCTAATGGTTTTGAAGATAATTTAAAAGGAAAAGTATTATTGACAAATGTTAAAATTAAAGATTTAGCAATTATTAATAATCTACTTATTTTTATACATAGTTCACCTGCTTTAATAAATCCTTTATTAGCAGTACCTTCTGTAGTTTCAATGGCTTCCAATAAAGGTTTTAATCTTACTGGATATAAAATAATAGATGGAGTATTAGAATTTGTTTATGATAATAAAAAGAAAATTTTAGATGTAAATAAATTGATTACAGTAGGTAATGGTATAGATTTTGATGGAAAAGGCAAAGTAAATTTAAATGATATGACTTTAGACTCAAAAATTAAATTGATTTTCTTTAAAGATTATTCGGCTATTGTAGGAAGTATTCCTGTTGTAAATTATGTTTTATTGGGTGAGAATAAAAGAGTAGCAACTCAAGTTAATATATTTGGAGATTTATCAAATCCAAAAATTTCTACAAATTTAACAAAAGATGCCTTTTCTGTTCCTGTAAATATTGGAAAAAGAATCTTAGAATCTCCTGTTAAACTATATGATTTTATTAAAGATTTAGGAAAGTAGAAACGAATAGAATTATTCGTTTCTTAATACATCGATAACATCGATTTTTGTAGCTCTTGAAGCAGGGTAGTAAGATGATAAAAGAACAATTACAACTGCTCCTACAATAATAGAAATAAAATCACTCGTTGCTAAATCAAGAGGTAATTTTGCTGTTCCATATACATCAGCAGGTAAAGATACTATTTCAAAAGTATCTAAAACCCATAATCCTATAAATCCTAAAGCAATACCAATTATAATACCAGAAAAGCCTATAATTGTACCAAGTCTTAAGAATATAGATTTAATCTCTTTAATACTAGCTCCCATAGATAAAAGTAGGGCAATTTCTTTTCTTCTACTCATAACAGTCATAAGTAAAGAAGATATGATATTTAAAGAAGCAACTAAAATTATTAGCATTAATACAATAAATAAGGCTGTTTTTTCCATTTTCATTGCTGCAAAGAAGTTTCCATTTTGTTGCCACCATCCAATAACGCCAGCACCAGTACCTTCTAAATCTTTTTGAATAAGCTTTATATCTTTAAAAGCATTATCTGAATATACATGAATTCCATCATAAGTTTCTTTATCCTTTTTTAATAGAGTTCTCAAGGCTTCTATTGATGTATACATATATGCTTTATCATAAGCATTTAAACCTGATTTAAATGACTCTTGAAAAGTAAATCTTTTCATTTTAGGAATCATAGAAAAACCAGTAGGATTTAAATCTGTGAAATATAAAGTAGCTTTTGAACCTTTGTTTAAATAAAGTTTATCACTTATTCCTTGTCCTGTGATAATATCATACTTTCTAAGTTTTAAATCACCTAAAGCTTCTTTATAAATAGAGTTTATTTTGGCTTCTTTTTGTGGAATTACTCCAAATATCATACCTCCACTCATAGAGTCACCACTTTGAATAATAGCTTGTGATGAAATATAAGGAGAAAACATTAAGTTTGGATATTTATTTTGAAGTTGATTTAGAATATTTTCATTTAAACCATTTTGAAATTTAGAATAAATTGTCAAAGGGTAATTCATGGTAAAAAGTTTTTTTTCAAACTCTTTTGCAGTTCCATTCATAATAGCCATAGATAAAATAAGAACCATAACTCCAATAGCTACACCTATAAATGCCAAAATAGCACTTATAGATATAAAAGGATTTTTTTTATCAAATCTTAGGTATTTTCTTACTATAAAGTTTACTAACTTTTTATTCAAAATTAGTTACCTGCTGCTAAACCTCTTTTAGGTCCGCTTTTTCCATGACATTGTTTATATTTTTTACCAGAGCCACAAGGACAAGGATCATTTCTTGCTATTTTCTTTTCATTTGCAAATATTTTATCTTCTTCCACATTTGTAATAGCACCTTCATTTGCTTCTTCCATTTGCTCTTTCATTTTAGCTAAAGCTTCTTGCTCTTTTTGGGCATCTTCATTTGATTGAAGTTGTACTGTAAATAAAATTTTAATAATTTCTGTTTTGATATTTGAAATTAATTCAATAAACATATTGTAAGACTCTTTTTTATACTCAACAAGTGGGTCTTTTTGATTATATCCTCTAAGTCCAATACCTGTCTTTAAAGTATCCATTGAGTATAAATGTTCTCTCCATGCATTATCTAAAATTTGTAAGTATAGTACTCTTTCTATTTCTGATTTTTGTTCAGGAGCTGCAATTGACATTTTTTGCTCATAAACTTCTTTGATTATAGATATTAATTTTTTCTCTAATTCTTCATAAGATTCAGCTTGAATATCTTCTAGTTTTATAACTAGATGTAATTCTTCTTTGAATTTTGTAATTATATAATCATAATTAAAGTCCTCAGAAGGCATACCATCAATAATTTCAGCATCTGCTAAAACATTTGCTATATACTCAGCTCTATTTTCTTCAAGTTTTGAATCAATATCATAGTCAGGTTTTAAAAGATCATTTCTAAATGCGTAAATTACTTTTCTTTGTTCATTTGCTACATCATCATATTCAAGTAAATGTTTTCTACTTTCAAAGTGCATAGACTCTACTTTTTTCTGTGCATTTTCAACTGCTCTAGTAACCATTCTTGATTCAATATGTTCACCTTCTTCAATACCAACTCTTTCCATTATTCCAGCAATTTTATCTGAACCAAAGATTCTAAGTAAGTTATCTTCTAGTGATAAGTAAAATTGAGATTCACCAACATCACCTTGACGTCCAGCTCTACCTCTTAATTGATTATCAATTCTTCTTGATTCGTGTCTTTCTGTACCTAAAATAACTAATCCACCTAAATCAAGAATTTCTTGTGACAATTTAATATCAACACCTCTACCTGCCATATTTGTAGCAATAGTTACAGCACCTCTTTGTCCTGCGTCTGCAATAATCTTACCTTCTTTTTCATGCTGCTTTGCATTTAAGATTGTATGAGGAATTTTTTTATCTTTTAATATTTTATGTAATGCTTCTGATTTTTCAATTGAGGCAGTTCCAACAAGAACAGGTTGTCCTTTTTCGTGTAATTCTTTAATTCTATTACACACTGCTTCAAATTTTTCTCTTTCACTTTTATAGATTAAGTCATTTTTATCAAGTCTTTGAATAGGTACATTTGTAGGAATAGATACAACATCTAAGTTATAAATTTCTGCAAATTCTGTAGCTTCTGTTTGTGCAGTTCCTGTCATACCTGCAAGTTTGTCATACATTCTAAAGTAATTTTGGAATGTAATATCTGCTAATGTTTGTGATTCTTCTTGAATTGATACACCTTCTTTAGCCTCTAAAGCTTGATGTAGTCCCTCACTAAATCTTCTACCTTCACTTAATCTTCCAGTAAACTCATCTACGATTATAACTTGATTGTCTTTTACAACATAATCCACATCTTTCTCAAAAATGAAGTTTGCTTTTAAAGCTTGATCTAAACTATGAGATAACATAGCATTTTCTAAAGAGTATAAGTTTTCAACTTCAAAAAGTTTTTCTGCTTTTTCAATACCTTGTTCTGTTAATAAAACAGCTCTGTTTTTTTCATCAACTGTATAATCACCAGTTGTAGTAGGTTTTTGGCTTGGGTCTTTAGGCTCAATTATTTCACCTCTTTCTAATTTTAAAGCAATTTCATTTGCTTTAAGATAGTTAGAGTTTTTATGGTTTGTTGGCCCACTAATTATTAGAGGTGTTCTTGCTTCATCAATTAAAATTGAGTCAACTTCATCTACAATAACAAAGTTATGTTCTCTTTGAACTTTTTCATTGATATCTAAAGTCATATTGTCTCTTAAATAATCAAATCCAAACTCATTATTTGTTCCATAAGTAATATCTGAATGGTATTGCTCTCTTCTTAAACCATCATCCCTAATATCTCCTGTAATAGCACCTACACTATACCCTAAAAAGTTATATAAAGGTTCAAGTTCACCTGCATCTCTTGATGCAAGATAATCATTTACTGTTACTACGTGTACACCTTTTCCACTTAGTGCATTTAATGAAACTGCAAGAGAACCAACTAAAGTTTTACCTTCACCTGTTTTCATCTCAGCAATTCTTCCTTCATGAAGTACCATCGCTCCAATTAGCTGTACATCATAAGGTCTCATATTTAAAACTCTTTTACTAGCCTCTCTTGTGATAGCAAAGGCATCATTAAGTACTTCATCTAGTGATTTATTTTCTTCTTGTACTTGTTTTTTTAATTCGTTAAAATTATCTTGTAATTCTTCATCGCTTAAGCTTTCGTATTTACTTTCTAAGGTATTAATAGCTTCAGCTCTTTTTCTATATTGTTTTACTTCTCTATCGTTTCTTGTGCCAAAAATCTTTGAAAAAACATTAAACATAAAATTAATTCCTTTTTGTTATAATCCAAAAGATTATATAGAAAAAAAGGTTAAAATATGTTTTATAAAACAGGATTGTTACTAATTGCTTGCTTAATAGTTTCAAATGCTTCAATTAATATAGAAAAATTAGATACATACAAATCAGATTTTACACAAAGTATTAAATCAACAACAGGTAAAACAATAGAGTATAAAGGGGCAGTTTTTATAAAAAAAGATGGAAAAATTCTTTGGAAGTATAAAACACCTATTATTAAAAATGTATATGTTTTAAATAATTTTGTCATAATAGATGAACCAGAATTAGAACAAGCAATTTATACAACTTTAGAAACAGAAGTAAATATTATTAAACTTTTAGAAGGGGCTAAAAAGCTTGAAAAGAATAATTACTTAGCAAATTATCAAAATGTAGACTATATTATTAAAACTTCAAATGAAGAAAATAAAATTGATACTATTTCTTATAAAGATAAATTAGAAAATAGTGTTACTATAAATTTTACTGATTCAAAAATAAATGTTAAAATAGAAGATAATATTTTTAAATTTACAGCTCCTGAATATTATGATATTATAAGAAAATAAAGTTTAAGTAAAATTAGATATAATTTCGCCTCTTTAAGGTAAACCAGACAATAGCTTGAATTTATATTCAAGAGGAAAGTCCGGGCTGCAGTGAAGTATGGTTCCATTTAGAGAATGGCTAGGGTAACCTAAGGGATAGTGCAACAGAGAGTAGACAGCCGAATTTTCGGTGATGGTGAAACGGTGAGGTAAGAGCTCACCAGACTTTTGAGTAATCTTAAGTGCTTTGTAAACCCAACCAGCAGCAAAAAGACCCGGTATTTAACTTCACATTTTTGGTCTTTGCAAGATTAGCTAAGTAATTTGCTAACTAGATAAATTATTGTCTTAAAAACAGAACTCGGCTTATTGGTTTACCTTATTTAATAGCAATAAAAAAACTACATATTAAAAAATCATTATCTTGAATATATTAATTTTAAATCAATCATAAAACACCTATGTATTAAGCTTTTTATAACTATAATAAGTATAATATTTTTTAGAAAAAATAAAAAGGTATATTTGAATATGGATTTTGAAGACATAACGATTTTATTAGTTGATGACAACTTAGAACATATAAAGCTTTTATCAGAAATACTTAATAAGTATTTTAAAAATGTTATAGAAGCAAATAATGGTAAAACTGCCTACGAACTGTATAAAAAAAATCCTAATATTGATATAATTATTTCAGATATAGAAATGCCAGAGGTTAATGGTTTAGAGCTTTTAAGGCTAGTTAGACTTTCTGATTTATATGTACCTTTTATTATTACATCTGCAAGTATAGATAGTAAAACTCTTTTAAAAGCTATTGATTTAAATGTAAATTCAATACTTACAAAACCTGTTGATATGAAAAAGCTACTTGAAAAAGTAGATATTTTAAGAGAAAAGAAACTTTTTGAAAAGAGATTTGAACAAAAGCGATTGGAGATTAAAAATTATATAAAAGCAGTTGATAAAGTTGCTTTAATTTATAAGATGAATGATAATGGAGGCATTACTTATATGAATGAAGGAATGCTTGATGTCTCAAAATATACAAAAGAAGAGATAAAAAATATAAACTTTAATGATTTAATTCATCCAGAT
This sequence comes from Arcobacter sp. YIC-80, assembly GCF_044841725.1. Classification (NCBI taxonomy): domain Bacteria; kingdom Pseudomonadati; phylum Campylobacterota; class Epsilonproteobacteria; order Campylobacterales; family Arcobacteraceae; genus Arcobacter; species Arcobacter sp. YIC-80. The sequence goes on along the minus strand of NZ_JBJBSI010000001.1, from coordinate 613,820 downwards.
ATTCCAAAAAAACATATTGAAGAAACATGGCATGATATACGTGAAGATAAACTTTGGAAAGGTAATACCAAATTTATAAGTAAAGATGATGAAGTTTTTTATCTAAATAATACAATTTTTAAGATTAGAAATATTGATGATAGTATAGAGTATATTACAATTGCATTTTTAACTACTCAAGAAAATTTGAAAAAAAGAGATTTTCAAAAAAAAGTTTTACTAAATATAAAAGAAGCTAATCGAAAAGAGTTTAGTCTTAAAAAAGAAATTGATCAGTTAAGAAATGAATTATTTATGCTTAGAGCTTCTGTGTCAGATAATAGCCAATCAAACTTAGATGTTTTGACTAATAAAATAAAATCAAAAGAAAAACAAATCGCAAGTTATGAAGAACAAATAACAGAATTAAATAATAAATATAATAATATGCTTGTATCAAAAAAACAAGAAGTAGAACATCATGTAAACTCTATTCAAAGTTTTAAAATTAAAATTGATATGTTAAAAAATGATTTAGCTGTTAAAAGTGAAGAGTTAGATGTTACTCATGGAAAAATAAAAGAGTATCAGAATAATTTAGATAAAAAAGATAAGATTATAAAAGATTTAAGATTTATAATTGAACAGATGGAAGAAGAAAAAAACTAAAACAAACTTACAAAATAAGCTTCTAATAAAACTTTATATATAATCAAAACTATCAAAAGTCTAAAAAGAGATAATATATGAGAATAAATAATAATACTATATCAACACCAAATCAAGCTGATTTTAATAGACAAGTTAGATCAACGCAGCAAGTTGAACAAGCTAATTCAAGTAAAATAGGTAATGCATATAGTGTTAGTATTAGTAATTGGGCAAAAAACATAATGTCTGAATTTAAAGATGAAGAAATTGCTATTTTTAATTCTGATGTATTATCTTATAATAGTAATTTAGATTTAACATTAAAACAAAAAGTATAAGGTCTCTTATTGTTTGATTTTGAAGAGTTTACAAAAGAGGGCTATTTAAATGAATGGTATGCAATACCTGTTTTAATTATACTTATTATTTCTAAAGTTTTTATAGAAAAAAAATATGATGAAAATCTTAATAAAAAAAATAATGAAAAGAAGAAAGACTAAAAGTTAGTCTTTATCCTTTTTTATTTCTTGATAAATCTGACATTAAAATCGCAAGCCAATGAGTACTACTATTTGAATTAAAAGCAATTTTTAAAGTCATTGTAATAGGTACAGCTAAGAACATTCCTACTATTCCTAAAACCCATCCCCATAAAATAAGAGAAAAGAAGATTACTAAAGGTGAAAGCCCTAATTCTTTACCCATAAGTTTTGGCTCAATTATATTGCTAATTGAAATATTGATAGTCATATAAAGAACTATCAAAATAATAGTTGTATTTATGTCTGCATTTAAAAGTGATAAAAGTACAGCTGGAATTGCTGCTATGATAGATCCAACAACAGGAACAAAGTTAAATAGCATTGCTATAACTCCCCATAATACAGGATAGTCAACATCAAAATAAATTAAAGTTACAGTAATAATAAAACCTGTAAGAAAGCTTGTTGTAGACTTTACTAAAAAATATTTTTGAATATTATGAGAAAATAAATTGAAATGTTTTAACTTTTGTGCATTTGATTTAAATATTATTTTCAACTTTGTTTCAAAAGATTTACTTTCAGCTAATATAAATGCTATACCTATAATAATAAGTAAAAATTTAGATAAAAAGCTTCCTATATTTCCTATTATATTTGTAGTAAATCCAAAAAATGAACTTAGATTAAGTGTTTGTAGAATTTGATCTTTATCTACTGTATATCCGTATTGTTCTACTAAGTGAATACTATTTACTATTAAATCATTAAATCCTTTTTCATAAGAGCTAAGGTTACTTAGAAAATCTTTTAATGAAATATTTATAATATAATATACTAAAAGTGAAGCAATTGTAATAATTGATAATACTATTAAATATGAAATAAACTTAGGAACCTTACCTTTTTGTAAGAACTGTAATAAGGATGAAATAATTGATGAAATAAAAATGGACAGAAATAGTAATACCACTATCTCACTTGCTACTTTTAATCCTGCAATTATTACTACTGATGTTGCAAGATAAAAAAAGTAATTTCTTAAATTTACTGCATCCAAATTTTCTCCTTTTTTATTGTAATTATATCAATTGATTTTTAACAAATTCTAAATAATGACCCTCAACTTCTTCAAGTTCGTCATGATTTCCTCTTTGTACGATTTTTCCTTCATCTAAAACATATATCATATTTGCATTTTTTACTGTACTTAGTCTATGTGCAATAGTAATTACTGTTTTGTCTTTCAAGATAGGAATTAGAGCATTAAATAGTTTTGCTTCTGTTGACACATCAAGTGCTGATGTAGATTCATCAAAAATAACCACTGCAGGATTAGCTATTATCATTCTAGCAATAGATAATCTTTGTCTTTGTCCTCCACTTAATCTTACTCCATGTCTTCCTACTATAGTATCAAGTTTTTTTGGCATTTTTTCTATAGTTTCATATAGTTGAGCAATTTCTAAGGCTTTATATATTTCTTTATCACTTATATTTTCATTTCCCATAGTAATATTAAATCGAAGAGTATTATTAAAAAGTATAGGCATTTGTAAGACTAAAAATATATTATCTCTTATACTTTGTCTATTTAGTTTATCAATACTATGATTATTATATTTTAAATCACCACTTTTTTTAGAATAAAATCCAGAAATTATTTGAGCTAAAGTAGTTTTCCCACTTCCACTTGCACCAATTAAAGCTACTTTTTCTCCTGCTTTTATTTCTAAATTTATATTTTCAAGTACATTTTTATCTTCATTGTAAGAAAAATATAAGTTATGTAAGGAAATATCTACTTTTTTATCTTTTACACAAAGCTCTTCTTTCCCTGATTTTTCAGTTTTTAAATCTAATATTTTATTTAGTCTAACTAAAGCAGCATTTGCACTTGCATAAGAGTATTGAATTGTCAAAATATCTTGAACGGGAGTCATAATAAACCAAATATAACCAAACATAGCAAACATCATACCAATTGATAAAGAATCATATTCAACTAAAATTAATCCTGTAGCTCTAAATATTTCAAAAGCTACTAGAAAAATAGTAAATGAGAATCTTTCAAAAGCTACACTTTTATAATTAAATTCATTTGATGTTCTTTGTATATCTTTTGCTTTATCTATGGCTTTTTCAAAAAAGTATGACTCTTTATTACTTGCTTTTATTTGTCCGAATAATTCTAATGTTTCTCCTAAACTATCTTGAAAAGATTCTATTGTTTGATTTTCTTCTTTTTTTAAAATACCTGTTTTTTTAGATATTTTTTTAGATAAAATCATAACAATGGGTTGAATAAAAAGTATCATTAGTCCTAAAATAGGATCAATTGTAATAATTACAATTGCTACTGCTAATAAAGTTAAAACAGAAGCTACAAACTTACTAGCAATTGAGATAATAAAATTGTCTAATGTATTTATATCTGTAATAAGGTTTGATGTAATAGCACCTGAACCTAAACTTTCATATTCATTCATATTTACATTTTTTAAATGATTCAAGAGTTTTTGTCTGATTTTAAAAGTAACATACTTTGAGATTTTTGTAAAAATTTTGGTTATTACTACAATAAAAATAAAATGTATTAGTCTTAAAAATATTACTGCAAAAGTTACTAGACTTATATAATAAAAAGCATTTCCTTCGCCAAAAGTAGAGTTAATTGTATTTACAAATAAAGCAGGTTTATTAAGTAGTATTTCATCAACTAATACAGGAAGCATTAATGGTATAGGTACACTAATTGCAATAGCAATTACAGTAATTATTTGTCCAAGTATTAAACTTTTTTTATTTTCTAATAGTAGTTTAAATATATATTTTACTGATATTTCTTTTTTCATAATAGTCTTTCAATTTTTTATTATGAAATGTTTTACAATAAATAGCTTAAATTAAGGGTTAAATAAAAGTATTTTATCTTCAAATACACCCATAATTTTAATGGGTGTATATTTTAGATTTTAAGAAAGTTATTTTTTTCTACATTTTCAACTACATGTTTTGCAATATCATCAGTTTTTATGGCTACTTGATTCGCTTTATCTGCAATTTGAGCATTTTGTTGAGTGAATTGATCTAATTGATTAATTGCATCTGATATTTGTGACATACCTATAGTTTGTTCTTTTGCAGCATTTGTTACATCGTCAATTAATTGATTTGTTTGTAGAACTTTATCTTCTAAATCTTCAAAGCCATTTATCATATTATTACTTATGTCTTTCCCTTCTGTTGCATTTGATGAAGCACTCTCTACTAAGTCTTTTATTTCTTTAGCTGCTTGAGCTGATCTACTTGCTAAATTTCTAACTTCTTGTGCAACTACTGCAAAACCTTTTCCTGCTTCACCAGCTGTTGCTGCTTCTACAGCTGCATTTAGAGATAAAATATTTGTTTGGAAGGCAATTTGATCAATCATTGTAATAGCATCTGTAATTGCGATTACCTTTTCATTTATATCATCCATAGCTTTAGCTGTTTTTGAAGCTAAATCTTTCCCTTTAGAAGATGCTTCTTTAGTTTGTGATGAAATTTCAAGCATTGTTTGGGCTTTATGACTTGTATGCTTTATATTACTTGTGATTTCTTCAATTGAAGCAGCAGTTTGTTCTAAAGATGCTGCTTGACTTGTTGCATTTGATGATAGTGTTGAGACACTAGAAGATAACTCTTGAGCATTATTATTTAAGATATTACCATCTTTATAATTATCATTTAGAATTTGAGTAATCATACTGTTTAGGTTAATAATTTCTTTTCCTATTTTACCTGAGTTTTTTTCATCTAAAGTTTTAGTAAAATCTCTATTTGCATAAGAGTCTAATACCTTACTTAAATTATTAATATTTTCACCAACTTGTTGTTTTAAATTACTTAACATATCATTTAATAAGTCTTTTAATTCATTTAAAGCTTCGTTTGAAGTAGAAGTTTGGACATTTTTATCTAAATATCCTTGACTTACGTTTTTTACAATTTCTTTTACATTAATTATTAAATCATGATCTTCTTGTATTAATTTTTTTGTTTTATTTATATTCTCATTTACTATTTTTGACATTTCGCCAATTTCATCATTTGCTTTTATCTTTAAAGGGTTTGTATCAGTTTTTTCTTTATTTAAAAAACTAAAAAAGTCAAGTAATCCATCTTGGAAGTTGTTTAAGGGTTTAATTAGTATTTTATTTAAAATAAATATAAAAACAAGTGCAACTAATATTGATATAATAAGGCTAGTTAAAATACTCTTGTAAACGATTGTATTAATTTGATCACTTGCTTTTTTCTGCATATTAATAACTTCGTTTTCTATATTATCAATATAAGCACCTGTTCCAACTATAAAATCCCATTCTTTGAATCTTTTAACATAAGAAAATTTAGGTTGAGGTTTTTGTTTTCCAGGTTTTGTCCATACATATTTTACTAAGCCACCTGAATTACTTTTATTTGCTTTTTTTACAATTTCTTTATAAATATAGACACCATTTTTATCTTTTAAATTAACAAGATTTTTACCATTAAGTGAAGGTTTTGCAGAATGCCCAATAACTACATGATTAGAATCGTTTATCCAGTAATAACCATTTTTCCCATATTGCATATTCATTACAGCAAAAATAGCAGCTTTTTTCATTTGCTCTTCATTTGAACTATTACTTTGCTTATAAAAAGACTCAATAACTTTATATGCAAGTTCTACATAGTTTTTGAGTTCATTTTTCTTTGTTTCATAAGCTTTTTCTCTAAAGTCACTTATATTTATTTCATTTAGTTTTGTAATTCTATTTATAGAATCTATTATAGATTCTGTAGATATAACAAAAATTGTACCAACAGCTAGAATGAGAAGTTTTACTTTTATCGATAGATTCTTAAACATATCTTTCCTTCTATAGCATAATATGCTATTATTTATATGTAAATAATTATACTATTAAAAACAAAGAAATACTATAAATTGGAATATTAAAGTATAAAATCATAAAAAAAAAGAATTTAAATAATTGTTTATAACTATTCAAATGCTATATAAACGCTATAGTATGGTAGTGATTTAAAATTTAATTTTGAAGTTAGTTTTGAAAAAAGTTTAGTATTTATCTTGATATTTTATGTATTTAAGGTTTTAACCTTAAATACTTTATTAGTTAAATTGAAATTCTATATCCTACCCCAGAAATATTTTTAATTAGATTTTTATATATTTTTCTTCTTATTTCTTTTACTACAGACCTTAAGGCATTATGTGTCATCTCACCTTTCCAGAGTTTTTCATTTATTTCTTCGTAAGAAACTGCTCTATCTTTATTTTCTAATATGTAGTTTAAGAACATGTTTTCTTTTTTTGATAGAGAAATTATCTCTTTATCTTTCAATAAAGTATTGTTATATTTATCATAAATAAAATCATTTTCTAAATAAAGAATATTAGAACTTAAAGAATCAATATTTTTAATAACACTTAAAATGATGTTTTCTAATTCTTCTTTATTTGGTGTATTTGTTAAGTATTTTATATTTGTTTGCATAATTGCATCAAAGTATTCTTTTTTTGATATAGAGTTTGTATAAATAATAATATGAATGTGTTTGTATTTTGTTCTAATGATATTTAAAATATTATTTGATATTTTTTCTTCACTAAAAATAATGTCAATTTTTGATTGTTCTAAAACATTTTTGATTTCTTCTATGTTTTTTTTCACAATAAAATTATTTGCATTTTCTTGTAAAGTGTTTAGAACTTCTGAATCTTTATTTTTTAATATATAAAGTATGTTTAAATGTTTTAATCTTTTCATAAATTACCTTCTAAATTATTTATAACGTGTTTTATAACATAAAAAAATTAAAAAGTCTTTTAAAAAGTTATTTAAAATATATAAATGAGGTAAAAAGTAGCATTGTAACTACTTTTCACTAGGTGCTAACATCTTTTCACAAATTTCTAATTTCATGCCATCATGAAAACTACAGTTTAAGCCACATTTAAAAGTGCCTGTTTTTGAAATACCCATTGTTTCAAGTTGTTTAATAGACTCTTCTTTACATTGTTTTAAAGAATCAAAAGTCATTGGACTCTTTAAATTTCTTTTAGTGTTTGTTTTATCTGGATATATAAAAGAATGCCATTTTTCAATCTTTTTTTCTTCTGTTCCTAAGCAACCACTTAAAACTAAACTAACACATATTGCTAATAATATACTTTTAATCATCCATAACTCTCTTTTTATTAAGATTCTAGTCAAAAAATAGTTATAAAGAGTTAAATTACAGTGTTATGTAGTGTTTGTTTTATTAAGTTTATATTATTTATTTTATGTTTAAGATTTAGATTTTCTAAATACAAAGTTATTGCTTTTCTTAATTGTTCACTAACTTTTGCTGTTGAGGCTGCTTTATTTATAGTATCTGGCTTGTATCCTAATTCATAAGATAGTTTTTTATATGTTAGATTTAAATCTTTACAAACTTGTTTAATCAGATTAGGGTTTAATTCAGTATATATTTTTTCATAAGAAATATTAAATGAAATACAAGTATTAATAACTAATTCTTTCTTATCAAGAAGAATATTTCTATAATGATACTGTGCTTCATAAGGATTAAATAGCATAAGATTTTCTTGTTCTATTGAAAGAGATAGTTCCTTTCCATTACAAGTAACCATTTCATTAAAAGCTTTTGCTAATTCTTTTTCTTCTAAATGAAGAAAAGTCTCTATAAATAAATAAGAGTTTACAACATTTGTTTTACTTCTTGGATCTTCAAAATATTGAAATGTAAATTCAATATTATTACCTTTATATTTAAGGTTTAGATTTTGTTTATTTATACTATCTTTCAAAGTTAGATGAAAATGAAAAATATTATCTCTATTATTTGTTTGAATATTTACAATATTTGTTATATCTATTTTTTCATTATTTAATAGAGTTTTAATTAAATCCTCAACATATTTAGAGTCTTTATGGATTTTTTTTATATCTCTTACAAGGTAAGGAATTGTTTTAAATAGTTTACCTACTTGTGTCATTTTAAGTCCTGTTATATAATCTTTTAATCTAATCCTATTATACAGATGAAGCTTAAAGTTAATACCTTATATAAACTTATTTTTAGTATGTTTTCTTAAAAAAAAGTACTTTTTTTGTAAAATATCATTAATTGCTATGAAAGTGCTATATAATTCAAATTAAAATGCTACACTTGCTATGTAAGGTGCTTTACAATTATTATACGTTTGTTATGTTATAATTATAAAAAGTAAAGAGAAGATAAATGAAGAAAGTTTTATTATTATTTTTTTTTATAATTAATATTTCTTTTGCAAAAGTTGATTATTCAGAAATGAGTACACAAGAGTTAATTGCAATTATAGGATATGTTGAAAAACAAAATATAAATAAATTTAAAAAAGAACTTCAGTCGAGAATTCCAACTATGAGTGCAAAAGAAAAAGAAGAATATAAAAAAAATATAAGTAAATTAAAATGAAAACAAAATTATTATTACTAGAAGATGATATAACATTAAGTGAAACGGTTATTGATTATTTTGAAGAACAGGGGTTTAATATAGTTCCTGCTTATGATGGTTTAGAAGCAATAGAATTGATTTATGAAAATTCATTTGATTTACTACTATTAGATGTGAATGTTCCAGAAGTAAATGGTTTTGAAGTTTTAGAAAGAATAAGAAAAGACGAAAATAATACACCTGCAATATTTATTACTTCTTTGAATTCTATGGACTCTTTAGAACAAGGTTTTAACTGTGGCTGCGATGATTATATTAGAAAACCATTTGAACTAAAAGAACTTTTATTAAGGGTTCAAACAATTATAAAAAGAGAGTACTCAAATAAATCAGATATTATTAAGATATCTGATAATATTCACTTTGATTTAACTTCTAATGAGTTGAAAAAAGATGAACAAAATATGAAACTTAACTTAAAAGAATTAAAACTTTTAAAGTTATTTTTACAAAATCCAAATGAGCTATTAGTACACGATAGAATATATGATAATGTTTGGGATTATGGAGAAGAATATAGTGATAACTCTTTAAGAACATACATAAAGAATTTACGAAAAATATTAGGAAAAGATAAAATTGTCAGTCTTAAAAAGCTCGGATATCGATTTAACCAAGAGTGAAACTAGAACACTTTTAGGTTTTAGTTTTCTATACTCTTTTTTAACCTTAATAATTATTGGGGTTGTATCTTATCTTTATTATACTTTCCAAAAAGATTTAATGCTTCAAGAAAAAAGACAAATTCTTCAAGAATACTCAAATGATTTTGTATTTAGATTAAAAGATCTTCATGTAAATTTTGATAAATATAAATACTATCCTAGAGATGAAAAATTTAATTCAGCTATTTATGATAGTGATAAAATAGAAATTTTTTCAACTTTGGAATCAAATAAAATAAAATTTGATGAAGTAGCTTATATAAGCAATGATAAAATTCATTTTATAGAAAAACCAGAATCTTATTATTTAGGAGCAAAATATATAATAGTAGAAGTATCAGATGACAAGATATGGTACACAAAAGTAAAGAGTGAAATTATGATGTTTAGCCTAATTTCTTTTGCTATTATGTCTATTTTGGGATATTTTATTGCGAAATTGTTCTTAAAACCAATGAGAGATTCTTTACATTTGCTTGATAGATTTATAAAAGATACGACTCATGAGTTAAATACTCCAATTTCAGCAATTGTAACAAATATAGAAATGATAGATAAGAGTTTACTTGATGAAAAAACACTAAAGAAAATTAATCGTATTGATATTGGTGCAAAAACAATTTCAAATATTTATGAGGATTTAACCTTTTTAACTTTAAATAATAAAATTATTTCAGAAAATAAACAATTAGAATTATCAAAAATTATAAGACAAAGAGTAGAATATTTTAGAAGTTTAGCAACAATAAAAAGAATTAAATTTGATTTGAATATACAAGAAAATAGTACTTTATGGTGTGATGAAAAAAAGTTTTCAAAGCTTTTAGACAATCTTTTATCAAATGCAATAAAATATAATAAAATAGCAGGAATAATAAAAGTTTCATTAATCAAAAATAAACTTATTGTTGAAGATACAGGAAAAGGAATGAAACAAGAAAGTTTAGAAAATCTTTTTGAAAGATATAGTAGATTTGATAATAGTGTAGGTGGTTTTGGTATAGGTTTAAATATTGTTTATTTAATAGCAAAAGAGTATAATCTAAAAATAAATGTAAGTTCAAAATTAAAAATAGGTACAAAAATAGAAATATCATGGTAAAACTATTTATAATGGTCATTTTTCTAACTATCTCTTTATTTTCAAAAGAGTTAAACATCTATGAACAAAATTGTGTAAAGTGTCATAAAAAACTTCCTGTTTCTATTGATAAATATTTTTATAGATATCTTTTAAAGTATAGTTCTCAAAGAGAAGTAAAAAAAGCAATGAGCTCTTTTTTAAAAAAGCCAAAAGAAGATGAAACTATAATGCCTGAAGCTTTTATAAAAAGATTTGGACTTAAAAAACCAACAAAATTAAATAATAAACAATTACAAAAAGCTTTAGATATATATTGGGAAAAATATAAAGTCTTTGGAAAATTAAAATAGATAAGGATTAATAAGTGAAAAAAATTTTATTTTTGATTTATGTAGCTGTAAGCTTATCTTATGGGGATGAATTTACAAAAGAAGATGATTTTTTTTATAATAAAGAATATACGAAGTGTGAAGATGTAGCTACATCAAATATTTATGAAAAAGAGTTTAAGGCTTATGATAAAAAAGATTTTGGACTTGATAGTTTTGTTGGACTTGCATTAGGTGTAATTGCTGGAAGTCAAGTTGGAGATGGTAGTGGTAAAGAAGCTGCTGCTGTTGCAGGAGGTGTTATTGGTTTATCCATAGCAAATAGTTTAAGAGAAGACAATACTTTTAGATATAACTACGATTCTTGTGGTAATAGTACTTCAAAAAGTGATAAGACTAAGAGTTTAGCTCAATAGTCTTGTCACTGTTTGTTGATTTATATTGTTTGATTGAGCAGCTCCAAATGCTCCTATTTGAGCTAAAATATTTTGTTTTGAAAAACTAGTAACCTCTGCTGCAAAATCAGTATTAAATACATCAGCAGCACCTAAAGTAGAGTTGCTTTGACTTAATAAATTTCTTGTACTACTTTCAAGTTGATTTTGTACAGAAGCAAATTCTGATTTTATATCATTTAGATCATTTATTGCCGTGTCTAAAGTATCAAGATATGATCTAGCATCATCTGATGTAAAACTATTTGGATCTTCATTTAAAAGAGAATCCAAATTTAAGCCTTGAGTATTTGATTGAACACTATTTGTTTGAATTGGTGTTCCTTCTTCATCAGAAGTTTGGAATTGTAAAACTTGACTTTCTCCTTGATTTTCAGAACTATTTTGAAGTAAGGTATTTCCATTATAGTTTGTTTGACTTGCTATATCATCAAACTGAGTAAGTAAGTTTTGAATATCATTTAAAATAGCTTCTCTTCCTTCTTGATTTGTAGTGTCAGTTGAAGCTTGTAGTAATTTTTCTTTGATATTATCAAGAATAGTTGCTTGCCCTGTAAGTGCACCATCTGCTATTTGTGTTAATGCAATACCTGAGTTTGTATTTTCTATTGCTTGAGTATAACCACTTGTTTTTAGATTCAAATTACTTAATATAGATAATCCAGAGGGATCATCACTTGCTTGATTTATTTCAACACCTGTAGATATTCTATTTAAAGCCTGATTAGCATTTAGGTATATACTATTATTTACATGAGAGTTATTATTTACTTCCATGATAAACTCCTTATACTATGATTTTATAGCTATTGATATTAATTTAAGATTAAACATATTGTTAATTAGAAAATGAGGCTATTTTGATATAATCAAAAATTAATAAGGTATAGAATGAATTTACAAACACAATTAAATGAAATAATCAATGTTATAAATAATAATGACTTTGTAAGAGCCCATGACTTATTTGAAGAGTTATGGAGAAAATATAAAAATGATGAAAAGACAAGAAAAGAGTCTTTTATTTTAAAAGCTTTTGTAAATGGTACTGTATGTATTGAACTTTATAAAATGAAACGTATAAAACATAGTATAAATGTTTGGAGTACTTATAAAAAATATGAATATCTAATTGATGAATTTAAAACAATAAATAGTACAAAATATCAAGAAATAAAACAATTAATATATAAGAAAAGAGAAGAGTTTATAAAGTGATAATATTAGATTTTGAAACAAATACACATAATATTGGTGATGTAATAGAAGTAGCAGCTGTAAAACTTGATATAGTTGAAAATGGTTTTAAAATTGTAGATAAATTTCATAGGTATTATTTATCAAGATATCCAGTGAATTTTTATTCTTATGCTGTTCATAGATTAACACCTGAGTTAATAAAAGATTATAGAAAAGATAAAGATTATCCTTCATATTTCAATGAAGATGAGGATTTTAAAGAGTTTTGCTATGAGGCAAAAACTTTAGTAGCTCATAATATTAGTTTTGAATTAAGGCATATAGATAAACTTGCGAATTTTCAAAAACATATATGTACTATGAAAGATAATAAACATTTAGTTAAATCTTTAAATAGTAAAGGTAATATTAAAAACCCAAGTTTAGATGAGGTTTGTGAGTTTTATGGGATTGATTTTGATGAAAACTCACATCATAGTGCAACTTATGATGTAAGTAAAACCTTTGAAGTTTTAAAAAAAATGGGAATTTTAAAAAGTAATTAATTACTTTCTAAAATTTCTATTTGAATCTCTTTTTGTAGTTTTTCTTTTTTTCTTTTTTGCAGGCTGTTTTGTGGATGTAGATTTACTTACAGCTTTTTTCTGACTAAGTTTTTGTTTAGGTCTTGGTTTAAGTCCTCTTGGTTTTTTTTCTGTTGGTTCAAAGTCTTCAATGATATCTTTTTTCAAGTCTAAAATTAAATCTTTTTCAATTTTCATCATCATTTTATAGTCTTTGATGCTTAAAAGTGTAATAGCAATACCTGCATTTCCTGCTCTTCCTGTTCTTCCTATTCTATGAGTATAGTCTGCAACTGTTTCAGGTAGTGAATAGTTTACAACTACAGGTAAAAGTTGAATATCGATACCTCTTGCTGCAATATCAGTTGCTACTAAAACTCTAATGTCTCCACTTTTAAATTTTCTTAAAGCTTTTGCTCTTGCTGTTTGTCTGATATCTCCATGAATACATGAAGCTTTTAATCCATCTAATTCTAAGTGTTCTACAAGTCCATCAGCTTCTTTTTTTGTATTTACAAAAACTAAAACCTGAGAGTAGTTTCTTGAACCAATAAGATATGATAGCAGTTCATTTTTTTTAATTTCATCAACTTTTATAACTTGTTGATCAATTACATCAACACTTGATCTTTGATTTGAAACTTCTATTACTGATGGAGTTTCTAAAAACTCTTTGGCAAGTTTTTTAACATTTTGATTTAGTGTAGCAGAGAACATCATAATCTGTCTATTCATACTTGCATTTGAGAAGATTTTTTCAATATCTTCTAAAAATCCCATATCAAGCATAGTATCAACTTCATCTACAACAAGAGTTGTAACTGTTGATAAATTAACAGTTTTGTTCTTGATATGCTCTAGTAGTCTTCCTGGTGTTGCTACAATAATATCAACACCTTTTGCTATTTTTCTTTCTTGATCTTTTGATGAAACTCCACCAAAGACTACAGTTTTTCTAATATCTAAATATTTACTAAAATCTTCAATAGCTTTATTGATTTGATTTACAAGTTCTCTTGTTGGAGCTATAATTAAAGCTCTTAATGGATGTCCTTGATTATTTGTTTGATGTATTTCATCAATTATTGGTAGTACAAAAGCTGCTGTTTTACCTGAACCACTTTGAGCAGTTGCTATAATATCTTTTTTCTTTAGCGCAACGGGTATACTTTTCTTTTGAATTGGTGTTGGTTGTTCATAATTTAAATCTTCCAAGGCTTTAATAATACTTGGGTCTAAATTTAATGAATTAAATGCTTTGATGATAATTCCTTTAATATCTTTTTATAATCGCGATTATATCTAAAAATAGATAATTTTAATCAATATCTTTTTTAGGCGCACTAAAATGGTATCCTTGAGAATAATCAATATCTAATTGATTTACAACTCTTAAAACATCTTCATCTTCTACAAACTCAGCAATTGTTTTCATTTTCATTTTTTTAGCAAAATCAACAATAATTGATACAACCATTTTTGAGTCTTTATTTTTATGTATATCTTTTATCATAGAACCATCAATTTTTATATAATCTGCTTTTAGTTTTAATAAATATTCAAAATTAGAATACCCAGTTCCAAAATCATCAATAGCAATTTTTACACCATATCTTTTAACTTCTGAAATAAATCTTGATACCTCTTCAAAGTTTTCTATTGATTCAGATTCAACTATTTCAAATACTACTTGTGAACCTATTTGGTATTTTTCTAGCATTAAGAATATGTATGATTGTATATCTTCATTTAAAATATCATCTATTGTAAGATTAATAGAAAATTCATATTTACTATTTATAAATCTTTCAAAGCTTTTTTTAATTACCGTTTTTGTGATAATACTATAGTGTTTTGTTTTTTTAGCAATATTTAAAAAGAAAAAAGGTGATATAACTTTTTCTTCCTCATCTATTAATCTAACTAAAGATTCGTATTTTTCAATTTTCCCTGATTTATTATTTATGATTGGTTGGAAAAATGGAACAATCTTATCTTTTTTTATAGCAATTTTTAAGTTTTTTGTCCATTTAATATTATTTTCATATATTTTATCTAAGCTATAGTCATCTTTATAAACTAAAATATCAATAGCATTTTTCTTTGCATGTTTTAATGCCATATTTGCAGTTGATAATATTTTTTGATTTTCTTCATAAGAAATTGCAGCTGTAATACTAATACTCATTTCTTCATTTTCTATTTTAAATAAAGTATTATTTATTTTTCTTATAAGTTTATAAATCTCCCCAAAAAAGGACTCTTTTTCATAATTTTCACTTAAGTTGGCTATGATAGCAAATTCATCTGCTTGTGTTCTATATATAGATAAATTTTTATTACTATTAAATCTATTTCTTAAAAAATCTGCTATTTCTATAATAAGCTTATCTCCAAAGAAGTGTCCATAAAAATCATTTATTTGTCTAAAATTATCAATATTTAAAAAACATAAAGCTGGAATATCAATATTTTTTATATCATTTATAAGTTTTGCTCTATTTTTCAGGTTTGTAAGTTTATCTGTATTTGCAGCTTTTTTAATTGTTTCTCTTTGTTCAACTAATTCTGTAATATCATATCTAAAAGCAATATATTTAGTAATGTTATTATTTTCATCTAGTAATGGTCTAATAATTAAATTTACCCAGTAATAAGTACCATCTTTTCTTTTATTTTTTATTGTACCTTTCCATGTTTTTTTATTTTGAATAGTTTCCCATAAATCTTTAAATACTTCTTTTGGTGTATCTGGATGTCTTACTATACTATGGGGTGAGCCAATAGCTTCTTTTTTTGTGTAACCTGATATTTTTACAAAATTATTGTTTACATAAGTTATTTTCCCATTTATATCTGATTTACTTACAATAGCAGCATCATCCATAATAGATTGGTAACTATTTAAAAAAGCTATATTTTTTTCTAAATGATTTGATAAAATCTCAAAATCACTTGTAATAGTTTGTATTTCGTCTTTATTTTTACTATTTTGTAAAGAGTTTATAGAAATAGGTAACTTTACTTTCTTTTTTATATCTTTTATCATATCTTGAAGATTATTTATTGGTTTTAAGATATATTTATTAGTAAATAGAAATGATAAAAATAATGTTGCACTTAAAATAAGTAACCAAATATAAATAATAGTTTTTATAGTACTTTCAACTTTTTCATTGATAATTTTTTTATTTAATATATTTAGTAAAAATACATTGTTTTTATCTTTTAAGAAAGTAACTTTTTTTATAGAATAATCTTTTGATTTTTTGATCTTATCAAGTTCTTTTTTATTTAAATTTTTTGTAAAAATATAATGGCCATTTTCAAGTTGTATAATTATTTGATTAATAAAGTTTTCTTTCAAATTATTTAATAAAGTTGAATTAATATCAAAACACATCTTAATATAGCCAACAGTTTTATTATCTACATAAACTTTTGATAAATAACAGTTTTCAATAGAGTTATTTCTTGAAATATATTTAAATTTATTAAGTTCTAAACCTTCAATACTAATTGCTTTAGGTAGTTCTTTATCTTGAGAATTTAGCTTATTAACAAATATTTTTTTACCATTTTTATATGAAGTATATCCTAGAAGTCTTTTGTCTTGCATCTTTGAATTTACTAAAACTAAGTTTTTATCATTATCAAAAATTTTTATTGATATACCTTCTTTTAAACTAATCCATTGTGAAGATAAATCTAATAGTTTTTCTTTTTCAAAATCAAATACTACATTTGAATAATTAGCTGGATTTTGATAATTTGAAATAAGATTTAATGTAAGTTTTAAATCTTCATTTTTTGAGATATTTTGAGATAGATTTTTTATTTGTTCTTTTTTTTGAGTTAAAAATAACTTGAAAATTTTTCTATCATGTTTTATGCTTAAGATAGCTTGCTCTTCAAAAACTGCATTTATGTTTTTGTAGTAAACAATACCACTTAGAAGTAAACTAAGTGAAGAAATCGAAAATATTAATATAAATAATTTATTCCTTAACAAATATATCCTTTAAAATAATGGTTCAATTTTATGTACATTTTCTTTTGTAACTTTAATAGTGTTTAAATTTATGTTTTTTGCTACTTTTTTATTATTTATTATATCTATAATTGCATGAATACCTTCTTTAGCAGATGTTTGATAGACAAAGCTTGCATATTGTTGACCCGAAGTTATAGCATTTTTTGCACTTTTTATATAATCAATACCAACCATAGGAATATTTATTTTTTTATTATATTTTTTCATAACTTTTCTAACACCTTCTAGCATACTATCGCTATGAGAAAATATGGCATCAAATTTAATATTATTATTGTAAATATCTTCCATAACATTAATTGCATTAGCTCTTAAGAAGTTTGCATTTCTTTTTATAATATTTATGTTTGGATGTTTTCTTATTATCTCTTCAAAACCCTTAGTTCTTTCTTGTGTTGATGAAGCAGATTTAATTCCTTGAAGTTCTAAAATTGTACCTTTGTAGTCTAATTCTTTTGCTAGAAGTTCTCCTGCTTCTTGTCCAATTTTTTTATTATTTGGAGCAATAAAGGTTGTATAGTTATTACTATTAACAGTTCTACTTAGAAGTATTACTTTTATTCCTTTGTCAATTGCTTTTTTTAAAACAAGACTAGTAATATTTGACTCTATAGGACTTGTGATAATAAAATCAACATTTTGTTCAATAAAATATTCAATATCTCTTATTTGTTTTGTTATTTTTGCATTTGCACTTCGTACTAGTAGTTTTAAATTTTTATATTTTTTTACTTCATTTCTAAGCTCATTTGTTTGTGCTAATCTCCAGTCATTTTTTAAAGTGTCTTGTGCAAAGCCTATAATATACTCTTTTGCTTCTATATTTAAAGACAATAAAAAAAACAAAGATATTTTTATAATTTTTGAAAACAATATTAATCCTTATATTTTCTTGCAATAAGTTAAAATTATATTCTATTTAAACTTAAATGACTTATTAAATGTTATTTTGGTATAAATATAGATATTACCTATATTTTAGGAGTTTACATGGCGAAACGAATTCTTTATCCTTTGATGTTGATACTTTTAGCATATTTGTTGTTTTCAAATGAAGATGCAAAAATTATTATTTCAGGTGTTGCGATTTTTTTAATTGGAATGGTTTTTATGGAAGATGGTTTTAAACTATTTAGTGGAGGTATACTAGAAAAAGTTATTCAAAAAAGTACTAGTAGTATTCCGCGTGCAATAGGAACGGGTTTTTTGTCAACATCAATAGTTCAAAGTTCTTCTTTAGTTTCAGTAATAGTAATATCTTTTTTAAGTGCAGGATTGATAAGTTTAAGCGGTGCAATTGGTATTGTTTTTGGATCTAATATAGGTACTACTACAACGGCTTGGATTGTATCTAGTTTTGGTGTCAAAATAAAAATATCAGCTTATGCTATGCCAATGATTATTTTTGGTGTTTTATTTAGATTTTCAAAATCAGATACTTTAAAAGGTTTTGGAAATGTTCTAGTTGGTTTAGGCTTTGTATTTTTAGGTATTTCTTATATGAAAGATGGTTTTGAAACTCTAAAAGCTGCTCTTGATTTATCACAATTTGCCATAGAAGGTTATTTAGGAATTGTAGTTTATATTGCTTTAGGTGCAATTGCCACTATTGTTATTCAATCAAGTAGTGCTACTATGGCTTTAATTATCACAGCTTTAGCAACAGGACAAATTATATATATAAATGCCCTTGAACTTGCTATTGGAGCAAATATTGGTACTACAGTTACAGCAGTAATTGCTGCATTAGCTTCTAACTCAAATGGAAAAAGATTAGCCGTTGCCCACTTTATTTTTAATATAACCACAGGAATTATTGCTATAGTCTTTTTATATCAACTTGCTGATATAGTAGACTTTTTAGCTAGTAAACTTTTAATAGCACAAGAAAATTATAGTATGAAACTTGCATTATTTCATACCATATTTAATATTATTGGAGTTTTAGTAGTTTCACCTTTTACATATAAATTAGAGAATTTTTTAAAAGGCTTATTTAAAAATGAAAAAACATCAAAATCAAAACCTAAGTTTTTGGATATAGGTTTAACAAAAATTCCAGATGCTGCTTTAATTGGTATAAAAAAAGAGATTTTTCATCTTTATGAAAATGCACAAGAAGTGTTATCTCATGGTATTTATTTACACAGGCATAACTATAGAGGTGTTCATGTGGATACTTTAAGTAAAATTGTAAAAAATTCGAAACTTGATATTAATACTGATGTTAATCTCTTTTATACAAATAAAATCAAAAGTTTATATGGAGAAATAGTAAAGTTTGCTGCTTATGCCCAAGAAAGTATGGATGAAAAAGATAAACAAAGGGTTTATGATTTAAAAATTGCTGCAAGAAATATTGTTGAATCTACAAAAGATATAAGAGATTTACATAAAAATATTACTATTTATTTAAAATCAAAAAATGAATATATTAAAGAAGAGTATAATGATATAAGGCTAAGTATTGTAACTGTATTGAAAACAATCTATGATATAAAAGATGAAACAGATGAAATAGAAATTTTATCAGCATTAGAAGTATTAAAAGATAGTTTAAAACATTTAGATATTTTGAGAACACAAAAAATAGATGAATTAATTAGAGAGGATAAAATTGATAAAAAAATGGCAACATCTTTAATCAATGATGCATCTTTTGCCCATGATATTTCTAAAAACATAATTGAAGCAATGAGTATTTTACTTATAGATAGTAAAGACATCCAAGAATTAGGAGAGAAAATATGAAAGTAGAAAAAATATTTGATGAAATAAAAGATTTATATGATTTATCTTTAGGCACTACAAATTTTAGAGAGAAAAAAAGAGATATAAAAAAAGAAATTGAATCTAAAATTTATAAAACAAAAAAAGAATTAAAAAATCAACACTCTAAAAAACAAAAAGAAAAATTAGAAAAAAAATTAGAAATATTAAAAAAATTAAAGAAAAAAGTAAAGTAGTATAAACTTTTTAATATAATAACTCTATGACAAACTTTCCTATAAATGAAGTAATACCTCAAATAAAAGAGGTATTACAAAAAAAATCAAATCTTATTATTGAAGCACCTGCTGGAGCTGGTAAAAGTACTATTGTTCCTATTAGTTTATTAAATGAATCTTGGATTGAAGATAAAATGATTATTGTTTTACAACCAAGAAGGGTTGCTGCTATTGCAGTTGCTACACAAATGGCTTATCTTTTAGGTGAAGAAGTAGGGCAAACTATTGGTTATCAAATCAAATTACAAAAAAAGAAAAGTCAAAAAACTAAGATACTAGTTGTAACAGAAGGGATTTTAACTAGAATGTTACAAACTGATCAAGCTTTAGAGAATTGTGCTTGTTTAATTTTTGATGAATTTCATGAAAGAAGTATCAATAGTGATTTAGGTTTAGCTCTTAGTTTGCAGTCTCAAGAATTAATAAGAGAAGATTTGAAAATAATTTTAATGTCTGCAACTTTTCAAACAGATGTTTTACAAAATATTTTAACTAATTTTGAATTTATAAAAAGTCAAGGAAGAATGTATGAAGTTGAAGATATTTATCTTCCTTTGGATATAAAACATCCTTCATTAAATCAATTAGATGAACTTTTATCAAAGTACGTCTTAAAAGCTTTAGAAGATAATGAAGGGGATATTTTAGTATTTCTTGCTGGATTTAAAGAAATAGATAATTTAAAGAGGCTTTTAGAAAATAGTTTAAGTGAAGATATCTTAATAACACCACTTCATTCAAGTTTATCACAAAAAGAACAAAATCTCGCTATAAATAAAAATAAAAAAAGAAAAGTGATTTTATCTACAAATATAGCCCAAACTTCAATTACTATTCAAGGTGTTAAAGTAGTAATTGATTCAGGTTTAGAAAAGCTTTTAAGATATGATTATAATACTGGAATGAATCATTTAGAATACTCTTTTATTTGTGAAGATAGTTCTATTCAAAGAGCTGGTAGAGCTGGAAGGTTAAGTGAGGGTGTTTGTTATAAACTTTGGCATAAAAAAAGAATATTAAATCCAAGCACAACTCCAGAAATTTTAAGACTTGATTTAAGCTCATTTCTTTTAGATACTGCACTTTGGGGTGTAAATAATTTAGAAGAGTTAACTTTATTAGATAAACCTAAAAAAGAGTTACAAAATGCTTCTAAAAAACTTTTAAAAAGTTTAGAATTACTTGATAAAAACGAAAATATCACTGATTTAGGAAAAGATGTTTTATCTTTGGGTATTCATCCAAGACTTGGGTTTATGATACTAAAAGCAAATAGTTTAGGTTTTGCAAAAGAAGCTTGTATTGTAGCTTCACTTTTAATTGAAAATGATGTTTTACAAAATAATACAAAAGATTTTATGACAAGGTTTGAGGCTGTAAATGAACAAAGTCATTTAAATAGTGTGAATATAACCAGACTAAAAATTGTAAAAAAACAAGCTAATATGTTTTTTTCAAGACTTCAAAATTTAAAAGAAATAAAAAAGCAAGAAAGGTTTGATAAAAAGCTTTTAGGAATCATACTACTTTTTGCATATACTGATAGACTAGCTAAGAAAAGAGAAAATAGTGACAATATTTATGCTTTAAGTAACAAAAAAGCTGCAATACTAGAAGATGAAACTCTTCAAAGAAGTGAGTATATAGTAGTTTGTAATTTAAGTGCTAAACAAACAAACTCTTATATAAATCAAGCTCTTAGTGTAGATTTGAAAGAAGTTAAAAAATATTTGTCTAATCATCTAAAAACCACTATCCAAACAATTAATAAAGATAGTTTTGAATTATATGAAATATTAAAGTTCGAAGAGCTTGTAATCTCTTATAAAAAAGCCTCAAATATATCAAAAGAAGATTATATTCAAGCGCTTTTAGATTTTATAAAAACAAAAGGTGTAAAAGAGATTTTAACTTTTGATAAAAAAGCAATATCTTTACAAAATAGAGTGAATTTTTATAATAAAGCACAAAAACAAAATTATAAATGTGATTTAGAATTAGATGATTTTTCAGATGAAAGTTTGAGTAAAGATGTAGATATTTGGTTAAAACCTTATTTAAATAATATAAGAAAATTAGAAGAATTAAAAAAGCTTGATATTTATACGATTCTAGTATCAAGCATAGAATATGACATCTTAAAGGATTTAGAAAGACTTTTACCTACACATTTTACTGTTCCAAGTGGTTCTAAAATAAGAATAGAGTATTCACAAGATTTAACGGCAATTTTAGCTGTAAAAATACAAGAAGTTTTCTCTTTAAATACTAGCCCTAAAATTTTGGATAATCAAATACCTTTAACTATATATCTTCTAAGCCCTGCAAGTAGACCTATTCAAATAACTCAAGATTTAAAAAGTTTTTGGGATAACTCTTATGATGAAGTAAGAAAAGAGTTAAGAGGAAAATACAAAAAACATTATTGGCCTCAAAACCCTTATGAAGCCGTGCCTACGAATAAAATAAAGAAAAATATGTAGTATGAACTGATATATAAATACTATTAATTAATTCTTTTTTATTATAAAATAAATAAAAAAAAGGATTTATTATGAAATTAGGGGTATCAGCTTGTCTAATGGGGAGCATGTGTAGATATGATGGGACTAATTCAAAAGATGGTTTTATAGTAAATACCTTAGGTACTTATTTTGATTTTGAGCCATACTGTCCTGAAGCAGAAGTTTTTGGAACACCAAGACCAACAATAAGATTAGTTGAAAGAAATAATGAAATAAGAGTTGTAACTACTTATGATAAAGAAGATTTAACTGATACCTTAGATGAATCATGTGAAAAAAATGTAAATAGGATAGAAAATGATTATTTGTGTGGTTTTATTTTAAAAGCTAGTTCACCTACTTGTGGTTTAGAGAGGGTTAAAGTTTACAAAGAAATAAATGCACCAAGTGAAAAAAAAGGTGTTGGAAGGTTTGCTGCTAAGATAAAAGAAAAGTACCCTTACTTACCCATAGAAGAGGAGGGTCGACTAAAAGATGCTTGGCTTAGAGAAAATTTTTTGATGCAGATATTTGCATACAAAAACTTACATGAATTTATAGATACTAAGCCAGAGTTTAAAGATTTAGTTCAATTCCACACAGATTATAAATATCTTATTTATGCAAAATCAACTAAAGCATATAAAGAACTTGGAAACATAGTAGCAAATCATGATAAAAAAGATGTTGAAGATATTCTAAGAGACTATAAATTGGCTTTTTTGAAAGCTATAAATGAAAAAGGGAATATCAAAAAAACATATAATGTACTCTTACATATCTTTGGGTATTTTAAAAAGCTTATTTCAAAAGAAGAGAAAGAAGAAATTTTAGAATCAATTGAAGATTATAGACAAAAATTAATTCCTTTAATCGCAGTAATTAAAATCATTAATGTTTATACTAGAAGATTTGATGTTACTTATTTAAAAACACAGGTATTCTTAAATCCATATCCAAAAGAGTTAGCTTTAAGATCTGATTTAAAGGCATATAAGTAATGAAACAAGTATTATGGTTTAGAAGAGATTTAAGAATAACTAATAGTGCAATACTTTCTAAAGCAAAAGATGAAGTGTTGCCTATTTTTATTTTTGATACAAATATTTTAAGCTCACTTGAAAAAGATGATAAAAGAGTGAGTTTTATATATAAATCAGTCATAGAGTTAAAAGATAAATTAAAAAGTATAGGTCTTGATTTAGCAGTTTTTTATGGAAAACCTTTAGAGATTTTCTCAAAGCTTAAGGATTTAGGTTTTGATGAAGTTTTATGTTCATCTGATTTTGATTCTTATGCAAAGAAAAGGGATGAGGAAGTACAAAAATTAATACCT
Source organism: Arcobacter sp. YIC-80 (assembly GCF_044841725.1). NCBI lineage: Bacteria > Pseudomonadati > Campylobacterota > Epsilonproteobacteria > Campylobacterales > Arcobacteraceae > Arcobacter > Arcobacter sp. YIC-80. The sequence goes on along the minus strand of NZ_JBJBSI010000001.1, from coordinate 589,953 downwards.
CTTAAAAAATATAGTGATTCATATATTATTAAACCTTGGAATGCTTTAAAAAAAGATGGCACACCTTACAAAGTATTTACACCTTTTTATAAAAATCTCTCTTTTCTTTGGGAAAGTGATGCCTTAGAAGAGTTTAAAGCAAATAGAGATTTAAAGCTTTTTTCTTATGATTATAAGCAAATTCCAACTTTAAAACAAATGGGTTTTGAGACAGCTGAATTACCAGAGTTTTTAAAAAAAAGTGCTGATGAACTAATAAATGAATTTTCGTTAAAAATTGATGATTATGAAAAAAATAGAGATATTTTTTATAAAAGTGCAACTTCATCTTTAGCTGTGCATTTAAGATTTGGACTAATTTCTCCTGTTGAGGTTTTTAACAAAATCAAAAAACTAAAGAATGCAAATATTGAATTTTTTATAAGAGAACTTTTTTGGAGAGAATTTTATAACTATATTCTTTTTCATTTTCCTAAAAGTGAGTTCGAAAACTTCAATGGTTTAGAAGTTTCTTGGAATCAAAATGAAGAAGATTTTGAAAAATGGTGCGAAGGTAAAACAGGAGTACCTTTAATAGATGCAGCAATGATTCATTTTAATAAAACAGGAACAATGCATAATAGATTAAGAATGATTGTATCTTCTTTTTTAACAAAAAATCTTTTGATTGATTGGAAAAAAGGAGAGAGATATTTCGCCTCTAAGCTTTTGGATTATGATGCAAGTTCAAATATAGGTTCATGGCAATGGGCAGCTAGTACAGGTGCTGATAGTGTTCCGTATTTTAGAATTTTTAATCCTTACACTCAAAGTGCAAAATTTGATAAAGAAGGATTATTTATAAAAAGTGTAATGCCAAAATTTAAAGATATTGATCCTAAATTATTCCATAAAGAAGGTGCTTTATCAAACAGTTTATTTGTGGATTATATAAAACCTATAGTTTCTATTGAATTTTCAAGAAAAAGAGCCTTAGAAGCTTTCAAAGGAGCCAAAAATGAAAAAGCTTGATATCGCTGTAGTTGGTTCTGGAATAGGGGGTAGTTTAATAGCTTCACTAAATAGTGATAAAAACTTAGTACTATTTGAAAGGGATAGAAATCTTGGTGGTTGTGCAAGTACTTTTAAAAGATTTGGAAGCTATTTTAATGCAGGAGCAACTACTTTTGTGGGTTATGAAAAAAATCATCCTATAAAAGAGATTTTTGATAAAATTGATTTTAAACCAGATTTATTAAAAAGTCAAGTTGCTATTAGAACTGTTCAAAATAAAAAGATTTTAGATAGAACAAAAGATTTTGATAAGTTTTTAGAAGATATAAATAAAATTTATCCAAATAAAAACAATGAGCTTTTTTGGAAAAAACTAAAACAAATTGATGAAAAATTTTGGAATTTAAAAAAACTTTACTTTGCAAAGTATAGTTTAAAGGCTTATATAAAAAGTGCTATTTTTGTAGCTGAACTTTTAAAAGAGTTTAAATTTGATATCTTTAAAAGTGCAAAAGGCTTTATAAAAGAAACTTTAGGTGATATAAGTGATGAGTATCAAAATTTTATAGATGCTCAATTGTTTATTACAGTTCAAACTACTTCAAAAAATATTCCTTTATTATCAATGGCATTGGGATTATCCTATCCTTTTCATGATGTTTACTATGTAAATAAAGGAATGGGACATATTTTTGATGGGATATTAAAAAGTGTAAATATTCACACTAAAGAGGAAGTATTAAAAATAATAAGAAAAAATAATGAGTATTTAATTCGAACTAATAAAGATGAGTATTTAAGTAAAAACATTATTTTAAACTCTACAGTATTTGATAGTAGTAGTTTTTTTGAAGATGAAAAAATAAAAAATTACTATAATTCTTTTAAATTCAATGATCAAAGTGCTTTTGTTGTATATTTAAAATTAGATATAAAGCCAGAGCTTATACATCATTATCAAATTATTTTAGATGAAAATATTCCAAATTGTATTTCAAACTCTTTTTTTGTATCATTTTCTGATGTGAATGATGAGGTATTAAGTAAAAAAGGTTTAAGTGTAACTATTTCATCACATACAAAAGCTAATTTATGGAAAGAATTTAATACAAAAGAGTATGAAAATAAAAAATTTGAAACAATGACTTATATTATAGAAGAGTTTTTAAATAATTTTGATATGATAAATAAAAATAATATTAAATCATTTTTTAGTGCAACATCTACTACTTTTAATAGTTATATAAATAGATTTAATTGTGGTGGTAGTGCTATTAGTATAAAAAATGCTTTTAGTCTTCCTTCTTGTAAAACACCTTTTAAAGGGCTTTATAATGTAGGAGATACAGTTTTTGCAGGACAAGGTTGGCCTGGTGTTGCTTTGGGTGTACAGGTTTTAAATAAGGAGTTAAATGAAGAGTTTCGAACTTAAAGTATCTTTTCAAGACTGGCTTTATATAATTGTAATTGCTGCATTTTTTGGATTTTTAATCTCTTTAGTTTTTTATTTTTTAAATGAAAATTTACAAAGAGCATCAACTATAATTTTTAGTACTTTTAGTGCTATTAATATTTCTATATTTGCTTCTGTTTTAATAACTATTTCAAATAATTTTATTCTTCCTAAAGTAAGTAAGCAGTTTTGGTACTTAATAAGTTTTGCTTTCTCTTTTTTATCTGGAGCTTTAGGTTTTTTATTTTCTTATATTTTCTTTTCAAAATTTAATATAAAAATAGTAGATTTTATTGAACCTTATGCAACGTATATTGGTATTACAATAGGTTTTCTTACTTTTTTAATAGGGCTTATTTTACATCAGTTTATTTCAATGAAGTATAAAAATGAATCAATAAAAAGTGAAATTTTGGAGACAAAACTAAAGGCTTTAGAGAGTGAATTAAATCCACACTTTTTATTTAATGCTTTAAACTCTATTAGTGAACTTATTTATATTGATAAGAAAAAAGCCGAACAATCAGTAATTAATGTATCAAAATTTTTACGAAATGCAATTTATACACAAAGTTTAATTAGTTGTGAAAATGAGCTTGAAATGGTTAAAACTTATGTAAATATAGAAAATACAAGATTTGAAGACAAGATAAAACTTTTTATTACATCAGATAATTCTAGTATGAAAAAATATATACCAAAATTCTCTATTCAGCTTTTAGTTGAAAATGCAATAAAACACGGCTATAGAGGAATTGATTTAAATATTTTTATAGAAATTAAGCAAGATAGAATTGAAGTTTGTAATGATGGGAAAGTAAGTGATAATGTAAATTATGGAACTGGTTTAAAAAATCTTGATAAAAGACTACAGTTATTAGAAATAGGTAGTTTAGATTATGAAATTGAAGATAAAATGAAGTTTATTATAAGGTTAAATAATGAAAATATTGATAGTTGATGATGAAAATTTAGCAATTAGTAGATTAAAAAGGTTGTTAAATGAAGAGGGTTTAGAGGATATTACAAGTTTTACAAATCCTCATGAAGCTTTAAAGCAATGTACAAAAGCAAAATATGATGCTGTTTTTTTAGATATTTCAATGCCTGAAATTACAGGTTTAGAATTAGCTAATAAAATATTAGAGCTAGAACCAAAAACTTTTGTAGTATTTCAAACAGCTTATGATGAGTATGCACTTGAAGCCTATAAAAATGGTGGAATGGGTTATTTATTAAAACCAATTGATAGTGAAGCTTTAAAAAATGAATTGAAAAAAATTGAAACTTATACACAAAACTCTATAAACAAAATACAAGATAAAAAGATTATTGCCAAAAGAGGGGACAAAATATATTTAATTGATTTGGATGATATTTATTATATAAGAGCAGATTTAGATGAAGTTATCATAAAAATAAAAGAAACAGATGCTTATGTGCGGAAAAAAATTGGAGACTTAGAAAAGCTGTTATCAAATAAAAACTTTTTTAGAGTACATAGGTCTTATATTGTAAATGTAGACAAAATTAAATCAATGCAAAGTGTGGAACAATCAAAACTTCAAATCTCATTTGATGATATTGATGAAGTAGTAACATCCTCAAAAGATGGAGCAAAAGAGTTTAGGGAGTATTTAGAGAGAAGATTGTTATAAGTTAACATTTTCTATATATTAAATACTTTATTTGAATGTTAAAATTTAAATAAAAAGGAGTTTACTATGAAAGAGTTTGAGAAAAGTACGCTGATTAAATGTAGTGTTGAAGAACTTTTTGATTTTCATACAGATACAAATAACTTAAAAGCAATAACTCCACCTAATATAAAAGTTGAACTTCTTACGCCTAATTTTAAAGCTCAAGAAGGAGAAATACTTAAAATTAAAAGTATAAAAAATTTTATTCCTATTAATTGGACTGTAAAAATACAGAAACTTCAAAGACCTAATATTTTGGTTGATGTAGCTTTAAAATCTCCTTTTAAATATTGGGAACACCAACATATTTTTATTGAACATGAGAATTTTACTGAGTTAAAAGATATAGTAAGTTATGAAATGCCTTTTGGAATAATAGGCGATTTTTTTGAACCATTTGTATATAATGATTTATCAAAGATGTTTGAATATAGACATGAAATAACAAAAAAATTACTTGAAAAAAATTAGCTTAGAGATTTATTTTCATTAAAACTTAATTGGTTATAATAACTAAAAATAATTTGGGAAAATAATTTGAAAAAAATACTAATAGTAGATAATTCTAAATTAATTATTAATGTTCTAGAAGAACTATTTTTAAAAAAAAATAATTTTGAAATATATAAAGCAAGCAGTTTACAAGAAGTTGAAACTTTAATTTTATCTAATGACTTTTTTTTAGCCATTTCAAACCTTGTATTGCCAGATGCTTTAAATGGGGAATTACTAGAAACTTTTAAGAAAGCGAATGTGCCAACTATTGTTTTAAGTTCTAAAATTGATGATAATTTTATGAAAACAATTGATAGTTTAAATATTCTTGATTATATTTCAAAAGACTCTATCCACGGTCTTCAGCAAGTTGTAGAATTAGCAGAACTTATTTTATATATTGAGAAAACAGAAATTTTAGTTGTTGAAGATTCTAAAGTTGTTGCTGCACAAATTAAATCTATTTTAGAAACACTTTTATTAAAAGTTAAAACAGTATGTGATGGTGATGAAGCATTAAAAGAATTAAAAAATAATAAAAATATATCCATGGTAATAAGTGATTTTAATATGCCAAATATGGATGGCTTAGAATTGACAAGGTATATTAGAAAAGACAAGCAAATTGATTATTTACCAATAATTATAATTAGTTCTATTGATAGTAGCAAAGAAAAGATTAAATTATTCAAAAATGGGGTAAATGATTTCTTAACTAAACCTATTTTAATTGAAGAATTAAAATCAAAAGTATTAAATACTTTTTTAAATACTAAAAAAATAGAAGATATTGAAAGCTTTAATGAGATTTTTAGTAAAAATATTATTTCTTCCTCAAGTGATAAAAATGGAATGATACAAACTGTTTCAACAGCATTTTGTGAAATATCAGGATATTCAAAAGATGAATTAATTGGTAAAAATCATAATATATTAAAACATCCAGATATGCCAGATTCATTGTATTCAGAACTTTGGAAAACAATCAAGTCTGGACAATCATGGAAAGGTGAAATTAAAAATCTGAAAAAAGATGGTTCTTATTATTGGGTAAAAGCCGTGATAGAACCAAAGTTTAATAAAAGTGGCGAAATTATAGGTTACTTTGCTATTAGAGAAGATATTACTGATAAAAAAAGAATTTATGAATTATCAATAACTGATGGATTAACTTCTTTATTTAATAGAAGGTACTTTAATGATACAGCAGATAATTTTGTACTTAAAACAGTTAGAAACAACAATATTTTTGCCTTTGTTTTACTTGATATAGATAACTTCAAAAAGTATAATGATACTTATGGACATCAAGATGGAGATGATGTTTTAATAAATGTTTCAGCTTGTTTAAAAGATACTTTCAAAAGAGATGATGATCAAGTATTTAGATTAGGTGGAGAAGAGTTTGGGATTTTGTTAAATGCCAAAACTAAATTAAATATAATGGATTTAGTTGAAGAAGCAAGAGATAATATTGAAAAATTAAATATTAAACATGAAAAAAATCCTCCATTAAATGTTGTAACTGCATCTTTTGGAGCAGTTATAATAACTATAAGTGAAAATAAAAATATGAAGATAGAAGATATTTATAAAAAAGCTGATGATCAACTATATAAAGCAAAAGAAAATGGTAGAAATAGAATTGAGTATTTAGAACTTTAAGTTTCTAAATACTTTTTTATTTTATTGGTAAGCTTATTATAAAACAAGCTCCTTTGTAGTTATGATTTTCAAAAGAGAAGTAGTTATTTTTTACTGTAATTTTACCTTTTATACTTTTTTCAATTATCTGTTTACTCATATATAGTCCTATCCCTGAACCACCTTTGTCTTTTTTTGTAGTGAAATGATTATCAAATACTTTATTGATATATTTTTCATTTATACCATTAGCATTATCTTGTATTTCTATAATTAGATAGTTGTTTTCTTTTTTAGTATTAATAAGTAAAACTCTTTTTTTATCTTTCTCTAGCTTTATGAGTTCTTCTTTTGCATTTTTAAGTATATTGATTAATACTTGAAGTAATTCATTCTCATAAGAGTACAACTCAATATCTTCAATATTTTGAATGATTTGAATATTGTTATTATTAAATTCAGACTTAATTAATTTAAAAGTTTTTTCAAATGATTTTCTTATACTAAAAGATTTTAATTCTTTTTCAGGATTAAAAAAGTTTCTAAAATCATCTATAGTATGACTAAGATTTTTAACAGACAGATTTATTGCTTCTATTGCTTCTTCTATTTCTTTTTGTGAAAAGTTATTATATTTTTGATTTAATTCAAGTAATCCATTTGAAGTACTTATTAAACTTAAAGGTTGTTTCCATTGGTGTGCAATGTTATTTATCATCTCTCCCATGGTTGCCATTTTTGATTGTTGTACTAATAGGTTTTCCTTTTCAATCAAGTTATTTGTTTGTTTAATTAAATCATTTTCATAGGTTATAAACATTTTAGATATTAATTTACTTATATAAAATGAAATTATTATAAAAATTATAGTTAATAAGAGACTAACAATTATTATTTTTTTAATAATATTATTATTTGATGCAATTAAATCTTTTTTTGCTTCTTCAATATTTTTGTTCAAATCATCAAAGTAAAAACCTGTACCAATAACCCAACCCCAATCTTCAAATGTTTTGATATATGATATTTTGTTAGTTGAAGTTAAATTTAATGAGGGTTTTATTGTTGATTTGTAATTAATAAACCCTTCCTTATATTTTTTTGCAAAATTTAATATATTTTTGATTGTATAAACACCATCTTTATTTTTTTTATTCAAACCATTTTTATATAAAAAAGTCTTTTCATAATGGGATAAAATATTACCTTTTAAATCTAACATAAAAATATAGCCATTTTTAGAATATCTTATACTTTGTATAAATTTTAATATATCTTTTTTAAGTTCTTCTTCAAAGTCTTCTATGTACTCACCTGTTCCAATAGCAACATTAAAAGGTTCAAAATATTTATAAAAGCTTATTTTTTTATATACTTTTTTATCTTTCGCATTTTTATACCAGTAATACGAATCAAATGTCTCTGTTTTGTTTTTTATAGTACGTATGATATTATTTACAAATTCATATCCTTTAGTATTTTTATATTTATAGAAGTTTTTGCCTTCTATTTCTTTATGTAAAGGTTGTAAAAGATTTGTACCTTTTTCATTATCAATAAATATATAGCCTCTTCCATTATTATAAATCATACCTTCTAATGCATGTTTAATAGTTTTAAAAATATGTTCTTTTGAATGAATATGATCTTCTTGTGATTCATTTAAGTAAATATTTGTAGCTATTTGGTGAGCTTCATAAACTCTATTTTTAATTCTTTGTTTTAAAAGATTTTCTGAACTTTCTTTTTTAATCTTTATATATTTATATATTTTGTTAACTTCTTCTTTTATTCTTTCTTCATTCTGTTTTAGATAGTTTTTTTCTAGTTCTTTTATTTCATTATTAAAAAAGTTGTTTTTTTCATTTATCAGAATTATAGTGATACTTATAGATAAAAATAGTACAAAAAACAATGGGCCATATTTAATAATGTTCAAAATATTGTTTTTATTATTGAGTTTTAACATATTAAATTATATCTTAATAATACTTTATAAATCTGTATAAATTTTTCTCAATAGTTTATTTAATTTTTATAAATTAAACTATCTTTGCTTTTCTAAAAAAAAGAAGTTATAATTAAATTATGTAGTATCAAACTTAATTTCAAGGTATAAGATGAAAACTTCAACTTTAGAAAATATTAGTTTATTATATGTAGAAGATGATGATACAACAAGAGAAACAATAACAAGATTGCTTAAACTCTCAATGAAAAATGTTTATACTGTAACCAATGGTAAAGAAGCATTAGCTTTCTTGAAAAAGAATGAAATAGATATCATTATCACAGATATTAAAATGTCAGAAATGAATGGTTTAGAATTTTCAAAAGTATTAAAAAATAATAATATAGAAATACCAATTATTGTTACTTCTGCTTATACTCAAACAGAATATTTACAAGAAGCTATTGAATTACATATAGAATCTTTTATGGAAAAACCTATTGATTTTAAAGATTTACAATTTAAGATAATAAAAATTGCAGAAAAAATAATTTCTACTAAAGAATTAAATAAAAAGAAAATAGAATTAGAACAATATAAAAAAGCTATAGAAATGACTAATTTAGTATTTTCAATAGATTTAAAGGGAGAAGTTAAACATGTTTCTAAAATGTTATTAGATTATTTAAAAACATATTTAAAAGAGTTTGATTTTAGACATATTAAAGATATCCTTCCTTTTCAATATGTTGAGATGTTAATAAAAAAAGTTAAAAAATATAAAATTTTTACTAAAACTTTAGTAATTAAGGTTTTAGATAGATCATTTACTGTTAATCTTACTGCTTTTGCTTCTGAATTTGATAATCAAAATATCAAGACTATAAAAGTGCTACTAAAAGATTTATCTCCTGTAGTAAAAGAAAAAGATGAAATAATAAGAAATTTATCTATTGATTCAGTAACTAAACTTAAAAATAAGTATTCTTTATTGAAAAGATTAAGTAAGCTAGATACAAATAATATCGCTTTATTAGTAATAGATATTGATGATTATATGAAATATATTAAAATGTATGGTTATAGTATTTCAGATGATATTTTAAAAGAAGTAGCTAAAAAAATTGTAGCTTTTAGCTCTTATGAAGTCTATAAACTTGATTCTGATAAATTTGGTATTTTAATTATAGAAGAAAATAAAATAAAGAAAGTAAAACTAAAGGCTTTTTTAGAAGAGTTAATCGAATTTTTAGATAGTAATATTTTCAAAGTTTCTTCTCATTTAAATTTAGACTTAAGTTTTACAATAGGAGTAAGTTTAAATTTAAAAGGAGATTTACTTGTTGAGGCTTTAATAGCTAAAGATATAGCTATTAGTAAAAAAGTTTCATATCTTTTCTTTGATGATATAAAAGATGTAAGAGAAAGTTTTTATAAAAATTTATTTGTTCAAAGAAAAATAAAAAAAGCTTTTGATAAAGACAATATCTTTCCTTATTTTCAACCTATTGTTGATAAAAATAAAAAGCTTATTAGATATGAAACCTTAGCTAGAGTATATGATGAAGAAGAAAATAGAGTTTTAACACCAGGGGAATTTTTAGATAATATTCAAAATTCAAAAAATTATACAAAATTTACAAAAAGAATAATTAGAAAGTCTTTTGAAAGTGCAAGTTTATTAGATAAAGCAATTTCAATAAATTTGTCTTTTGAAGATATTATAAATCCTGAAATTGTAGATTATATTGAGTATTGTGTAAAAGAGTATTCTATAAATTTAACTATTGAACTTCTAGAAAGTGAAGGTTTAAAAGATATAGAAAAAACAATTAGATTTTGTAATCTTATGAAAAGTTTTGGTGTAAAAATAGCAATTGATGATTTTGGTTCAGGGTATTCAAATTTTGAATACTTTTTTATTTTACCTATAGATATTGTAAAATTAGATGGGAGTTTAGTTAAAAAAGTTTCTGAGTATAAAGGATATATTTTATTAGAATCAATTATAAAATTTTGTAAAAAATCTGATATTCAAATTATTGCTGAATTTGTTGAAAATGAAAAGATATTTAATTTATTAGTTGATTTAGAAGTGGATTTATTTCAAGGATATTATTTCCAAAAACCATTACCTTTTGAGAAGATTATAAATGACTAAAAGAGTAGATTATTTAAAGCAATTTATATATCTTTTTATTTTAATTGGCACGTCTTTATCTATTTTAATTTTAGCAGTTACTTTTTTTGAACTAGAGAAATATAACAAAAAAGAGAGTTTAAAAAGTGCAAATACTGAAATTAAAGCAAAAATCAATGATTTTAATAAAAAGTATCAAGAATATAACAGTTTTTTAAGCTCTATAAAAAATAATTTGCTTTTCATTAATTATTTAGAAAATTCAAATTTTACAAATAAAAATAATTTAACATTTTTATTTACTGCATTAATGTCCCAAGAAAATGATGTTACACAATTAAGATATCTTGATATTAATGGCAATGAGAAATTAAGATTAGAAAGAAAAGTAAAAAATGATATTATAAATGTAGTTTATGAAAAGAAGTTACAAAACAAATTTCATAGAGATTATTTTAAAGAAGTTCTTAGTTTAGAAAAAAATAGTGTTTATTTATCAAAAATTGATTTAAATATTGAATATAATAAGATTGAAATTCCTTATAAACCAGTCTGGCGATTTGCTATTCCTATATATTTAGATGATATAAAAAAAGGTGTTTTAATAGTAAATTTTTTTATGCAAGACTTTTTAGAAAAACTTCTTGAATCTTCTTTATTTGATGTCCATATTTTTGATCAAGATAAATACGTTTTAGTTAGTAGTAAAAATAAAAACTCTTGGTCACGGTATTTAGGTAAAAATAAAATAGATGAGAATCAAGAGTTTTTGATAAAAAAAGAACTATTTCATAATGAAGGCAAAGAAAAAATATATATGGCTTTCACTTTAAAAGAAAATACAATAGATTTTTATAAATACTTAAATACAGAATTAATATTTTTGATATTTCTAATAATAATTATTGCTTTTTTTCTTGCGAAAGTTCTTTCTAATATACCTAAAAAGCTTTTTGACAAGATAGAGTTACAGCAAAAACTTTTAATACAACAATCAAAACACTCAGCAATGGGTGAAATGACATCAATGCTTGCCCATCAATGGAGACAGCCTTTAAATATTATTAGTAGTCTAATTCAAGAAATAGAAATAAAAAAAGAGATGAAAATTTTAAAAGATGAAGAATTTTTCAAAAATACTAAAGAGATTAAAAATACTTTGACTCACATGTCTTTAACAATCAATGATTTTAGTGACTTTTTTAAACCAAATAAATTAAAAAATAAATTTTATATTGATAAAGCAATTCAAGAATCAATTAAATTGATAGAAAAAAGATTAGAAAAATATAATATAAAATGTAAAGTGAGTTTATATAAAGTAAAAAATGATAGTGATTTGTTAATCAAAAGCTTTGAAAATGAGTTTAAAAATGTAGTGGTTAATTTATTAAATAACTCTATTGATGCTTTTAGTTTAAAAAGTATAGATAATAAGTTAATTCAAATAAATATTTTTTCTAATAAAAAAGAAATAAAAATAGATTTTATAGATAATGCAGGAGGAATAAATGAAAATATTTCAAATTCATTATTTGAACCTTATGTTACTACAAAAGAAGATTTAAATGGTTCAGGTTTAGGTTTATATATGTCAAAAATTATAATTGAACAAAATATGAAAGGTTCTATTATTGCTAAAAATATAGGTAAAAAAGCAGTTTTTAGTTTAGTCTTGGAAAAATAAAAGTAAAAAAAAAGGATTCACAAAATGAACCCTTTTTTTTAAATGTTGAAAACTTAAATTATTTAGCTACAGCTTCTTTTAACGCTTTACCAACTTTGAACTTTGCAACAGTAGTAGCTGGAACTTTAACAGTTTTGTCAGTACCAGGAACTTTAGCAGTTCTTTCTGCTCTATCAGCAGTTGAGAATGTACCAAATCCGATGAAACTTACAGATTCTCTTTTTACTAAAGTTTCAGTGATTGTATCTAATACAGCGTCAACTGCACCTTTTGCATCTTTTTTAGATAGACCAGCTTTTGCTGCTACTGCATCAATAAATTCTGCTTTGTTCATAGAAGAACTCCTTGTTTTTAATTAAATTACATAAACTTTATAGTATTTAAGCTTTAGAATAGCTAAAACTAGGGCTTTTGAGTGAAAAATAATTAAAAAAACAAGCTTCTTTTGATTTTTTTAATCAAAAGATGTCTTTATACTTAAAAGACGGCAAGAATTTTCTAGTATGGCAATTTTCTTTACAAGTTCATTTATATCCCTATGATAAGCATAAGTCCCAACGCCTTTTACAACCATTAGGTTGTTATTACTCTCTTTTAAATACTTTGTAATTTCTAAAGCATTTCTGTCATACCAAGTATTAAAATCTCCTGGGTCATAAATAGGGATTTCTCCAAATTCAGTTTTTCCAAAAAAGTCATCAAAGAATATATGATCATGTTCAAAAGTATATGCAGTTGTATAAATTGGCATTCCAAAAGCTATATATTTTGCTTCATGAATGTTTGAATAAATAGAAGCATGAATATGAGACTCAATACTTGCGATATTCCATCTATAATCAGGCTTATTTAAATTTAATTCACAAAAAGATTTATCATTCATTTCATCAAAAATAGCATCAGATGTGTTTATTAGAAAATTTTCTTGATCAAGTTTTGCTGAGATTGCTCCATGATAAATACCAAAGAAATTTTTTCTAAACATTGTTAAAGATAAATTCTTAAGTAGCTTAACAGTATTTTTATCAATCATTTTAAAAAGCCTTAAATATATTTTTGGATATTATATATTAATTTTAATAAGGACTGTTTTAATGCAAATTCCACATATTCCTGTTTTATATAATGAAACATTAGAAGCTTTTAATGATATAAAAGAGGGTTTTATAATAGATTGTACCACTGGTTTTGGTGGGCATAGTTTTGGTTTACTATCTCAAAATGACACTGTAAATCTTATTTGTAATGACCAAGATGATGAAGCTTTAGATTTTAGTAAAAAAAGACTTGAAGAGTTTAGTTCAAGGGTTACTTTTAATAAAGGTAACTTTGAGCACGTATTTGAAAAGTTTAAAGATTATGAGATTAGAGGTATTTTAGCTGACATAGGAGTTTCATCACTGCAACTTGATAAACTTGAAAGAGGTTTTGGTTTTGAGAGTGATACTTTGGATATGAGAATGAATCAAGAGCAAGCATTAGATGCTTCAACTGTTGTAAATACATATTCTCAAAATGAACTTGAAAGAGTATTTAAAGAGTATGGGGAAGTGCGAGAGTATAAAAAAGTAGCTTCTTTGATAGTAAATAATAGACCTTTTTCATCTTCAAAAGAACTTGCACAGTTTTTATCAAAAAAAATGCACAAAGGTAAAATTCATCCAGCAACATTGCCTTTTCAAGGTATTCGAATTGAAGTAAATGATGAGTTAGGAGTTTTAACTAGACTTTTTGATTCAATAGAGGCTTCAAAACCAAAAAATTGTACTGTGGCTATTATTTCTTTTCACTCTTTAGAAGATAGAATAGTAAAAAACTATTTTAAAAAATGGACTAAATCTTGTATTTGTCCTCCTGAAGCTTTTAGATGTACTTGTGGAAACAATCATGCTTTAGGAAAAGTAGTTACAAAAAAGCCTATTATTCCTACAAAAGAAGAAATAAAGCAAAACCCAAGAAGTAGAAGTTCTAAACTAAGGATTTTTAAATTTGATTAAACTTAATGCTACAAATTCTTTGATTATTGTATTTACCATATTAATTTTTGCAGTAGTAGTATATTTCCCTAAAATATACTTACGAAATAATATATATTATGTAAGTAAAGATGTTAATAAGCTTTATGCACATTATATTTCACTTCAAGAAGAAAATAGGTTTTTATCTCAACAATTAGAAGATATGAAGTTTAAAAATCAAATTATTGATTCACTACTTTTTAATCCCTTAAAGTTAGAAAATGATAAATAGTATTATAGACTTTTCATTAAGAAAACCCATTCTTAATCACCTTTTATTACTTTTTGTATTTTTGTTAGCTGTATTTGCTTATTTTAAAATACCAAAAGAGATATTTCCACCATCTGCTTTAGAAGCAGTTTCTATTAGTGGCTCTTATGTTGGAGCTAGTTCTGAATTACTTGATAAAATAGCTGTAAGTGATATTGAAGATGAACTCTTAGGATTAAGTGCTGCAAGTAAAATATCATCTACAATTAAAAATGGTTTTTTTAATATAAAAGTAGATTTAAAAGATGGTGAAAAACCAGAAGATGTAGTAAATGATGTAAAAGATATAGTTGCTAAGGTAAAACCAAACCTTCCAAGTGATATGGATGAACCAACAGTAAAGACTATGGAACACGCTTTTCCTCTTATCACAGTTGCTGTTTACTCAAAGGATAAAAAAGCTTCAAAAGAGTATTTAATTGATGTAGCCGAAGATGTGAAATCAGAAATTATGAAATTAAAAGATTTATCAGAAGTTACAGTACTAGGAAAAAGTGATAAAGAGTTATTGATTACTTTTAACGATGAGAAAATAGAAGCTTATGGTTTAAATAAAATATCTGTAATAAATGCTGTTCAAGGAATAAGTACTATTTTTCCTGTAGGAATTATAAAAGATAGTAGTAGACATTACTATTTATCAACATTTAATGGCTCAAAAGATATTGATTCTATAAGAAATACTATTTTAAAAGTAGATAATAAAAGAGTATATTTAAAAGATATAGCAACTATTAAGTTTACACTTGCTGATGTAGCAAATATTTCTCACTATAATGCAAATGAGAATATTGCTATTAGTATTAATAAAGGTTTTGAAGGTGACTCAATTGAGCTTGTAAAACAAATCAAAGAAATTACAAAAGCTTACGAGAAAAGATATGAAAATCTTGATTTTGACACTTATATAGATACTTCTATTTGGATTAAAAATAGACTTAATACAGTAGTTTCAAACATCTTATTTGGTCTATGTTTACTATTTATTGCACTTTTTTTCTTTATAAATATTAGAATTGCTTTAGTTATTGCTATTGGTATTCCAACTTCATTTATGATAGGACTTATATCAGCTGATTATTTAGGATATAGTTTAAATATGCTTTCACTTTTAGGTGCTTTGATTGCTCTTGGTATGCTTGTAGATGAGGCTATTGTAGTTGGTGAGAATATTTACAGACATTTAGAAATGGGTAAAGATAGATTTACAGCTGCAAAAGATGGTGCTATTGAGATGTATCCAGCTGTTTTAACAGCAACAGCTACTACTGTTTTTGCATTTTTACCAATACTTCTAATGACAGGTGAAGTAGGGAAGTTTATGCAAATACTTCCTATAATGATTACTATTTTACTTATAAGCTCCCTTGTTGAAGCCTTTTTCTTTTTACCACTTCATGCAAAAGAGCTTTTAAAAGTAAGTAAAGATGAAAGAAAATCTCACAAGGTTTGGGATTTTAACTATAGACTTTATGGAAATATCTTAGACTTTTTATTAAGAGGTAGATTTATAGCTTTATTTGTATTAGTAGGTTCTATAATTTTTGGAACAATTTTTATATTTAAAACTCAAAAGTTTGAGTTTATGCCAGCCTTTGATTCAACTCAAGTTTATATAACTGGATCTGTTGGAGTTGGTAAAAAAATAGAACAAACAGAAAAAGAAGTTTATGCTTTAGAGAGAAAAATACTTGAAAGTATGGATATGGATAAAACTTTAAGTTCTGTAACTTCTGTTACAGGAATGAAGTTAGATGGAAAAAACCAACCACATAATGAAGAGTTTTATTTTCATATTTTTATAAACTTAAATGAAAGAGCTCCTGTAAATGTATTTGAAAAGTATATAAATCCTTATCTTTCTCCAAAATATGATGATACAAATATGATAAGAACTATTGATGCTCAAACTGTAGTAAAACAGCTACAAGAGGTTTTAAAAGATGATATTAGTTCAAGTAGATTTGATGAGTTAAAAGTATTTGTACCTCAAGCTGGAATTGTTAAAAATGATGTGGAAATAGCAGTATCAGGTGAAAATGAAAAAGTAATTAAGGCTGTTGAATCATTAAAATCAAGTCTTGGTAGTATTAAAGGAGTTTCTAACATAGCTGATGATGCTCTTACTGGAAATTATGAGCTTAAATTAAAAGTAAACTCTTATGGAAATAAGTTAGGAATTACTGAACAAACTATTTTAAATGAGTTAAGACCTTTTTATTTTAAAGGTAGTTACTCAAAAATGTTTGATGAACAAGGAATAGTAGAGATTGTATTTCAAAGTAATTCTAAAGATGTTCTAAGTAGTTTAGATAGTTTTGAAGTAACAACTCCTTCAAATCAAAAAGTACTTTTAAAAGAAGTTGTAGAGTTTATAAAAATACCAGCTTATTCTCAAATCTTTAAAGAGAATAATGCTCAAATTATAAGTGTAACAGCTTCACTTGATAACATTACATCAGCAGAGGTATTTGAAAAGCTAAAAGGTGAGTTAGAAGTTTTAAAAAAACAAGTTAAACTTGAAATAAAAGGTGAACAACAAGAAAACGAGAAAGTTCAAAAAGAGATGGGGCAGGCAGCTTTAATAGCTGTAATTTTGATTTTTATAGCTCTTGTTTGGATGTTTGATTCAATTATAAAACCTTTTATTATTATAAGTACTATTCCTTTATCAATGCTTGGAGTTTTAATAGGGCATGTTGTAATGGATATAAATCTTACAATGCCAAGTATGATTGGTATGGTAGGGCTTGCAGGAGTTATTGTAAATGATGGGATTATTATGATGGACTTCATTAAAAAAGCTAAAAACTTACCAGAATTAGAGCATTATGCAAAAATGAGATTAAGACCTATTTTATTAACTTCTGTTACTACAATCTTAGGATTAAGTAGTCTTATTTTCTTTGCTTCTGGACAAGCTTTAATCCTTCAACCAATGGCAGTTGCTTTAGGTTTTGGTATTTTATGGGCTACTGTTCTTAATCTTTATTATGTACCTATGGTTTATAGGCTTATATATTTAAGAAATGCAAAATAGATATAGCGGTGATGTAGGTGATTTTGGAAAATTTCACCTACTTAGATTTTTACTAAATAATCAAGAGTATAATCTTTCTCAAATTTGGTATATGTATCCAGATGAAACTCATAATAATGATGGTCTATATATAAATTATTTTGAAAAAGTAAAAGAGTTTGATTATGAACTTGAAGAAAAACTTTTAGAAATTACTCAAACAAACAGATGTGTAAAAGCTTTGGAAGAAGCAAAGCTTGTAAAAAATACAAAATACTTTTCTTTATATGTAAATGAAAATGCAAAAGATGATTTACTTTATAGAAAAGCTTGGTTTCAAAAAGCCTTAGAGTTTAGTGAAAATAGTGATTTTATTGCAGTTGATCCAGATAATGGAGTAGCTACAAAACTCATCAAAAAAGATGAACTAAAAGATATAAAAGTTCAAAGTTTTGAAGACTTTAAAACAAAAAGTAAAGCAGGAAAATATATATTTGATGAAGAGATTAAACACTTATACAAAAACTGTAAGTGTTTAATAATATACCATCATTTAAACAGAACTATGAGCCATGATAAACAAATAGAGATTTTAAAATCAAAGTTTGAAAAAGAGTATAGAAAAGTGTTTGCTATAAAACATAAACCATACTCTCCAAGGGTATTTTTCTTTTTATGTAGTGATGAAAGAATAATTTTATTTTTAGAAAAGAAGCTAAAAGAGTTTGAAAACTCTTTTAGTGTTCATTGGAAATTGTTTTTATAGAATTACTAAACCTTGAATTTTTTTCAAAATACTTTTATCTTCATCAAAGTTTTTTAGTTCTCTACCCATATCAAGAGGTGTTATAGTGGCTTTCCCGATGATATGTCTGTATTCATTGCCATTTGAATCTTTTAGTTTTACACTCCAAACATTGTGCATTACAAGTGGTTCATTGTCTTTGATACCTACATAAAGCATAATATGACCTTTTAAATATACTAAAGTTGAGAAAGGCACTCCATGTTTCATTAAGAATAGTTTTTTCTGTTCATTTGATAGTTTTGACATATCTTTATAAAGGCCATTTTTTGTTTGACCCTTTGAATTTCTTTTTAAATACTTACCAAAAGGCGCAAAAAAATCTTTAGTAAAAGAAGAACAATCTCTATTGTTCAGTACTCCACCCCATCCATAAGGTTCATTTAGAAGTTGTTTTGCTATTTTGATTCTATTTTTTGTGTTGTATTTTATTGGAAAGGCTGATACTTCTTCATTTTTTATATCAATCAAAGAAATCTTTGCTTTTTGGTTTTGAACTTTTTTTGCTACTATATATTTATCATCTTTTTTAGGAAAAATTGTACCTACTTTTATATATTCTCTAAAACCATTTTCATATAAAGGGAATTTTTCTTTTGTTGCTATAAAATAATCATTTGTTTGAAACTCATTTGTAAAATCTTTATCTACAAAAGCAATATCTTTTGTGCTAATCCAACCACCAAAGCTAGAAGCTTGAGCATAGGCCCAAGCCTTATCTTTTGATAAGTGTGAGACTATAATAGGTGAGTTTATTTTAAGTAGTGAGTTTTGGTTATAGTCAAAAGGAAATCCTTCTCCTGGTTTTGTTGGTTTGAAAAACATAGGTTGATTTGTAGGTAAAACTCTTACATTTGTATTTTTTAGTGTAATTGCTTTTTTCTTTAAGGTATTATAGTTTTCAAAGTTTGCATTTATTTCTTGCTTTTCAAACCAAGATAAAGAAGCTTTTCTATAGTTCTCTAAATAAACCTCCCTAAGTTTATAGTTTAATCCCCATATTGCCTCAAGGTAAGAGTATGAAACTTCTGTTTGTTTCCAGGGTGAAAAATGTTTTTCTAATAGTTTATGAGCTTCATATTCTTGGTTCATAAAGTTATCATCTGCAAGTTTTTCATTAATATTTATTTGGGATAATTCAATTTTTTTAATATCTTTACTTGCACAAGCTGAAAAAAATATAGTTATAAAAATTACTAAAATATAGTTTAATATAATTTTATTCAATTGATAGTCCTTTTATTATATTTGTATAAATGGATTGTATTAAAATAAGATTGTAAGATAAGTTAAAATATGAATTAGTTTTAAAAAATATAGAGTTAAAAAGAGGTTTTAAACCTCTTTTTAAAATTCAAATTTTGTTTTTAATTTGAAGAAATAAACAATTGTTTTTATTTGAATATAAATAAATGGAAGCATTAATAAAAAGTATGCAAGAGAGTATTTAGCAATAACAGTATTAAATGTTAATCCAAAATTTACAAAGAACATACCAAATACAAAAAATGCAACGCCTGGACAAATAAGTGCGAAAGATACAGGTGATTTTTCATTTCCATGTACATATTTCTCAAAATATCCAAGTTGTTTCATTACTTTATATCCTAATAAACCAAAAATGATTTGTAATGAAACAATCGTTGCTGTAAGAGTAAATAATGATGATTTTGTTAGAACTGTTTCAAAGTTATGGTGTAAACCAAAAGTAACTCTAATAGCAGTAATTCCTAAAAGCGTTAAAATAGGTAGGATAATCCATAAAGAAGGGCTAGCTTCTATTGAAATTCCATGTTCAAACATATTTTTAAAACCCATAGTAAGTTTAATAATAAGTAGTAAAATACTCACAGAAGCAAAAAATATAGCTGCAAAAATACCAATAGCATTTATAGTTATATTATGACTCATAGCACCAGGTGCTGCAAAACCTACAGCTATCATAGCAAAAGCAAAAATTGAAATCATTTGTGAAAGATTATTATTTTTTGTAAAGTCAAAATCACCTTTGATTAAAAGTCTTGAAAAATAGTTCATAAATATTTTAAGACCAAAATACCCAGCAATAGCAAAGCCAAGTAATGCAAATGGGAACATATATTCAACTATACTCCATAAATTTGGAACAAAAACAGCACCTAAAACAAAGCATACATTGATAGTCATAGCATAAGTTAATGGCATAGTCATTAAAGTTATTTCAGAATTTGAATTTACTAAATCTTTATATTTATCAGTTTTTTTAAAAAGATTAAATTGTTTTGTATTCCAAATTAAAAGTTTAAAGTGAAAATATGCAAATACTAATATAAATACTAATGAGAATGCAATTACAAAAGATAGCCACGTTCCTTCTAAAAGTTTAGGCATAATAAAATCAAAGGTTGCCATAGGGACACCTTCATGTGGTACTAGAAACATTAAATACATAAAAAATGATACAGATAATCCTCCTGCTCCTAGTGCAGATAAAAAACACATTGGTGTGAATTTTTCTCTTAGTTTCATTTGTTTTCCTTATAATAAATTGTTTTATAATATTAGTTAAAATTATATTAAAATCTTATGAATAGTATATAAATAATACTTATAATACTTTTTAATATGGCTTACTAAGGGATTTATTGATATAGTTCTTTACTAAAAATAGGGTAGGTTTATGTATAAAATTTCTGTTTCTAAAAGTTTATTTGAAGATATTTTATTAAAAAAAACTTCTTTGCTTATAAAAGAAAGTTCAAAGTATTGGAAAAAAGAACTACTTGAACCTAAAATAATTGATGATAAAATAACATATTCTATAAAACAGTTTGATAAACTAACAATAACAAATGGTTTAGGTGATGATAAGCCTCAGTTAGTAGTTGAATGTAAGAAAATAGATTATTCAAGTTCATTTGATAGATTTGAGTTTACTTTAGGAAAAGTTATAGAGCAAAAAAACACTCAAATAGAAGAAGATTATAAAGATACATTAATAGAACAACTCTTAAAAGAAAAAGAGCTTTTAGAAGATAAAATGAATAGAGATCATTTAACTCAAGTTTATAACAGAAAAAAAATGCAAGAAGATTTAGATAAATTTGTAAATCAAAATAACTCAAATTTATTATGTGCTATTTTTATTGATGCAGATAGATTTAAAGGTATCAATGATAATTTTGGTCATGATACAGGTGATAGAGTCCTACAATATTTAGCAAATAAACTTCAAATTCATGCAATCTATTTAAATGGAGAAGTTTATAGATATGGAGGAGAAGAGTTTGTGATATTATGTTTTTTACCTAAAGAACAGATTGTAAAAAAAGTGGAAGACTTAAGAGTTGATGTAAAATCACAAAGAGTTTATCATAAAAATAAAGATATATCTCTTACTCTTAGTATGGGAGTTGCTTTTTATGATGATTTAAAAGATAAAGATTTATTACTTCAAAAAGCTGATGAAGCTGTATATAAAGCAAAAAACAGAGGTAGAGATACTATTGTTTTTATTTGAAAGTTGAATTAATCATAAAGAACAAAATAGCAGTTGGTGGAAAAACAGTGAAAGAGCAAACCTCATGTATTTTCAAAAGTATGGAGTGTACAATTGCGCTTACAGAAAATGAAAAAGAAGAGATTGCAAGAATTTGTAATAAAGTTTTGAAGAAACTAGAAACATAAAATATTTTATTGAATATTTAAGGTTCTAGGTCTATAAATAGTTAAACTAGAGTTAAACTCTAGTTTTAAGATTACTTAGCTATTTTATTAGCTATAGCTTCGATATCTGCATCAGATAATGAAGAAACTTGACCTTTCATTAAACCTTTCATTGGTCCACCGTAAGATCCATCTTTGTAACCTTTCATTGCTGCAATAAATTCTGCTTTAGACATATCTTTAATAATTTTAGATTTACCTAATGCTGCTTTTTCTCCATTTGCACCATGACAACCAACACATTTAGCATAAGGGTTTGCAAATGCAACACATGCTGTTAATAAAGATGCTACTACTACTAATTTTTTCATATTTAATCCTTCTACAATTTTATGATTACTTATTCTAATAAATTTTGTATTAGAAGTAATTGATTTTAGTCAATAATTGTGGAAAAAAAATCGAAAATATAGCAAAAAAGCTATATTTTGATTATTTTGATAGTAAAGAGTTCTTTAATTCTTCTTTGTTTATCTTATTTTTATCGCTAGGTACTAGTGGTAAAGACTTTTTATAAATTATTTTTGAAGGTATCATATAAGAAGCTAGATGTTTTTTAAGTTCAAAACTTATCTCTTTTGGTGCTATTTCACTTCTACTTGAATAAACCATTACAATTTCTTCTTCTATTTCTTCATTTGGAATAGAAAAAATTGCGCATTGTTCAATTTGTGGTAAATTTTGTTTTACAACTGATTCTATTTCATAAGGACTTACTCTAAAGCCTCTAGTTTTTATCATATCATCATGTCTTGAGACAAAGTAAAAATAACCTTCTTCATCTTTATATACATAATCTCCAGTTGCTACAACAATTTCATCTGTTAGTTGTCCTTCAAGATTTATCACATCTTTTAAAATTTGAATAGATTTAAATCTTTGAGCAGTTTCAATTGGAGCATTCCAGTATCCTTTATAGATATAACCGCCCCTATGAATTAGTTCACCAACTTCTCTTGGTTTACACTCTTTTCCTTCTTCGTTTATTACATAAAGTTCAACATCTGGAATTGGTTTTCCAATTGAATCAGGTCTAATCCAAATCTGTGATGGATCTAAGTATGTTGATCTAAATGCTTCTGTTAAACCATGCATTGAGTAAAATTTTGCGTCAGGGAAAAGTTTATCTAAACCTTTTAACATTTTAGCAGTAACATTCCCACCTGATGATGTAAGTACCCTTACATTTGAAAGTAAATCAGCACTTGGTAGTCTATGTTCATCTTCATCAAACATATTTGAAATAGTTACAGGCATTAAAGGAACTACTGTTACTTTATCATTTATTAGGTGATTATAAAAATCTCCAGCTAAAATAAATCTATGTAAGGCTAGAGTAGCTCTTTTGTAAAGTGAACAAAAAATTTGATTTAATCCATAGTCAAGATTAAAAATCAATGTTCCAGATATAACATCATCTTCTTTTAACTCTAAATATTGTGATACAACTCTTGCTGAATCTATTAAATTTCTATGAGAAATTACAATACCTTTTGGTTGACCTGTAAGTCCAAATGAATATGTGATAACCGCATTTTCATGTCCATTTACATCATGATAAAAAGGTTTATTATAATATTTATAAATTTCTTCAAAAGATGGGATTTCTTTATGTGTAGTTTCATAAGAAATGATATGCCCATCAAAGTTGATTTCTTCAATACTTTCAAGTTTTAATCTATCTGTGATAATACATTTTATATCACAATCTTTGATTATATATTCAACTTGTTCTGGTTTTAAAAGTCTTGTTAAAGGCACAAGTACATAATCAGTAGAAAGAATAGCTAAAATAGCGATAACTTGGTCAATTCCTTTATTAGAATATAATCCTATTCTTGAACCTTTTTTTAGATTTAATTCTTTTAAATAAAAGGCAACTTGATTAACTTTTTTAAATAACTCTTCGTAAGTAATACTTTTATTATTAAAAACAATAGCAGTTTTACTAGGATGTGAAACTGCTGAATCTTCTAATAATGTTCTAATACTGTTAATAGACATTTTGTTTCCTTATTATTTTTCTTTTACGCCAAGCGTCCAAATATCATAGTTGCTATCTAGTACAATATTTGGATTATGTTGAGAATTCATTATTTTTTGATAAAAAAATGATACTATATCTTCAATATCTTCTGGCTTTAATACCTTAGTTATTCCACCAGTAAATACAATTGAATTTAAAGCAAGTAATTTTAAATTTATATAGGCTTTTCTATATGTTGAAACTTTACAAAGTACTAAAAAAATTGCTAGTTGCATTAAGATTGTAGTTGCTTTTTGTGATGAATCTTCAAATATGTTTTCTGTAACTTTTAAATGTGCCAATAACTCATATACAAATTCATTATTTTTTGCTGCAAAAATTAGTGATTCTTTTGATTTATAAACTCCAAGTTTTTTAAATACAAGTCTGTCATATTCATTTTGAGTTACCATATTTTCATCTACTAGGTCTTTTGAGTAGTGAATATCAGTAGTTGCTCCTCCAATATCAATCAAGATATAAGGATCTGCAACTTTAAATTTACCACCAATATAAGGAAGAGTTTTATTTACTATAAAAGGAGTAGAATATATTTGATTTGATGTAATTTCATATAAGTGTTTAATATCTTCTTTACCCATAATATCAGCCTGATAAAGATTTGTTAAATACTCTTTTAGATGTTCTTCTTCAACATGAAGTTTATTTGTAATAATATTTGGTAGAATAGTTAAGTTTTCTATATTTTGTTTTAATAAAGAAGAATCCTTTTCATTTCCAACATATACTACATTTGAGTAGTTTATATTTTCTAAGAATTTAAAAAGTCTTTCATCAAAGACATTTGATACACTATTTATTCCACCAACTATAATTACTACATCAATTAAATCACTAGGAATAGAAGTTTTTTCAATATCTCTATATAATATTGATTCAATGATATTAATACCAGAATTAAAAGCGATATTTGTGGCATATTTTAGAGAAAAAGAGTTAGTAATACCTATAATAAGAGTTGTAAGACCTCCATTTGCAGAAGAACAGATATACACATCTTCTTTTTTATAGCTATTTATAGTTTCCCCACATTTATAAGTTAAGTCATCATAAATATCTTTATTAAAATCTCTAAAGTGTTGCTCCACACCTTTGGAAGTACTTAGTTTAAAATAAGTACTTCCTACATCGATTAAAAGTTTGTTATTTGTATTTTGCTTTACTTGGCTCATTGCATAATTCCTATATCATGGATAATATCATTTACTATGGAAGTAGTATCTTTTTTTAAGTCACATTGAGCTTTTTCATACTCAAAACATTTATCTGGAATTGGAACTTTTCCTCTTTTGATAATTCTAATATTTTTATTTTTATCTCTAATTGTAATCATTTCATTATTATTGATTATATGAGGAGAGAATGGTACATCAATTGTTCCATTTTTAATAGAGTTAAATACTTTTCTCCATAAAGTATCAGCAGGGTCATTAAATACAGCTTCCATAATAGCCATAACTTCTGCTGTTAGGTTTTCTTCCTCTTCTTGATCTACTACATTTGGAAGACCATTTAAAATTCTAAGAAGATATTGTGTATTTGCTACTGTTTCAGCATTTGCTTCTTTTGTAGGAATACCAGAGGCTTCTTGATTTGTTTTTGTAATAAGCTTATTTGCTCCAACCATTGCAGCAATAACAGTACTCATAGAAATAAGTTCAGACGCATAGTTTGAGTCCATAGGGAACGCACCCATCCATTGATGATAAACTAAATGAATATCAGCATCACTACAGTTAATCTCATTTGCATAATGACGTGCTAGTTTTTTGATAACTGCACCCATTACAATATCTTGATTCATAGAACCAGTTTGAGAGAAAGAAACAGAGAATGATTTAACTCCTTCTTCGAGTGATAATAACATCTCTAATAATTGAATTACAATAGTAATACAAGGCGGTACTAAAGTAGCAGTTAAAGGTCCAAAAGATTCTCTATTTATAGGTTCATTTAAAGTTGAGTATTTAGCACAAACTCTTTCTACATATTTCCAATATAAAAATGCCTTATCAAGTGGGAAGTTTTTAGAGTAAGGAAGAAGGTACGTAATAGGGCCTCCTTCAATTTCAAAAATACCAGATGCAATAGCTGTTTCAATTAAAAGTCTTGCATCAGGAGTTCCATGTCTTAATGAAATAGGTTTATTAAAATGAGTCATCATTTTTCTTGATGTTCTATATCCATGTGTTACTAATGGATAACCATTTAACATATCTACTTCATTTTCTTCACTAAGTCTTAGCATTTTTTTAGCAGTTGCATAGTCATTTAATCTTGTATTTGAATCAATCGTACATGGAAGAACATCAACATTTGCTTTATTAAAAAACTCATATAGAGCAAACATCTTGTCATACGTAGGAAATCCTCCTCTTGGTTGTACAAGCATTTTATTTTTTGTTTTGAAGTTATGAGAGATAAAAAGATCTTTTGAAGCATTTTTTACAAACTCTTCAACTTCTGCAAAATCAAAGTTATCTACATGTTCATTATTTAATATAATATTTCTTTCTTCTTGTAATAAACTCATTAGTTTCTTTCCTTCATGAATTTTTCTAACTCATCTAATCCCGTATTTAAATCTACTTGATGAAATACTAAATCAAAGCCATAGTTTTTAAATCTAGGAACAATATCATCTGCACTTCCTGTTCCTACTACTAAGTTACCACCAATCATAAATACTACACCATCTAATAAATTACCGTATTGAGACTTTAAAATTTTAAGTTCTCTTGCCCAACCCTCAGCTTCACCATTTAAGGATGAAATTAATAATATATCTGCATTTGTTTCAATTACTGCATCAACAAATTCTTCTAAATATGTATTAACGCCTAAATTAAATACTTCAAAGCCTCTTGCTTGAAGTGAAAGATCAATTAATCTATTTGCTACAACGTGGATATCATTTCCCACTACGCCAGTTACTACTTTCATATTGTGTGCCTATTTTTTATAGTTTTATTTCTTTAAAAAGGTGAATATCTTATCTAAAAAGTGGTTACATTTTTATTAGTATTTATATATAAATAGACTTAATAAATAAGTGGCTCTTTTATTTCTAAAAAGTTTCATATTAGTTATAAATAATAGTTTATTTATAGTGATTTTATTTTTTTTTAAGTTTCAAATTATTAAAATAATATCATAAATTATGATTAAAATTGATTATTAGAAGACGTAAAAAACTTTACTTTATTTGATTAAATTAGATTAAAAGGAAGGTGTATTATGAAACTAAAAATTAATTTAATGCTAGTAGTACTTTTAAGTACTATTTTAAATGCAGGTTTCTTTGATAAAGATGTTGAATTTTTAACTAATGAAAATCAATTAGAACGAAAATTCCCCACTAATAAAGAAGTAGTACTATCTTATAATAATGTACTTAAAAACTTAAAAACATCAGTTGTAAATATATCTACTAAAAAAAGAGTGAAATTAGGTTCTTATGCTAATCCTTTTTTTGGAGATCCTTTTTTCGATAACTTTTTTAGAGGTTTTGATGGGCCTAATTTATTTTTCCCAAAAGAAAGAGTTCAAAGTTCTCTTGGTTCAGGTGTTATAGTAACTAAAGATGGATATATTATCACAAATCATCATGTTATAGATGGTGCAGATGAGATAAAAGTATCAATTCAAGAAAGCAAAAAAGAGTATGATGCAAAAGTTATTGGAAGTGACCCTAAAAGTGATTTAGCTGTAATAAAAATCGATGCAAAAAACTTAAATGCAATTAAATTTTATGATTCTGATAAAGTAAAAATTGGAGATATTGTATTTGCTTTAGGTAATCCTTTTGGTGTAGGGCAAACAATAACTCAAGGAATGGTTTCAGCAACGGGAAGATCTTCTGTAGGGATAGTTGAATATGAAGATTTTATACAAACAGATGCTCCCATAAATCCAGGTAACTCAGGAGGGGCTTTAGTTAACTCAGCTGGTTATCTTATTGGAATTAATAGTGCAATAGTAAGTAAAAATGGTGGTAACGTAGGTATTGGTTTTGCTATTCCTTCTAATATGGTGAAAAATATCACAAAAGCTATAATAAATGATGGAGAATTTACAAGGGCATATTTAGGAGTTAGAATTAGTGATATAAGTGAAGATTTAATAAGCTTTTATGGTAGAAAAAATGGAGCAATTGTTACAAGTGTAGAAAGTGGAACTGCTGCTGATAAGTTAGGATTAAAAAGAGGGGATTTAATAGTAAGTGTTAATGATAAAGAAGTTAAATCTTCTTCTTCACTTAGAAATATTATTGGAACTATGACACCTAAAACACAAGTTACTATTAAATATATAAGAGATAAAAAACTTAAAGAAGGAACTGTTAGATTAAAAAGTATAAAAGATAGAACTTTTAATTCAACAGGATATGGCTATGAGTATAAAGGAATGAAAATAGAAACTTTAACAAGTCAACTAAAAAGACAGTTAGGTATTTCTCAAAATATTAAAGGTGTTTATGTTAATAAAGTAGAGGATAAAAGTAATTCTTATGAAGCAGGTATTTTAGCAGGTGATATTATCATACAAGTAGAGAATAAAGAAGTAAAGGATATTGAAAGTTTTAAAGAAATGGCATTAAAAGGCTTTGGTAAAAAAAGATTTTATATTTATAGAAGAGGAGGAATAATAGTGACTGTTTTATAAAATGGTCACTATTAGAAGAATTAAAGGTGAAAGAGTTTATTTCAATATTTCAAAAAAATAAAATTGAAATTTTAGAAAAATTATTAAGCAAAATAAAACTTGCTAATTTAAAAGATTTAAAAAGTGAACAGCTTTATGAAGCCTTTTTATATTTTGATGCCTTAGAAACTATATATGCTGTAGATGAAAACTTTATTCAATTATCGCCAATTTTTAATAGAAATGATAAAAATGGAGAGTTTATAGTTAATAAAATAAAAAATACATTAAAGTCAAATACTAATTTAAAGAATAAAGAGTATTTTATAAGTTCACCTTACGTGTCAGATAAAACTAATAAATATATCGTTACTTTTGTTAAAAAAGTTGAAGATAGACTTATTGCCATGGATTTTGACTTTTTTAAATTATTAAATGAGTATAGTAATACTGATATAAAAACTAAACTTTTTGTAAATATAGTACAAGTTGTTTATGCAATTATTGGAATTAGTTTAACACTATTTTCTTTGATATTGATTTTTTATTCTATTTATGATTTCGCAAGTCATATATTTGGAATAGCTGATAATATATTTCAATCTATTTTCAAATCTACAATTGGTTTAACTTTAGGGTTGGCAATTTTTGATTTAGCCAAAAATCTACTGGATCATGAGGTTATTTTTAAAAATCATACAAATGAAGCACATGGAAGTAATTCTTTATTGATAAAGTTTTTAATTTCTATAATTATTGCATTAGCAATTGAATCTTTGATGATGGTATTTAAAATAGCCATAAGTGATTATAAAGATATTTTATATGCTATATATTTATTATTTGGGATAGGATTTTTACTTATTTCTATGAGCCAATATAATAAGTATTTGAATAAAAAGAGTAATTAAAAATTAAATTTTAATTTTATCTGTAGTTTTTTTGACTATTATTCCTGCAAACAAATAAAAGGTATATTTTGAATACTTTACATTTAAAAGCGCATATTTTTGTAATGATAGCAACTATTTTGGTCGCAGGCTCTTTTATCGTTACTCAAAAACTTGCAGGATTAATTAGTCCTTTTTCTCTTATTTTATTAAGGTTCTTTGCATCAGCAATAATTTTAGCACCATTGATTTTTATAAAAAAAAGATATAGAGATAAGATACTATCTACTATGCCAAGAGCTATGGTAATTAGTTTTTTTTATGCAGGGTATTTTGTTTTAATGTTTGTTGCTTTAGAGACAACAACAGCATTAAATACAGGGGCTTTGTATACTTTAGTACCTTTAGTTACAGCTATATTTTGTATTTTTATTTTTAAAGACAAAATTACTTTATTTCAATGGATTGTATATCTAATAGGAATAGTAGGAACTTTAGGAGTTGTATTTAAAGCTGATCTTTCTTTGTTTTTATCTTTGAGTTTAAATAATGGAGACTTGATATATTTAGTTGGTATTTTATTTATGACTTTTTACTCTATTACTATGAAAACTTTATATAAACAAGATGATCCAATTTTATTAGTTTTTTGTACTTTACTTGGGGGTGCATTATGGATGGCTATAATTTTAGCTTTTATAAATGAACCTTTGAATTGGGGATTAGTAAAAGATGAAATGATTTTTTATATGGCTTATTTGGTTATCGCAACTACAATTATTACTTTATATTTATATCAAAAAGCTACTATTATATTAGGTCCTAAAAGTGTTATGTCTTATATCTATTTGACACCTGCAATTATTGCTGTTTTTGTGTATTTTGTAGATGAAGTTACTCTTTCTTTCCCTGTAATAATAGCAATTACTATTTCATTGATAGCAACATTAATTTTACAATTTAAAATAAAGAATTGAGTACATTAAAAAACAAAGAGTTTAAAAAACACTCTTTGTTTTAAAATATTAAAGTTCTGAATTAACTAGCTCTATTAATTGTTCTAATCCAAAATCTTTTAAAGGCTTTGAGTTTACAAAAAATGATGGAGTTTTATTTGCTCCTAAAGTTTTTGCATCAGCTAAGTCTTGTTTGATTATTTCATCAAGTTTAGGATCTTTTATAAACTCTTGCACTTTTGCCATATCAAGTAGATTTGATCTTTCTGCAATTTTCCAAACTATATTGTATTGAACTTCGTGGTGTTTTACCCAATATTTTTGAGTAATAAATAGTAACTCTAAAAACTCATTGAATTTACCTTGAGCTTTTGCAGCTTCTAATAGTTTTACAACTTTGTCTGAACCTTTATGAAAAGCTGCATATCTATATACAATTTTGATATTGCCTTCATTTTGTTTTTTCATTTCTTTTACATAAGGATGAAATAGTGCACAAGTTCCACAAGCAGGGTCAAAGAATTCTACAAGTTCAACTTTTGCGTCTTTATTTCCATCA
The DNA here is from genome assembly GCF_044841725.1 of Arcobacter sp. YIC-80. NCBI lineage: Bacteria > Pseudomonadati > Campylobacterota > Epsilonproteobacteria > Campylobacterales > Arcobacteraceae > Arcobacter > Arcobacter sp. YIC-80. The sequence goes on along the minus strand of NZ_JBJBSI010000001.1, from coordinate 558,976 downwards.
ATATAAGAGTGCTCTCTCACTAGCGCAGAATAGTTGTTTTGAACTTTTGACAACTCTTTTTGGTCTTGCATATTTTTATAAACATATCCAGAAACAAAAAATATTGCTAAAAGTGCAACAACTAAAATAATTACCACTTTTTTGTTTTGCATTTTTTACCTTTATTTTAATTCTTTAAAATTTTATCATAGCATGATTAACAAAAAATAAAATCTAAAAATTTTACGTTAAGGTAATTGTGAAATTGCTTTTATTCTTTCACTTAAATTAGTGTTTACTCTATTTAATGAGATTTGAATTTGTTTTAAATCCTTAGAGTTCTTTGTTAATTCTTTCGCTTTTAAATAATAGTTTTGGGCATTTTTAAGATTTTCAAACTTTTCTTGAAGTAAGGCAAGGTTATATAAAATTTCCCAGCTTTTTGAATTTAAAGCTTTATTTATCTCTTCAAGTTTATTTTTTGCTTCATTAAAATATCCATCATCTATTAAGTCAATAGCCATATCAAAAGAGTCTTCTTGAGTTTTCGATAGTTTAAGACTATTTACTTTTTCAATAACTTCTAAAGTAAAGTATTTGTAATGAACTGAAATATCATCTAAGAAATCAGAAGCAATTTGTCTTGCTAAAGAACTATTTATACTATTTTCATTCCTATGAAAGCTATTGTAGTAAGGGTAGCCATAATCTCTATAACATACATCTTCAAATTTAGTTTTTGTATAGATTTTAGAAAAAAGTAGTTCATTTGAAGAGTTCTTTAAAACTTCAATTTTTGTTTTTACTTTATAATCTCTTTTTTCACAAGGTATATATCTTTTTACATATTCTATACAGGTTCTTTTTTTTGTTTTTTTATCTACTTCATAAGTAAGACATCTAAGGTTATTAATACTTTGTTCATAATAAATGAAGTAGTTTAAAGATGATTCTAGTATTTCGCCTTTTATTGTTGCATCTGTATTAAAGCTATTTGTTTTTAATTTAAATAATTTTTTGTTTTCTAAAAAAGCTGAGGATAGTTTTGCTTTAATTTCATCTGTTTGGTTAATTTTATCATTTGTAAATCTATCTACAAAAACAGTATGAATCTTTTCATCTATTTGTGAAGGGTGAATAGATTTTATTGTTAGTTTTGTACTACACGCACTAAGTATTAATGCAATCAAAATTAACAAGGTTATATTGTAAAGTTTCTTCATATTAAGCCTTTAAAAGAGTTATATTATACCTTAATAGTGAAAAAATAGTGCTAAATAAGAATAAATTAATAGTAAAATGAGATAATATAAACTTTAATTAATTAACTTAAAAACAAGGATGGAATATGGGATTTTTTACAGCAGATTTATGTGATAACTATAGTGAAAAAACAGAAGTTTTAGGACCAAATTTCAAATCTTATGGGGGAAGTAAAAAATTCTCAGGTACAGCAATTACTTTTAAACTAGATAAAAATAATAAAGATTTAGCAGTGTTTTTGAAACAAAATGATGGTTTTGGAAAGGTTGTTGTAGTTGATGTAGAAGAAAAGTATTTTGCAGTTGTAGGTGATAACTTAATGAAATATGCAAATGATAATAAATTTGAAGGTCTTATAATAAACGGTTATGTAAGAGATACTGTTACTACAAAAGAGTTTCAAACAGGTTTATTAGCAAAAGGAACTTGTCCTAGAAAATATATACCAGAACAAAATGCGCAAATGAATATACCTGTTGTTATTGATGGGGTTACTATAAATGAGGGTGATTATATTTATGCTGATCATGATGGAATTGTCGTTTCAAAAGAGAGTTTAGTATAATGTATCTTTTTGGATTTGGTTCACTTATAAACCTAAACAGTGCTCAAAAATCTTTTGAAAGAGAGCTTAGTTATGAGGATTTAATTCCTGTAACAATCAAAGGTTTTAAAAAAGTTTGGAATAGTATTGAGCATATACAGTTTGATGGAGTTGATGTAAATGGAGTATTTTTAAATCTTCAAAAAGATGAAAATACATCAACAAATGGAGTTATTGTGAAAATTACACCTCAAGAGTTTGAAGTTTTAAAACTTAGAGAAAAAAACTATTCTCAAGTTATTATAAAAGCTTGTGATGTAGTAGGTGCTTCACTTGATGAAGATGTAGTTGCTTTTATGACAACAAATGAAGAAAAAATTGCTAAAGTAGGTGATAAGAACTGTTTTATTCCTGCAAAATATATAGATATTCTTACGAATGCTTTTGAAAACTATGATGAAAGTTTTGTTAAGCAATTCAAAAAAGAGTGTTTAGAGGATTTGCCTTTTGAGTTAAAACAAGGAACTTATAGCTTTAGTGACCCAATGCAGCAAAAGCTTGCAAAACAAGGAATAAGAAAATAGATGGCTCAGAATTGTTGTAGTATTTTTACCTCAAAACTTTGTAATACAAAAAGACGAAGTATTGATGAAAACATAATTTCTAAACATAATAATGAACTTCATATAACTTTTTGCGAAAATGATAGTTTAGAAAAATTTGAAGAGGATTTAAACACTCTTACTGGAAACTCTTTTTTATATTTTTTAAAAAAAAGAGTTTCTAATACTTTTATCTCAATTGTTTCTGTTGTAGTTATCATGTTTGCACTGATATCTGCTTCTATTTATGAGGATTTATTAAAAAAAGTAATTTTTGAGCTTCCTTTTTCTTGGGAGGTTTCAGATACTGTTTCTATAGTTTTTGTGATAATTTTCTTTTTAGGTTTGATGATGATGCCATCTATTTTAGATGGAGAGGGAAGTGAATTTAAAAGTATTTTAGCTTCTTGGTTTAATAAAGATATCAAAAAACTAAAAAGACTAAGACTAGCTTTTTCACTATTTGATAAAAAAATACCTATTCATATTTATAATCTGGATTTAGTAGATAAGAGGCATTGGGTTTTTAGGCTGTTATTGAAAGTTTTAGTAAAAAGATTTTCAAATCTAAATCTTTATATTAGAAATGATCAGATTAAAACTATTGAAAAAAGATTAAAGCAACTAGATGTTTTAAATATTGAAATCATAAAAGAAAAAAGAAAAAATAATACTTGTGATATTGATTTTCTTTTATCTTCAAAAGAACAAAGACTCTATTCTTTAATGCAGTTAAGTTCAACTAATATTGTAAAAAGAAAAGATAATAAGATATTTGTATCTTTAGAGCTTTTCGAATATTGTGGTAGAAACTTTTTTGAAAATGAAAAAACTACTTCAAGTCAGCTTATTTCAGGTTTTCAAAACTTTGTAAATAGAAGTTTTGATGATTTTAGATTTTTAACACAAGAAAAATCTATGCAAATATATTTTACATCACAAGCAAAGATAAAAGAGCTTGAAGATGAACAAAGAAGACTTTCTTATTATCTTAGAAATCATATAGAAGAGTGTGTGAATTACTTTGATAATCCAATTTCATTGCTTATTTTATACTATTATGTAAGAGATGTGGTTTTAGATGAAAAAAGAACTATTGCGATTTTAGAGAAGTTTATTTTATCAGTATATAAAAAACAACAATATGAATTAATAGATGAGTTTTGGTTTCAAATAGCAGGGCAGATGTTTAATCCTTTAGATATAAACTCTTTTGAAATGTCAAATAATTCTTATTATAGAAAGCTTTCAATTGCTTCATTAAATAGATTAATTTTTTTATTTGAAAGAAATGGACACTTTGAACAAGCTTTATTACTTGCTAAGTATTTATATGAAATTAATCCAAATAAATACTCTGTATCTATTTGTTCACTATATGAAAGAACAGGGCAGTTTGATAAAGCTTATAACTCATTACCAAAAAGCTTAAATATAGGGAAAAACAAAAAGCCAAGTGATATAGAAGTACGATATTTTCAAAGAAAAGCTTGGATTGTTGTAAGTCAAAGAAAAGATGACATTAAACAAGAAGGTTTAGATGCACTTCAAAGTCTACATGAGTTGATATTCTCTCATAATGATGATAATGAGCCTTTATGGTTATGGCACTATTATAATATAAAAGCTAACTATGAAGAATGGAATGAAAACTATTTAGGTGCAGTAAATAACTACAAAAAGTGTTTATCTATTCCAGCTTTAGGTGCATTTGAGTATGGTGCTACTTTTGTAAATATGGCAATAGCATATAGGTTTATGTACCTAACAGATAATACACAAAACTTTGATAATATTGATAAGTCTATTGAACTTGGAAAACTTGGAGTATTATTAAAAGAGTCAGTGGGAGATAGGGATGAAATGCCTGTAGTTCTTCACAATCAAGCCTTAAATGTTTTATATAAAATGAATTATAGTAGTATAGATGAAAAAGCATTGAAAGAGATTGTTTGTATAACTGATGATGCAATAAATATTTTAGATAGGACAAAATCTATAAAAAGACTTGGAATGCTTTTAATTGAAAATATAATTTCAAAACAGCTTTTAGGTTTGGACGTTTCATCTAATCTTGAAAGATTATCAAAACACTATTTATTAGTTGATGAGAATGAGTCTAAACAGATACAAAACCTATACAAAGAGTTTATAAAAACCAATAAGATAGCGAGAATTGAATTTTTAGATAATACATAATTAATAAAAGGAAAAAAATGGATTATATAAGGAATACTATTGATTTAAGCCAAGGTTCTGTTGAGGAAAAAAGAGAAGAGATAAAAAACTATTTTCTTCAAACTTATGAATTAGATGAAAAGTTGTTTGATTTACTAAAAGATGAAAAAAGTATTTTTGAACAACCAAATAGACTTAGACATCCATTGATTTTCTACTATGGACATACTGCTACATTTTTTATAAATAAATTAGTACTTGCTAATATCTTGTCAAATAGAGTAAATAAAGAGTATGAATCTATCTTTGCTATTGGTGTTGATGAGATGTCATGGGATGACTTAGAATCAAAACACTACACATGGCCAACTTTCGAAGAAACAAAAGCTTACAGAGATAAAGTAAAACAAATCGTTTTAGACTTAATAGATAATATTGAGTTTACTATGCCTATCAACTGGGAGTCTCCTATGTGGATTATTTTGATGGGAATTGAACATGAAAATATTCATATAGAAACTTCATCTGTACTTTTAAGAGAACTTAAAATCAAATATATGAGTGATGATGAGCTTTTTGAATATAAAAATGAAGAAAGCCATGACTATCCAACAAATGAGTTAGTTGGGGTAAAAGGTGGGGAAGTTGTACTTGAAAAAGATAGACAAAACCCTGTTTATTATGGTTGGGATAATGAGTTTTCTTATCACAAAGCAAACATCAAAGACTTCAAAGCTTCAAAATATTTAGTATCAAATGGTGAGTTTTTAGAGTTTGTAAAAGAGGGTGGATATAATAAACCTGATTTATTTACAGAAGAAGGAAAAGAGTGGTTAGACTTCTCCCAAGCTAAACATCCTACTTTTTGGCTAAAAAAAGAGGGTAGATACTATCTTAGAGAAATAAATAGAGTTATACCTTTACCTTTAAACTATCCAGTTGATGTAAATGTTTATGAGGCAGAAGCCTTCTGTAAATACCTAAGTTCTAAACTTGGATATGAAGTAAGACTTCCAAGTGAAGATGAATATTACAGACTTTATGACTACACAAATGCAGGGCAAAAAGAAGCAAATATTGGACTTAAACAGTTTAATCAATCACCTGTAGATAAGTATAAGTTTGATGAGTTCTATGATGTGAAGGGAAATGTATGGCAATGGAGTATAACTCCTATATATCCTTATGATGATTTCCAAACACATCCTATTTATGATGACTTTACGACACCTACTTTTGATGATAGACATGCCCTTATGAAAGGTGGGTCTTTTATCTCACTTGGAAATGAAACTCTAAAGAGTGCAAGATATGCTTTTAGAAAGCACTTCTTCCAACATGCAGGTTTTAGATATGTACAATCTGACAATGAATACAGAACAAAACTAAATGACAATGTATATGAAACAGATGATTTAATCTCTCAGTATTGTGAGTTCCACTATGGAGATGAGAACTTTGGAGTTAAAAACTTCCCTAAAAACTCAGTGGATTTAATCAAGCCTTATTTAGATGGTGTAGATACTAAAAAAGCTATGGATTTAGGTTGTAGTGTAGGTAGAAGTACTTTTGAGTTAGCAAAAACTTTTGATGAGGTTTTAGGTATTGACTTTAGTGCAAACTTTATCAATGTAGGTGTAAAACTTAAAAAGTATGATTCACTTGTGTTTAAAGTAAAAACAGAGGGTGAGCTTTTTGATGAAAAAAGCGTATCTTTAAAAGAGTTTGATTTAGAAGATACAAAAGAAAGAGTTACATTTATGCAAGGTGATGCTTGTAATCTAAAAGACCTATATACAGGATATGATTTAATATTTTGTTCAAATTTAATAGATAGATTGTATTATCCTCAAAAGTTCTTAGATGATGTACCAAATAGAGTAAATGACAATGGACTTTTAGTACTACTTTCACCATATACATGGCTAGAAGAGTACACACCAAAGAAAAACTGGCTTGGTGGCTATATCAAAGACAACAAAGAAGTAAAAACACTTGATACTCTAAAAGAAAACTTAGAAGATAGGTTTGAACTACTTGATACTATAGATGTTCCTTTTGTGATAAAAGAAACAAACAGAAAATACCAACATACAGTATCTCAAATGAGTATCTGGAAAAAAAGATAGGAAGCTTCTCCTGTCTTTTTAATTTTTCTTTCTTTAAATATTTCTACTAATAACTAAATATAATATTTATAACTAATTACCTAAACTCTATACATCTTTATGTTAAAATATCATCTATTATTATAAAGTGAGTAAAAATGGAAGTAAATATATTAAAGAAATTATCAGATTATTTAAAAGATGTTGGTTTTGTAGAAAATAATTTAGGAAAGTTTACTTTGGGGAAACAACTAGGTCAAGGTGGTACATCAATTGTTAGAGAAGCTATTTTAGAAGGTAATTCAACATATGCAATTAAATTTTTAACTGAAAACATAATATCAAAAGAATCAAGAGCTTATCTTCGATTTAAACAATCATATATAAATATACTTTCAATTCAGGATACAGGAGTAGTTCTCCCTCAAATTCATTTTGATAATATAAAAATAGATAAAGACACTATAATCCCTTATTCTATAATGTTAAAAGCTGATAAAACTTTAAAAGATATAGTATTTAAAGAGGAAATGACTTACGAAAGGTTTGAAAAAATATTTAAATCTTTAGTAACTATAATAGGAGTTATTCATAAATATAACATTATTCATAGAGACTTAAAACCTGAGAATATATTTTTAATTAATAAAAAATTAGTTCTTGGAGATTTTGATATTGCAAAGTTTAATGATGCAGAGCACATTAAATTTTACGAAACAAAAAGTAATGAAAGACTTGCAAACTATCAGTTCTCTGCACCTGAACAGTCAGTAAAAAAGTTTGAAGAAATTGACGAAAGGGCAGATTTATTTGCATTAGGACAAATTTTATACTGGCTTATAACAAAAACAACTCTTAGAGGACAAGAATCAATTAATTTAAAAAATTATGATACTAGATATAGAAAGTATGAGGAGTTAATTACTAAGTTATTACAAAATGAAAGAGATTCAAGGTTTTTAAATGTTGGAGAAATAGAACAGTTTTTAAAACAAAAAGATAGACATAGGCAAGAACAAAAAGAGATTTCTAAATCTTTTAAAACTTTAAGATTATTTGATGAAATAATTGATAAATATGCATATGATAAAAGGTGTCAAAGTTTCAAGAAAATCGAGAATAAAGACTTAATAAATGAAATAATGACTGACTTATCAAGTCAATTTAGACAGATGAGATTATGGTGGAGTCAAGGATTAGGAGATAATGAAATAGAAAAAATTGAAAAGTATGAGTCTTTATCATTAAAAGAAAGAGTGATTGATAAGTGTATAAAAAGTACAAAATGGATAGTTGATTATTTTGAATTTTCAATAAAGAGTATTTGGATATATAAATATGGTGATGTTGGCGGGAGTGTTATCATTATTGAAACAGAGCCACTTAAATCTTTTGGTATTTATAATGAAAAATATGATTCAGAAGAAGTTGCAGTATTTAAAGATAAGTACATTTCAAGAAGACATTATGACAATGGATGGACTGAAATAAATGGAAAGAAAGTTAGAATAGATTCGCCTTGTGAAATAAGAATTAGACACTTATATAGTGATTTGTTCTTCATAGCTCCTTATGATGGGTCAATAATTGCAAATGACCAAACAAGAACAGAATTAATACTTTTGGATATTTATGATAAGCATAAAGCAGGTACACCATTAAGTGAAAGTTTACTTGCACCAATAAAAGAGTTTAGAAGAAAATCAAAGATTGCATTGTGGAGTTAAAATAAATTAATTTTTTCATCTAATATCTAAAAAAAGTATAATTATGATTGGGTTTATGCCTCCTTATAAAATAGGTGTCATGTAATGAATTCCCACTTTTAAAAAAATTAAATTCACAATTAACCCTAACCTTGGCTCGAGATTAATATTAAGTTTATTCTAGGTAAATTCTATTATAATATGCAATAAAAGTAATATTAAAGCTGAATAACTAATTTAATATGTAAAAAAGGTATAATTATGATTGAGTTTATGACTCCTTATGATATTATGGAATAAAATAGGGGTCAGGTCATGAATTTACACTTTTTGAAAAATTTAATTCACAATTAACCCTACCTTAGTTCAAACTTAATATTAAGTTCATTCTTTAGTTCGCAATACTGTCTACTATAATTTATTTGATAATATGTTATATTGATAGTACAGGTGTTTCATAAAATGAAATTAGTTCATTTCTTAGTTCGTATAATAAATAAATATTTATAAAATGGATTTCTAAAAGATTAATCCCAATATAATATGCAAAAAATGTATAATTATGATTGAGTTTATACCTTCTTATGATATTAAAATAAAGAACTTAAAAACTACAAAGAAAGAGTTAAAAATAGGGTTCAGTTATAGATTTTTGCTTTTGTAAATTTATTGAGATACTGTAATAAAATAAATAAGATTTTTTTAGCTTATTTGTATACATCGCCTCTAAAATCAACATCAGTTACAATAGTGATGATTTTAACTTCCTGATTTACCAATTCAAATAAAATTCTAACTTTTCCAGATCTAATTCTATAAAAATGTTGTAAATATCCTTTTAGTTGTTTTACATCGACATTAATATCTTCTTTTAAAACAATTTTTTTTATAGATTTTATAACTAGTTCTTTGGTTTTTTCTTTTGAAAGTATATGAGAGTTTTTTGAAAAGAATTTATCTACTTTTTTAAGATATTGTATCTCTAAGTTCATAGTTGTATAGATTCTTTAGAAGATACAATTTTATCATCATTACTCATATTTTTGAGTAGTTTTTCATAATATTTTTGTTCATTCTCAGATACAGATTCAATCGTATCCGTTACAGTGATATTTTTGATAAAACCTTTTTTTAAACTATTTACAATATTTAAAAAAGATTCATAATTTTTATCATCAATTTGTAATTGAATAGTTTTCATTAATCATCCTTTCATCGAGGAATTTATTTTTTAATATTATATCTAAAATATGATTGACTATTTATAAATCATAAGGACTCTGTAAAGTAAATATATCTTTTAATCTATTGCTTCAAAGCCTGTAAAAGTTCAAGTTCTTCATGATTTTTTCTAAGCTCATTAACTTGTGCTTCATTTATAGTTTTATTTAGTTCATCGATATCATTTTGGGCTTTTTGGATTCTTTTTTGGAAGCCTGCTATATCTAAAGATATACTTTTACTCGTATCTGATTTATCCTCTTTTGAGATATTATTTACGTGTGAGTTTTCCATATCTATCACAGCTTCACCTTTTGCTCTTTTTTGAAGCTCTTTTATCATACGTTCTAATTTCTCCATCATAGAATCAATCTCTTTTATTTCATCAGAACTAAGTGGAGGTTTAGATTCTGAAACTTTCTTTTTTATTTCCTCAAGAAGTTTTTGAATCATTTCTAACTCTTCAACTGTAAGACCTGTTTTAAATAAAGACATAATATCCTTTAAAAGTTTATCAGCTATATCTTCCTCTTTCTTCTCTTCATTATATTCATTTGTTATTTCTGATGTGTTTTTTGTTTTTTCTAAATCTTTAGCAAAAGTTGAATTAGTTGGATTTTTTTCTTCAACAACTTCTTGTCCTGCTGCATTATAAGAGATAGTTTTAGTCTTATCAAAACTTACTTCCAAAATAAATCCTTTAAAATAAAATATTTATTATATTATCAGTTATAGTTTTAGAGTTATATAAAAGGAAGAAAAATCTTCCTTTTTTTTAGTTATTATATATAATCATTAAGTTTGAGTTATCACTTTTCTTTTCTAAATAATCATCTATAAGTTTTGTATTACTATTATTTTTATTATCAAGAGCTAGTATTTCATTTCCTCCAAATTCTAAAGCAAAAGAGAAGTGAGTTCTATCTTTTGTAAGTAGAGTGTTGTTTTTTATAGTTCTTAATTGAAAAATTTCAAAGTATTTTTTAGAAGTACTGTTAAAAGCTTCATTTTTAAGAGTTTGGGGTTCATGCCACATTATCATAGTTGGGATACTTGCTAGGGCTAAAGACATTTTTTCATCACCAAGCTTTTCTATATATAGTCTTTCAAAAAAGTCATCAAGATTATCTTTTGACCAGTTTTGTATTTCTTTTATTTGAGATAGAACCTCATCATCTATTAGATTAAATTCATTTAAAATAAGCATTGAGTATGGTATATCTTTTTCTTCTAGTAGATTTGTATTTAAAAAATTTTCATAAGATTCAATTCCAAGTCTTGCTTTTTTCTTAGAAGAAGGAATATAAAATGACCAACATTTTCTTTTATGATTGTCACTTACTAAACCTTCTTTTGTTTTTATAATATATGTAATATTATTGGCTTCTTTACTTAAGGGTATAGTAATTTCAGCTCTATATAGATAGCCAAACTTTAGATTTCCAAGTTTTTTGGCTTGTACTTGTTTTTCATCAAAAAAAACAGAGTATTTTTGGTTTGTTTTACTTAAAAAACACACAACATATTTATTATCATTTTCTAATGATAATAAAGGACCTAAAACTAGTTTTTCACTCATAAGGGCTCCTTTTGTGTTTTGTTAAAGCTAGAATTAAGATTATAGCATATAAGTTTGTTTTTGTATAATAATATTTATGATTATATACTATAAATATAAATACTATAATTATATAGTATTGACAACTTTTGTACTATCTGTGTTTTTTATAAATCTATCTATTGAGTATGCAAAATACCAAGAGTTAATCCATGAGGAAATTTATGAGTCAAAAGTTGAAGTTCAAAATATTTATGAAAAAGAAAACTATGATGTACTAAAATTGAAAAATAAAAATTTTACAATTTTTACAAATTTTGACAAAAATACACAAGTTTTGAAGTATGATATTTTAAATTTGGCATTTATAACTATAGATATAACTTTTATAGATTTTTTAAAAGGTTTTTATGTAAGGAGTATCTATTTTGATAAACTAGAAAAAAAAGATGGTTTTTCATCAAGACTTATAGACTATACAACTTCACAACATCATAACGAAATGATACAAGAACTCTTTTCTGCTTTGTTTTTTGCTAAGCCAATTTCAAAAGAGTTAAGAGAGGTTTGTACCAATTATGGTATTAGTCATCTCATCGCTCTGAGCGGTTTTCACCTTGCTGTTTTAAGTTTCATAATCTATGGTATTGTTTATTATCCTTATGCTTTTTTTCATTTAAGATATTTTCCGTATAGAAATAAAAAGTTTGATATATTGCTTATTACTTTAGCTTTACTATTTTTTTACCTCATCTTTACGGGTTTTGTGGCTTCTTTGACAAGAGCTTTTGTGATGATGGCTTTAGGTATTTATCTTCTACGATGTAATATAAAGCTTTTTTCTTTTACTACTTTGTTTATAGTCTTAGCTTTTGTGCTTTCACTATTTCCTAAGTATATATTTTCACTTTCTTTATGGTTTTCTATTTTTGGAGTTTTTTATATCTTTTTGTATATACAGTATTTTAAAGACATAAAAAACAAACTTTTGCATTTGCTTCTTTTTAATTTTTGGATTTATTTGGCTATGAATCCTTTGGTGCATTACTTTTTTCCTTTGACTACTTATGAGCAAATGCTTTCACCTTTTGTAACTATGGCTTTTACTTTATTTTATCCTTTAGAGCTTTTTGCTCATATCTTTTCTTTTGGTGGGTTTTTAGATGAGTATATTTTAATGTTTTTATCTTATGAATTTAAACCCTTTGATAAAATAACAAGCCTTTGGTTTTTGCTTATTTTAATGTTTTTTTCTTTTTACTCGATTTTTAATAAAAAGGCTTTTTATTTGTTAAATATTTTATTATTTGCTTTTACTGTGTATTTATATATCTAAGATATAATTTTACAAATCAAAAAAAGGCGAAACTTTGAAGATAGTTCATTTCTCAGATACTCACTTAGGTTACAATGATTTAGATATATTAGATGAAAACAATGTAAACCAAAGAGAAGCAGATTTTTATGATGCATTTACACAAGTAGTAGAGCAAATAAAACAAATAAAACCTGATTATATAATCCATACAGGAGATTTGTTTCATAGAGCAAGTCCTAGCAATAGAGCTATTACTTTTGCATTAGAAAAGATAAGAGAAATAAGCTCTTTAGATATACCTTTTGTTTTAATAGCAGGAAATCACTCAACTCCTAGAACAAACCTAAGTAGTCCTATTTTAAAGATATTTGAAAACTATAAAAACATCTATGTTTCATATAATCAAAAGTATAAAAAAATAGAATTTGATGATATTGTATTTCACACCTTACCACACATGAACGATGAGACAATAGCCCAGAACCAAATAGAACTATGTGAGCAAAACATAGATAAAAATAGAAAAAATATCATGATGTTACACTGTAGTGTGGGAGCTTGGTATCTTATGCAAGAGTTTGGAGAGTGGGTATATCCTGCTTCAAAAGAGTATATCTTTGAAAAAATGGATTATGTAGCCCTTGGTCACTGGCATGGTTTTGGAAATGTTGGAAAACATGAAAATGTTTATTATAGTGGAAGTACAGAGAGAACTAGTCTAAATGACAAAAGAAACTCAAAAGGTTTTGTAGTAGTAACCTTAGAAGAGAAACTCCAAGTAGAGTATAAAGAGATAAATATAAGACCAATTTTATCAAAACAAATAGATTGTACAAACTATGACCAAAGTATAGAAAAACTTGATACAAGTGATATAAAAGACGCCATTGTAGAAGTAGTACTAAAAGATTTGACACCAATGCAATCTATTGATATATCAAATAAAGATATAAAAGAGCTATTTAGTGAAGCTATGAGTGTAACTATAAAAAGAGAGTTCAAAAAAGATACAAATACACAAGACTTAGAAGAGATAGAAGCCATAAGCCTTGAAGAGTTTTTTATAGAACATATAAAAGAGGATAGTTTAGATGAGATAGAAAGTGATAGGCTTAAACAAAAAGTAAAAGAGTTATTTGCTAAGTATGAAGAAGAGGTAAGTGATGATATTAACTAAACTAAAACTAGAAAATTTTAAAAGATATGAGCAGTTTACCTTAGAGTTTAACCAAGGTTTAGTAGGAATAATAGGAAAAAATGGTAGTGGAAAATCTACTATCTTTGAAGCTATCTTCTTTGCTTTATATGGAGAGCTTAAAACAAAAGGTTATAAAGAAGTAGTAAGAAATGCAAACGCAACTTCAAAAGACCCGGTTGTAGTTGAGTTAGAGTTTGAGTATGAAAGTGTTGACTATAGTGTAAGAAGAGAGTTTAGAGGAAAGACCTTAAGTGCTAATGCTAAGTTTTTTAAAGCTGATGAGCTTATAACTTCTGGAGCAAAAGAAGTAACTACATCTATAGTAAATCTAATCAAGATGAGTAAAGAGGCTTTTTTACATACACTATTTGCTTCACAAAAAGAGCTTACTAGTTTAAGTAGTCTAAAAAACGAAGATAGAAAAAAGATGATTAGAAAGCTTCTTGGTTTAGAAAAGATAGATTTTATTGAAAAAGAACTAATTGAAAAAAGCCGAGAGTTAAAAAGAGAGATAACTGCATTTGCTGAGTTTTTAATGCCACAAGATGAGGTAGAAGAAAAGAAAAAACAAAAAGAAGAGTATGATCTTTTAGAAAAAGAGTTAAAACAAAAGCAAGATATAAAAATAAAACAGCTTGACGAAACTACTTTAAAAAGCCTTGATATTAAAAAAACTTTAGATTTCCTGCAAGAAACAAAAGATAAAAAACAAGATTTATTCTCTAAATGTGAGCTTTTAAAATCTACTATAAACTCACATATTCAAAACAGCAATAAACTAAAGCAAGAGTTAGATAACTTGGCTTTAAAACAAAAAGAGTTAAAGGGCTTAGAGTCTGTAAAACAAGAGTACACACAGCTTCATGAGGCTATTAAAATACAAGAAGAGTTAAAGTCTGCTAATATTAAAAAACAGTCACTTTTACAAGAACAAGAGAATTTAAGAGAGCACTATAAAAAATCAAGAGATACTATTTCAAGGTTAGAGCATGAAACCTCTTCTTATGAGCAAGCAGTTGAAAAGCAAAAAAGTATGGAAACAACTTTAGAAGATTTATCTCAAAATATAAAGAAAAACCAACTAGAAATAAATAAACTAAGCTCACAAATAGCAGGGGAGCAAAAGTTAATAGAAGATATAAATAAAAAGATTGAAAATATTCAGTTACTAGGAAAAGACTCAGCTTGTCCTACTTGTACAAGACCTTTACTTGAAGAGTATGATTTAGTACTAAATTCACTTGAGCAAATAGTAAATAAAACTGAAAAAGAAAAGATTGATTTTTTAAAAGAGCAAAAAGACTTACTTGAAGCTCAGCTAAAAGAGTTTGATGAAACTTATAAGAGTTTAAGTGAGGAAAATTTAGAACTTTCAAAAAAGATAAATCTTATGGAAAATCAAAAAAGAGATTTATTGGGTGAAAAAGAGCATTTTGAGAAAGTAAAAGAGCAGGGCTTAAAAAATAAAGCACAGTTGGAAAAACTAGAAAACATAAACTATGTAGAAGAAGAACATAACTTATTACTTGAAAGACAAAAACTATTAAAACAAAAGTATGAGTATGTATTAAGTTTAGAAGCTATGCTTAAAAGAGTTGATAGTGTAAAAGAAGACTTGGCAAGTACAAATGAAAATATAAAAAAATATGAACTTGACTACAACGAAAAAGAGTTAGAATATAAAAGTGTAGCCTATGATATAAAAGAGCATGAAGAGAAGAAAAAAGAGTATGAACAAATACTAAAATCAAAAGATGAGATTTCAAATGAGTTAAATGATATAAAAGTTCAAGTAGCTACTATCCAAGAACAAATAAAAAACATAAATCAAGCTTTAGATAACAATAATAAACAGTTAGAGAAATTAGGAACTAAACAAGATGATTTAAAAGATTATGACAAAATCAAAATAAGTCTAGCAAGTTTTAAAACAAAACTAAATGCAAAAGTAGCACCTAGAATTTCTGATATTGCTTCAAATATGTATTCACAAATTACAAAAGGAAAGTATCAGCATATAGAAGTATCAAATGATTTTGATTTTTATATTTACGATGAAGGTAAAAAGTATCCTATTGAGAGGTTTAGTGGTGGGGAGGTTGATTTGGCAAACTTAGTTTTAAGAATAGCTATTTCAAAGACTTTGGCTGAACTTAGTGGAAATAACTCAATAGGATTTTTAGCCTTTGATGAGGTATTTGGAAGTCAAGATGAGAATAGAAGAATAGAAATACTAGAAGCTTTTCATACTATAAAAGAACAATATAGACAAATCTTTTTAATAAGTCATGAAATAGAAATAAAAGAGATGTTTGAAAATATTATAGAATTATAAATAAAAAACTTAAGAAGTACACAGCTTATAAACAAAGTTTTATTATAATTTGTTTATATTTTATTTAAAAAGGTATTTCCTTGTCAGCTAAAAAACTTACAGTTCAAGATTTATTAGATAAAAAAACAAGAATAATTTTATATTTATTCTCTTTGACATCATTAGCTTTTTTACAAACATTTTGTACTAATGTTTGTCCTTTTATTGATGGTTTACAGCCAGAAAAACTATTTAGAAATTTATTCATTATTTTTCTTTTACATATAGTTTATAGAGAGTTTCTATATTATAAATTTAAAGAACCTAGGAAAAATATCTCTTTACCAAGACAAGCTTATTATTTAAGTGTTATTTCTTGGGTTTTTGCAGGAATAACTGCTTTTTTCCTTCATAATTTTTTGTATCCAGATTTTCCTATATCAAGTCATTTAAAGATATTATCTAGTTATATTACTTTGGGTGCAGCTATTTTAGCCCAATTGGAATATATAATTTTTGAAAAAAGATATAAAAAAATCTGTAAAGAGTTACAATATACTATTTTTAATGAGAAGTTATCAAGAAGAATTATTGAGACGTTTTTGATTTTTACAATAGCACCAATTCTTACTCTTTTATTAGTAGTAAGAAGATTTAATTTAGATGGAGTAGTTGATAACCATGTAACATTAGAAGTATTTTATATAGGTGTGCTAATGCTTGTGTCATCAATAATTCTAGCAGTAGTCTTTGGTAGAGTTTTAAAAGAAGATACAAATATTATTATAAACAATATAAAATCAGTGCAAGAAGGCTCTTTTACAAATACTAAAACAATCAATAGACCTGATGAATTAGGTGAAATATCTTATGCTATAAAAGATATGTCAACTTCAATAAAAGAGGGGATAAATCAAATTGAGTCCTTAAATGATGAGATTACAAATACTCAAAAAGAAGTGATTTATACTATGGGTGAAATTGCTGAAACTAGAAGCAAAGAAACAGGGAACCATGTAAAAAGAGTTGCAGAATACTCAAAAGTGCTAGCTTTAAAATATGGTTTAGATGAAAAAGAAGCTGAACTATTAAAATTAGCTTCTCCTATGCACGATATAGGAAAGGTAGGAATTCCTGATAGTATTTTGAATAAACCAGGTAAATTAACATTTGATGAATTTGAGATTATGAAAACACACGCCCAGTTAGGTTATGATATGTTAAAGTATTCTTCAAAACCTATTTTAAAAGCAGCTTCTATAGTTGCATATTATCATCATGAAAAATATGATGGAAGTGGTTATCCACGGGGCTTAAAAGGTGAAGATATTCATATTTACGGAAGAATCACTGCAATTGCTGATGTTTTTGATGCACTTGGAAGTGATAGAGTTTATAAAAAAGCTTGGGAAGATGAGCGAATATTTGAGTTATTTAAAGAAGAAAAAGGAAAACACTTTGATCCAAAATTAATAGATATTTTCTTTGAAAACTTAGATGAAATTTATAAAATAAGAAATATGTTTAAAGATATACAAAACTAAAAAAAGAGGCTTTTAAAAGCCTTTTTGCCTTTAACTTTTATTCAATATAATTACTATATAATAATATATAAATTGTATAAAGGTTTTTATGCTTACAACCCAAAATAATCCAGATTTTTTTAATGTTCTTACAGGTGCAAACGCTCATATAGTTGAGGCTTCAATAATAAGACTTTACTCTTCTTTGTATGGGAATGATTTTATTGTAGATGAAGTAATAGGTCGAAAAAAAGCAAGAGATATTATATACTCAGTTCTTCAAGAAAACCCTTGGCAAAATGATAATACTGATTCGAACTTTGACAATGAAAAAGATAAAGCTTCATATATTTTAAGAAGACTAAAAGATTGTGGTTGGATTGATTTTGTTATGGATAGAGCTTTATTAATCAAAACTTTTAATTTTACTAAAAATGGCAAAAAATTTGCTCAAACTTTATATTCAGCAAGTGATGAAGAGAATATTTCAACAAGACAAAGAAATGTAAGAGCTACAAAAGCCTCTTTAGAATCCTATAAAAAATCAGATGATCCAGCTGATTTAATTGATGCTATAAATTTCTCAAAATATATAGTTTCAGATTTAACTGATAATATAAATGATGTAAGGGAAGAAAAAAATCTTCTTATGAAGCTTGCCATGGAAGATGTAAAAGTTGCAGGTGGGAAGTTTATAGATTTTGTAAAAGAAAAGTTTGCTTCTGATATTGCTGTAAAGTTTGGTAAGGATTCAGCAAATAGATATATCTTAGATATTGAAGATATTGTAAGAGATTTAAGTATTGAAGGCTTAGAAAAAAGACAAAGAAAATTATTGGCTCATTTTCCTATGTACAAAAATAATCCAAATGCTTTAAAAAACATTTTAGATGCAATTGATTTTAGACTTAAAAATGCTTGTGATACGAAACTTCCTTTACTAAAGAGGGAAGTATCTTCCTATGTTCAAAGAGGAACTGTAATCTTTCGACAAACAAACTCTTTATTTTTTAACAAAAACAAAGAAATAAATGAAGTTGCTAAAATTATAAAAACTAAAAACAAGCAAGAAAAAGAGAAACTTTTAGAAGATATAGGAAAAGCAGTAAAATTCCCAAATCTAAAAATCTTAAATCTTTCAAATGTAAAAATCAGAAGAAAAGCTAAAAAAAATGAAATAGTAAGTTTTCTATCACCTGAGCTTACTATGCCAAAAGAAGCTTATATAAAAAGTACTTTTGAACAACAAAAACATTTAGCATTTTCATTTTCTCAAAAAGAAATAGATGAGTTTTTAAATAAGCACTTCAAAGATGCAAATAAAACAAAAATATCAAATAATGCATTTGAAATAAATAGTGTAAAGGATTTACTTATTTCTTTATATGCAAGTGACATAATCAAACATGATAATGAAAAGTTTGAAGTAAGATATACAAAAAATAGAAGTAAAAACATATATTTTGAAACAGATGAATATATAATCACAAAAAAGGAAAATAGTGGCAAGTAGTATTTATAATGAATTTGTAGAGCTTATAAATGAAGCAGGACTTGATTTAGAAGATTTTCAAGATATCACATCATATCTTTTAGAAAATGGTGTGATTTGTAGAGAAGATTCGCAAAAAGAAGAAAAGTATTATGATAATTTTTTAAGATTAGAAAGTATTGTTAAAGACTATTTAAATCTTATAAATATAAATGTAGTACATGATGAAGATTTATTATCAATACGACTTTATGCTCCTGGTTCTGATTTTCCCCAATCTTATTTGGATGATGATATAAAATCAAATATGTCAATGTCTTTAAGTAGTGAAGAAAGTGCATATTTAATAGCTTTGGCAATTTTATATAATCAAAAATTCAATGAAGGACAAATAGAAGATGATGCAAGTGTAGAAGTAGAACTTGAAGAGTTTAATACAGCTTTAGCTTCATATCTTTCATATAGTGCAAATGAAAATAAATCTATAAGAGATGAGGCTTTAAGAACATTAAGAAGACTAAAGGTTCTAAACTATGCAAAAGGAGTTTTTGAAAGTGAAGACGCTCCTTTGATTATAAGACCATATATCAAACAAGTTATTTTACCTGATATGCTAAAACCTTTTTTAGAAGAAACAAAAACAGTAGAAGATAAGGATATCTCAAATGAAAATGAATAAATTAATTCTTGCTAATTGGTCAAATATTCCAAATAGAGAGTATGATTTATCTGATTTAGTTTTTTTAACAGGTGAAACAGGTGTAGGTAAAAGTACTATGCTTGATGCAATTCAAACTTTGATGACAGCTTCAAAAAATGGAATTGTAAAATACAATGCAGGGCAAGATGAAGCTCAAAATAAAAAGAGAAATAAAGAGTATAGAACTCTTCAAGGTTATTTTGCAGGTGAAGATAGATTTAAGTTTTCAAGACCAACTGGTTGTAGAAGTACTATTGCTTTGACTTTTCAAAACTCACCTAAAGAAGAAGAGGCTTGTTTTTCTGCTTTGATTACGGGAAGTGTAGATTTTGAAGAATCAAAGGGTGAAAAAAAACCAAAACTTGATAGTTTAAAGTTTTATATTATTAGAAATATCCAACTTGTAAAAGAAGATTTTTCAAATGAGAAAGGGCAGTTATTAAATCATACAGATTTATATAAAAGTCTTTGTAATAAATATGACAAAGACAATGTGATTCATTGTACAGATAAGATTGATTATTTAAATACTTTATATGGCACTTTATGGGGAAGATTAAAAACTATATCTTCACGGTCTACAAAAGCTGCAAAGGCTTTTGCTAATTTTATTCATGCAAGACCAGTTGAAAATATCAATAGTTTTGTAAGAAATGAGTTTTTATCTCCAAAAAATATGAAAGAAGAAGTAAACTCTTTATCAAATACTATTAGATCCTTAGATAAGTTAAAAAAAGATGCAAGAGAAATTGAAGACTCAATAGAGGTTTTAAATAAGTTAGACTCAAAGCTTTATGCTTTGGTTAAAAAATGGCAAGTTCTAGGGGAAGAGCATTTTACTTTTTGTCATTATGATGTTTTAAAACAGAAAAATAAAATTATACAAGATGAAAAAAAGTATGAAAAACTTGAAAAACAAATCAAAAAATCCCAAAGAGCCTTAACTAAGCTAGATGAAGAACAAAAAAGTTTAGATGAAAAACTTATTGATTTAAATATCTCAAAACAAAGCAATGACAAGGTAAAAGAACTTGAAAGTTTAGAGTTTAAACTTGATGAAGCACGAAAAAATTTCAATACAGCTTTTTCAAATAGCATGAGGCTTGTTGGAAAAATTGAGAGTATATCAAATGATATAAATATGGTTTTCAAAAATCCAGAACAGTTTGAAGAACTTTGTATTTTGTTATCTGAATTTAAAGTACTTTTAGAAGAGTTTGTTAATAACTCTTTTAATACATATTTTATAAATAGTAATATCGATACATCTGATATAAACTATGAAATCACGAACTTTAGAGTTATGCTTGAAAAATTAGAAGATAGTTATACAAGTTTAGTTGAATCTTTTGAGTTTAAAGAACAAAAAGAAAAACTAGAAGATGAGTATAAAAACTTTATTGTAAAAAATAATGACTTAGATGAAAAAATAACTACTTTAAAAAGTGAGATTAAGACACTAGAAGAAACAAGATATTATTGTCCTCAACATATTCAAAACTCAGTTGAAAACCTAAGAAAACTCCTTCCAAAAGCCAATGTTCATTTACTTTATGAATTTATTGAGCTTAAAGATGAAGCTTGGAGAGAAGCTATAGAAGGTTATATAGCAAACAATAGGTTTGCAGTAATTGTATCAAGCCAATATGAAAGTCAAGCTATAGAAATTGTAAAACAACATGATTTAAAACTTAAGATTATTCAAGGTAAAAAGGTTCTTGAGGAACTATCTTTTAGAGGAAAAGCTGTACATGAAGACTCTATAGTTAATCTACTTGATGTATCAGATGAAAAAGCCTTAGCATATTTGATTTGTACATATTCAGAAGTTTTACAAGTAAATGACGCTTCTATTTTACCTATGATAAAAAGAGGAATTACACAAGATTGTAAGGCTGCTAGTTCTAATTTACTTTTTACTTGTAAGTTAAAAGATCAAAGATTTATTTTTGGACAAGAAGCCCAAAGAAGAACTCTTATGAAAATGAAAGATGAGTTAGAACTTTTAGAAAATGACTCGGATTTGATTACAAGTAAAATTGATATTTTAAATAAAGTAAAAAGAGTATTATCAACACTAAAAAGTGAGAATAAACTAGTAAATCTTGAAGATATTTCAAATATTTCTTACAATCATAAGATTTATCATGAAACAAAAGAGTTAAAAGCTTTAATAGATACTTCTGATTATGATGAAATAATAAAACAAATTCAAGAGTGTAATAAAAGAAAAGAGAGTATAAAGTACGAAATAAATGCTCTAAATCAAGAACTAGGAGCTAATACTAGGTCTTTAAATGAAAAAAATAGAGTAGAGCAAACAAATCAAAAAGATTTAGAAGATAAAATCAAAAAACTAGATGCTTCAAGATATATGTTTCAAATAATTTATAATAAATTAGTAGTAGAAACTAATATTGGTTTTGAAAATTATGAACAAAATATCTTAGATAAAATCGATATAAAAAATGATTATAATTTATCTGAAAATATTTCTGAGAGTTTAAAGAAATTACATCACAATTTTGATAACTATTTTACAAGTCAAAATCTACTTGGGAAAGTAGCTTTACCTAAGCCTTTGAGTTTTGATGAGCTTATAATTTGTGAAGAGCATTTTAATGAATTACTTACTTTTAGAAAAGATTTACTTGAAAAAATCGATGTTAAAAATAACTCTTTAACTTTTAAATATAAAAAAGATATTGAAAGTGCAGATAAGCAGTTTAAAAATATTTTTCTAAATGACTTTTGTAATGCTATTTATTCAAATATAAGACAAGGTGAGAATTCTATTGATAGGTTAAATGAAACTCTTAGAAAGCATAAGTTTGGAAATGAAACATACAAGATTAGAAGGTTTCCTGCTGATGAAGAGTTGAAGCAGTATGAAGAGTATTTTAAAGCAATTCATGAAACAAAAACTAATTTAGATGAAAACTCACTTTTTGAGGCTTTAGATAAGCAAGGCTTTGAACATATTTCAAAAGCACTTCTTGATAAGTTTATGGATAATGAAAAGCATATAAATGAGCTTATTAGAATTTCTGATTATAGAAACTATAACAATTATGATATTTACCAAGAAATAGATGGAAATAGTATTTCTTTAAGTAGAAATGGTAAAAATTCAGGTGGTCAAGGTGAAACTTCATACTATATAATCAGATCAATAAACCTACAATCTGCTTTAAAACCTTTTGAACCTGCAATTAGTTCTTTGGAGTCAATTATTATTGATGAGAGTTTTTTAAAATCAAATGAAAAAAGATCAAAAGAGATTTTAAGTTACTTAAATGAGAGTTTAGGTTTCCAAGTAATATGTGCAATGCCTACAAAAAATGTAGGAACTTTCTATGAAATAGAATCTACAAACTATCACTTTGTTCATCATCCAGGAAAATCAAACCCTTTAAGTGAACTTGATTATACAACTTACGCAGAGTTTAAAGTAAGAAATAATTCTATGGTGAAAAAGCTATTTGAAGAGGAAGAAAAAGACTTATTTGAAATAGCAAAACAAAAAGCAGAAAAAGTATATGAACAATAATCTTCTAAAAGCTTTTGAGAATCCACATATATCAAAAATACTAAATGAAGTTTTAGATAAGTTTGATAAACAAGCAAAAAGAGCAAATAAAATCTCTTTTGTTTTAAATGATAAAAACTTTTTAGCTTTATATTTTCCTACTGAATTTAATGAAGATATTGATTTAGAATTTGATATAAAAGTTTTATTAGACAATGATATTTTTGAATTGAAAAATGCATCAAAAAAAGATGAATTTTTACCTTTAGTTGAAAAAAGAAATGCTAAATTAATTTTCAAAAATGAAAAAGAGGATTTACTAAGAGAGATTTATAAAAGACCAAAACTAAAGTCTCAAAAACAATTATGGAGTGAAGAGTTAAAAAACTATTTTAAAGAAAATAGTAGATTGTTTGAAATTTTAGAAAAGTCACCTTTTTTTATAGAGAAAAAAACAAATAAAGAAGTTTTAGAAAAGCTGAAAGTTTGGGTAGAAACTAGGGATAAAACAAAACTTCAAAGACATGAATCAGCCAAATGTTTTTGGGGTATGTCAAAAATATTTGATAATAAAACAGATTTCTGTGAATATTTTGATTTAAAAGAAAAACCAGTCCTTCTTCAAGTTTTTGGAAAAAGTGTTAGTGCTTCAAAAATCCTTTTTATAGAAAACTTAGAAACTTTTACATCTTGTATAGAAAGCAAAAATAAAATTTTTGATGAGTGTATTTTAATAAATGCCCATGGGTATAAAGCCACAGCTAAAAGATTAAGAGTAAAAGATGGCTCAAAACTCTTTTTTAATAATGGTTGTAAATTAAACAAAGAAACAAAAGATGATTTTATATCTTGGTTTTATAGTAATCAAAATGATAAAGAGGTTTATTTTTGGGGAGATTTAGATTTTGAGGGTATTTCAATACTTGAAAAGCTTCAAAGAAACTTTACTTCTTTAAAAGCTTTTATTCCTGCTTATGATTTGATGATAAAAGAAGCTTTAGACGGAAACTCACACTTTTGTGAAGATACAAATAAACAAAATCAAAAGTTAGTTACAAGCACTTTATGTAAGTATACAAATGATGAGTTGATTCCATTTTTAAAAGAGAAAAAGCTATTTTTAGATCAAGAATTTGTTGATATTGGTAGTATATAAAAAGCCTTAATTCTTCTTATATAAAAGTTTAAAATACTCTTCTCTTGGTATTTCATAAGCTCCAAGGCTTGCTAAGTGGTCATTATGTACTTGGCAGTCAATTAGTCTTATATCATTTTCTTTGGCTTGTTGGCACAAGTGATAAAAAGCAACTTTAGAAGCATCACTTACTTTAGCGAACATACTCTCTCCACAAAACACATCATCAATTAAAACCCCATACAAACCACCAACTAACTCATCATCTAAATAAGTCTCAATAGAGTAGGCATAACCTAATTTATATAGATTTGTATAAGCTTGAATAAAATCATCATTTATCCACGTATCATCTTCATGTTTTCTTTTTGCTTGGGCACAGTTTTTTATAACTTCTTCAAAGTTTTCATTTGTTTTTATTATAAAGCCTTTATTTTTTATGGATTTTTTTAGGCTTTTTGATACTTTCATTTCATTTGGGTAAAGTATCATTCTTTTATTTGGACTATACCAATGTATATGATTGTATTCATCTATAAACCAAGGAAAAAGTCCATTTGAGTAAGCATTTATAAGTCTTTGAGGATGAAAGTCACCGCCCACAGCAACTAAATCATCCTTCATCATGCTTAGTGTTGGAAACTCATAATTGTTTAAATCTAGTAAGTATATTCCATATTCTTTGTCTAATAGTTCCATTTATTTTAGCACTCATCCTTTTTAGTTACTGTCCAGTTTTTATATTTTGGGTTGTTTTTTATATTATCAATTTCTTTTTGACTTAAATCTAAGTATTTCATCATTTTACCATCCCAAATAATACAAGGAAATTTCTCTTCTTCTTTAAAAAACTCTTTGATTTTTTCAAACATTATATATCCTTTAAAAATTCAATTATATATTAGTTTTTTTAAAAAATAATAAACCAAAGTGTAAGTTGGAAGCTGATAAGATAAATTATTACTAAAATCCAAAAAAATAAAGAACTTATGAAGTTAAAACAAGAATTATATATCATTTTTGAAAATCCACGAAAACATAAATATGGAACGATTATACAAGTAGCAATATTTTTAAATATTTTTATAAGTATTGCCGTTTTATTTTTACAAACTGAAAAAAGTTTATCTCAATATTTTAATATCTTAAGTACGATAAACTTTATAAATGTAGTGCTTTTTAGTATAGAATATCTTTTAAGAGTTTATAGTATTTCCTATAAAGCTAAAATAGTAAAATACCTATTTAGACCTTATATGATTATTGATTTAATAGCGATTTTGCCTTTTTATTTGTCTATGTTTAATCTTGATTTTGGATTTTTAAGAGCTTTACGAATTTTAAGAATATTTAAACTATTTAGATTGGCAAAATTTGGTGAATTTGATAATTTAATAAGTTCAATTATAAAAGAGAAAAAAGAAGAGTTTTTATTTATTACAGTAGTGCTTTTTGTATTACTTTTAACTATCACTCCTTTGGTTTACTATTTTGAAAAAGATGCTCAACCTGAGGTTTTTACAAGTATGATTACTGCTATGTGGTGGGCTGTTATTACTTTTACAACTGTAGGATATGGAGATATGTATCCAGTTACTGTTATGGGTAGAATTTTGACTACAATAGTAAGTTTTTTAGGAATAGCATTTTATGCAATTCCTGGCAGTATTTTTACATCTGCATTGTTAGAGAAAATAAATGAAAAAAAACATAATAAAAAAAGAGAAAAAGATGATTGATTATAATAATAAAATTACAATACATAGGCAAATGTATCCAATAAAAGATATAAATAATTCTTTTGAAAGTGATAGGGGAAGAATTTTATCAGCCCCTGCTTTAAGAAGATTACAGAAAAAAACACAAGTTTTTCCTTTGGAGTTAAATGCAGCTGTAAGAAGTAGACTTACTCACTCCCTTGAAGTTTCTCAAACATCAAGATATATAGCAAAAACTATTATAAAAAAACTTGATAAAAAACATGGTTTAGATGAATTAGGTGATGCTTTTGTTTCAACTGCTGAAATGACTAGTTTACTTCATGATATAGGTAATCCTCCTTTTGGACATTTTGCAGAAGTTGCTATAAATGATTGGATGAGAAATAAAGGTGTAAAGCTTCTTGATGATTTAGTTGATGTAGAAGAAGAAAATCAAGAGTTTAAAGAAATGTTAGTGGAAGATATTTGTAATTTTGATGGAAATGCCCAAGCTATAAGAGTTGTAACTAAACTTCAAAGATTAAATCTATCTTATACTCAAATAGCAGCAATTTTAAAATACTCAAGAGCAGCTTATGAAAAAAGACCATCCAAAGACCATCCATATAGTTATCTTATGAAAAAACCTGGATTTTACTATTCTGAAAAAGATATAGTAAAAGAAATATGTGAGACTTTAAATATAAAAAAAGGTTGTAGATTTCCAATAACTTATATCATGGAAGCTGCTGATGATATATCATATTTAAATGCAGATATGGAAGATGCAGTTGATAAAGGGATATTAAAATTTGAAGATGTTTATAGACTTATAAAAGAGCATTGTGAGAAAATAGGGGAGACTTATTTACATGATTTAGTTGAAGGCTTTTATAAAAAAGCAAAAGAGAATGAAGATGAACCTTATCAATTCAATCTTTTCTTAACTTTAACAAGAGCAAAACTTACTCATGCTTTAGTTGAACATGTATCAGATATTTATGTTCAAAATCATGAAAAAATCTTTAATGGTGAATTTAATGATGCTCTTTTAGAGTTTGATAAAAATAGTAAATATACAAAAGCTATTAATATTTTACAAGAAATATCTGTTAAGTATATTTATAGTAATAAGGATAAACAAACTTTAGAATTAAAAGGGCATAAGATATTAAGTTCACTACTTGATATATATACACCCTTATTAAAATTATCAAATACTGAATTTTTTGATTTAATTAGTGATAAAAATATTCCTTGTTTTCTTTCTCAGAGGTTAGTAAAGCGGTTATCTTCAAAACATATAGTAGCTTATAAAAATAGTTTAGATGATATAGAACATAGTAAAAATAGTGATAAATATAAGCTAGAAGAGTGGTATTTAAGGGCAAGACTACTTATTGACTATATCTCAGGTATGACAGATGATTTTGCTCTTGATGAATATAAAACATTAAATGCTTTAAAGTAACTAACCACTTTTAAGTTGCTTTTAAGTTAAAAAGATGTTATAATTACATTATCCGAAACAATATGGAGGTGTAAATGACGAAGGATTATCATTCTTAGTATTGTTGTAACAAACTTAAAATAATAAACATTCACTACATAGTGATTAAGATAAACAAAGATTGTTTATTCTTAAACTTGATAATATCAAAAAGGGGAAAAAGTTCAATCTTTTTCCCCTTTTTTGTTTTATGAAAGAATTCCTAATTTATTTAAAAATAGTATTATAATTGCGATTGGTACAATATATCTAATTAATATATACCAAATATTAAAAATAGTTTCATTTGTATGTTTAGTAAACTTTTCTTTTAACATATCTTTATCAACAAAATATCCTAAGAAAATACAAGTTAAAATAGCTGCCAATGGCATCATAATTGATGAAGTCATAAAGTCCATCCAATCAAAAGCATTTTTCCCAAAAAATGTTAATTCAGCCCCATAAGCTTTTGACATTGAAAGTAATGCAACTATTCCTAAACCGTAAAAAATTGAACCACAAAGAATAGTAGCTTTTCTTCTTGTAAAGCCAAATCTCTCAATAAAGAACTTTAAAGATGGTTCAATCATAGATACAGCAGAAGTTATTCCTGCAAATACTAAAGCTACAAAAAATGAAATAGCAATAACTTGACCTAAAACTCCCCATCCTGAAAAGATTACAGGAAGTGATATAAATACTAATCCAGGCCCAGCAGCACTTGGAGCTCCAGCTTCAAAAAGAAATGAGAAAATTATAAGACCTGCTACAATAGCGATAGTTGTATCAACAACTGCTACATAAAATGAAGATTTTACAAAGTTTGCTTCTTTTGGTAATGATGCAGAATAAGTCATAATAGTACCAACCCCAAGTGACAATGTGAAGAAAGCTTGACCTAGGGCAGCTAAAAGAGCATCACCATTTATTTTACTAAAGTCAGGGCTAAACATAAATGACACAGCTTGTGAAAATGAATCTAATGTTAAAGCGTAGATAAGTAATCCAGCTAAGATAAGACCTAAAAGAGGCATTAAGATTAAATTGATTTTTTCAATTCCTGCTTTTACACCTTTTAATACAATAAAAATAACAGAACCAGCAATAAGTGTATGATAAACTATTAAATTTCCAATATCATCACTAATAAGCTTCTCAAATGCAGCTCCTGCAACACTTGCTTCTGTTGGCAATGCTGAAAATGAAGTAATAACATAATCTAAAATCCATCCTAATACAACTGAATAAAATGATAAGATTAATAATCCACTTATAATCATAAAACCTGCAAACTTCCAATTTTCATTTTTAGACTTTGAAGTCTTAACAAATGAAGTTGCTACATCTGATTGTGCATTTTGTCCAATAACTGCTTCTGCTAAGAATACTGTTAAACCAATAAATAAAATGGCAAGAAGGTATACAAGTACGAATGCTCCCCCACCATACTCTCCTGTAACATAAGGAAATTTCCATATATTACCAAGACCAACAGCTGAACCCGCAGCTGCTAGAATAAATCCAATTCTAGAAAATTTGTTCAAGCTAAAACCCTTTAAAAAATTTTATGTAATTATAGTGAAATTAAATGAAACTTAAATGAAATAAAAAAGAATTTATAAATATTAACTGTTATATAGTAATAAAATATGTGTTTGATTTATATAATATTAACATTTCAAGATATATAATATGTTATATTGTTTGTTACTTAAAAACTAAATTAACTTAAAGTAGGAATAAATGAAAAAAATTATAACTTTTGGAACTTTTGATATCTTTCATTATGGACATTTAAAGATACTTGAAAGGGCAGCAAAACATGCAGATGAGTTGATTGTTGGTGTTTCTTCTGATAACCTTAATTTTAGTAAAAAAGGAAGAAAACCTATTTACTCACAAGATGAAAGAATGAAAATAGTTTCTTCTTTGGATTTTGTTACAGAAGTATTTTTAGAAGAGTCATTGGAATTGAAAAGAGAATATTTACTTAAACACAATGCTGATTGTTTGATTATGGGATGTGACTGGACAGGCAAGTTTGATGAGTTTAAAGATATTTGTGAAGTTATGTATCTTCCTAGAACTCCTGATATTTCAACTACAGAAATAATAGAAAAAATTAAAACATTATAAGAGGTAAATTTGAATTATAAGAATTGTAAAGTAATAGTATATTTTTGTGGAGGGATTAATTCCTACTACCAAATAAAACAATGGCAAATGCCTTTTGAAGAGTTAGATAAAAAAGAAAAGGTTTTATACGTCATAACAGATTATGAAGTTTATAATAAGTATATAAATGATGAACAAAGTATTGAAGTTGTTTATATAGAATCTTTTACTAATTTAATTGAATTTTATGATTTAAATGAGTTTGCTGTTATATTGTATATAAATAATTCTCTTAGAAATTTTCAATCTTTAAGATATAGTAGAGCTTATCATATCCATTTAAATCATGGAGAAAGTGAAAAAGAGTCTATGCGCTCTAATCAATCACAGGCTTATGATTATGTATTTACAGTAGGGCAAAGAGGTGTTGATAGATACAAAGAGTATTTACTTAATTTTAATGCAGACAAATTTATTCAAGTTGGACGACCACAACTTGATTATATAAATCAAATGAAAATCAAAAAAAGCGAAAATCAAAAAGTGATTTTGTATGCCCCTACTTGGGAGGCTACACATCCTTCAATGAACTATACCTCAGTTGTAAAGTATGGTTTGTTTTTAGTAAATACTATCTTAGAAAATGATAATTATATTCTGATTTATAAACCTCATTCTGCTTTAGGTACGAGATGTGAGAAAGCACAAATTGCTCATGATGAAATCAAGAAAATAGTAAATAGTTCTCAAAAAGCTCATTATATGGAAGAGGAAAATATAAATGATGTATTCACTTTAGTGGATTTTGCTTTTTTTGATAATACTTCTGTGATGATTGATTATTTGCATACTAATAAAGCTGCTGCATATTTAGAAATACTTGAAGATCAAAGTATAAATGAATTAGCGAAAGCTTTTAAAACAATAAATGATGAAAATTTTGAAAACCTTGGTGATATTTTAACAAATGAATTAACAATCGATTCAAATAAAGAAAAAAGAAAAAAAGTTAAAGAGTATTATTTAGGTGTATATAAAAAAGGTGAAAGTACACAAACTTTTATAAATAAAATTTCTGAATATATTATTCAAAGAAACAGTCTTATTAAAAATATAAAAAAATAAAAGGAATACAATGAGTAAAGATATTAACTATATTTCAAAAGAAGCAAAAGTTGGTAAAAATACAGTGTTAAATGCACCAGTTAGGCTTGTAGGAACTGCAAATGTTAAGCATTCTTGTAATGTTGGAAATTATACTTTTATAAATAGTGGAACAACACTTTTCCCAGGAACTAAAATGGGTAAATACTGTTCAATTGGAAAAAATTGTGAATTAGGTGCTTTTGATCATCCTACAACATGGCTTAGCTCTTCTGCTATACAATATAATTTAAAATTGCATTTTCCAGATTATATTGATGATTTTGAACAAAAAAAGATTGTAAGACCAAAAGAGACTATTTTTGGAAATGATGTTTGGGTTGGTTCTTTAGCCGTAGTAAAAAGAGGCTTAACAATAGGAAATGGAGCAATAGTAGCTGGTGGTTCAGTTGTTGTAAAAGATGTACCCCCTTATGCTATAGTAGGAGGTGTCCCTGCAAAAGTTTTAAAATACAGATTTGATGAAGAAACAATTCAAAGATTAGAAAAAGTTCAATGGTGGGATATGAAAGTAGAGGACTTAAAGGATATATCTTTTGATGATATAGAAAAAGCCTTAGATGAATTAGAGTCAAGAAAATAGTTTTATTATTTATATGTATTGTAACTTATATCTTAATTTAGATTTTTAAGTACAATACGTATTTCTTTTCTTATTTCATCTATGCTCTTAATTATTCTATTAGTTGCTTGTCTATCATTTTTCATTAAAGACCAATTTTTTTCCCAAATTTTTAATAAATTTTCAACAGCTTTATTTTTTTCTTTAAAAGATATAATACTTAAGTCTTGAATTATTCCAACTTTTACCCATCCTATTCTAGGGTTTCCAATTTTGTCATCTTTTTCATAGTGTGAGGCATAAACTATTTGTTCTAAGTTTGCTAATTCTTTTAGCATTTCAAAACTAGAAGTTCTAATATTACTATTTATTTCTGTTTGTTCTAATCTATATACATTATATGAAAAACCAACAAGAGTTAAAAGTATAGATAGTATTGAAGTAATTTGATAAATCTTAAGTCTTTTTTTTATTGAAGTTATTCTCATAATAAAACCTTTTTAGTTTATTATGAGAATATTGTATAGTAAGTTTGTAAAAACTTTGTTTATTAATATGTGTTAGTAGAACCTAAAACTTTATCTAATGTATATTTTAAATCTTCGTCTAAATCCATGTTTGACTTCATCCAGTTTAAATAACCTGAATCCTCTTTTGCTACTTCTGCTATATCTTTACCTTTGTGTTTACCAAATTTAAAAGTTTTTATATAAACAGGAGTTTTTGTAAGTTCTACTAATTTTTCCATGGGATTATAGTCTGGATAAACTTCTCTACACTTAGCTACAAGTTTTGTTAAGAAAAGTTTCATTACTAATACATCACCAATCGCATCGTGTGCTTTGATTGTTATATTATGTCTTGCTGCTTCTTCTTGTTCTGTTTTGTATAGTTCAAGGGCATATCTTAAATATTGTAGTCTATGATAAGGCATTTGTGGAAATAAATGTTTTGCACATCTTAAAGTATCAATAATTTTATATTGATTTTTAAAGCCTTCTTTTTCTATCATTCCCATATCAAAAGCAATATTATGGGCAATTAAATAGTTCTCGTGAGAGTTTAGTTCTTCTAATCTTTTGTAAAAAGTAGTTTCAGTTGCTACTGGCTTACCTTCAATTAAATCAGGGGTGATATTATGAACTTCCATAGCTTCTATTTTTATTTCAATATCACTATGACAAAACTCATCATAAGCTTCAATTTGTCCTCTTTGGTCAACTATCATAGCTCCAAATTGAATTACTCTATCTTCTTCTTGGTTTCCTGTTGTTTCTGTATCAAATAACACATAATGTGGCATATTGTATTTCCTTTATAATATATTCAAATTTTTAGATTATTAACATACCATCACCATAAGAATAAAATCTATATTTTTCTTTTATGGCTGTATTGTATATTTCAAGTGTTTTTTCTAAACCTACAAATGATGCAATTAGCATAATAAGTGTAGATTTTGGAAGGTGGAAGTTTGTAAGTAGATGATTTACTTTTATAGGCTCATTTGAGGGATTCAAAAATAAGTCACATTCACCTTGTATTTTATTTGTCCTTGCATAATATTCAACTGTTCTAGTAACAGTTGTACCAACTGCTAAAACACTTTTTGCTTTATCTAAAGCTTCTTTAGCTTTAGTTCCTATTTCAAAATACTCACTATGCATAGGGTGTTCTAAAATATCATCTGCATCTACAGGCTTAAAAGTACCAGCACCTACATGAAGTGTGAGGTAATTTACATCAAATTTGTTATTTATTTTTTGAAGTAACTCTTCTGTAAAGTGAAGTGAAGCTGTAGGTGCTGCTACTGCTCCATAGTTTTTGGCAAAAAGTGTTTGATAATCTTTTTCATCTTCTTGATTATCTTCTCTATTCATATAAGGAGGTAGAGGTAAATGTCCTATTTCATTTAAGATATTTACTAATTCTAAAAAGTCTATTTTTTCACCATTTTTAGTAAATTTTACAATCCTACTTCCATCTTCATTTAGTTCTAGTACTTGAGCTTGTAAGTCTTTATCAAAAAAAATCTCAGTTCCTACTTTTACTCTTCCTCTTGTCATAACAAGATATCTATCCATAAATAAAGGTTTATTTAAAAGAAGTTCAACTTTTCCACCTGATTCTTTTTTCCCATATATTCTAGCTTTGATTACTTTTGTATCATTTAAAAATACAGAAATATTATTAGGTAAAAAGTTCATTAGATTTTTAAAAGTTGTATGAGTTATAGTGTCAGTTTTTCTATCATAAACTAAAAGCCTAGCAGAGTCTGCTGGGCTTACAGGTTTTGTTGCTATGAGTTCATTTGGTAAATTATAGTCATAGCTTGAAGTTTTTAATGGGTCAAGCATATATTTTACTCTTCCTCCTCTTCTTCTTTTGGCGCAGGGTTAAATATTTTTGCTATATAAATAGATACACCATAAAGTATAATTAATGGTCCTGCCATTAAGAATTGTGTTAATACATCAGGCGGAGTTAAAAGTGAAGCTAAAATAAAAATCAATACAACTGCATATTTAAAGAAATCTTTTAACATTTTATCATCAACTAAACCAATCTTAGCAAGGAAAAATGTAATTACAGGTAATTCAAATGCAATACCAAAACCAAATAATAATTTTGTAAAGAAACCTACATACTTACCAATACTTGGTAATACTGTAACAACAGCTGAACCGAAGTTTACAAGGAATTCAAAACCATAAGGAACAACAACCCAATAAGCAAATGCTGCACCACTTAAAAACATTAAAGTTGCAAAAAATACAAAAGGTACAACTAATTTTTTTTCATGATCATATAAACCAGGTGCTAAAAATAGCCACATTTGCCAAAAAATTACTGGTAATGAAAGTAAAAAACCAGAGAAGAAAGCTACTTTTAAAGCTGTAAAGAAAGTCTCTTGAATTTCAACTGCAACCATTTGTGAATTTGGTGGAAGAACTGCCTCTACAGGTACCATCATCCAACCTAAAATTGGTTCATAAAAGAAAAAACATCCAAAGAACATAACAATCAAACATGCTCCTGAAATCATTAACCTTTTTCTAAGATCCGCTATATGCGGTTTTAAATCATCTAACATTAAGCGTTATCCTCTTTTTTTTCATTTAAATCTACTTTAAATTTATTTGCAGCATTTTGCATAATCTCTTCATTGTTTTGCTCAACTGTTTTTTCTTCATTTACAGTTTCTTGTGAATTTTTTTCTTTCTTTTTCTTTTTTTTCTTGAAAGATACTTTTTCATCACTTGAAGAGTTTTCTTCAATACTTTGAGTTTCATTTTTTGATGAAGAATCAAGGTCATCATTTATTAACTTATCTAAACCTAAATCAACATGATTATTAAGATTTACACTTGACTTAGTATTTTCAATTTGTGCCTTGAATTTTTGAGCTTCTTCTTTCATCTCTTTTAAATTTAGCTCGCTATCAAGTGTAGATTTTGCATCTTCAACACCTGATTTAAACTTTTTCATAAATTTCGCTATTTCTACCATTGCTGTAGGTAGTTTATCGGGTCCTAGCGCAACAATTGCAATAATTGCAATTAGTAGTATTTCCATAAAGCCCATTCCAAACATAATATAACTCCAATGTATATTTAAGGTTAAGATTTTAACTAAAATTTGATAAAATCTAGCAAAATAACTGTAAACAATAAAAAGGATAATGATGAAAATAATAGTTTTACTAGTGATTGGGTTAATTCTATTTTTAATAGCAAGAAATTATAAAACAGAAAAATTTAAAAATATTAATTTAAATATAAAAGAGAAATTTGAAGGAGATTTATTATCTCATGAAGCAGGACTTTTAGTTGCTTTAATGGCAAAAGTAGCAAAAGCTGATGGAAAAGTATGTGAATTAGAAGCAGAACTTTTAAAGCATACATTAAATGATATTTCAAGACATTTTGAAAATCAAGAAGAAATAAGAGATAGATTAAAACAATTATACAATGAACAGAAAAAGAGTTTTAATAATACTATTAATATTTGTGAAAAATTATACAGCTTAACAAAATATGATTATACAAAGCGTGTTAAAATTATGGAGTATTTGTTAAATTTAGCTTTTATAGATAAAGATTTTTCAGATACAGAAAAAATGATTACAGAAGATATTGCTAACGCATTAAAAATCAAAAATAATGATTTTGAAAATCTTGTAAGTAATTTTAAAGCTTTTTATGAAAATACAGCTAAAAATGAGGCTTTTAGTATTGACAAAGCTTATGAACTTTTAGAATCTAGTGTTAATGATGATGATACTACTATTAAGAAAAACTATAGAAAACTTGTAAAGAAATATCATCCCGATATAGTTGCAGGGCAGGGAGCTTCTCAAAATATCATAGATGAAGCAACATCAAAACTACAAGAGATAAATGAAGCTTATGAACTAATCAAAAAAAATAGGGGAATTTAGTGTTTGGTTTTGATGACTCTTATGAAGTATGTAATTGTAAAAATGTTACAATTGATGATATAAAAAATGTAATAAATAATCAAAATGCTAAAACTTTAAGAGATCTTCAAGATATGACTAAAGCGGGTACTGAATGTAGACATTGTATTTTTCCTGAAGGAGATTTTGGAAAAATAAAAAAGAGTATTTATTGTAAACAAATTTTAAATGAACTGAAAAAGGATTAGTTTAATGGCAAGAAATTTCCATCACTCTTATGAGGTATGTAAATGTAAACATGTAACATTAGCTGAGTTAATACATTCTATAAAAGAAAGAGGAGCTAATACTTTAGAACAGATTGGGGAATTGACAGACGCTGGTACTTGTTGTAAATCTTGTAAAAGTCCAGAAGATGATATCGGTGCTGATAAAATGGAACTTTATTTAGTTGAAGTTTTAGAAAAATTTAAAAAGTAGTTGAATGAAAGAAGAATTAATACAAGAAATAAAAGAGCTTATAAAAACATCTAAAGAAGATAGTATAGAAATAAATCCAAACTATCTTGAGTATTTTGAACAAGAAGAATTAGAAGAGATTAAAAATCAACTTATGCAAAAAAAAGAAAAAGTAAATATTGATAATGCTGGTTATTTAGATGAACTTTATGAGAAAACAAAAAAAGATGAGTTATAATATATCTTCACAAAAGGATATGGATTGATAAATTGGGATAATGTAAAAGAACAATTAATTACTTTTTTACAAGATGAAGTAAAAAAAACAGGTTTAAAAAAAGTTACTGTAGGTTTATCAGGAGGCCTTGATTCAGCTGTTGTTGCTGTACTTTGTAAAGAGGCTTTTGGTGATAATTTGAATTGTGTTTTAATGCCATCACAATTTTCAAGTCAAAGTTCAACTGATCATGCGGTTGAATTATGCGAAAAGTTTGATATTAGATATGAAATTGTTTCTATAGCTCCTATGATAGAAGCTTTTATTGATAACATGGATGATGACAAATTAAGAATTGGAAATTTTAGTGCAAGAATGAGAATGTCAGTGCTTTATGATATTTCATCAAGAGAAAAATCAATTGTTGTTGGGACATCAAATAAAAGTGAGTTACTTTTAGGTTATGGGACTATTTTTGGAGATATTGCTTGTGCAGTTAATCCAATTGGTGAAATGTATAAAAGTGATGAATTTGAATTTGCTAAGTTTTTAGGTGTAACTGATGCAATAGTAAATAAAGCTCCAAGTGCAGACCTATGGGAAGGTCAAAGTGATGAAAATGAATTAGGTTATTCATATAAACAAATGGATGATGTACTAAAACCTATGGTTGATGAAAATAAATCAAAAAATGAACTAATAGTTTTAGGTTTTGATGAGAAATTAATAGATATGTTAGATTATAGAATAAAAGCAAATGCTTTTAAAGGTAAACTACCTACAATAGCAAAAATTAAGTGGAGTTAAATTTATGAAAAGAGAAGTTGCAATTTATAAAGCATCTTTAGATAATGAAGAGTTAAATCAAATTAGAAGTGTTTTAGAATCAAAAGATGATTTATCAAAAGTACTTGAGTTTGAAGAAAGTATAAAAGATTTTGTAGGAGCTAAATATGCTGTTGCTACTGCAACATCTACAGCTGCTGTTCACCTTGCTTTAAGTGCTATAAAACTTAAAAGAGGAGACAAAATTTTAATGTCTGTAAACTCTTTTGTTAACTTACCAGAATGTGTTAGACATTTTGATGCTGAACCTGTTTTTATTGATATTAATAAGGAAGATATGAATATTGATGTTGATAAATTTGAAAAAGCATTAGAAGAAAATAGTTCTAAAAAGTTAAGAGGGGCAATAATTACTTTTGTAGGTGGACAAACTCCTGATTTAGATAGAATTTATGATATCGCAAAAAAGTATGGAATTATTTTAATTGAAGACTGTAGATCTTCTTTAGGTGCTACTTATAAGGGTAAATCAGTAGGTAATTTAAGAGCTGATATGACTATCTTTTCTACAAACCCATCAAACTCTAAATATGCTATTTCAAGATCAGGAATTATTGTAACAAATAATGAGGATATTGCTAATAGAGCAAAACTTTTAAGAACACATGCTTTAACAACTACTTATGATAATTATGGAAACTTAGACTATGTATATGATGTTGTAGATATTGGACATAAATATGATTTATCTGAACTAGATGCAGCTTATGCTTTAGCTCAATTAAATAAAACTAAGAAATTTATCAAAAGAAGAAAAGAAATTGCAGCTTTATATGAAAAAAGATTAACTGGTGTGAAACACATCACAATTCCACCACATA
Source organism: Arcobacter sp. YIC-80 (assembly GCF_044841725.1). NCBI lineage: Bacteria > Pseudomonadati > Campylobacterota > Epsilonproteobacteria > Campylobacterales > Arcobacteraceae > Arcobacter > Arcobacter sp. YIC-80. The sequence continues at coordinate 520,812 of NZ_JBJBSI010000001.1, read as the reverse complement.
AAGATGAGCATATTTTCACTCAATTTATAGTAAAAATATCAAGAAATAGAGATGCTTTTGCTAGGGCTTTAAAAGATAGAGGAGTTGCTACTGGACTTAACTATATTCCATTACATCTTTTATCTTATTATAAAACAAAATATTCTATTAAAATTACAGCATTTTCAAATGCACTTAATAACTATCAACAAATACTTTCCTTGCCAATGTATGCAGGTCTTACAGATGATGAAGTAAACTATGTTTGTGACCAAGTAATTGAAGTTGCATCTGAGTGGATATAAGCTAACTTGAAACAAAAACTTTATACATGGATAGAAGAATACCTCTTCTATCCAAATACTTTCCAAAAATTTATATCATTTTTATTATTACCGTTAACTTTTATTTATATGCTAATAATATTATTTAAAAGAGTAATGGCAAAAGAAATAAATTTGGGTATTCCTGTAGTATCTATAGGAAATATTATTGTAGGTGGAAGCGGTAAAACACCTATTACTATTAAACTTGCTTCCAAATATGAAAAAGTTTGTGTAGTTTTGAGAGGTTATGGAAGATCTTCAAAAGGCTTATATGTGGTTTCTCATAATGGTGAACTTTTAGAAGATGTGGAAACAGCAGGTGATGAAGCTATACTTTTAGCAAATTCTTTACCAAAAGCTACAATAATTGTAAGTGAGAATAGGGTAAAAGCGATACAAAAAGCAAAAGAGTTAGGTTGTAAAATAGTTTTTTTAGATGATGGGTTTTCTAAATATCATATAAAAAAATTTAATATCTTACTTAGACCAAAAAAAGAACCTACAAATATGTTTTGTTTGCCAAGTGGATGTTATAGAGAGCCTAAAGGTTTTTATTTTAATGCAGATTTAGAACTTAGAGAAGGTAAGGATTTTAAAAGAGTTATTACTTTTAAAAAGGCAAATAACTTAACTAAAGAAGTAAAACTTCCTTCAAAACTTTTATTGCTAACAGCTATTTCTAAACCAAAAAGATTATTAGAGTTTCTCCCAAAAGAAACTAAAATGGTGAGTTTTCCTGATCATTATTCTTTTACAAAAGAAGATATTAATAATATTTATCAACAGTATAAGGAATATAGTATTATTACAACAGGCAAAGACTTAGTAAAACTAAAAAAGTTTAATATAAAAGATTTATATTTGATGGATTTAGATATAAAATTTGATGAAAATATAGATTTTTCAATAATGCAAGAGTATATAAAATCAGATGAATAACATACATTATATAAATGATGAGCCTTTGGCTCATCTTGATAGTACAAGAAGATTAAATTCGTTTATTTGGAGAATAATGTATAAACGAGTTTGTAAAAATATTGACACTTCAATATTAAATATTAAAAATATTAAAAAAGTATTATTTAATAAAAATGGTTTAAACCAAATGAAAATAGAAGCTGCTTTGCCTTATGTAAGTATAAATAATGAAACTATGTGGTATTTAGCAGATGATCAAGAAGAGTATTATTTACCTTTAAGTATTAGTTTTACGGATTCTAATATGTTCTATGATATAGTTTTAATTGATGGTAAAATTGATATTAGAGTGAAAGATTTAAGAAAGAAAAGTCCTTATTTAAATCATAATCCTATTTTACTTTTAAGGGATTTAAAAAAAATACAAGCTAATTTTGAAGTATTACTTAATACTATTTAATTTTTCTTTTTTAAATTTTAAATAAGGCGTTATAATAGTATGGTTTCTTGCCATTTTAGAGAAATCTTCTTTTTTTGTAATCTTCTTAATAATCATCTCCATAGACTCTAGGTTTTTACTTTCTAGTTCTTCATCTAAGTTAGCATACTTATGTAATAGAGCATCTAAAGCAAAATGGTAATCATAGGCTAACTGTCCTTTATCATTTAGTACTTTTTTTATAAAAATCCAATTATCAAAAATTTTAGACCAAGATCTTTTTTGTTCACCTGTTTTACAAAGGTTCATAATAATGGCTTTGAATTTAAAAAGAGCAAAATAAGCTTGATGACTACTCCATAATTCTTGAATCCACCAGTCCTCATATTTAGGAAAACCTGTGAATTTTTTGATTTTTTCTTTTTTTTGATTTTCTTCTTTTTTATCTTCATTTGAAACAAAGTTATTTTGAATATTTTTTAATAAAACACTAAAATGTAATATAAGAATAGGGATTCTAAAATTTAATAGTTCTATTTCTTTTAGTTTTTCATCTTTACAATTTTTTAGATGGTTTTCAAAATCTTTTCTAATCTGACTTAATTCATCTTTTAGCTCTTTATGATCTCTTAGGTTTAATTCTAGGGATTTTTCTGCTACTTCAAACAGTTCATCGTCTTCAAAATTAACTTCTTGGGGAAGTTCATCTAAAATCATCATAGCTTCAAGTTTTTGATCATCACTTCTTTGATTATTGTTTTTTATTCTTAGATTTTGATTTTCAAAGTATTTTTTTCTTTTTATTGCTTCTTCAAGTTTCTCTTTTTCTTCAAGTTCTTTTAAATCTTGTTTTAAGAGTTCTTCATACATGGCTTTATGTTTAGTTAGTTTTTCTCTTGTTTCTTCTAAGGTTGATTCAGTTGAAGCTAGGGCTAAACGTGAAAGCCTATTTTCTCCTGCCTCATGATTTGATAATTGTTTTTGAAGTAAACTTACTCTTTTTTCTTCTTCTTTTATCATTTCTTCAAGGGCTATCATACTATTCATAAAGGCTCCAATATGTTAAAAAGCTTAGGTTTTTATATTATAGCTTAATTTAATTATTTTAAGAAAGTATTAATTAATAACTAAGGCATTGCCTTAGTTATTTTATAACATGTCCTACAAATTTTGACATATTATTTAAGATTTTTTCACCTCTTCTAAAACCTAAACCAGAAGCTTCATAAGCATAAAATACTCCTGCTTGATATGAGTTTCCTTGACTATCTGTTGGAAGTTCTACATATTCTTGATAAATAGCTTTGTGTCCTTCATAATCACCTTGTGTCTCTACATCTATACTTCCATCTTCATTTATGATTTTAGTATTTGCTCCTTCTCTACCAAAACATCTCTTTTCAACTTGTTTTTTACCTTGTAGTGGTTCAAAAGAAGTTTCAAGTAGAAGTGGGTGATTTGGATATAAATCCCAAAGAATTTTCATAAAGCCTTTTGATTGGAACATTAAAGTATAAGCAGGGTTGAAAATGATTGCTTTTTTTTCTTTAATGATTTCAGTTAAGATAAGTGCTAATTCACCTTCATCAATAGCTATATCTTCCCATGGAATAAGCTTAAACCAAAACTCAAATAGTTCATCTTCTTTGAAAATACCTTCATCATTAAATCCAACTTGGTCTATAAATTCAAAGTCTGTGTTAAAACCAGCTTCAGTTGCTATATGTTGTAGAAGTTTAGTTGTATTTTCGTCTTCTGGAAGTCCTGAAATAGATGTAAATAATATTTTCCATCCAAGTTTTGAATAGTATTCATCAAACTTTTCTAAGTCACTATCAAGTGTAATAATTCTTTTGAAGTTGTCTTTTAGTGCATCATATAGGTTGTTAAACTGGCTTGCTTCATCAAGTCCATTTTTCTTTAACATTGCCCATTGAATAATAGCTGTTTCAAAAAGTGAAGTTGGTGTATCTGCATTAAATTCGATAAGTTTAATAGGCTTATCATCAATACCACCTGCTAAATCAAATCTAGAATATAAATGCCAATGAACATCATTTTCCCATGACTCTTTTATCATTTCAACAAGATTAAAAGGTATATTTAATTCATGGAATAAATCATTTTCGACTACATACTCTCCAGCTTCACAAAACATATCATAAAGTTCATTTGTTGCTTCATAGTAAGCCTCTGCTTCTTCAGGAGTTATTTCTACTATTTCATCTGCTACATAAGAAGTATTATCTTCATCTGTATGCCATACAAATCCTATAGATTCTAAATATTCATCTGTTAATGGTTCTAGTTTTTGTAATTTCATTTATCATCCACCAAACGATCTTGAAGAACCAAATGAACTTTTAGAACTTGAACTAGATGATTTACTTCCAAAGAAACCACTTTTTTTACTTGAACTAGATGTTTTAGAACTAGTTGCATTTTTACTAAATGAGTTTTGCGATCTACTGTAAGTTTGAGGTGATTTATATTGAGCTTTTCTTTGATTTTGATAGTTTTGATTATTGAATAGTTTATTTCCTAACCAAGAACCAATCATAGCACCTGCAATAGAAGATAGTAAAACTCCTCCTAGTCCCATTCCACCATTAGACATTTCTGGATTTGTAAGAGGTGATGTACCTGCATCGATTTTTGCTTCTTCTTGTTTAACTAATTTATCTATTTCTTCTTTAGTTAGAATTCTTTCACTTCCATCAGGTTTTCTTAAAACGATTGTTGTTTTTGAAGCAGGAAATTCATCTGCAATAGCATATCTTCCATCAGTTGATTGTTCAATAACTACAAAGGCACCTTGCTTTTGAGAAGCTTGTGAAAATGCGTCACTTTGACCTTGTTGCTGGTTATTATTTCCACCATCACTACAACCTACAAGTCCTGTAACTAAAATAGCACCAAGTCCTCCAACCATAGCATAATCTGATATTTTTTTAATATGATTTCTTTTCTTCAAACTAGTAATCCTTTTATACTTATATAAAATAATAAATTTTTAGGATATGATACTTAATTGTTGCTATAAAAAAGATGAAGAAAGACAAAAAAAGTCTTGATCTTTTTTCGTCTTTAGTTTTAAAATTAATTGTTAGTTAATTATTTTGATAAGTCTTCTGTAGTTTCTTCTTGTGATTCTTGAATTTTTTCTTTTTTCTCTTTAATACCATGAGTTGCTATAATCTCAAGATATAAAGTTTCAGCTTTACAAGATGCTGCCTCATCAATTGCTTTTGTAATATCTATAAATTCTAAATGTTGTGCTTCTTCGCCATTTATAGAACTTTTACAATCAAATTTCCAAAAGTCAACGTTTTCTGGTAGTTTTTTCTTTTTTTCTCTTTTGATATATTTTCTAACTTCGTGTTTTATTGCTTCAATAATTCTATCTGGATGTCTTTTCCCATCTTCAAGTTTAAACGTTTTTTTCAATTTTTCTCTTTCGTTTTAATTTAGAATGATACTATATCTAAATTTTAATTTTAATCTACTTTTAAAAACTTTGCATTAAAGATGTAAGATTTATCTTACCAAATCCATAATAGTTGTTTCTTCCATTTTCATAGCTATACGTACCAATTTTATCACTACTATTTTTTAATAAATTTTCTACTTCTATTCTTGTTAAGTTTGGATTCTTTTCAAGCATTAAAGCTATAACTCCTGTTACTATTGGTGCAGCAGCTGATGTTCCTGTAAATCTATTTGAGTCATTAAATAACATGTAGTTTTCATCAATTGAACTTTTACCTTTAAGTCCTGAGTCATCTAAAGTGGTGATTCCTAGATATTCTCCTCCAGGGGCTACTAAATCTAAATTTACTCCATAGTTACTATATGAAGTTAGTAAATTATCTTTATTTGTAGCAGCAACACTAATAACTTCAGGAATATTTGATTCATCATTACCCATATTTTTGCTCTCATTTCCACTTGAGAAGACAATTATTGTTCCTTTTCCATTTCTTCCGTTATTTGCAAGATTTACGATTTTATTTCTAACTGCAGCTGAAACGTTATATGTTCCCCATGAGCAGTTTATTATATCTGCTTTAAACTCTTCGGCTTTATTAAATAGCTCTATTGTTTCACTATCACTCATCTGTCTTTTATGTTTTAGAAAAATTAATTGTGAATTACTCGCTATTCCTTTAATTCCAAGTTTATTATCTCGTGCTCCAATAATTCCACTAACTGCTGTTCCATGGCTTTCATTTGAATTTTGAGAGACATTAGTACTTTTTGAACTAAGATCATAAGTGTTGTTTACAGCACCTTTTAAGTCTTCATGGTTAACATCAAATCCATCATCAATTATGGCAATTCTTACACCTTTTCCACTATAGTTTTTTAAGTAAATAGAAGGATTTATATGTGCATTATTCGCAATTGAATTAAATGAGTAAAATAAAGTATTTCTCTTTAAATACCATTGTTGAGACAAATACTTGTCTTCAAATAAGACTTCATTATTGGTTGAATTATTATTTATTAAAGCAGAAGTACTTTTTTCACTTCCTCCTCCACCACCACAACCTTGAAAAAGAAGAACAATAAAACTTATTGATAATATGATTTTCATCTTGCAAATACCTCTTTTACAAAATCTGGTTGAGCAAATATTACATCATTTTTTCGATTAAGCTCATTTGATACTTCTAATGTTTTACTTTTATTTGTGGTTTTTACTAAGAATAGATTAGAATCTAGTTTTTTTTCAATTTCTAAATCATATAATTTAAGATATTTTTCAACCAATGTACCTTCCTTTAAAGAAAGAATTATATTTTTATTTACTCCTAAAACTACGTTGTTCTCATCTTTGTAATAATCTACACTGCTTGAAGCTCTTGAAATATCTTGAATTTTTTCTAAATGTATTTTTTGATTATCTTTGATATAAAAAAAATCGTTTGAAAATACATAGCTTGTAAGTATTGTTAAAATAATTAAGATTTTGTTCATTTTTATCCTTGATTTATTATATTTTGATGAACATTTAAATTTTCATCTATTAATGCAACTTTAATTTCATCATTAATTTCACAATTTGAATCTATCATAAAAGATGTAGAAAAAATCCCACTACATAAAGTAGAATCACTTATTACTGTTGAAGACAAGATTTCTTCTTGGTCTTTTTTATTTAGTATATGTGAGAACTCATTATCTTCTATATTATATGATCTTTCATAGTTTGCAGATGTAGTTAAAGCTTGATTAGAAAGATTTATATAAAGTAAGTTTTCTTTAGGATTTTTAGGGTTTTTTATTCCAACACTAAAGGGTTGTCCATCTGGTTTTAATCCAATAGTCAAAATATCACCACCATAATTTATTAAAGCAGATTTTATATTGAACTCTTTTATGATTTTACCTGCTTCATCAACACTAAACTCTTTTATTACTCCACCTAAATCAAATTTTGTTTCTTTGTATTTAAAGTTAAGTTTATTAGATTTTATTTCCCAAGTGTTATTGCCCATCTTGTTTTTTAAAGTAGCTAAACAGTTATTTAGTTTTGTAAGTTTTTTATGCTCATAACACTTTTTTATAGTTCCAACTGTAATATCAAAAAGGTTATTTGTTTGCTTTGAATACTCTTTGACTTTTGATAATACTTCCAAAGTTAGTTTATCAACTTGTACAATATTGCTACTTCTATTATTAATGCTCTTATTAAGATATGATTTTTTATCATAAAAATTGTATTTTTTTTCTAAAGCATAAGTGTTTTGTTTTATTTTTTCAAAACACTCTACTGCTATTATTTCATTCTCACAATATAAATGAACCTCACAATTTGTTGTCATGGCATTAAATGTAAATTTAAATAGTTTCATTTTATTTCCTATGATTTTTTAACCAATTTACTTTTTCTGTATTATCAGGAGCTTGTCCATCACCTTTTAATTCTAAAAAGTAACCATTAAAATCAGTTATTGCCATAAGCTTTGTATTTGTAATAAATTTAAAATCATTTATATTTTGATTATAAGATGCTGTACTTTTTACACTTTCATTGCTTAATAAGAATGTTTCTATAGTTCTAGAGTTGTCAAGTGTAACTGCTAGATTTAACTTATCATTTGAAAGATTTATTCTTTTGATATTTGAAGTTGCAGTAAATACTCTTTTAACTTGTATATTATTAAGGTCACTAATATCTAATAAATATATTTCATTGCTATTTTCAAAACTTATTAAAACTTCTGTATTATTTACATTTAAAAATTTATTTGGAATTTTTGTTAAATCATAAGAAGTAATAAAACTATATGTTTGGGCATCATAAATATAAAAAGAACTATCTATTAAAGCAAAAATATATTTTGTATCTTGAGAAATAATAGTGTCTTTTACACTTGAAGATGTATTTATTTGCATAAGAGGAGAATTTAAATCATCCATATCAAAAACAAATATCTTTCCTAAAGAAGATCCTAAAACTATTTTTTTAATACTTTCATTTATATTCATACTTGTAAAAGCATTATAAGAATAATAGTTGTTACTTCCTACACTTAATGAAGCATATTTAAAACTAGGGATATTATTTTCGTTGAAAACTCCCTTATAAATTCCTAAACCTGTATTTGTATTTTCATTTTTATCTTTTTTTACTAAAGAATACATACTGTTATTTGAAACAATAAGTTTTGATAAAACTTTTTCACTAGCTCCTGAGGAAGTTTGTTCCCCATTTACTCCATCTAAATAGTTCGCAGTTGCTAATTTATTAAAATTTGTATTATCAATTAAAGTTAATCTATTATTCCATTTTGAGTGGACGATTGTTTTGTCGCTACTTGTTGTACTTACTGCTACACTTCGTTGGTTATTATCCTGAGAATCAATTGAAATTGAATTATTTGTTTTTGTTAAAGAATAAGAACTATCATATCTTTTTTGTACAGGAATAGATGTAACATTAACATTAAAATTATCTTGTTTAATAACTTCATCTACAACTGTAGCTACGGTTTTAAGAGGTTCATCTTTTTTTAAAGAATATGCTGTTTTAAAAGAACTTACAAGGCTATTTGCTTCAATATTCACAAGATTTGGATTAGAACTTATATAATCTTCACCATCAAGTAAATTTCCTTGAAAAATTGAAGATGAATTTAAAAGTTCGTCTTTAGCAGTTTGTTTTGTAGCATAAGGGTTAAATAATTGTTCATTTAATGTTAAAGTTGTAAAAGGTGTTATTGTTTGATTCGCACTATTTTGAACAGCTGTTAAAATATATTCATCATTTATATTTGCTAGTAAAGGAGCATCACCTGCTTGTTGGGTTTTAAATTTTGAAAAAGAAAACTTACCATCTTCATAACTTTTTTCACTAGGTTCACTAGGATCACATTTTCCATTTATATTCATATCAAAACATACTGTGGCATTTTGAATATATCTACTTGTTAAGACTCTTCCAGAAAGTCCATCTTTTTGTATATATAAAGATTGATTAGAGGTATTATTTACTTCACTATTTGATGTTGCTTTATAGTCACCTGAACCTCCACAACCTTGTAATGCAATAATTGTAACTAAAGATAAAGTACTATTATATATTATATTTTTTTTCATTTTCTTCCTTAAAATCTGTATTTTAAGCCAACACTAGCCCAGTTCATATTTAAACCAAAAGATTGTTCTTGCCTTGCACCAATTATATTTATGTCTATGTCTTTATTTGCATGATATTCAAACCCTAAACTTAAAGTTATACTGTCATATTTTGATAGTCTTTCATCGGCACTTGCATAACTTGTTTCATCAAAATGAAAAGATGAAGATTTGTGATCTTTATAAAAATCAGCTTGTGTTTGATTGTAATATCTAATAAGTGGAATAAAAGTTAATTTAGGTAAAACTTTTATATATGAATTGATGGTAAATGTATTTGAATAAATTCCCCAATCATCTGCGTAAAATCTATAGTTACCATGTAAAGATACTTTTGGATGTATCTTGTAAGCCATATCAAAACTTACTCCATTTGATAACCTTTCTTCAGGTCTTTTTTCTTTTGCTAAAATATAATTATAAACAGGATCAAAAGCAGATGTAGAAATATCAAAATACCTTACAACTGTTTGATAAGGATTACTAAGTTCTCCTTCTTGTTTACTAGCAAAATAGTTTGCTTGAACTACAAGATTTCTTGTTAAAACTTTTGTATATCCTATTTGAAAGTTAACTACATCAAAGTCTTTCCATTTATTATTATCTCTTCTATGTAAAGCTTCATTTTGTTGAAGAGAAACACCTACACTAATAGAGTCATTTTTAGAACTATCCAAATTATATAAATAACCTAAAGAAGCTTCATAACTTTTAAAATCTTCTTCTTTTGAATATGCAAAACCTGTAGTAATTTCATCTCTTTTAGGTGTTCTTTTAATTAAACTTAATGAAATAGCTTTTCTAGTGTCATCAATGTTCGTATTTTTATATACAAAATCATCTTTTGAAGTTTTTGCATTTGATAATAGTTCATTATTATCATTTAGATTCTTACATAAAGTAGGGTTATTAGTACATCTTGTATCATTAGATGTCTTAGTATCTATACCACTTGCTCCTGATGTTGTATCCCAAATAGGTGTACCTCCACTAATAGTGTCATAAGATAGGTTCATATTAAATGTATAATCTGTTCCAAAATCTTTTTTAAAATCAAGGGCAGTAAAATCAATTTTCATTCTATTTTGATTTTCTTCATACCTCATTTGAGAAAGTTTTACTTCATCACTGCTTGCTGCATTTAAAATAGGTGCTGTTATAGATGTAGCTCCTATAACAAGTAAAGATAGTTTTTTTAGTTGCATCCACAACCTCCACCACCAATTCCATTTCCACCAAAACTAGCCTCTTTTGATGTAAAAATATGTTCATTTATCTTTTTTATCATGGCATCTCCTCCACCTAATTGCATATTAGCTTGGGCTAGGGTACCTTTTTCCCAAGGTTTAACTTCTTGATGACAAGCACTTAAAGATATAAGTAAAAATAATAATAATGATAAATTTTTAACATTCATCTATAAACCTTTTACATCATTTTTTATAACTTCATCAACATTATCAATTGCTCCATATAAAATTTTTACAACTGTTCCATTTTTTATATAGTAAAGAGCAGGCATTCCAATAGGTTGAAATTTATTTACTATTTCATATTCACTATCTGAAATTACATTAAAAGTAATTCCTAACCTTTTAATAAAAGCTTTTCCTTCATTTACATCCTTATCAGTTGCAACCCCAATAAAAGTTATTTTTTCTTTTTCTTCTTTATGTAGTTTATTTATTAATGGCAATTCTTTTTCACAAGAAGCACACCAAGAAGCAAAAAAATCAACTATAGTTATATTGTCATTTTTAATGCCAAGCTTCTTAATAACATCATCATCTAATTTGTCCCCAAGCTTATAAGCAAGTAAACTTTTAGGTATAAGCAAAATTAATAATAATGCACTAAATATTGTTTTCATAGGTAATCCTTTGATTTTTTTTTGCGGAATATTATCCTTTTTTCTTTTTATTGTCAATATTGATTATAAATATCAAAATTAAAAAGTATTTTACTTTTTAAGGTAGTATTAATAAAATTGATAATATTATTTCGGGTTATTATTGATATCGATTATCAATTATCAATTTTGGAGATTTGTAATGAATAAGATTCTTGATTTAAGATTTACATTATTTTTTATGATTATATTTGTTTTCACAGCTTGTGATAATAGTAATCATACAAAAACTAGTAATTCTAATGCAGTAAATGGTTATGCTCAAAAAGGTCCTTTTAAAAAAGGCTCTAATGTAAAAGCATTTAAGTTAGTAAATGGTGAGAAAAGTACAACATTTATCGAAACAAAAGTTGATGATAATAAAGGGACTTATAATTTAGATATTCCTTGGGTAGGGCCTACACTTATTGAGATTAGTGGTGAGTATTTTAATGAAACAGATGGTACATATATTCAAAATGGTTTCTTAACTTCTATTATAAATATAAAAGAGAATCAAAAACAAAACTCAAATGTAAATATACTTACACATTTAGCTTCAAAAAATATTATGAAGGAGTTAAAAAATAATTCATCTTCTATTGATGAAGTTATTAAAACTTCAGATAAAAAAGTAGCGAACTTATTTAATCTTGATTTACATGAAAAAAATTTGAAAGATTTAGATTTAACAAACAATAAAGATGAAGAAATAAAAAAAGCAAATGCTCAGCTATTAAAAATATCAGCAGCAATTCTATCAACAAGTAATCCTAAAGAGACTTTAGAAAAAATCACTGAAGATTTTGAAGAAGATGGTGAAATAAATAATGCTGTAGATGAGTTTAACGAATTAAAGCAAAAAGAAGCACAAATAAATTTAGATGAGATTTCATCAACTATGAAAAATAATTTAGGTTTAGAAGATATACCTACAAATGAAGTTTTAGAAGGAACTTTATCTTTAAATAATAATATTTCTTTTATCAATTTAGCTGATGTAAAACCAAATACTGTAGTTGAATCAAATACTATTACAGTAGAAGGTGTTAATCTTGAAGCTCAAATAAGTATAGAAAATGGTGAATTTCAAGTAGATAATGAAGCTTTTTCAAGTGATACTTCAAGTATAAAAAATGGTCAAACTTTAAGAATAAGACACACAAGTGCAAATGAATTTGATAAAACAAAAACAACAATCGTAAAAATTGCAGGTATTGAGTTTAAGTTTACATCAACAACTCAAGAAAATACAAGCAAAGTTATAAATATAAGTGAAGCCCAATACTCTACAAAAGAGAAAACAAACAAAGATGTAAAAGTTACTTTTGTAAGTGATGATGATTTAACAGTACCATCAACTTGGCAAAAACAATCAAATGAGTATTTTAAAATCTATACAGAAAATACAAATGAAAAGGTGATTTTTGAAGATAAGTTTGGTAATAGTGTAGAAAAAACTATATCTATTTCAAATATTGATAAAACTGCACCTATTTTAAGTCAAGCACAATACTCTACTAAGACCTTAACAAATGCTAGTATTACAGTTACTTTTACAAGTGAAAGTACTGATATTGTAACTCCTAGTGGATGGGATAAAAATGAAAATAGCTTTAGTAAAGTTTATTTAAATAATCAAATTGAAGAAGTATCTTTTAGTGATGATGTAGGAAATATTACAAAAAAACAAATTGTAATTTCAAACATAGATAAGACTGCTCCTACTGCAAGTATTGAGTATTCTACAATTGAAAATACAAATGAAGATGTTATTGTAACAATTACTTTAAGTGAAGATGTAAAAGAATTAAATGATAATAGTTGGAAGAAAGAGGGAAAGGTATTCACTAAAACTTTCTCTTCAAGTGCAAATGAAACTATTACTTTTACAGATTTAGCTGGTAATACAGTAGAAAAAACTGTAGCTATTTCAAATATTGATAAAAGTGAGCTTAGTGCAGAAGTTGTAGGAATTTCTTCAACTCCTACAAATCAAGATGTTACAGTAACTCTTAATTTCAATAAAGACATTAAAACTGCACAAGAATCTTGGAATAAAATTTCTAATAGATCTTATTCAAAAGTATTTGCTCAAGATAGTACTGAAACTGTAAATTTTACAGATATTTCAAATAATATTTTTACAAAACAAATTGTAATTTCAAACATAGATAAGACTGATCCTACTGCAAGTGTTGAGTATTCTACAATTGAAAATACAAATGAAGATGTTATTGTAACAATTACTTTAAGTGAAGATGTTATTGATTTAACTGATAACTCTTGGAAAAAAGAAGGAAAGGTATTTACTAAAACTTTCTCTTCAAGTGCAAATGAAACTATTACTTTTACAGACTTAGCTGGTAATACAGTAGAAAAAACTGTAGCTATTTCAAATATTGATAAAAGTGCTTTAAATATTACTTCAATAAGCCCAAGTAATAATAGTGAAAACATTGATATTAAGACTAAGTTTGTAGTGCTATTTAACAAAGAGTTAGCTACTTTAGAACAAAATGATATAGAATTATTAGATGCTTTAGATAATGTAATATCAACTAATATTGTAGTAACTAATAATAAGGTAGAAATTATAAGTGACTCTGACTTAGAATACTTAAAAGTATATAAGTTGAAGATCTCTTCAAACATAAAAGATATTTCAAATAATAGCTTATCTCAAGAACAAACATATACATTTAAAACAACAAAAAAAAGCGGTACACACTATGATGCTAATGGTTTAGTTTATAATGAAATTGTATCTCCTAGAACAGGTAGTATTTGGTTAGATAGAAATTTAGGTGCAAGTGCAGTTTGTACAACAAAGGATGATGCAAATTGTATTGGTGATTTCTTCCAATGGGGAAGATTAATGAATGGGCATGAAAAAAGAAATAGTGAAGTTTCAGCTACAAGAATTGATGTTGATAGCCAAGAAAATAATAAATTTATAAAAGCAAATGGATATGGTACTTCATCTTGGTCAAATAATAAAGATGAAACTTTATGGAGTGGTGTTAATGCTAGTAATAATATTTGTCCAGAAGGATTTAAAGTTCCAAGTATTGATGAGTTAAAAGCTGAACTGTTTTCTTTAAATGATTCATTTGATAGTGAGTTTTTAAAAATTCCTAATAGTTCATATAGACAAACTAACTCAGGTGAAATATATAGTAATATATCTTCAAGTAACAATACACAGCTTTATTCAAGTACTCTTTTAAATAATAATATTAATCCACAAGCAAAAGCTCTAAAATATGATTCATATAAAAGCAAATATGTTTTAGAAGAAAAGGATTTAAGATCTGGTTTAAACGTAAGATGTATAAAAGATTACACAGATGATACTCTTCCTGAAATTTTAGAGATTAAAACAGGGAATAATATCCTATCTAATAATCAAACTGAGATTGATGTAAATGATAATATTACTGTTAAATTCTCTGAATTCTTAAAAGAAGATACTCTAACAAGTGATAATATTAATTTAACAAAAGATGATAATATTTTAGGTTTTAAATCAAGTTTTATCAAAAATGGAAATGAAGTGATTTTTACTTCAACATTATCTTATGGTTCTTCTTATACTCTTCATATAAATACTAATATTGAAGATATCTCTGGTAATAAATTAAAAGAAGAAAAAATCATAAAGTTTACAACTGAAAATGAACCAGATACAACACCTGTAAAATTGGATTCAAATAAATCATCTCTTGGTGTAAGTTTAAGTGACTCAAGAAATGTAGGGATTTCTATTAAAAATAATATTGAAATATATTTTAATGAGCCTATTGATATTTCGACACTTACAAAAGAGAATTTTGTAATAGAAAATGCAAATTATAATTTAGAATTAGATAATACAAAACAAAAAGTAACTATATCATTTAATGCAGACTTAAATTATAATACAAGATACAATCTTTTATTAAAAAAAGAAATTTTAGATTTATCAGGAAATGGTTTTGATGGTTCTGGATATGGATATGGAACTTCGAATAAAGAAATACCTTTTACTACACAAGATGTAGCTGATACAAAAGCTCCAAGTATTATTTCTACATCAGTAAATGATGGGGATTCTAATATTTCAGTTTCAAAGAGTTTATTAATCACTTTTGATGAAGAAGTTAAAGATTATGATAATAGTGCAATAATTTTAAAAGAATTTAATACTAATACTATAGTGAATACGACTAATACTTATTTAGATAAAGTAGTAATAGTAAAACCTAATAGTACTTTATCTGAAAATACTTTATATAAATTAATAGTAAATACTAATATTAAAGATACATCAGACAATGCTCTTGAAACTGATTATGAAATTAGTTTTACAACTGGTTCTAGTATATCTTGTGATGGTAAAATAATAAATGATATTTGTTATAAAGTATCAACTGAAAAAAAATCATGGGAAGAAGCAAAAAATAATTGTGAACTTCAAAATAAAACTTTAGTACAAAAAGATTCAGTATCAGATTTTGTTGAGCTTGCTAATACTTTAAATTTAAATACAAATGAAAGTTATTGGCTTTATGAAGGGAAAAGTGGTACTTATAAACAAGCTACTTATTTAAGGTACAACCAATGGAGTAATCCTGCTTGGAGTACAACTACAGGATATAATGATAGTACTTATTATTATATTTGTAAAAGTGATAAAGTTTCTCCTATTGCCACTTTAGAAAAACCAACTTCTTTAGCTGATGTATCAACTAAAGCAAAATTTGAAATTGTATTTAATGAAGATGTTAAAAATATAGATACTTCTTCTATTGAATTAACAAATAGCTCTAATGAGCTTATTCCTTTGACAGTTTCTTATGAAAATAAGATTTTAACAATTCAAGCAAATAGTGATTTAAATATAAGTTCTACATACACAATCACTTTAAAAAATACTATTACAGATTTCTATAATAATGCATTAGAAGAAAAAACTTTTAGTTTTACTACTAGTAGTGTAGCTTCAAATTGTGATGGAGCAGAAATTGATGGTAAGTGTTATACTTTAGTTAGTGAAGAAAAAACTTATAATGAAGCAAATGCACATTGTACTTTATTATCAAAAGATACATCAGTTGATTTAACAAATCTTGCAACACAATTAAATCTAAAAGATAAAGATACTAGTTATAACCCAATCTATTATTGGTTAAAAGAAAAAGATAGTTGGGGCTATGGACATACTTTATATAAAGGATATTCAGGTTGGTCAACAACTTCTACTAAAGCAGCATCTAGTAATTATCAATTTATTTGTGTGGAATAAAAGAGGAATTTCCTCTTTTATTAATATTAAAATAGAGTTAATTTTTTTTTGATTCTATTTTGATATTAATTATTTAAATTAATATTAATTAAAACACAAGGAGTATAAATGTACGTTAAACATTTACTTAAAAGTTCTTGTATTGCTATTAGCATATCAGCACTTTTTATAGGATGTGGAGGCGGAGGTGGTAGTTCTACTAGCTCTAATAACACAACATCTACAGTAAAAAGTAAAGCATATTTAATAGATTCAGCTGTTGCTGGGGCTAAATATGTAAATAGTGATGGCAGTACAGGTTTTACAAGTAGTGATGGAAGTTTTGATTATGTTGCTGGAACAACAAGATTTTATATTGGAAATATAAAAATAGGGGAGGTCTCTTCTGTAAATACTGATAAAAAAGTATTTATTCAAGATATAGTTGGAGTACCAAGAGAAAATATCAATCATCCTAAGGTACTAAAAATTGCTACTTTTTTACAATCAATAGATAGTGATTTAAATACGAATAAGATAGAAATTGCAGAAAACTTTGATAAGTTTAAAGATATAAATGACAACATAGAAAATGTTGATTTAAGTACTTTATTAACTAACAAAAAGTTTAATCAAAAAAATCAAGATGATGTAAAAGCTCATCTTGAAACAGTATTAAACTCAAATAAGATAAGAGTGGATAAAACTGCTCCAAAAATTATATCAACAACAATAAAATCAAATATAAAAGTTAGCGATTCTTTAGTTGTTACATTTTCAGAAAATCTTGATAGAGATAGTATAAATACTCAAAATATACAGTTAAGAAAAGTTAGTGATAATACTATTATTAATACTAGAATAAATTATTATAATAATACAAATAGTATAGAAATTGATCCTATTACAAATTTAGAATATGATGAGACTTATACTCTAACTATTAGTACAAATATAAAAGATGCTGGAAGTATTTCCCTGGAAAATAAAAAAGTTTATCAATTTAAAACAGCACTAGTTCCCGATGATACTAAGCCTACTGTAAATATTATAGGGGATACTTCAAATATCTTATTAGATGCTACTTTAAAACTTCAATTTTCAGAAAAAGTTGAACAAAACAGTCTAAACTCAAATAGTGTTATTTTAAAAGATGAGGGAAATTTAGCTGTTTTAAGTACTATAAGTTATGATCTGGCTTCTAATATTTTAAGTATTAAACCAAGTGAAAATTTAAAACCTTCTAAAACTTATGCAATTAAACTAACAAATAAGATAGAAGATTTAGCAAACAATACTCTTGATGAATTTAACATAGAGTTTACAACACTTGATGAAATTAACGCAACACCTCTTAGTGTTTCATCAACTTCATTATCTTCTCAAAGTACTATAGCAAAAAATAGTAATATTAATATAGAGTTTTCAAAAGAGATTGATACTAAAACATTAAGTGAAAATGTTATTATTCAAGAAGTTGGTAAAAATTATTCAATCTCAAGTGAAATTGCTGTAAATGGTAATACTATTACTGTAAATCCTGTAAATGATTTAAAAGATGATACTTCTTATGAACTTATTATAAAAACAGGACTAAAAGATAGTTTTGGAAATAACTTTGACACTGAACAAAAATTTTCTTTCCAAACACAAGCTATTGTTGATCAGAAAGCTCCTACTTTAGAAATATCATCAATTGAAAATGAAGCTAAAGATATTAGTTTAGATACTATTTTTAGTTTTACTTTTAATGAAAATATGGATGAAAATTCAATAAATAATGGTATTTCTTTAAAGACGATAGATGATGTAAATATACCTATTACAATTAATTATTCAAATAAAGTTGTAACAATTACACCAAATACAAGTTTAGATTATTCAAAAGTTTATAAACTTACTTTAAAATCTTCAATACAAGATTTAGCTGGGAATAAATATGATGGAGAACCTAATTTAGTAGGATTAGATGATAAAGTTATTAGTTTCATAACAATAAGTGACCCAAGTGACAATCAAGAGCCTCAACTTATAAGTACAGCAAGTTTAGGTGTTATTTCAAAAGATTCAAAAATAACAATAGAATTTGATGAAGAAATAAAAGAAATAACTTCTTCAAATGCTAATAATTATCTTGATATTCCTTTTGGATATAGTTTTGAAAGTTATAGTAATAAAATAGTAACAGTAGCTCCTACAAGTAATAATGAATATAATACAAATTATGAAATAATACTAAAAACTTCTATTGAAGATTTAGCTGGAAATAGTTTAAGTAGTTCTAAAACAATAAGTTTTAAAACACAAGAACAAGCAGATACAACGGCTCCAAAACTTTTAAGTTCAATTCCAGATAATAAAGTAGAGAGTGTACCTGTTGATTCCATTATAAAACTAAATTTTGATGAAGAATTAGATCAAACAAGTGTAAATATTAATAATATAAGACTTGTTAAAGCAAATGATGAAAATACAAATCTAATTACAAATACAGAGTTAAGTTATTTAAATAGAACAATTTCAATAAATCCAAATAATGACTTAGACTTAAATACAGATTATATAGTAATAGTTTCAAAAGATGGAATAAAAGATTTAAATAATAATTTATTTGAAGGTCAATTTGGAAATGATGTAAGAATCAGTTTTAAAACACAAACTGCTACTTCTGCTACTACTTGTCAAAATGGTTATACACAATATCAAAATAGTTGTTATAAAGTTTCAAATGAAAGTAAAAATTATGATGAAGCAAAACAAGCTTGTCAAGATGAAACTGCAACTCTTGTAAGTAAAGAACTTTTTTATGATACTGATTTTAAAGAGTATAAATCACAATTAGTAAGTAACTTCGCTAGTGCATTGTCTTTATCTAAAAATAATATGTATTGGTTACAAGAAGAAGAGCAAAGTAAAGCCTCAGTTATTAAAACAAGTCTTCTAAATCAATGGGCAGCACCTGCAACACAAGCAAAAACACAAACAAATTATTTTATTTGTACGAAATAAAGGATTAAAATGATAAAAATAGCAAAAACAGTATCTATAATATCAGCTACACTTATTCTTTCTGGTTGTGGTGGTGGAGGTGGAAGTTCTGAAACTTCTACTACAAATTCAAGATCAACAGCTTACTTAATAGATGCCCCAATAGTTGGTGCAACATACAAAAATGAAAATGGTGAAGAAGGTGTTACAAAAGAAGGAGGAGCTTTTTCTTATACAGGTGGAAAAGTGAGTTTTTATGTTGGTGACATAAAAATAGGAGAGCTTGATTCTATAAATAATGATAATAAAGTAATGCTTCAAGATTTACTAAAACTTGAAAATAGAGATGATACTACAAATGATAAATTATTAAATTATGCAAGATTTTTACAGTCTTTAGATACTGATGAAAAAACAGATGCAATTGAACTTGGAAGTAATGTTAATAAATTTAAAGGTGATGAATTTAAAAAAGATTTAGAAGATATTGATATTGTATCTGTATTAAAAGAAGAAAATATAGATATTAAAGATGTAGAAGAGGTAAAAAAACATCTAAAGAATTCTGTGAGTGCATTTATTAGTAATGATGATAATGAAAAACCTATTATCAATAGAACATTTCCTGAGAATAATGCTAATGAAGTTTTAATTAATGAAAATTTAGTAGTAGAGTTTAATGAAAATATTTCAAAAGAGAGTGTTCTAAAAAGTGAGATAGTATTAAAAAATCAAGATAATTTACCTGTAGAAATTGAGAAAAAAGTAATAAATAACAAACTTATAATCAAGCCCAAAAATAATTTGGATAAAGATGCTTTATATACTTTAAGTATAGATGACAAAATTTCTGATTATTCAGGAAATTTATTAAGTGATAAGAGAAGTGTTTCATTTAGAACTGTTTCTCAAGATGATAATATAGCTCCAATTATTTTAAGTACCTTACCTAGTGTAAAAGAAAATATTAATTTAAATGAAACTTTTGTAGTTAATTTTTCTGAAAAGATGAAAGACTCTACAATTAATAGTAATAATATTACTTTAGTAAAAAAAGGAACACAAGATAAAATTCCTTTAAAAATCAAACATGAAGATAAAAAAGCTCTTATAAGTGCTAGCATTTTACTTGATTCAAATACTACATATACTCTAAGTTTATCAAATCTTGAAGATGAAAGTTCAAATGCAATATCTTCAAGTAAAAATATAGATTTTACAACAGCAAATAGTTTTGTATTTAATGGCTTTGAATACAATGTAATAAAATCTCCTATTACAAATAGATATTGGCTTGATAGAAACTTAGGGGCACAAAAAGTTTGTGAAGACAAATCTGATGAAAAATGTTATGGTGATTATTTCCAATGGGGAAGAAAAGCAAATGGACATGAAAAGAAAAGTAGCGAAGTATTTGATGCAAGTTTAAATCCTTTATCAAAAGATGTACTTTCAAATGGTAAATTTGCCACTTGGGCAGATGATTGGCGAAAAGTTAGAAATGATGATTTATGGAAAGGGGCAAATGCTATAAATGCTGTATGTCCTGCTGGATTTAGAGTACCTACTATTGATGAATTATTAATAGAAACAAAAAATGTAAATGCTCTTTGGAATGAAGGTGAAAAACTTGATGGTCAATATACTAATATAGATAATTTCTTAAAGTTTCCAAATAATGGTTTTAGAAAAAATCTTACAAGAGATGGTATTTTAGAATTAAGAGAATATTCTGGAAATATATGGAGTAGTAGTGTAAATGAAGTTGGTCTTGCATATTCTTTAGGATTTTTCCCAGGTGGTAGTGCTGATAGTGCTGTAGTTAAAGCACAAGGTAAAGCCGTTAGATGTATCAAAGATTATAGTGATGAAAGTAAGCCAGAAGTTACATATACAACACCAAAAGATAATCAAAGTGATGTTCCAATCAATTCTAACCTAGAAATCACTTTTTCTAAACCAGTAATAAAATCAATAGTTAGAAGTAATTTTAAATTATTAAAAGGTGAGGAAGAAATCGCTATTAATATTTTAAGAAATGTAAATAATCATACTATTATTATCTCTATGGACAAAAACCAAGGGGATAACTCTAATGGTTTAAGTTATGATTCTGAATATAAACTTATTATTAAAAAAGATATCTATGATGTTAGTGGAAATACTTTAGAAGAAGATAAAGTAATTACTTTTAGAACACAAAAAGATCCTCAATTTGCAGCAAGTAAAGTGTATTTTTATCCAAAAAATAATCAAACTGATTTTATTAGAAATGAAAATATTCAAATTTCATTTACTAAAGATATAAATGAAAATCTAATAAATAATAATGTTGGTTTATTTAAAGGTGATGTTGAAGTTCAAGCAAGTAAAACATACAAAGATAAAACTTTACTAATAAATCCTAATAGTTCACTTGAAGCAAATACTACTTATACAATTAAAGTAAAAGCAGCATTAGAAGACACAAATGCAATCTCTTTAGAACAAGATATTCAAAGTGAGTTTACTACAGGAAATATTGAAGCAGTTGAAGATAAGTTTGGTTTTATTTATAAAGAATTAGTGTCACCAAAAACTGGTAAAACTTGGCTTGATAGAAATATCAAAGCTACAACTATTTGTGAAACTATAACTTCAAAAGCTTGCTATGGAGATTATTTTAAATGGGAAGAAAGAGATGTTTGTCCAGTAGGATATAAAGTACCTAGTCAAGATGAGTTATATGATGAAATTGAAGGATTTACAAAATCTAATATTTTTGAAAACTTCTTAAGACTTCCTGCAAGTGGTAAGAAAATAGATACACATATAGATAATAAAGATAATTTTATTTATTTATGGACAAATTCAAATAAAAATAGTGAATTTAATAAAGCAAGAGCATTAGAAATAAAAATTAGTCAACCAGAATATCTTGATAATGATATTACTAATGCTTTACCAATTAGATGTATAAAAAAATAGTAGGTGAAAAGATGAGCAAAATATCAAATATTAAAAAAATTTCTTTAAGTACAGTATTAATTTCTGTACTTGCAGGATGCGGCGGTGGAGGTGGAGGTACTTCTACTTCTGCTTCTAGTGGTTCATCAGTTGAAAGTAGAAGTTTACAATATGAATCATGCGTAGATTTAAATCAAAATGCAGTTTGTGAAAATTCAGAGAAAGGTTTAAATCCAGCTGATTATCCAAATATTGCCGTAACTTCAAAAGAAAATAATGGAAAGTACTTAATAGGTCCTTCAAATAGTGATGAAGTATCTGCTTGGAGTACACTTGTTTATAATGAGATGAAATATAATCCTTTAGTAAATAAGGATCAAACAAGTGCAATTAGTTATTTAAAAACTAATTTAGGAGTGATAAATAGAAGTTTAGATAATCCTTTAACAAAAGAGCAAAGCCAAAACTTCGAACAGTCATTAAAAATAGCAATTGAAAATAATCCCTTAGTAAATAAAAACTCAATAATTGCAGCAGTTTGTGAAAAATTTATTTCAAATAAAGGTTCAAATGTAGTAAGTATTAGTACAACTGATGCACAAAAACAGTTTGTAGTATTAAATCATGTAAAAATTGAAAAATTAGACTCAAAGAATTGGGATAATATAGTAAATACAGATTTAATTGGTGAAATTAGAGACTCTGTTGATCAAGAGCTTGTTGATAAACAAGGTGGAGAAAAAATAGTAAGTATTAGTGGAAATTCGAATTTTGTAGTAACAGCAAGTAAGTATCATAATGCTTTAAATGTTGTAAACTATAATGAATCTAATCCTACTTATAAATACAATAAATTTACAGCATTTAGAGTAAATTATGAAGCAGGTGCAACAGGTGGAACGATAACAACACCAGTTACATCAGCACCTGGTGGAGGAACTGTAGGTGGTGGTTCTAATGGTGGAGGTGATGTAATTAGTGGAGGAAGTGCAAGATCAAGAAGTATAAATACTTCAACTTTTGAAGTTAGAGAAGTTAGTAGTAAATCTAAATTTGATACAGATAATAAAAAAGGTCTTTGGGAACATTTACTTGAAAGTGCAGAAATTACTGAAAATGGTGAGTATGTTTACGCTTTAATTAGATCAAAAGATGAGAGTGTAAGCTTCCCTGATGAATCAACTTATGGTTTATTTAAAGTTAAAGTTGGAACTCATGGAGTTTTAGCTTATGATGATGAAAGTACAATTAGAATTCCATCAAAAGATATTAAAAAGTTTAAACTATCAAAAACAACAAATAAAGTGATGGTTTATGGGCAAGTAGAAAATGATAAAGATGAAAAACAAAATATATTTAGAGTTTTAGATCATAATCTAAATTTGTTAAAAGCTGTAGAAATAGATGATTTAAATGATTTCACTACTACTTATGATGATAGAAATATAATAGCTTCTATAAAAGGTTCTTATACATCAAATGCAAAAATTGTAAAATATGCAACAGATAGTTTAGTAAAAAGTGCAGAAGTTGAAGTAGATTTTGAAATCGATAATATTTTTACTTTTGCTTATGGAACAATGGCAATTGCTACAAATAAAAGCTTAAATAAAATTGTATTGATAAATCTTGAAACTATGAAAGTAGAGCAAGAAAAACAGTTTGATATTAGTGCTAATGAGTTTACAGTAAGTCAAGATGGTAAATATTTAGCAGTTGGAAGTGATGATAAAATTAATATTTATAATCTAAATACACCTGCAATTGCTTTACAAAATAGTATTGAAATTGATACAACTGATATTATTGATGATGATGAAGATGAAAAAAATATTATTTCTCATATATCATTTATTTCAAATGATAAAATAGCAATTAAACAAAAACAAGTAAAAAATGGTTTTGATATCTATAAAATAACAGATACAAAACAAGCAATGACAGTGAATAAAAAGCTTGAAACAGCACTAAATACATTGGATAAATATAGTTTAAATAATGGTACAGATTTTGATAAAATAACAAGAAATATGAATTTAATACCATCATATAAAGATGTAAACTTTACTTATAATACTTCTAATTTAAGATTAAATATAGACACAACAACAGGAGAGATTACAAGAGATGAAACACAAAATGTAACTGGTGTTTTAAATGTTGTAGCACAAACAACATTTAGAAATGAAATAACAACAAAAGATAAAAGTTTTAATTTAACAATCTTAAAAGCAGCTCCAAAAATATCTGATAGTATTGAAAAAATCTCAGTTTCAGATACAAAAAATGTAACAGGTGAGATTAGAAAAATCATATCAAATAGTGATGCAAGTACAGTTCTAGTTTATAGAAATTTAGACAACTATATAAAAGGTTTCAACGTATTGAAAGTTGAAAACAATGCTTTAGTATTCACAGATAAAGATGAAAATAGTGTTAATAGATTGTTAAGAGATGATTTATTGAACATGACATTTAAAGACGATAATAGTTTAATAATAGCAACTGTAAATAAGAATTATCCAGGTTTTTCTTCGATCTATGTACAAGATATAACTGCTGATAATACTTTGGTAGAAGGTTTCAATACAACAAACTTAAACAAAGTTATCATTGGAAATAAAGGAACACCTCTTAGTGCTAGTTTTAGTAAAGATAAAACAAAAGTTATAGTAATAAGAAAACATTTTGATTTTGAAGATGCAGATTTTTATGCAGATGTTTATAAAGTCGTTGGAAACACTGTAAGTTTAGATAGAAGTTTACGAATGCAAGCTAATGAAACATATTTAAATAATGAACCTGCTATAAATGAAGATGGAACAGTATTCTATCATCTTGCAAAAAATAAGATTTATAAGCAAGAAGGTGAATCTATAATAAGTGTAGCTTTAACTGATGTAGAAAATATCTATTACCATAATAACAACGTATTTACTACAACTTCAACAGGAGAGATTGTAAGTTTTGATAAGAACTTATCAGCTGAATCAAAAAAAGTATTTGATTTAAATAATAGTATAAATAAACTTTCATTTGCTCAAAATGAGGTTTATGCCTTTACAAAAGGAGATAATGCTGGAGTTTACATCTTAAATGTAGATAGTTTAGGTACTCTTACAGAAAGTAAGTTTAGCCAAAAAGCAAATATCTTAAAAGGTGCAGTATCAAGTGATTCAAATCATATTTTTGCGTATGATAAAAAAGCATTTGAAGCCTTAAAAAATAGAGAAACTTCTTTATATTATATAAAAAAATAAAGCCTTTTGGCTTTATTTTTTATAATCAATATTTCTTTTTCCACAACTAGGACATGGATTAGATTCATTTCTATAGCAAGTAAAACAATATAGAGTTTCACATGATTTACATGTAAGTTTACAATGTTTACATACATATATTGGCTTTTTTTCTTTTTGCCACTCTTTTTTTTTAAATAGGTTAAAAAACATTAAATATCCTAAAGTATTTTTATAATTGTAGTCAAAAATTTTTTTAAGTTTCTTGATACATATCAATGAGATGTTGTGAATGTATTGATATAGTTGAAAAAAAATTGGATAATTAGTATGAAAAAATTTCTTAAACAGTTTAAAAAAATTAATACTGAAAGTTTAGAGCGTTCAAATCTTATTTGGTCTTGGATAGGTGCATTTATTGGGATATTAAGCATTACATTATTTCATAGAGATATTTTAGGAGATAAGGACTTAGCTTTAGTTATCGGCTCTTTTGGTGCAAGTGCGGTTTTAGTTTATGGTGCAATTCATTCACCTTTAGCTCAGCCTAGAAACTTTATAGGTGGACATATCTTATCAGCAGTTGTTGGAGTGGTTTCTTATAAACTTTTTTTTGATAATTTACTTTTATGTTCTGCTTTTGCAGTTGCTACTGCTATTTTAGTGATGCAGTTGACATTGACTTTACATCCACCAGGTGGTGCTACAGCTTTAATAGCTGTTATAGGAAGTGAAGATATACATAATCTTGGGTTTCTTTATATTTTATATCCTGTTGCTTCAGGTTCATTTATATTATTAATTATTGCATTAATAGTCAACAATATTTCAAAATATAGACATTA
Organism: Arcobacter sp. YIC-80; assembly: GCF_044841725.1. NCBI lineage: Bacteria > Pseudomonadati > Campylobacterota > Epsilonproteobacteria > Campylobacterales > Arcobacteraceae > Arcobacter > Arcobacter sp. YIC-80. The sequence continues at coordinate 494,331 of NZ_JBJBSI010000001.1, read as the reverse complement.
TCCAGATGGAATAAAGTTCAATAAATTTATATTTAATCCAAAGAAAAAATCAAAATAAAGATAGAATAATTTCTATCTTTATAACATCGTAATTTCATCTTCTTTAGTAGTAATCATACATAAAAACTCATAATCACTTCCATAACAAGCTTCATAATAGTGATTTATTCCAGCAGGAATATATAAAAAATCACCTTCTTTAGCATGAAACTCTTCATTTCCTATAACAACTTTTGCTTCACCTTTTAAAACATACTGTTGATGTTGAATTTTATTTGTATGATTTGGCATAGAACCACCTGATGTAAGCTTGATTTTCCTAACTAAGAAATCCTTATCAACACTTGGAGTTAATACAGCGATTTGTGCTTTTTGAGTTTTTGGGATATCATTTTTTTCAATAGTATCTGAGTTTGTACAGTATGACATATATAATCCTTTTTTGTTTTTTAATATATTATATTTTATATTATAATCATTTATTTTGACTTATATTTTAATAAAGTATCAAAAGATTAAGAGATAGTTGTTTTAGTTTTGGCTCTAGGAAAAGAGAAAATAATAAAGTCTATAACTTGTATGGTAAAATATACTAAAGAATTTAAAATAACTAGATAATGCAGCTTTAAATCAAAGGAAAAAGAAAAGTCAGATTATTACAGAAGCATTAACTAGTTATTTAAATATTGCTTCAAAAGAAGAAAAAGCAGAACGGTGGTATAAAGAGAATAAAGAAGCTATTGATGCTTATAACAAAGAAGTAGAAGAGGGCTTAATACTAAAAGATAGTAGGATGTTCTAATGGCTCAATTTGATGTATATAAAATGACAATCCAAGAACAAATAAAAAAACATCATATCTTTTAGATGTACAAAGTGATGTATTAAAACATCTAAATACAAGAGTTGTAGTACCTTTATCTAGAGATAAAAAAGTATTTAATGGTTTAATAAAAGAGTTAGTTGTAAAGGATGAAAAGGTTTATCTAATAACTTCTCAAATAGGTACAGTTTTATTAAATGAGCTAAATGAAAAGGTTTGTTCTTTGGATAGTCAAAAAGAAGAGATTAAAAACTCTATTGACTTTTTGATTTATGGGTTTTAATAAAAAATAAACATTCCTCTTTAAATAATTAGTATTAAGTTTTTTTGATTTGAGAAATAGTTTTCTCTCCCTCAAGTAATGTCAAAGCTTCTTCAAAATGAAAGTTTATACAACTAATTAGTACTAAAGTAGATAATGACAATTCAATTTTGAGTGCCTTTAATTCAATTGAAGAATGGAATTCTTTCTTTGTTTTTATATAATCTAATATCTCTTCAAATGTTTTAAATTCTGATGGAGTATTGTTATTTAATAATGTTTTAACAATATTGGCAATATGAATTTCTAAAGATACTTTACTAAAATAATAAGCTCCACCCTTTGCTGTAAGTTCAGATATCTCACTAATTTTTTCTCTGTGTTTACTTAGTTCAAAATCCAATTTATTATGAGCTATTTTGTTTCTTATACTTTTTAATTTATTAATTGCTTGAAATATATTAAATGGAATGTATCTACATAAAAAAGCTTGATTTAAATTTTTATCAAAACTATTATGAAGAAGCTTGTTTTTAATATCCTTATCATTCTTTATTTCATTAGGTAAAATCTTTATGAATTGTTCTTTCAATGTATGTTCTAAAATAGAAGAACACAATAAAATACAACCTCTATCTGATTCATTAACTATGATATTAAATTCTTTTGATAGATAGCTATTTATATCAATATAATCAAGTGGATGACTACTATTTTCGTTCATTTTATTCTTCTTTATAACTTATATTTTTAATTATTAAATTTATATTTTAGGATGGTGCAGTTGATTTTACTACTCTCCTTTTAATCCCTTTCTCATAGCTTCTACTATATCTTCACTAACTTTTTGTTTTGTGAAGTATTCAAAAGCTAAAACACCTTGGAAAAGTAGCATATCTTCACCATCTTTTATTTCACAGTTATTTTGTTTTGCTAGTGCTAAAAATGGTGTGATTTTTCCATATACACAGTCAAAAGCATAAGAGGCTTTTTCTAAAATTGGCTCTAGGATTTCTTTGTCGCATGGAAGATACTCATCTTTTAGTCCTGCACTTGTTGAGTTTACTACTAGGTCATACTCTTCTGCTTTGAAATTTTCCCATGAGTATGAAGTGATACCTTCATTTTTGAAAAACTCTAGTTTTCCTGCACTTCTGTTTAGTACTGTTACTTTGATATCTTTGTCTGACAAGGCAAGCGCAATTGCTTTTGCTGTTCCTCCTGCTCCTAAAAGTAGTACATTTTTTACCTCTCCAAAAGATTCTATCGCTTTTAAGAAACCTGGTGCATCTGTGTTGTATGCTATGATTTTTCCATTTTCATTTATATATGTGTTTACTGCTTGGATTTTATTTGCTAAACCTCTTACTTCATCGGCATTTTTATATGCAAATTCTTTATGTGGAACTGTGATATTTGCTCCTTTATATGAGTTTTCCAAAAAAGCAGTTTTTATAGTTGCTCCATCTTCTAAGTGGTGTTTTTCATAAACACCATCATAATTTAGTGCTTCAAAACCTGCATTTTGCATTTGTGGTGATTTTGAGTGAGCTACTGGATTTCCAAATATTACGAATTTTTCTTTTGACATATATATTTCCTTAATTTAAAAATATGATTTTATCAAAACTCTGTTGATATATTCGTATATTCACTTTAAATACACAAAATTATTTTAAAGTAAATAAAAAAATATAGGGATTATTATGAGTGACAACAACAGTTTTTTTAGATTTATATGGAGAGTAAACTCTTTGATTATTTTGGCTATTGGTCTTCTTGGAGTGAGTTTATTGGCTTATGGGTTTATTCAAAATCAAAGTTATAAAGAAGTAAGTAATATTGTAAATATTCAAGATAATAAAGATTCAAAAGAAAATTACAAGCTTGAAGCAAATGCACAGTTTTTAAATGACAAATATCAAGTAACACCTCTTGTTTTAACGCAAGATTATGAACAATCATATTATTCAAAGCATACTTATTCTGTAAAAAACTATTTATTTACAGATTTAGAAAATAGCAAATCTTATTGGTTATTCAAAAAAAACGATAAACTTATTTTAGATTTATTTAGATTAGAAAAAAATAATTTAATATCAACATCAAAAGATACAAAGGCTTTGATGTATTTAGTAGTAAAAGAAGATACAAATAACGACGCAAGATTATCTATTCAAGATAGATTTTCTTTAGTTTTATCAACTCCTTCTGGAAAGAAATATATCGAATTATTTGAAAAGCTACAAAGTTTTGTATCATGGAGATTTATAGATGGCTCAGAGATTATAGTTCATTATAAAAAAGATGGTAAATATTTTAGTTCAAATATTGATATTGAAAAATTTAAGATAATAGATACACGAACTATTGATATCAATCAATGATTATTTATACAAATTATGTAAAAATTCATAAAAAACAAAAAGGCTGATAATGCTTATAGATAAAAATAACTTACCATTAGTTGCAGAAGATTTTATGAATGATGTACATTTTGAAGATGTTGATATTATAAATGAACTATATGAAAAAGCAGTAGTTTATAAAAATACGAAAAAAGATGAAGATAGAAAAGATCTTATTACTTGTTATGAAAAGTGGTATAATCATACAGTTAACCACTTTAAGGGGGAAGAAGCAAAAATGCTTGAGTTAAGATTTCCTCCTTATATGATGCATAAAGGTGAACATGATAGATGTTTAGAAAATATGGCTTATATATTGAATAGTTTTATAAATAGTGATGATATTAATTCTTTGATTTCTTATTTAGAAGGGGATTTACTAAGTTGGTTAGTAAATCATATTCAAACTATGGATACTGTTACAGCTAACTTTTTTAAGACTGGTATGAGTCCATGTAGTGCAATGCATTAAAAGGTAAGTTTACTTACCTTTTTTTGCGATTAGATTAAAAAGTGGATACTCCTTATCATTTCTTTCATGAATAAATACAGTATCAGACGAAATAATCTCAAAGCCTATTTTTTCAAAGATTTTACATACTTCCTCTTTTTCATAACCAAAGTGCTCAACTCCATCATTGTTGTGTTTTTTATGAAAAGTTCCATCTTCTTTTTCAAGGTCATTTATACATACAATACCATCTTTTTTTAAGGCATCAAAACATTTTTTAGCAAACATATTTGTATCTTTTATATGATGCATTGTCATTGAAGAGATTACTAAATCAAATTGTTCTTTTGGAAGTTCTTCTTCATTTATATTATGTCTTACAGCTGTAATATTATCAAAGTTTGATTGCTCAGCTTTTTCATTAAATTTTTCTACCATTCCCTCAGAATAATCCATACCTAAAATGTTATTAGTGTTATTATTAAGTGCAAATGCAATAAATCCAGTACCACAACCATAGTCTAAAATATCAGCATTTTGTCTTAAGCTTATTTTTTCAAGAAGATTCTTTACACAAGCATTTGAGCTGTCTATACTTGATTGTTTTTTATCCCAAGTTTTTGCTGCTTCATCAAATCTATTCATTTATATCCTTTGTTTAAAAATAATATTATATCAAAATCAAACTTTTTACAGTACAATTATGAAAAATAATTAAAAGGTAGAAACTTATGAAGAATATATTAGCAGTTTTTACAGATAAAAGTGATGGAAACTTAGCTTATCATGTAGGGGATAAAAGACATAATGTAGATAAAAATCAAAAAGCTTTAGCTATAAAACATGGTTATAGATTTAGTGATTTACGATATATGAATCAAGTTCATGGAAATAAAGTAGCAATTGTAACACATGAATCTCCTAAATGTATAGATGATTGTGATGGTTTAATAACAAATGAAAAAAACTTACCTCTTATGGTTATGGTTGCTGATTGTATTCCTATTCTTTTACATGATAAAGAAGAGGGTGTCATAGCAGCACTACATGCAGGAAGAAACTCTACTTTTTTAAAGATTGTACAAGTAGCACTTGATATTATGAAAAATCATTTTGGATGTAAAGGTGAAAATATAGAAGCTATTATGGGGCCTAGTATTCAAAAGTGTTGTTATGAGGTAAATGATGAGCTTTTAAAAATAGTAGAACAAAACTTTGGAGAAGAGTTTATAGAAGGAAAAAATATTGATCTTCAAGGAATAAATCGTTCAATTTTAGAACAAAATCAAGTAAAAAATATTAAAATTTCAAAAATTTGTACAAAATGTTCAGAAACTGAACATTATTCTTATAGAAAAGACCCAAAAACTGGTAGATTTGCAGGTATTATAAAACTTTAAAATCACATATTACAAAATTACTCAAAAATCAAGCAAAACTTAAAGAGTTTTAAGATTAAAAATTATCTAAAACCTATAAAAAACTTTTTAAGTTTGTATTTTATAATCTTATAAAAAGTACCATAAAAACAATATATTAAAAGCAAAAATACATCAAAGTAATTATTAAAGTTGTATTAAAAAAAGTAATTACTTATAGTAGTTTACATAAATTTTACATAACTAGCTTAAATGAAGCTTGGCTTTTAAATTAGTTTGTAAATTTATCTTTTTTAAGCTTTCTTCTGTTACTATTTTACCACATTTTAAAGAAAGCAGAAAATATAAGGATTAGAATGAGTACTAAAGTAACAAAAAATGAAGCATTAGATTACCATAAAGTTCCCAACCCAGGAAAGGTTGCTATTGCTACTACTACAAGATTAGAATCACAAAGAGATTTATCTCTTGCATACTCTCCAGGAGTTGCATACCCTTGTGAAGAAATAAAAGAAAACCCAGAGGCTGCATATACATATACATCAAAAAGAAATTTAGTTGCAGTTATTTCAAATGGTACAGCTGTACTTGGACTTGGTGATATTGGAGCATTAGCTTCAAAACCAGTTATGGAAGGTAAAGCTGTATTATTCAAAAAGTTTGCAGCAGTAGATTCTTTTGATATTGAAGTTGATGAAAAAGATATTGATAAGTTTTGTGAAACAGTAAAAGCAATTTCTCCAACATTTGGTGGAATTAATTTAGAAGATATTAAAGCACCTGAGTGTTTTGAGATTGAAAGAAGATTAGTTGATGAGTTAAATATTCCTGTTATGCACGATGACCAACATGGAACAGCTATTATTACAACAGCAGGACTTATGAATGCAGCTTCAATGATGGATAAAAAACCAGAAGACATGAAAGTAGTAGTTGTAGGTGCAGGGGCTTCGGCTATTTCTTGTTCTACAATGTACAAAGAATTAGGTGTTAAAAACTTAATTATGTGCGATTCAAAAGGCGTTATTCATAAAGGTAGAACAGATTTAAATAAATATAAAAAAGACTTTATGATTGATGATGCTCTTACTATGAATGAAGCATTTACGGATGCTGATATGGTTCTAGGATTATCAAGACCTGGAACTTTTACAAAAGAACATATTTCACTTATGAGTGAGAGACCTATTGTATTTACATTAGCAAACCCTACACCTGAACTTTTCCCTGAAGAAGTTAGAGAAGTAAGACCAAATGCAATTATTGGTACAGGAAGAAGTGATTTCCCAAATCAAGTAAATAATGTACTTGGATTCCCTTTCATTTTTAGAGGTGCATTAGATGTACAAACTAGAAAAATCAATATGAGCATGAAAATGGCTGCAGCAAAAGCTATTGCAGACTTAGCAAAAGAGCCTTTATATCCTGAATTAAAAGTTATGTTTGGTGATTTATCTTATGGTCCTGATTATATTATTCCTATTCCATTTGACAAAAGACTTATGGTTGAAGTAAGTGCAGCAGTTGCCAATGCAGCAGTGCAAACAGGAGTAGCAAGAATAAAAGAGTTTGATTTAGAAGCATATAGAGAAAAACTTTCTCACATGGTATAGGTTAAATTATCTATTAATTAAGAAAAAGGTATTATTCTCATTTAATTTAAATGAGAATAATATAGGACGATAATGGAAGAGTATATACTTTTAATTGATACTGAAGATGCAAAAGGTTTAGTATACAATATTTCTAAAGTACTTTTTGCAAACAACTTAAACATAGAGCGAAATGCTGAATATGTTGACCCTGAAACTAACAAATTTTTTATGAGAACTAGAATCTCAGGAAATATCTCAAAAGACATTTTATTAAAAGAGTTAAAAGAGGTTTTACCACAAGGCTCAAGAATTAGGCTAAATAAAAAAGCTAAAAAAGATGTAGTTATTTTAGTTACTAAAGAGTCTCATGTATTAGGTGATTTACTTATTAGATATATTGATGGTGAGTTAAATGCAAATATTAAAGCTGTTATTGGTAATCATGAGTATTTAAGAGATTTAGTTGAAAAATTTAATATTCCATTTACTTGTATTAGTGCCGAAGGAATGGACAGAGAAGCTCATGAAGACTTAATGATTGAAGAAATCAATAAATATGAACCAGAAGTAATTGTTTTAGCAAAATATATGAGAATTTTAACTCCTAAATTTGTACAACAATATCCACAAAAAGTGTTAAATATTCACCACTCATTTTTACCTGCATTTATTGGGGCAAACCCTTATAAGCAAGCTCACGAAAGAGGTGTGAAAATTATTGGTGCTACGGCTCATTATGTTACTGATGATTTAGATGAAGGTCCGATTATTTCTCAAGATGTTGTAACAGTTGATCATACTTTCTCTTGGCAAGATATGAGAAAAGCAGGAAGAAACGTAGAAAAAATAGTATTATCAAATGCTTTCCAGTTATTACTAGAAGATAGAGTATTTGTATACGGAAATAAAACGGTAATTTTATAATGTTTAATTTAGTATTACACGAACCAAGAATCCCAGGAAATGTTGGAACTATCGGGAGATTAGCTTTTGCTATGAACTGTAAACTTCACCTTATAAAACCTTATGGTTTTGGAGAGATTACAGAAAAAGAAGTAAGACGAGCTGGACTTGACTATTGGTATGATTTAGAAGTTTATGAGTATGAAAATATAGAAGAGTTTTGGGAAAAAAATCCAATTTCAAATAGACACTTCTTTGCTACTACAAAAACTGAAAAAGTTTATTTTGACGCTAAGTTTGAAACAGGAGATTTTTTCTATTTTGGAAGAGAAGATGCTGGATTACCTGAAAGTATTATGAATAAACATAAAGAAGGATGTATTACTATTCCTATGACAAATGATGCAAGAAGTTTAAATATCGCAAACTCTGTATCAATTGTAGCTTATGAAGCACTAAGACAAAACTTCAAAGATTTTAAATAATCTTTGAAGAATCCTATCTAATAAAAATAAATTAACAAAATTTTAACTATTACATAATATAATATAAACCTATAAAATTAAGGGAAATATTATTGTATAAAATACTACTACTTGAAGATGATAAACTTTTTGCATCTACACTTGAAGACTTTTTAGAAGATGAAGGTTTTGAAATTGATATTGCTTATGATGGAGAGCAGTGTTTAGATCTAAACTATGAAAATAAATATGATTTATATATTTTTGATATAAACGTACCTAAAATAAATGGCCTTGATGTATTAAAACAGCTAAGAGACTCAGGAGATACAACACCTTCTATTTTTTTAACATCCTACAAAGATAAAGAGACTTTACATGAGGGCTTTTTAAAAGGTTGTGATGATTATCTAAAAAAACCTGTAGATTTAGATGAACTTATACTTAGAATAAAAGCTTTATTTAAAAGAAATAAAAAAAGTTTTGAAGCTATCAAATTAAACGATACTTTAGAATTTGATTGTATTTCAAAAAGAGTTTATGAAAATGGAGCTGATTTAAACTTACCTATTAAAGTATTAGAATTGCTAGAGCTTTTTATAGAACATCGAGGAGAGATAGTTACTAAACAAATGATAATCTCTAAGCTTTGGTGTGCAGGAGAAGAGTATAGTGAAGGTTCTATTAGGGTTTATATAAATTCAATAAAGAAACTTTTAGGAAAAGAGTCATTATCAAATATAAAAGGTGTAGGGTATAAGATTGAATTCTAAAAAAAGAGATTTTTTAATATCAATATCTATTGTTTTCACTATTACAATAGTTTTAGTATTGTATTTTAATTTTATGTTTATTTCTTTATTTGGATTAAATCAAGAAAATTTTATATTTATAATCTTGCCTTTAGTTTTACTAGGTTTAGTAATTTTTCTAAGTTTTACAAACAATATTTTAAAACCACTTTTTAAAAGTGATGAAGTCTTACAACAAAGTATAAAAGAGACAATTCATGAACTAAATATTCCTGTATCAACTATACAGATGAATACACAAATGCTTCAAAAGAAAATAGATGATGAAAAAAGTCTAAAAAGATTAGGACGAATAAAACAAGCAAGTGATGATTTATTAAAACTTTATGAAAATATGGAATATGATATCAAAAAGCAAATAGACAAAATAGATAAACAAGAAGCAAATTTAAAAGAGATTATTAATCATTCTATTTCAAAGTTTGATGATATAAAAAAAGATATAAAAATAAACTCAAATATCCCAGATATAAATATTTCAACAGATATAAATGGTTTTGAAAAAGTAATAGACAACTTACTTTCAAATGCAATTAAATACAATCTTAAAGAGCAAGGTCAAGTAAATATATCTTTTGAAAATTCTATTTTAAGTATTTTTAATACAGGTGAGAATATAAATACAAAAAATCTATTTATTATTTTTGATAAATATTACCAAGAAAACTCTAAAAATGATGGCTTTGGTTTAGGTTTAAATATAGTAAAAGAGTTTTGTGATAAAAATAAAATCATTATAAATATTGATACTTTAGAAAATGGAAACTGTTTTAATCTTAATCTAAAAAAAATTCTTATAACTAATTGATAACATTTATCATAATTTAAATTCTTTTTTAAATGAATTATTATATTATAATAGAAATTTAATTAAAGGATTTTCATGATAGATGAAACACTTGTCTTTCCTCTTGCTATTATCATTTTTGTTTTGATTATTATTGCAAAAGGGGTGAGAATAGTACCCCAATCAGATTTATACGTAGTTGAAAGACTAGGGAAATTCCAGAAAATATTACATGGTGGTTTTCATGTAATTATTCCTATTGTTGATCAAGTAAGATCAAAACTTACATCAAGAGAACAGCTTGTAGATATTGCTAAACAATCAGTAATTACAAAAGACAATGTAAATATTTCGATTGATGGTATTGTATTTTGTAAAGTAGATGATGCAAAAGAAGCTACTTATAATGTGGTAAATTTTAAAAATGCAATAGCAAATCTTGCTATGACTACTTTAAGAGCCGAAATAGGTGGAATGGATTTAGATGATACTTTATCAAATAGAGAATCTCTAAATGCAAAACTTCAAACTGAACTTGGTAGTGCAGCAGCAAACTGGGGTATTAAAGTTACAAGAGTTGAAATCTCTGATATTTCTGTTCCAGCTGAAATTGAGCGAGCTATGAATATGCAAATGGAAGCTGAGCGAGAAAAAAGAGCTATTGAAACAAAAGCAAGAGCTGATAAAGAAGCTCAAATTAGAGAAGCAGAAGCATTTAAACAATCAGAAGTCTTAAAAGCAGAAGCAATTGAAAGAATGGCAGATGCTAAAAAATATGAACAAGAAAAAGTAGCAGCAGGTCAGCAAGAAGCTATGAAACTTATCAATGAAGCCATGGCAGAAAATAAAGAAGCAGCAGAATTCTTACTAGCAAAAGATAGAATACAAGCATTTAAAGCCTTAGCAGAATCTGATTCTAATGATAAAATGATTCTTCCTTATGAAGTATCACAAATGATTGGAAGTACAAGTGTACTAGGTGATGCGTTTTTTAAAGGTGTAAGCAATGGAAACACAAACAATAATGCTTCTTGATGTAATCAACCCTTATATTCTTTTAGGAATAGGGGTTGTTTTAATAGGACTTGAGGCTGTGATAGCTTCATTTATTCTTATTTGGTTTGGTTTAGGATTTTTAATAACAGCATTTATTAGTTTAGCTTATGACTTTACAGATGGAATTTGGCAACTAGCAAGTGTATCTATAATCTCACTTTTATTTATATTAGTACTTAGAAAAAAAGTATTAGAAAAGTTTTTGAATTCTAGTGAGAAAGTAAATGATAACTATTTACAAGAAGGTGGAATAGGACAAATCAAAAATCAAAAAGTCTTCTTCAAAGGAACTTACTGGGAAATTGATAGTGATATTGATGAAAAAGAGTTTGAAGAGGGTGAAAAAATAGAAGTTATAAAAACTTATAAAAACTTTGCGAAAATTAGGAAGAAAAACAATGGGAAGTAAATTAACACATTTATTTTTTTATCTAGTAGGGTTTATTATTTTAAAAATTATAACTTTAGGTAAATATCCTTCATTAAGTGACTTTATGCAAGATGAAGTAAATGATCCAGGAATGATATCTTCTGATTCTGCAATTATTTCAGGGTTTGGAGTATTAGTTAGTTTTGTTGGTTTTGGCTTTTTTCTTTATTATACAAATCCTTAAAAGTTAAATGTTACAAACTTAACAAAAACTTAACAAAAAATTAATTTTTTTTTAACACAAGCATTCTATTATCCCCTTTGACTTTATTTAGGGGAAAATATGAAAATAAAACACTCACTTTTTGCGATGGCGTGTCTTACGTCATTTGCATATTCAAATGACACAATCACACTTGATTCTATTTCAGTTACAGCAACAAAAGTTCAAAGAGCTACAAAAGAAGTAACTCAAAGTATATCAGTTGTAAGCAAAGAAGAGATAGATGATAAAAACATCATTAATATATCAGATGCAATAAATACAATACCAGGTGTAAATGTAGAAAGCTCAACAAATAGTTCAAGTCCTAGACTTATTATAAGAGGTGCTGGACTTAAAGCAAGATATGGGGTTAGAGAAATCATGATTATAAAAGATGGGGTTCCTATGACTGACCCTGATGCTTTTACAAGATTTGATTTTATAGATATGCAAGATGTAAAATCTATAGAAGTTCAAAAAGGACCTGGTTCTATCCAAGCTGCAAATGCAACAGGTGGAGTGATACAGCTTATCACAAAATCTGTTTTTGATGAAGATGAAAATAGATTGAAATTTGGGTTTGGAACTTATGGGGCAAGTCAATCAAACTTTAGGTATTCAACAGCACTTGATGATAAAAACTATATTTCAATAAATGCAAGTACAACTAAAAATGATAATAGCTGGAGAGATAATAATGATATTGATTCAAGACAATTAAGTTTAAAATATGGTTATTTATTTGAAGATGATTCAGTATTTGAGAGTGAAATAGCATATACTAAATCAAATATGCAATTACCTGCTTCCATGACACAAAGTGAGTTTGAAGAATTTAAACAAACAGGAAAACAAAAAAACACAAGCTCACCTTGGCAAAATAATGCAAGAAATTCTAAAATACTATTTTTAAATGCAAAATATGAAAAAACAATAGGCAATATTATTTATAAGCCTAGAGTTTATTTTAATACATGGGAGCATTTTCATCCTGTAACTTCAATGATAAATGATAGTGCAGATAATAATATCTATGGTACAGATTTAGAATTAAACTACAAACATAAGCTATTTTCAAATGATGCTACTTTAGTTGCAGGAATTACAGCAAAACAAGATGTAAGTAAAAATTCTAAAAAATATACATATAAAGATTACACAGTAGTAGGTATGGGTAGAAGTAGTATTAAAAAGACATTATCAGAACAAAAAGGAGATTTAGCAAAAGTAGAAGATTCAAAAGCTACTCTTTATGGAATATATTTCCAAGAAAGTTTTAAACCCTCAGATAAAACTTTGGTTGATTTATCACTTAGAATTGATAAAGTAAAGTTTGATGTAGATGGAAATGAAATCTTAAAGTATAATTGGAGTGGTTTTGGAGGAAGTACATATAAAGCAGGTGATGGGAAATACTCTATTGATGAAGATTATACTTTGGTATCTCCTAAAATTGGTTTTTCTTATGCAATAAATGACACTACTAACCTTTATGCTTCTATTGCATCTGCAAATCAAGCACCAACAGATAACGAACTTAAAACAAATATAGTTGAGAATAAAGCAAGTTTAAAAAAGACTCAAAGTAGAAATTATGAAATAGGTTTAAAATCAAGAACAAAAAAATACTCTTACGATTTAGCTATTTATCAAAATGATGTAAAAGATGAAGTTACAGCTGTAAAACAAAACTGGACTAGCTCTTATGAAAATGCAGGGAAAACACAAAAAAGAGGTTTAGAACTTAACACAGCATATATCTTAAATAAAAACATCACTTTAGGTGGTTCTTATGCTTATAGTAATTTTAAATTCAAAGAGTTTAAAGAAGAGGGAACTTATGATAGAAATGGTAACTACTTACCTTATGTCCCAAAACATCAATACTCAATGTTTGCTATGTATAAAAATCAAGGTTTTAAAGCAAGAGTACAATTTAGAACTTGGGGTAGTTATTATATGGATAATGCAAACTCACAAAAGTATGAAGGTTATGAATTTGTAACAGATATGATGCTTGGATATGAAAAAAGAAATCATAATATTCAATTAAATGTAAATAACCTTTTTGATAAGCATTATGCAATGTCATCACAAAAAGACTTAGATGGTGATATCACTTACAAAGCAGCAGCTCCTAGAACTGCAATGCTTACATATACATATAAATTCTAAAAGGTTTAAAATGAAGCAGATTATAAAAAGAAAAAGAAATGATATTTTTTCATTTCCTCTTTTAGGGTTTATGTTTAAAAATGCTAAGTTTTTGTTTGTATTAAAGTTTATTGTTTTTTCATTGTTTATATATGCTATTTATTTTGGTTTTATATATGAAACTAAAAGTGAAAATAGATTTACAACGGGACTGTTTTGGAATCTATTTTGGCCTTTCTTTATGGTAGTTAGTTTAGCTACTTTAGGTAGAGTATTTTGTGGTATTTGTCCCCATGGGTTTTTAGGTAAGTATATTACAAAAATAGGTTTAAATAAAAAAATGCCTAAGTTTTTAGCAAATCCCTTTATTGGGCTAGGAATTTTACTTTTTGGATGGTGGTTAGTTTACTATATGTATCCAAGTTTATTTAAAGCACCTATAGCAACAGCTATTATGTTTACGGTTATGACTATAATTGCTGTATTTGTATTTTATGTGTATGAAAATATGTCTTATTGTAAATATATCTGTCCTATTGGAACATTAACTAAAGTATTTTCAAAAGTTGGGTTTACAAAGTTAGAGACATATAATAAAGGCTGTGCAACTTGTAAAACTTTTGATTGTGCAAGTGCCTGTAATTATGATTTAAAACCTTTTACGTTTGATAAAAAAAACTCTATGCAAGACTGTACTTTATGTATGGACTGTGCAAGTTCATGTGAAAATGTAGCTTTTTCTTTAAAAAAACCTTCTTCAAATTTATTTGGTAAATTTAAAACAAATAAAGCTGAGGTTTGGGCATTGATACTTATAACAGCAGTTATTTCTGTAACTATGAGCTTTCATCATGCACTTGGAAGGAGTGCAATAGTAGAAGAGTTCTTTTGGGTTAAGACTGCAAGATATTTTGAAAGTTTTATAAACTTTGGTTCAATTGACACAGTAGGGCTATCTGCTTTATTTTATGCAGTTATAATATGTGTGTTTTTAAGCATAAGTGGTATGTTTGTAGCCTCAAGAATTATGAAAGTCTCTTATGAAAAAACTTTTTATACTTTAGGTTATGCTTTTGCACCTTTATTTATAATAGGTGGATTATCTCATATTGGAGAGTTTTTCTTTTATTCTTATTCTTCAAATATTGTAAATGGTTTTATTCAAGCTTTCTCTTTAAACTATGAATATATAAAACCTCTTGCTAGTAGAAGAGATGAATGGGTACATATTTTTAAACTATTTAATCATATAGCTTATATTTGGGCATTTATTATTATGATTGGAAGATTAAAATTAATAGATACTAAAACATCACTAAAAGTTTTAGCATTTCCTTTTGCTAGTGCTTTAATCATATTTTATATGTGCTTGAAGTTTTATACTGGATATGTTTTTCAAACTTATGGAGCAAAAAAAGGTGGACATAATCACTCAACTATGATGAAGTCCAAGTAGTTATCTTGAGAAATTTAGAGTTTTATACTCTAAACTTCTCAAATATTTTTTCTTCCAATTCTTTCACTGTATGAATTGCATTTTCTTCATGATTTGAAAAGCCCCAATTTACAAGTACTGAATCAACCCCAGCATTTGTAGCTGCCATAATGTCTTTATGTGAATCACCAATAAGTTGTGCGTTATTATTTAGAATATTATGCTCATTTAATATCTTATGAACCATTTCAGGATGAGGTTTTGGATTTTTTACATCATTAAAACCTAAAATACTTGAAAAGTGTTTTTCTATTCCTACATGATCAAGCATTTTTCTAGCAAAATCAGAGCTAGCATTTGTGGCAACTGCTAGAGTAAAATCACCTTTTAAATCTTCAAGTAGTTGTGTAATCCCATCATAAATTTCTAAATCTAGTAAACAGTGTTCATTGTAATACTCTTCAAAAAGTTTTACTTGTTCATCTGTAAAATGTTTTGTTCCATAAAAAAATTCAGAAGAATTTATATCTGGATCATTTACTTTTTCTAAAATAAAATTTTTTTCTAAAGTTTCTAAGCCTATGTTTTGTCTTACATAGTTGATTGTATTTGTAATTGCATTTGAGCTATCAACTAGTGTTCCATCCATATCAAACATAATTAGTTTCATAAATTTATTCCTATATAATTGTTAAAAATTGATGTATTATATGATTATAATCTTAAAAAAGGATAGGTGATTTTATAAAAAAGTGTTACTTTTCTACAATTTATAAGAAATTTTTTAAAAAGAGGACAAAAAGTATCTTGATTTAACAATTAATTAACATATCCTTTGATAAACTTTTAAACATATAGGGTATTTATATTAAATCCTCCTACTACTAATCATATTTTAATTAGTATCCTATTATTAAATATTAAAATAAATTTTGAATAATACAAAAGCTTCACAACTCCCTTTGTGAAGCTTTTTTTTTGCCCTAATTTTATCAATTAAAAGAAAAATTTATTATTAAATGAATATAATAACTACCTTGGAGTTAGATTATATGGAAACAGTTAGTATTTTAGCAATTATTTCAATTGCAGTTTTAGGTTCATTTGGTCACTGTGTTGGAATGTGTGGTGGAATTGTAATGGCATATTCAAGTACAAAAATAAGAAGTGAATGGTCAAAAAAGCTTCAAGCGATAGCTCATCTTTTTTATTCATTTGGAAGAATCACTACTTATACTTTAATTGGGGCTGTAATAGGTTTTGCAGGAAGTGTTATAACTTTTAATAATCTAACAAACTCTATGCTATTGGTTTTTACAGGTGTTATGATGGTGTTAGTTGGTCTATCGTTACTTGGAAAAATCAAATTTTTGACTATTTTAGAACATACCTGTTCAAAGTCAACTCTTTACCAAAAAACATTTAAGAAGTTACTTGGTTCGGATTCTTTAATAAGTTTTTATTTACTTGGTATGTTAAATGGACTTTTACCATGTGGTTTTGTTTATGCTTTTGCCATTATAGCTGCTGGAACTGCTAGTGCTTTTTGGGGTGCTGTTGTGATGTTTATCTTTGGACTTAGTACTTTACCTGCTCTTTTTTCTCTTGGATTTTTTATAGGACTTTTTAAACAATCTAATTTAAGAGATATATTTATAAAAGTTGCTTCAATTTTAGTGATAGCTTTTGGTTTTTATATGATGTACTTAGGATACCAATTTTACATAGATACAAATGCAGTTTTTACAAATATAAGCATATAATTCCTACTTTTTAACAAAAATTCTATATAATTCCGCATTTTAAAACTACAAAATTTTTTAAAGGAGGAATATTATGATTAGTAAATCAAAAAAATACTTCACGTTTTTTGGTGTCTTAGCTGCTACTGTTGATAGAAAAATGCACTCATTTTACTGTACTGTAAGCTCAATGCGAAGCAAAGATTTACCAAAAATTACAAAATTACTATTAAGTAAACAATTAAAACCAATCAAAATAAATTTAACAAATCACATATAGAAATAAAACAAGGGAAAATAATGAATAAAAAATTAACTACAAGCTTAGTTGCAAGCTTACTAATAGCAACAAACTTAACTGCAAATCAAACTTTAGATGCTATAACTGTTACAAGTGCTACAAAATCAGAACAATCAATCAAAGACGTTACTTCAAATATTGAGGTTATTACAAGCCAAGAAATAGAAGAGAGACATTTTACTACTGTAAATGAAGCTTTAAAATCCTTAAGTGGTATCTCTATAGTTTCAAATGGTGGATTAGGTAATAGTTCATCAGTTTTTTTAAGAGGAATGGATACTAGTAGAATATTAGTATTAATAGATGGTGTAAGATATCAAGACCCTTCAAATACAAGTGGAGCTTCGTTTGAAAACCTGATGATAAGTGATATTGAAAGAATAGAAGTATTAAAAGGAGCTCAATCTGGTATATGGGGTGCAGATGCAAGTGCAGGTGTAATTAATATTATAACTTCAGAAGCAAAAAAAGGTTTTTCAGCTTCAATTAATTCTGAAATTGGAAGTTTTCAAACAAAGAAGTTTGGTGCAAATATTTCTAATAAAACAGACAAGTATAGTGCTAAAATAAGTATTAATAGAGTTCTATCAGATGGGTTTTCTTCTCAGTTACCTTATGGAGATACTTTGGATGATTATGAAAAAGATAGTTATAGAAATACAACTATTAATGCTAAAACTACATTTAATATTACAGATTCTGATTTTATATCTCTTGGAATGAATCATATTAATTCTTTTGTTGAATATGATTCTTATAATAACCCTAATGGAGAAAAAGGAAGTTTTTCAAAAACTAATTTATATTCACTTAATTATAATAAGCTATATGCTAACCATAATATTAATATAAAATATCAGTTATCAGATTTTAACAAAGAATTAATGAATGTTACATCTGGAGTAGAAAAATATGATGGAGAAACAAAAGTTTTTGATATTATGGATAATATTGTGTATTATGATAATGGAAACTTATTGTTAGGTACATCTTATGAAGAAAATGAAGTTGAATATACAGAAGCAAATAGTAACATAGGAGTTAAAAGTAATAATAATAAAGTTATATATTTAACTAATACAAATGTATTTGATAAATTTGTTGCCACTCAATCTTTAAGAAGAGATGATTTTTCTAATTTTGGTTCAAAATTAACTGGTAAATTTGGTTTAAAATATAATTTAAATGAAGATTTATTTTTAAGTGGAAATTATGGTACAGCTTATAATGCACCTAATATTATTAGAATTTTAAATCCTTGGGGTTCAAAAAATGATAATTTAAAACCTGAAGAAACAAAAGGTTTTGATTTAACAGTTTCATATAAAAATTTTCAGCTAACATATTTTGATACTAAAGTAGAAAATCTAATTGATTGGTATGACCCAACACCTTCTAATTGGAGTAATAATGATGGTCACTATAGAAATATCAATGGCAAGTCAAAAATAAAAGGTTATGAACTATCTTACAAAAAAGATGTATTTGAGGATACAATAATGTCTTTAAATTATACTCATTTGAGTGCTAAAGATTCAGATAAGAAAGACTTAGCAAGAAGAGCTAAAAGAAATTTAAACTTTGCAGTTGATTATTATGGATTTTCTAAGACTCATATTAATGTAAATGGTTCGTATGTAGGTACAAGATTTAATAAAGATGATAAAAAAGGTAGACAAACAGGTAGATATACTTTATGGAATACTGTAGTTAATTATGAAGTAAATAAAAATTTATCAACATACTTAAAAGTTGATAATATTACAGATAAGTATTATCAAACTGTTGATGGATATGCAACAGCAGGTAGAAGTGCTTATGTTGGTTTAAACTACAAGTTCTAATATGAAAAAACATATATTTATACTTCTATTTTTATGTATAAATTTATTTGGGAGCCATAGAGTAGTTACTTTGGCTCCTTCAATAAATGAGATTGTTTTTGCTTTAGGTATGGGGCAGAGTGTTGTTGCTAATACTCGGTATTGTGATTTTCCCGAAGAGTCTAAAAAAATACCTAAAGTAGGGGGATATGCAAATATCTCTTTAGAAAAGATTTTAAAAGCAAACCCTTCTGTTGTAATTGGTCAAGATTATGATGAGAAAATGCAACAAAATCTTAAAAATCTTGGAATTAAAAATCTTACTTTTAAAACTCAAACTATTGATGATATAAAAAATACAATTTCTACTTTAGGTAAGTATTTTAAAAAAGAAAAAAGAGCTAAAGAGTTAGTAAATGATATCAATAACTCTTTAAAAGCTTTAAAAAACATAGTAGAAAATAAAAAAATATTAATAGTTATAAGTCCACGAAATAGCTTATCAAATCAGATTTATGTAACAGGTAATTTTTTATATTTTGAAGATATTATAAAAGCCTCAGGAAATAAAAATGCTTTTTTTTCAACAAGTACTAGTCAACCTGTAGTAAATACAGAAAAAATTATAAATATGAATCCTGATATAATAGTGCTTTTAACTCCGTTTTTAGATGGAAAAAAACAAGAGAGAGAAAAACTAAAAGGGCTTTGGAAAAGTTTGCCTATAAATGCAAGTAAAAATAGTGATATTTATACTGTTCATAAACTTTATGCGGGTATACCAAGTCAAAGGGTTATATATTTTATGAAAGATTTTAAAAAGATTTTAGAAAATGTTAGAGATAAGTAATTACAACAGTGATATTTTATATGATATAAGCTTTTCATTGAAAGAGAATGAAAATTTGATTATTTTAGGGCAAAATGGTGCTGGAAAATCAACTCTAGCAAAAGTTCTGTCAAATCTAATCACAAACAACAATGTTAAACTTTTTGGAGAAAATATAAAAGATATAAGTGATGCTAAAAGAGCAAAACTTATAAATTATATACCTCCAAAATTATCAATTTTTGATGAATATATTACACTAAAAGAGTTTTTAGAATTATCTTCTATAGATTATGTAACCCCTAAAAAAGTAGATGAAGTTATAAATTTATTAAACTTAAAAAGATTAGAAAATAGATATTGTAAAGCTTTTAGTTCTGGTGAAAAACAACTTGTTCTTTTAGGCTCTAGTTTAATGCATGATGCAAATATTACGATTTTTGATGAGCTTACAGCAAACTTAGATATTAGTAGATTAAAAGAAGTATATGATATTTTTAAAGCAGATTATTTAAAACAAAAGATTGTTATAACTCACAATCTTGATTTAGCTTATGCTTTAAAATTTAAAGTTCTTTATTTAAAAGATGGGAAAATAGAGTTTTTTGGGGAAAATGATGAGTTCTTTTCAAATGAAAATCTAGAAAAGTTTTACAATAAGTCTATTATAAAAGTAAATGAGCATTTGGTGGTGAACTTATGAAAATAGTTTTGTATATTTTAAGTTTTACAGCTTTAATTTTTGCTCCTTTTGTTGGTGAAATTTCATTAAATCTAAATGAACTTTTAGATAGCACTACTATGAGTTATAAGGTGTTTTGGGATTTAAGAGTGTCAAGAGTTTTACTTGCATTTTTTGTAGGTGGTATTTTAGCTTTAGGTGGTTTGGTTTTTCAGATTATTTTTAAAAATGCTTTGATAACTCCTTATACTTTAGGGATAGCAAGTGGTACTACACTTTTTACAGCTTTGTCTATAGTGTTCTTCCCTGCTATGATACTCTCAGTTTCTGCTGCTTTTGGTTCACTTCTTACTATAATTATTTTATATTTTATTTCTAAGAATATAAATAAAAGTAGTATTGCTGTATCTACAAATTCTATTTTATTAATAGGTATTGCATTATCTTATTTTTATTCATCTGCTTTAATGTTGGTATTTTATATGAGTGATTTACAGCAAAATTATTCAATTATTAGGTTTACTCTTGGTAGTTTAGATACTGTTGGATTTACTAGTTTTTGGGTGGTATTTGGTGTTGCTATTTTTATGTATTTTATAGTTTATAAAAATAAAGAAAATATAAAACTTCTTTTGATTTGTAACGATACTGCCTTTCTAAAAGGTCTAAATGTACATAAATTAAATTTACTTTTATTAGTAGTAATTTCCTTAAGTGTTGGAGTTTGTATAAGTTTTGTAGGACCTATTGGTTTTATAGGGTTAGTAGTACCTCATATAATCAAACTTATTTATAAAAAAAGTGCAGATAAATTAATATTTCCTGTTTTCTTTTTCGGGGGAATATTTTTAGTAGTTTCTGATATGATTGCTAGAAATTTAAATACAGCTTCAAGTTTACCTATTGGTGTTGTGACTGCATTTATTGGAGCGCCATTTTTTGTATATCTTCTTATAAAAAGAAACAAAAAAGCAAATGAAGGAAACTAAATCTTTATATGATTTAGTTTTTCTTCTTCAACTGCTTTTAACTCTTCATTTACTCTTTTGATTAAATCAGGAAAAAACTCTAAAAAATCTTCTTCAAGTTCATCTATTTTTTCACAAACTATTTCATAGTAAGAAATAGCACTATCTCTTTGGGCTAATTTAGGAGATAATCTCATATCAAGTCTTTGAAAAGCTTTTTTTAGATGAAGAAAGTCACTATAGTTTAGTAAATCCCTTGCTATCATATTTTCTACTATTTGATTTGCTCTTAGAGGATAACTATCTTTTTGAATATAAGCTCTTTCATAAAACTCTTGCGTAAAATCTTCAAGTTTTATATTGCAGTACCTATCCCAGTTCTTAGTAAGTAAATAATCATAAACAAAATCTATGATTATTCCTTTTAATAAACCTTTTTCTTTTAGTCTTTTTTTACTTCTTTTAAACGCTTCATGTTTATCAGAGTATGAATCAATGATTTTATGTATGTGCATACCATTTTTTAAATCATTACTTGCATTTTCCCAAGGTCTTGCTTTGTATGGGTCAGCTATAAAATTTCCTATTTGAAAATCAATTGATTTTTTTGATAGAAGTACATGAGCAAGCCAGTTCATTAGGCTTCTTTTACTTTACCAGTTCTAAGAGCATAAGCCCAATCTTTTCTTCCATTCTCTTGTGCCTTTTGGGCTGCTTTTTCATAATCATAAGCAACTCTTACATGATCCATAGAAAATTTATTATCTTCGATATTTAGTATCATATATGAAGCATTTGGAGTGTTGTTTTCTATCTTATGTTTTGGTTCATCTTTACTAAAAGCTTGTAATCCAACTGAACCAGGATTAATAGCAATTTGACCACTATTTAGTTTTTTGTAGTTTGGAATATGAGAGTTTCCACAGAAAATAAAAGGTGCTTCAATATCATCTGTAAGTTTTATGATTTGTTCATCTTCTCTTGGAACTAATTGTTCATCTTTTATATCTTCAAGTAAATATTGAGTATCATCAAAGTAAGTTCCATGAATCATATAGTAAGTTCCACCTATTATTTTCTCAAAAGGTAGCTCTTGAATCCAGTATAAAACATCTTCACCTAAATCATTATAAACATATTTTAATGTTTCATCTTCTTCTAGTTGTGCAAGTGAAGCTTCAAGGATTTTTCTATCTTCATCACCCATGATATTTATAAACTTATTTTCTCTTATTAACTCATAAGTAGCTCTTGGTTCTATTGGGCCATAAAACATATCACCTAGGTTTAAAACTACTTCTATATTTTTTGCTTTTATATCTTTTATTACTTCTTCTAGTGCGTAAACATTTGATTTTATATCTGAAATAATAGCAATTTTCATCTATTTCCTTATTTGAACTTTTTTTGGATTATATCAAATTGAAGGTTCTTTGTAAGTTAGGTAATTAAGAAAAAATAGTAAAATTTCATAAATAATAAAAAGGACAGATTATAAAAGCTTTATGTATTAGTGCAACTGCCTCAAACCAAGGAAAAACAATCCTTACAACTTCTTTACTTTACCACTACAAAAAAAGTGTAAGACCTTTTAAAATAGGACCTGATTTTATCGATCCTCAATTTCATGAAAAAATCTCTAAAACACCAAGTGTAAACTTAGATATAAATATATGTAAAAAAGAGGGTGTTAAATGGTTGTTTTCAAATTATAGTAATAAAGAGTTTTCTATTTTAGAAGGGGTTATGGGTTTTTATGATGGAATGGATAAAAACTCATCAGCTTATGATGTAACAAAACTTTTAAATATCTCAACAATCATTATTTTAGACGCAAGTGGTTCATATATAACTTTAAGTGCTATTATAAAAGGCTTAAAAGAGTACAGAAAAGATAATACTATAAAAGCAGTTGTATTTAATCATATATCATCCCAAGGGCATTATGAACTTATAAAAAATCAAATTGAAAAAGATTTTAATGATGTAGCTTGTTTAGGTTATATCCAAAAAGACTTAGAAGCTTTAAGTTCAACTCATCTAGGTTTAGCTTTAAAAGATTGTGAAGAAGATAAAATAGAAGAACTTTCAAAGGAAGTGCTTAAAAACATAGATTTACAAAAACTTGAAGAGATAACTAAATATGAAAAAGAAGAAATAATCTATCCCTTTGAAAAAGTAGAGAAAATAGATAAACACATAGCAGTTGTTTTTGATAAAAACTTTTCTTTTTTATATCATGATAATTTAGAGTTTTTAAAAGAACACTTTACAAAAGTAAGTATTGTAAATAGTGTAAATGATGAGATTATTCCAAGTGATGCAAATAGTGTGTTTATTTGTGGTGGTTATATCGAAACGAAAGAGTCTTATGAAAGATTTGAAAACTCTAAAAACTTTCAAGCTTCACTAAAAGAACATGCAAAAACAAAAAAAGTTTATGGTGAGTGTGCTGGTCTTATAGTTTTAGGTGAAGTTTGTGATGATAAGAAAATGTTGGGCTTGCTTCCTTTAGATTTTACATTAAATAAAAGATTTATTCGAATGGGATATTATGATAATGATTTAGGTATTACAGGTCATGCTTTTCATTATACAAGTGTAAGTAGCAAAATAAAAGGTGAATATACTTTATATAAGAAAAAAGGTGAGTATGAAAAAGACGCAGCTTTTAAAAACAACAATGTTTTTGGAACATATTTACATACAATGTTTAGGGCAAATTTTCAAAAAATAAAAAGATATTTAGTATAATATAATCAGAACTTATATATAAGTAAAGTTTATTTAAAATAAATAAGATATAATTATAATTGTAGTTAGAATAGAGGATTTAGTTTAGCTTTAAGCTTTTTTGGTAAGTGAGCAAAAACAATCGTATTATTTTTTAAAAATTGATTTTTTTCATAGATTTGAACATCTAAAGTCATTGAAGAAGTTTTGAAACTTTGAAGTTTTATTTTATAGTTTCTTTCTTCATAAGATAGATTCATATTTTTTAAATCTATGATTGTTTTTTTGCTCTTTGCCATTTAGAATTCCTAATTTTTTTCTAATTATAATAAATTTTTCTTAATAGGATTTAATAGATGCAAAATAGTGAATCAATTAAAGCAATTCCATCAAATAGACTTCAATTTTTCCCTATCATGATGTTTGCGATAATCATGGGACTTTCAGGCTTGTCTTTAGTTTTTTATAAATTTAGTGAGGCTTTTTCTATTTCAAAAATATTTGGTTTATCTTTAGGGCTTTTTTCAACAGGTTTATTTTTAATAATAGTAGTAACATATTTATTCAAGATTTTTTTATATTCTAAAGAAGTAAAAGCAGAGATATCGCATCCAATTAGAGTTAATTTTTTTGCGGCTTCGTCAATTTCTACTCTTCTTATATCAATGTTTTTTAGACATATTAATATTGATATTTCAGAAGTATTATTTTATATAGGAGCTTTTGCTCATATATTTTTTACTTTTTATACTATAAAATTTTGGATAAATAATAATCTTGAAATAGCCCACTCAAATCCAGCTTGGTTTATTCCTATTGTTGGAAATTTAATAGTACCAATTTCAGGTGAAGGCTTTATCCATAGTTCGGTTTTATATTTTTATTTTTCAATTGGAATTTTCTTTTGGATTATTCTTTTTTCGATTATTTTAAATAGAATAATTTTTCACAAACAATTTGCTGCAAAATTTATGCCAACACTTTTTATACTTATAGCTCCACCTGCTATAGGGTTTATAGCTTATATAAAACTTACTTTAAGTTTAGATTTTTTTGCTCATATTTTATATAGTTTAGGTCTATTTTTTACAATTTTGGTTTTTGTAATGTATAAAAACTATATGAATATAAAATTTTTTATTTCATGGTGGGCATTTACTTTTCCAATGGCTGCAATAACTCTTGCTACAATTTTAATGTATGAATTAACAAAAGTACAACTTTATGCTTATATTTCTTATATACTAGCTTTTATTACAACTATAATAGTGCTTTTAGTAGCTAAAGAGACTATTATTCATATAAGTAAAAAAGAGATTTGTATAATGGAATAGTTTAAACTTTTCAAGATATAATAAAAAAATATTTTTAAAAATTTGAAGGAATTATTATGGATTTTAGATATATCGGGAAAAGTGGATTAAGAGTATCTTCTATTTGTATGGGAACAATGACATTTGGTTCTACTACATCTAAAGAAGAGGCTTTTAAAATAATGGATAAAGCTTATGACAATGGAATAAACTTTTATGATACAGCAGAGCTTTATCCAGTTCCACCAAAAGCAAATACAGCAGGAATTACTGAGCAATGGGTAGGTGAGTGGTTAAAAACAAAAGATAGAGACTCAATAATCTTAGCCACAAAAGTTGCAGGAGCAGCTTCTGGGTGGTTTGTGCCACCTATTAGACATGGTCTTACAGCAATTGATTCTTTTCATATTAAAAGAGCAGTTGAGGGAAGTTTAAAGAAACTCGATACAGATTATATAGATTTATACCAAATGCACTGGCCTGATACAGTAGTGCCTATTGAAGAGTCATTAAGAGCTTTTGATGATTTAGTAAAAGAGGGAAAAGTAAGATATATAGGAACATCAAATGATAGTGCTTATGGACTTACAAAAGCAAATGAAACTGCAAAAAATAATAAATTAGCTAGATTTGAATCAATACAAAATAATTTTTCATTACTAAATCCAAGATTTTTAGATGAATTAGCTACTGTATGTAGAAATGAAAATATCTCACTTCTTCCATACTCTCCAATTGCTGGAGGGGTTTTAGCTGGAAAATATAACAATGGTTTATATCCTGATGGATGTAGATTTACAGCTTATATCAAAAATAAAAGTCCAAGAGTTCAGGCAATGGCAAATAGATTTGTAAATGAGAAGACTATTGAAGCCACAAAAAAATATATGCAATTAGCAAAAGAGTATGGGATATCACCTGTAACACTAGCAGTTGCCTATTCAAAACACTTTGATTTTGTAGCTTCTACTATTATTGGGGCTAGAACATTAAATCAAGTAAATGAATCTCTAGCAGCCTTTGATTTTAAAATAGATGATGAACTTATGAAAAAAATAGAAGAAGTTCAAAAAGAGATTTTATACCCAATGGGGTAATTGAATATTTGATTCTCTAAGTTTTAAATTTTAAACTTAGAGAATTAATTTATTGTTTTATTTAGCTACTACTTTATTTTTTCCACTTTGTTTTGCTTCATACATTGCAGTGTCAACCCTTGTTATAGCTGTATCAATATCTTCATTAGTTTTTAATTCAGTTACCCCAAAACTTGCTGTTACAGGTTTTTTAATTAAATTAATTAGAACAAGATTGCTTTGTATTTTTTTGCGTAGTTTTTCTGCTGTTTTTAAAGCTTCATTTATATTAGTATCATTAAGTCCAATTATAAACTCCTCTCCACCCCATCTACACTTTAAATCAGCTTCTCTTAATTCTTCTTTTAAAAGTTTTGAAACTTCTTTTAGAACTTCATCTCCTATTTTATGTCCATAAGTATCATTTATATTTTTAAAATTATCAATATCAAAAAATAGAAGACTAAAAGGCTTTCTATTTCTTTTTACAACTTTATGGAAGTTATTTAAATTATTATTAAAGGATCTTCTATTTAATAAATCTGTTAAAGAGTCATTATGAGCTAAATATGCTAGTTTTTTATTAAAACCTTTTATACTATATATTATAAGAATAGTTATAATAAAAGTAGCTAATAGTGATACAAGTAAATTTGCATAAAAAGTATTGTATTCAGTCTTCATAAAGTCATCAATTTTTGCTTCAACTATTAGATGTAAATTTAATTCAGGCACGTATTTTGTATTTATTAGATAGTTTTCATTGTTTCTTGTATATTCAAATACTTTTGTTTTTTTAGAAAGGATTTGCTCTTGTATCTTAGCTAAACTAGGTATATCACTCAGCTTTTTTATAGAATCTATTTTTCTTTCTGATAATACTACTTTTCCATTTTCATCTACAAAGTAAACAGTAAACTTATAGTTTTGTCTAAAATGTTTAAGCATTTTATTAACATAAGAGATTTTTAATCCTATTCCTGTAGTTCCTATAAGCTGATAGTCTAAATCAAAGATTTTATAATTTATGAACATAATAAGAGAATTATCCAAGTTCTCATTATAATCTAAATTTATTTCATGTTTATCTTGAATAGATTTGAATCTATAATACCATTTATCTTCTTGATTATTTTTTTCTAAAGTTTTCAATAATCCATCTTGTGTATAATATTTTTGAGTTTTTTCAGAAACTAAAAAAGCAACAAACATACTGTATTTATTTTTTATCATTTGTAAATAACGTCTAATTTTTTCACTATTTTCTTCTTCATTTAATAGCCAGTCTTTTAAAAAAGTATCATTTGACATCATAGAGGAAATAAGATTTGGTTTTATTATTTGAGTTTGTATTTCAGAATATATGTTGTCTACTGATAAAGGTAAAGAGTAATTTTTTAAATCTTTTTGCGTACTTTCAAGAGATACTAAAAAGTTAATAAAAGATACTGTTATTGATAAAAATATCAATAAAAAAGAAATTGTAGCTATTATTTTCAAGTCATTTTTCATGGTAAAACTTTCAAATTGTTATATGTTTTTTATGATAGCTTAAATGTATTTAAAGGCTAATGAATATGATAAATCATAAAAAATAATAATATATGAAGTAAAATAATCATTAAATATAACATATATTAATATAGAAAATTGTAAAATATATAACTTTTTATTATAAAGGATTTAAATGAAAGACTTGAGTATATCAAAAAAATTTTCTTTGATAACAATAATGGTTACATTGCTGATGTTAGTTATTGGATATGTTGTTTTAAACTATTACAAAAAAGGTTTAACCCTTGAAGTATATAATAATGTACAAAAAGATTTAACAACTTTATCAAAACTCAAAATCAAAGGAAAGCTTGATGTAGGTATCTCAAATGCAGTTTCAATATCAAATGATGGAGAAATAAAAAAAGCTTTATCTTTAAATGACAGAGATTTAGCAATAAATGCCTTAAGTAATTTATCAAAGAGTATGAAGAAATCAACTCCTTTTAAAAATATTAAAGTACATATTCACACAAAAGATTCTCACTCATTTTTAAGATCTTGGAAAATAGATAAATTTGGAGATGATTTAAACTCTTTTAGACATAGTGTTGTTAAGGTTAATAATACAAAAAAAGTTGTAAATACCTTTGAAGTAGGGAAAGCAGGACTTAGTATTAGGGCTGTTGTTCCTGTATTTGACTTAGATAATAATCATTTGGGTTCGTTAGAGTTTATGCAAGGGATTAATTCTGTTGCTAAGTCTTTTGATAAAATTGGAGATGCTTTTTTACTTTTAATGGATAGTTCTTTAGCTGTAGCTAAAGTTGCTGAAG
This sequence comes from Arcobacter sp. YIC-80, assembly GCF_044841725.1. Lineage (NCBI taxonomy): Bacteria > Pseudomonadati > Campylobacterota > Epsilonproteobacteria > Campylobacterales > Arcobacteraceae > Arcobacter > Arcobacter sp. YIC-80. The sequence continues at coordinate 465,370 of NZ_JBJBSI010000001.1, read as the reverse complement.
ATAAAAAACTTGGAAATTATATAATATCTCAAAAGTTTGTAAATGAAGCATTTTTACAAGATGCTAAAACAATAGACTTTAAAAAATTAAAAGACAATAAATATTTAATATCTGATAAATATTTTTACTCTTTTGTTGAGATAAAAGATTTTAATAACAAAAGTTTAGGTTTAGCTTTATCTGCTAGACCTATTAATATTGTAATGAAATCTGTTGAACATACTTCATCAATAATTTGGAGTGCCTTAATAATTTTAGTTATAGCTTTAATTTTAACTATGATAGTTTCACTAATAAATATGAAAAATAATATATTAAGACCACTTTTAAGCTTAAAAGATTCTATTGATACAATTAAAGATAATAAAAATTCAGAAACTAAAAAACTTGAAATAACTTCAAATGATGAAATAGGAGATTTAGTAAAAAGTTTTAATGGATATTTGGATTTTATTCAAGAAGGTGTTAAGCAAGATAGAAAAGTTATTGAAGAAACTAAGCTTATTATTGAAAAAGTAAATGCAGGTTTATTAAATGATACTATAAAAGGAACAGCTCATTCAAAAGAGGTAGATTCTTTAGTAAAAGAAATCAATAGTATGATAAAAACTTTACAAAATAATTTACTTATTTTATCTGATTCTTTAGTTGCATTAGCAAATGCAAACTATGATTATAAAATACCTCATATTAAAGGTTTAACTGGTATTTTAGCTTCTTTAATGAGTGGTACAAAAGTAACACAATCAACAATTAATGAAGTGATGTGTTTAATTGATAAGTCAAATAAAGAACTAACAAAGAGTGCAAATGATTTAACAATTTCATCGAGAAAATTAAGTGATTCTTCAAATTCTCAAGCTGCATCTTTAGAACAAACAGCCGCAGCTATTGAAGAAGTTTCAGCAACTATAAATAAAAGTAGCCAAAGTGCTGCAAAAATGGCAAATTATGCACAAAGTGTGATGAAGTCAAATGATAAAGGAAGAGAGTTAGCTTCAAGAACTTCAAAATCTATGGATGAATTAAGTATGGAAGTAAATGATATTTACGAATCTATTTCAATAATTGATCAAATAGCATTCCAAACAAATATTCTATCATTGAATGCAGCAGTAGAAGCAGCAACAGCAGGTGAAGCTGGAAAAGGTTTTGCAGTTGTTGCTCAAGAAGTAAGAAATCTAGCAAATAGAAGTGCAGATGCTGCAAAAGAGATAAAAGATTTAGTGGAAAGTGCTACAAATAAGGCTAAAACAGGAAAAACAGTAGCAACAGAAATGATAGATGGATATAATGAACTAGATGAAAATATTAATGCAACTATTGAACTTATAAATGATGTAGCAACTGCTTCAAAAGAACAACAATTAGCAATGAATCAAATTAATGATACCGTAAACTCTTTAGATCAAGCAACCCAGCAAAATGCTTCTTTAGCATCAAATATTAGTATGATGGCTGAAAATACTACTTCTCTTGCTGTACAGTTACAAGGAGTTGTAAATAAAACTAGTTTTGATGATAATGCAAGAAAAAGAATATGTAATACTGATATGATTTTTGATTTAAATAAATTAAAGTCAGATCATATTGTATTTAAAAATACAAACTTTTCGCAATGTAAAGAAGGTTTTAAATTTAATGTAAAAAACCATCATGAATGTAATTTAGGAAAATGGATTGATGAAAATGAAAATTCATCTTTTGCTAATTCTCAAGAATGGAAAGATTTAAAAATTGCTCATGAAAAAGTACATACAATGGTACAAGATACAGTTGATTTATATGCAGAAGATTATGATAATGGTCAGATTTTTGCAGTAACTCAAAATATAGAGAAAAATATTGATCAAGTTTTTCATTTATTAAATAGAGTAAGAGAGATTAACTGTGGACATTAATTAGAACACAGATTTTCTGTGTTCTTTATCTTATCAAATTCTAATTTTTTTTTACTTTTTATATACATCAATGATTATTAAAGAAAGTCAAATGTATAATTACTCAATAATATTTATCAATAGAAAATTAATATGAAAGACAAAGTTAATATGAAAAAAATTAAAAAATTAAATGAACTTGCCAAATTTGCTGATTATTCTTTACTCAGTACTTTAAATAGTGATCCTTCCTCAAATGAAGATGGGCAAAATCATTTTCCAAAAGAGGTTTTTAATGGTCATTATGTACCTGTGAATCCTACACCAATTAAAGATCCAATATATATAGCACATAGTAAGAATTTTTTTGAAGAATTAGGTTTTGATGATACTATAGCTACATCAGAAGATTTTATAAAAATGTTTTCAGGAAATACTTCAAATTTACCTCTTCCTCTAAAAAAAACTGGATGGGCTTGTGGCTATGCCTTATCTATTTATGGTACTGAGTATTATCAACAATGCCCTTTTCAAACAGGAAATGGATATGGAGATGGAAGAGCAATTTCTATTCTAGAAGCAGTTTTAAATGGTAAACGCTGGGAAATGCAACTAAAGGGTGCTGGACGAACTCCATATTGTAGAGGTGCTGATGGACGGGCAGTTTTACGTTCTAGTATAAGAGAATTTCTAGCACAAGAACAAATGTATAAGTTAGGAATACCTACTTCAAGATCTTTATGTCTTTTTTCTTCTAAAAGTGAAACAGTAAAAAGACCATGGTTTACAAAAGGTTCATATTCAAAAGATCCTGAACTTATGATAGATGAAAAAGTTGCTATTTCAACACGTGTTGCCCCTTCTTTTTTAAGAGTAGGTCAATTAGAGCTGTTTGGCAGACGAGCAAGGAAAAATGAACATTTAAAAGCAAAAGAAGAGTTGGAGCAAATAGTTTTATATGCTATTAAAAGAGAATATCCAGAAATAAGTGAAGATTTAACTTTAGAAGATAAGATAATATTATTTGCTAAAAGTTTTAGAAATAGACTTACTTCACTAGTAGCAGATTGGATAAGAGTTGGATACTGCCAAGGTAATTTTAATAGTGATAATTGTTCAGTTGGTGGTTTTACTCTTGATTATGGCCCTTTTGGTTTTATAGACAATTTTCATCCGAGGTATCAACCTTGGACTGGAGGGGGAGTTCACTTCTCTTTTTTCAATCAGCCAGAAGCAGCGAGACAAAACTTTAAGATGTTCTGTCTTTCTTTAAAGCCTTTACTTGAAGATAATAAAAAATATTTAGAAAAACTAGAAGAAATAGAAATAGGCTTTGCTGATATTATGCAAGAGAAGATGGAAGTAATGTGGTCAAAAAAACTTGGAGTTGATAAGTTTGATGAAAATCTATTTAAAGAATTAATAATTCTTATGATTGAAACACAAGTTGATTATACTATATTTTTTAGAGAATTATCTTCTTTGCCAAATGATATACAAACACTTAAAAAAAGTTTCTATAAGAAAATAGATGATAATCAAAGCTTAAAAGATAGATGGGAAAAATGGCTTGAAAAATGGAATTTACATATATGTAGTTCTTTAAAATCAAAAGATGAAATTTCTAAGGAAATGAAAAGCATTAATCCTAAATATACACTAAGAGAATGGTTTTTAGTACCTGCTTATGAAAAAGCAAATGAAGGTGATTATAGTTTAATTCATGAACTGCAAGAAATAATGAATAATCCATATTTAGAACAATCAAAAGAAGTAGAAAAAAAATACTATAGATTAAAGCCTTCTGAGCTTTTTGATATAGCAGGAATATCTCATGTAAGTTGTTCTTCTTAATAAAATTTAATAAATATTATTCTAAAAACAGTTATTTATTATTTTATTGCTACTTTTATATAGTATTATATAACAAAATATAAAAGGAGCGACTATGAGTCAAGTAACACAAGAACAGCAAATTAAGAACCAACAATCTAAAATAAATGATTTAGAAAACGAATTGGCTGGATCTAAATTTGATATACCTTTATTAAAAATTGCAGAATCGGTACTAATGATACCTTTAGTTGGCACAATGGATTCTACAAAGTCTCAAAAAATTATGGAAGATATTCTTTTAAATATAAAAATCAATGAAACAAAAGTAGTTGTTATTGATATAGCAGGAATTACAGTAGTTGATAGTTCTGTTGCATCACATTTAATAAAAATAGCTAAAGCAACTAATCTTATGGGATGTCGTTCAATTATATCTGGTATTTCTCCTGTAATTGCTACAAATATTGTTAACTTAGGAGTTGATACCTCAGATATTGAAACAACAAATACTTTAAAAGATTCGATGATAAAAGCTTATGAATATATTGGTTATGAATTAGTAAAGAAAAAGTAATGTTAAAAAGTAATACCTCTATATTTGATGATATTATTGTTATTGATATCGATATTGAAGATTTATATATTCAAAATTATTATTTTGAGTTTTCAAAATTAATTTCAGAGAATGAAATTTTAAAAGTTGTCTTTAACTTTGAAAATATTGATGTTTTAACAAGTAGTGATATTCAAAGTGTTCAAAAAATAGTTGATACATTACACTTAAATGGAGTAAAATCCATTGTATGTGGAATAAACCCTTATAGTGCATCTTTAATTTATACTTTTATAGATAAAATAAAATTTACTACGACTTTAGATGTAAAAGACGCAATTGATGCAATTTCAATTAAATAAATCGACAGATATACAATCTATAATTTCGCAAATTGAAAAATTTGTTTTGTCTAAGACTAAAAATAAAATCATTGTATCAGAAGTAGTTATTATATCTTCTGAGATTATATATAATATTATTAAGTTTGCACCTTTAGGAGAATTTTCAATAGCTTCACAAAATAATATGTTTATAATAAATGCAAATGATACAGGAAAAGGTTTTTCATTAACTTTAGAAGACAGCTTAAAAGAAGGGTTTAGTACAGCGAATAGTTTAGGGCTTGGACTTCCTTCTCTTTTTAGAATGTGTGATGATATAAAAATTACAACTTCAAATATAGGGACAAAGATTTGTTGTTTTAAGGAGTTTTAAATGATGGAATATTCAAAATCTGTAAAACCTTTTATTTCTGAAAAAAATTGTGGAGATTTTGCATTTTTACTAGACTGTGAAGATTCTTATCTAATTTGTATTGGGGATATTGGAGGACATGGTAATTTCAAGATATATGAGCTAGCTTTAAAAATAGAAAAAGAAGTAACCTTAAATAAAGAAAATAAGATATTTGATTTATTTAATCATATTAGTTCTATGAAGTCTGTAAAAGAATATGGTATGACTTTATTTATTGGAAGAGTTAATAAAGAACTCCCTGTGTTACATTATATTTGTATTGGAAATCTAAAACTTCATCTAATCAAAAAAAATCATGTAAATATATTAAAAAAACAAAATGGTGTTATAGGTTTAGAGATTCCTTCAACTATAGAACATAATCTTATAAAATTATCAGATAACACAAGTATTATAATTTCCACTGATGGTATAAATGACTATAGCAATTATTTATCTGAAATTGTTAATATTGATGATTTAAAAACAATAAGCAATACATTAATAAATAATTTTGCATTAAAAGATGATGATGCACTTTGTTTTGTCTTTAAATATAGTGGCAATAATATACAAGTAAGAAAAAAGATACATAATAATACTTTTATAAATAATGAAAAGATAGATATTCCAAACTATGAAGAAATAGTCGAAACTTCTAATGATGTATCAAATTCACAATCTGAAGTTTTTGCTTTAGAAAAAAAATACTTATTTGTTTCTATAAATAATTCTTTATTATCAAGAACAAAAGTTAATACTATGGTTGAATATTTGCAGTTTGATAAAATGACATCAATAAGAGTTCAAACAATAATTTTAGAATTATTAAAATTTGATATTGTACATTTAGATGTTTATGTAAATGAATATACTTTTCAAATACATACACCTTTAAATGAAGAGTTAGTAAAAAAAATAATACCTCTTTTTTATGATGCTAAATTTAATTATATAAAAGATAAATTTATTATCGAGTTTAAAATTTTGAAATATATTAACATAAATGATGATGAATATAAAGAACTAAAGCAAATGTTATTTGTTGGTTTAGATAAAAAGAACTATGAAATATATAAAAAAGAAAAAGAAAAAGATAAAATGCTTACAAATCAATCAAAATTAGCTTCAATGGGTGAAATGATAGGATCAATTGCACATCAATGGAGACAACCTTTAAATGAAATAGGAATAAAGGTTCAGAAACTAAAATACTATTATAGAAAAAATAAAATTGATGAAGATTTTATAGATAATCATATAAAAAGTAGTATGAATACGATAAAGTTTATGTCCCAAACAATTGATGATTTTAGAAACTTTTTTAGAGTTGATAAGAAGAAAACTATATTTCAAATTCAAAGTTCTATAGAAGAGATAATTAATATTCAAAAAGCACAATTGAAAAATCATGATATTGAAGTTGAGATTAAAGGTAAAGATTTTAACTTTTTAGGTTTAAAAACTGAATTTCAGCAAGTTATTTTAAATCTTATAAGTAATTCAAAAGATGCTTTTATCAAAAATAAAGTATCTAAAGCAAAAATAAAAATAGAGTTAAAAGAAAATAAAATTGAGATAAAAGATAATGCTGGAGGCATTAAAGATAGTATAATTGATAGAGTTTTTGAACCGTACTTTACTACTAAAGAACAAGGTGAGGGTACTGGTATGGGACTTTATATGTCAAAAATGATTATTGAAGATAATTTAAATGGTAAAATTAATATATCTAATATTAATAATGGCATTAAAGTTAGTATATTTTTAGGGATTTAGTTATAATTAATCCCCAAAATTAGCAAAAGCACTCTCAACATTTGGGATGTTTTTGTAATGGGTTTTAGATAATCTTACTTTTTTTGTTTTAAGATTACAAACAGCAATTCTAAAACTAGCACCCATGTAAGGTTCAACTACACATACAATATTGTCATTTATTTGTCTAGTTACATGGATAGTACCTTGTAGTGAATTAAAAAAATACTTTGGATAACTCAAAGGAGTAATTTCAACAATATCAATACTTTCAGGCGTTTGTAAAGTCTCCACAATCAAAGCAGCATCTTCATAGCTATCAAATTGAATACACCAATCATCAAAATATTTATTAAAATGTTCTAAATCTTCATCAAGAAACCCACCAGCCAAAGACTGTAACGCAAAAATAGACACAAAACCACCTTGTATATGAAAAGTTTTAAAAATTGATTTTAGCATATTTTGCTTTTAAAAATATATATCAAAGAAACACAGATGTATAATTACAAAATTATAGATTATTACTAGGAAGTTTATGTGCTAAATATAAAAGTATATTATGAGGACACGGATGTAGGTGGGGTTGTTTATTATGCCAACTATTTGAAGTTTTGTGAGAGAGCTAGGTCTGAGCTTTTTTTCAAAAAAGGTTTATCTCCTCATCAAGATGATGAGTTTTTTGTGGTTAAACATGTTGAGGCTGATTATATAAAGTCAGCTGTATTTGGGGATGATTTAGTTGTTACTTGTAAGCTTACAGAGAAAAAGGCTGCATCAGTTGTGATGTACCAAGAAGTTTTAAGAGATGGGGAAGTTTTATTTAAAGGCTCATTTAAATTGGCTTATTTAAAAAACTTTAAACCTACAAAAATACCAAAAGAGATGTTCGAGGTTTTAAATGATGAAAAATAGTATAGTTTTAAAATGTTTAGTTTTATTAGTTTTAGTTAATGGTTTTGCTTTTTCAAAAGATGCTTTTGAGTTAAAAAATACTAATGAAATTTACTTTCTACCAAAGCATGCAGATAAAACAAAAGATAAAATTATAGATTTGATAAAGCAATCAAAAGATAGTATTTATATTTCTATGTATAATTTTTCATATAAAAAGTTTGCTAAACAATTAGTAGAAAAGTCAAAAGAAAAAACTAAAATTACAGTTATTTTTGACAAATCTAAAGTAAAAAAAGATGATAAAATATATAAATTACTAGAGAAAAATGGTATTAAAACAATAATTGCAGATAAGAAACTACATACTAAAATAGCAATCTTTGATGAAAAAATTTTAGTTTTAGGTAGTACAAACTGGACAAAGGATTCTTTTAAAGACAACTATGAAGTTATTTTATTTACAAGAGATAATAAAATAATTCAAAAGTCTAAAAGCTTTATAAAAAAGTTTGATTAAAAGCAAAAAAAAACTCTAAAAGTTATATATAGTTTTAAAAATTAATTAGCTAATATTTCAGAATCGGAGATTAAGATGAAATATATAATAGCTTGTATTGATAATGATTTAATGATGTTAGATGAGCTTTACAATAAGCTTTCAAGGATTGTAGATAGTGATTATATTATTGAAAGTTATATTAATGCAGAACAGGCTTTAATAGGATGCTTCAATGATATAATTGCAGGTAATGAAATTTTAATCACCATAAATGGAAAAAATAATTCATCTTTAAAGTATGATGAATTTCTTTTAGAACTTTATAAAAACTCACCAAATACTAAAAACATAATTTTCCAAGATACTATAGATATAAAAAGTTTAGAAAAAGTTATTAATGAAGCTTCTGTTTATAAGATTATTCCTCGTACTTTAAAAAGAGTTGATTTTGAATTAATGATTTTAGAAGCTATTAAATTAAATGCACAAGAACGAAGATTAAAAGAGTATCAAAAAGTTTTAGAGTCAGCTGTTGATAAAAGAACAAAAGAGCTAAATAATATTAATGTAAAACTAAATGTATTAGCTACTACTGATTCTTTGACCGGTGTTAAAAATAGAAGAAGTTTTTTTGAATCTTGTGGACCAATGATATCTTATAATCGTAGAGAAAAAAAGAGTTTAAGTACCTTAATGATTGATATTGATAAATTTAAATTAATAAATGACAATTATAGTCATAAAGTTGGAGATGAAGTAATAAAACTTATGGCTCAAACTACCCAATCACTTTTAAGAAAGAGTGATGTCTTTGGTAGACTTGGAGGAGAAGAATTTGGTGTTGTTTTACCAAATACTTCTTTAAGGGGAGCAAAAAAAGTTGCAGAACATATAAGAAGTGAAATTGAATCATTAGAGTTTATAACTTCAAATAAATCAAAAGTTAAGTTTACTATTTCTATAGGAGTTAGTGTTTTAACTCCAAATGAGAATGATTTGAATAGTTTATTACATAAAGCAGATTTAGCTTTATATGAGGCTAAAAAGAATGGAAGAAATAGAGTTGAAGTATATTGTGAAGATATTGATAATGAGTGAGAATATCTTTACTAAAATAAAAGTAATAAAATAGTAATATAAGACTATATTATATAGAAGGATTATACGTGTTAGAGATTTTTGTGATGGGATATTGTTTATATTTTGCATTAAATATTTATACATCATTTATGCAAGTAGGTTATATTAAAAATGCAAGAAATTTAGAACCTATTATATTAGAAAAAAACAAATATTATGAAGCAGCAAATTATGCTGTAGAAAAAGAAAAACTAGCGATTGTTTCATCATTTTACGATTTTATTATTTTCTTTATGTGGATTGGTTTTGGATTATCTTTTTTAGATTCATTAGTTACTGTTGAGCAAACATGGTTAAAAGCTGTAGTTTTTATAGATTTATTTATAATAGTAAACTGGGTTTTAACTTTACCTTTTGATTTATATAAGACTTTTAAGTTAGATAAAAAGTATGGTTTTTCAAATATGACAAGTTCATTATTTATAAAAGACACTATAAAAACTGGTATTTTATTTTTAATTTTTGGATCAATTGTAATAGCTGGAATTTCATTTATCATTGAAAATTTACCTTCATGGTGGATTTGGGGATTTGCTTTTATTTTTGCTGTGATTATTATCATAAATATGGTTTATCCTTTAGTTAGAGATAAAATGTTTGATAAGTTTGAACCTTTGAAAGACAAAGATTTAGAAAGTAAAATTGAAAAATTACTTGATGAAGTTGGATTTAAAAGTTCAGGAGTTTTCTCAGTTGATGCAAGTAAAAGAGATAACAGATTAAACGCATATTTTGGTGGATTAGGTAGTACAAAAAGGGTTGTATTATTTGACACTTTAGTTGAAAAATTGACTCACAATGAATTACTAGCTGTATTAGGCCATGAATTAGGTCACTTTAAAAATGGAGATATTCTAAAAAATATCGGAATTATGGGTGTTGTTATGTTTGTTTTCTTTGGTATTTTTGGTAATCTACCAGAAGAGTTATTTTTAGGTTTATCACTAAATCAAGAACCAGCAACAATTATTGCTATTTTTATGATTTTTTCACCAATATTATCATTTTTCTTAATGCCACTTATTTCTCTTATTTCAAGACATAATGAGTATGCAGCAGATGAGTTTGGTTCAAATTTACAATCTAAAAATGATTTAGTAAATGCACTTTTAAAGCTTGCAAATGAAAATAAATCATTTCCTTTATCTCATCCTATTTATATTTTCTTTTATTACTCTCACCCACCTTTAGTGGAGAGATTTAAAGAGTTGGGATATGATGTACACAACAGCTCAAAAGATGCCTTAAAAGAGGAATTAAATATAGATGAATAGTGTTATTGAGGTAAATACACTCACACTTACTTTAGCTATAATAGCCATAACTTTAATAGTTATGGCTATTTTGCATTTTATTAAACAAAAATATGAAGACAAACTTCAAAATTTACAAGATGAAATATTCTTGAAATTAAATACCGCAAATGAAAAAATAGAACTTACAAGCTCTTTTTATGAAGATAAAATCAAAACTATTCAAAATCAATCTGATCAAATTCAAGAAAATCTTATTGAAACTTATGAATTGAGATTAGAAAATTTAGCAAATGAATATAAAATAAAAGAAGACTCTTTTAATGAAAAAATTAATCTTCTTGAAGAATCAAAAGAAAAAATGAAATTAGAGTTTGAATCTTTAGCTACAAAAGTTTTCGAACAAAGCCAAAAAAAATCAAATGTCACTTTAAATCAGTTACTAACTCCTTTTAAAGAGCAGTTAAACTCTTTTGGGAAAAGAGTAAATGATATTTATAACGAAGAAACAAAACAAAGAAGTTCATTACTTACAGAAATAAAAAATCTAAAAGAGCTAAATCAACAAATCTCAACAGATGCCGTAAATCTTACAAAAGCCCTAAAAGGTGATAACAAAACTCAAGGGGATTGGGGTGAAATGATTTTATCTTCTATCTTAGAACAAACGGGTTTAAGAGAAGGAAAAGAATATTCAACTCAAGGCTCTTTTACCGATGAACATGGAAAGAGATTAAGACCTGATGTTATTGTTCATTTACCTTCAAATAAGGATATTATTATAGATTCAAAGGTTTCACTAAAATCATATATTGATTATACAAATAGTGAAGATGAAGGCAAAAAAGTCCTTGCAAAAAAAGAATTAGTTAAATCAATAACAACACATATAAAAGGACTTAGTTCTAAGAAATATGAAGAGATTGAGGGAGTTAGAACTTTAGATTTTGTGCTTTTATTTATTCCTATTGAAGGTGCTTTTTTACTTGCTAGTACAGAAGAAGAAAATTTATTTAAATTAGCTTTTGAACATAATATTATGTTAGTTTCTCCTTCAACTTTATTTGTTACTTTAAGAACCATAGAAAATATTTGGAGAAATGAACAACAACATGAAAATGCATTACTTATTGCAAAAAAAGCTGGATATTTGTATGATAAGTTTGCTTTATTTGTAAAAGACTTAGATGAAGTTGGAACACATATAAATAGAACACAAAAATCCTATGATAGTGCGATGAAAAAGCTATCAACTGGAAATGGAAACCTACTTAAAAGATCACAAGAGTTTATAGATCTAGGAGTAAAACCTAAAAAACAAATTGATAATAAAAATTTATTGGAAGAAGAATAATATGGAATTAGCTCACGATTTTGCACAAAACTTTTTAACACTTTTAGATGCTTTTGCTCTTTATATAATAGTAGGACTTTTTATTGCTGGTATTTTAAAACAAATAGTACCAGCAGATTTTGTATCAAGACATTTAGGTAAAGACTCAACAAGTTCTGTAGTAAAAGCTACATTATTTGGAATACCTTTGCCTGTGTGTTCTTGTTCCGTTATTCCTTTAGCTCAAGGACTCAGAAAAGAAGGTGCTAGTAAAGGTGCTGTTCAAAGTTTTTTAATTTCAACTCCTATTACTGGTGTTGATTCTATTTTAGCAACATTTTCACTTTTTGGTTTGGTTTTTACTGCTTTTAGAGTGATTTCTTCAATTCTTATAGCTATTAGTGTTGGTTTAATTCAAAATCTTTTTGAAAAAAATGAACAAGTTAATAATAAAATAAAACCAGCTTTTAGTGTAAATCCTATAACTACAAAGTCTCAAGTTAACTTTGCCCAAAATTTCTCTACAACAATGAAAGAAGCAAAAGAAGAAGTAGAAAGTTGTTGTAGTAGTACAAATGAAAATAAAAAAGGTTTTTCAATAAAAGCCGTATTTACTTATGCTTATATTACACTTTTTTCAGATATGACAAAGGCTTTATTAGTAGGTCTTATTTTAGGGAGTTTGTTCATTACTTTTATTCCAAAAGAGTATAGTAGTATGCTTTTTGATAATCAATTTCTAACATATTTTGTAATAATGCTTTTTGCTATTCCTTTATATACTTGTGCAACAGCATCCCTTCCAATAGCAGCAGCTTTAATGATTCAAGGTATGAGTGGTGGTGCTGCTTTTATTTTTCTTACAGCAGGTCCTGCAACTAGTGCAGTTACTATGAGTATTGTTTATAAAATGCTAGGAAAAACATCTCTTATTATATATGTATCAACAATATCTATATTAGCTCTAATTTTTGGGATTTTATTTGATTTATTTTTTGATAATTTGGAAATATTAAAAGTTTCAATGGAACATGAGGGTAGTTCTTTTGTTGAAAGTATTGCTTCATTAGCTGTTTTACTTTTAATTTTTTATCATTTATTTAAAGATAAGTTTTCAAAAAAAGAGCAAACAAAATCTTGTTGCTCTTAAAGTTTTAAATGAACTATTATTTTAGTTCATTTAAAAGTAAAATATCTACTAAATCACCTTTTTTAATATCTTCACTATCTTCTCTTTGAATAAGTAGAGCAGGGCTTTCAAGCATATTTGTTAAAATAGCACTTGTTCCTTTTTTCTTACCATCAAAGTTAATAGTATATTCGCCATTTGTGTACTCAACATTACAAGCTGTAAATACTGTTTTTGGCATTCTTCTTGGGAAGTTTTCATTTATTCTAGCTTTCACTATTGGAAGCTTTTCATTTGAACCTCTAAGTTTATAAATAAGTGGTAATACATATAAAATAGCACAAACAGTTGAAGAGTAAGCAAAACCAGGTAAAGCAATAATAGTTTTACCATCTTTAACAGCTGCAAGTAAGTGCATACCAGGTTTTATAGTTACCCCATGAAATAAAACTTCTGCTTGAAGTTTATCTTTTATAACATCTTGTACAAAATCATAATCTCCAACTGATACACCACCAGTTGTTACAACTATATTAGATTTTGATAGAGCAGTTTTTAGCATATTAGTAATTGAATCAATATCATCTTTTACAATCCCCAGTTGAAGAGTTGAAGCACCTGCTTTTTTACATAAAGCTTCAATAGTTAGATGGTTTGAACTTCTAATTTGTGAAGCATTAGTTTGTGTTTCTCCAAGATCTAAAATCTCACTTCCTGTACTAGCAATCGCAACTGTTGGGTTTACAACCACTGGAATTTGAGCTATATTCAATGAAGCTAATACTCCAACTTCAGCAAATCCAACAACAGTACCTTTTTTGATTAAAACTTCATCTTTTGCATAGTTTTCACCAATTGCTCTTGTGGCAAATCCAAATGGCACTTCTTTTATAATAGTGATTTCATCACCATTTACTTCTACATTTTCAATAGGTATTAATGTATCACTACCTTGTGGCATAAGTGAACCTGTAAATGTTTTAATACAAACACCATTTTCAACTTTTGATTCTACTACAGTTCCTGCTGGGTTTTTATCAATAATTTTAATTGTTTTTAAAGTTTGGTCTTCATGTTTGATAGCATATCCATCCATTCCCGATGTAGGAAACTCAGGTGAGTTATGATCAGCTATAATATCACTTGCTATTACTTTTCCAATAGCATTTATTAAAAACTCTTTTTCTGTAGTGATTTGTGGTAGTTTTATATTATTTAGTATTTCTAAAGATTTATCATAGTTTATAAATTGTCTCATTTCATTCTCCTAATAGGTAAATGAAATATTACCAAAAAATAAAAAATACTTACTTAATGCAAAGTATTTTACTTTGCATTTTGTTCGATAAATTCTTTGTATTTTAAAGCAGTGTTGTAGCTTACTTGTGCTTCTTTTGACACAGAATAAACTGTGATTTTCTGATTAAACATTCTCATCATATTTACAGAAGCTTCAATTTTTCGTTTAGCTGTTTCTTGTCTAGTTTTAGTAGCTTTTTTAGTAGCTTTACTTTTCTTTTCAGTTAAACTTTTTTGATACTTCTCTTCTTCTAAATGAAGTTTTTTATATAGTTCTGCTTGACCATGGTCTTTACAAAGCTCTTGTAATATTTTTAAGTCTTTTACTGAAACTGTAATTCTTATTTTTAAGCCTTTAAATTTATTTTTGGGGCGAAATTATAACGACACATAATTAAAATTTGCTAAATTTGGTTTTATCCAAATGAATTAACAGTTAATTATTTGAGTTTTTATTATTTAAATTATATTTGTAAACCATGATTTGTTCAAATAACATATCACCAAAAGCAGGATTTATCTCTTCATTGTCTTTTAATACATTTAAAATTACTATTCTAATTTGCTCTTCTGTCATATTTACTGCAACTGGTAAAATAGTTTCGGCAATTTTTTGTTTAAACTCTTCTTGTTCTTCTAGTGTCATTTTATTTCCTAATGAGTGAAAGTATCTGAAATTATAATGAATTTTTCTAAATGTTTAGTAAAATATAGACAATTTATATAATTAATATAAAATTTATAAATATAAAACAAAAATTTGAGAACTTTTTCGATATACTTTCAAAAAAATTTAACTAGGATATATATCTTGATTGAACTAAGTAAAAAAATATCTAAACTAGTAGGAAAAACAAATGCTGAATATAGCCTTATTAAAGAAGGTGATAGAGTATTAGTTGGTTTTTCTGGTGGTAAAGATTCAACTACCCTAATT
Source organism: Arcobacter sp. YIC-80 (assembly GCF_044841725.1). Classification (NCBI taxonomy): domain Bacteria; kingdom Pseudomonadati; phylum Campylobacterota; class Epsilonproteobacteria; order Campylobacterales; family Arcobacteraceae; genus Arcobacter; species Arcobacter sp. YIC-80. The sequence continues at coordinate 450,118 of NZ_JBJBSI010000001.1, read as the reverse complement.
CATGCATTAAAAAGACTACAAAGTGTTGCTCCATATAATTTTGAATTTAAAGCTGTTACTGTAACTTATGGAATGGGTGAGCAAGTACAGTTTTTAGCAGATCATTGTAAAGAACACGGTATTGATCATGAGATTGTTGATACGGAAATCTTTGAATTAGCTGGTGAAAAAATTAGAAAAAACTCTTCATTTTGTTCATTCTTTTCAAGAATGAGAAGAGGATATTTATATTCTACTGCATTAGAGCAAGGATATAATAAAGTTGCATTAGGACATCATTTAGATGATGCAATGGAATCATTCTTTATGAATTTCTTTTATAATGGGACTATGAGATCAATGCCTCCTGTTTATAAAGCTGAAAATGGATTAGAAGTTATTAGACCTTTAATTTTTTGTAGAGAAAGACAATTAAGAGCATTTGCTGATAGTAATGAAATAAGCGTTATTGGTGATGAGGCTTGTCCTGGTCTTAGATTTGATGTTAAAATGCCTTATGCAAGAGCAAAAACAAAAGAGTTATTAGCTAAATTAGAAGAAGATAATCCTCAAATTTTTGTATCAATGAAAGCGGCATTTAATAATATCCAATTATCTACATTTTTTACAAAAGATGAGCTAGATAGAATAGATCCAATAGATGAGGAAGCTTAATATATGAAGCTTCTAATTTCTTCGTGTTTATTAGGAGAAGATGTAAGATATGATGGAGGTAACTCATCAATTGCAATGGGTGCTTCTTTTAGCTTCTCTCAAAAAGAGTTATTTATGGATATATTATGTGAAAATGAAATATATTCTTTTTGTCCAGAAGTATCAGGTGGTTTAACAACACCAAGACAAGCAGCAGAATTAGTAAGTTCTAATAAACCTTTTAAAGTATTAACTAAAGAAGAAGATGACGTGACTATAAACTTTTTACTTGGAGCAAAGAATGCTTTAGATCTTTGCGTAAATGAAGGTATTAAAGTGGCTTTATTAAAATCAAAATCTCCATCATGTGGAAATAGTTTAATATATGATGGAACATTTTCTGATAAATTAGTTGAAGGTAAAGGTTTAACAGCTAGATTATTAGAAGAAAATGGTGTTGTTGTTTTTAATGAAACACAATTAAAAGATTTAAACAAATTTATAAAAACTAATTCTTAGTTTTTATAAATTCTCATTTACTAAATTTGAAAGTCTTAATGGATCTAAAGCACCACTAACTCTTTTTACTTCATTTCCTGCTTTATATACTACTAGTGTTGGAATAGATCTAATTGCATATTTTGCACCTAAAGCTTGATGTTCTTCTGTATTTACTTTTACAAATAAAGCTTTTAGAGGATACTTTGTTGCTGTTTCATTAAAAATAGGTGTCATTATTTTACAAGGTCCACACCAAGGTGCCCAAAAATCAACTATTACAGGAATATCTGAATTTACTATTACATGATCAAAATTTTCTTCATTTAATTCAATTGGATGAGTTTCTAATAATGAATTTTTACATGAACCACAATTTGCTTTAGAATATGAATCTTTTTTGGGAATAGCATTGACTTTTAAACATGATGGACATACAACATTTATTTTACTCATTTATTTAAGCCTTTATATCTAAAAGTGAATCTACAACTTGTTGTTGTGTAACAATTCCTTGTGCATTTGCTTCATAAGCTATAACTTGTGGAATTTGATTAACTATTGAATTTATAAAATCAGCTGTTACTTCTTGAGTTGCAGGATCGCCAGTGATATTGGCAACTTGTGCTAGGTTTGAAGCTGTTTGAGTTACTTGTGCTTGTGCGGCTAACATACCATTTAAACTATTACTGTCTGTTATTTGCATCATTTACTCCTTCATTTTCTTGGCTACTTAAAAGTAGCATTTTATTTAAGTTTGCAGCTCTTGCTATTGAAGCATCTGCACTACTTAATTCGCTTGGTGCTCCTGCAGACCTTGAAAGTTTAGCAAGCTTAGCAAGTGCTGCATCTTTATCTTGTGGTAGAGATGTATCAAGTCTTACATGACCTCCTGTAGCATAAAGTTTACCATCGGGTCCTACTTGATAGTTATATGAAATTGCACTTTTTGTATCACCTAAACTTGCATGTTGTTGTTCATGTGCTTTAGTTTGTGCATCAAGTCTTTTGAACTTTTCTAATACTCGTTGATAGTCATTTTCATCATAGTTTTTTCCAGAAATATCAACAGTATCATTTTTTTCAAAGGATGATTTTTGCTCCTCTTTTTTATCAATTGCTGCAAGTTGTGCTTTTTTAACTGCGATTTGTTGATTTATAGAAGAGGCAGATTGATATCTATCAAAAATTTCCATAATACACCTCAAGTTTATATATGTAATAATTTTAGCTAATTTTTAAGATTAAGTAAATAAGAGAAATTAAGTCCCATTAATTGGGACTTAATATAAGAGAAGTATTTAATAGTTGATAGCAACTTTATAGTTTGGATCATCTTCTTCATAAGTACAAAATGGTCCAGCATTTTTAAGAATTTTTTTACAATCTTTACTTAAATGTCTAATAACAAGCTTTTTATTCGCATCAGCATATTTTTTTGTAATTGCATCAATTGCTTCTACTCCTGAAATATCCATAACTCTAGCATCTTTAAAGTCTAATACAATATTTTCAGGATCATTTTCAATATCAAAGTTTTCATTAAAAGATGTAACACTTCCAAAAAATAAAGGTCCATCAAATTCATATACTTTTGAACCATCTTCTTCTACGTGTTTGTTAGCTGTAACTTTTGCATGATTCCATGCAAAAACTAAAGCAGAAATAATTACACCAGAAATTACTGCAATAGCTAAATCTTCAACAATTGTAATACCTGTTACTGTTACAAGTACAAAAGCATCACTTTTCGGCATTTTTGTAATTCTAGCAAAAGAACTCCATTCAAAAGTTCCGATTGAAACCATGAACATGATACCCACTAAAATAGCAACAGGAATAATATTTAAAAGATCAGTTAATGTAGCAACTAATAAAATAAGTCCAATAGAAGCCACAACACCTGATAATCTGCCAAGACCTCCTGATGTGTAGTTGATAATAGATTGACCAATCATTGCACATCCTGGCATTGCACCAAAGAAACCACAAGTAATGTTTCCAGTACCTTGAGCAATACACTCTTGATTTGCACTACCTCTTGTATTACTAATCTCATCTAAAACTGATAAAGTCAGTAATGATTCAATAACACCAACAAGTGCAACAATAACCGCATAAGGAAGTACAAGCATAAATGCGTCTAAATCTAAAATTACATCAGGAACATGAAATTGTGGTAATAAACCTTTAAATTCTGTTAAGTTTGCTAAATCACCTACAAGTTTAGTATCAGCCCCTGTAAAATAAACAACAAGAGTAAATAAAATAATAGCCACTAAACCACCTGGAACAGCAGATGTAAGTTTAGGTAAAAAGTACATAATAGCCATTGTTCCGATGATAATCCCATACATAATCATTCCAGCACCATCTAAAAATTTAAATTGACTAGTAGCAATAACGACAGCTAAGCCATTTACAAATCCATGAAGTGCAGGTTGAGGAACTAAACGAATAAATTTACCCATTTTAAAAGCACCAATTAAAATTTGAATAGTCCCTGCAACTATACCTGTAAGAGTAATATATTGAATTATTCCAAATGAAAGTGCATCACCTGTTAATCCTTGAGCAATTAAAATCTCTTTTGATGCAATACTAACACCTACTAAAACAATCGCAACAGCACCTGTAGCACCAGATATCATACCTGGTTTTCCACCCATTAATGCAGTAATTAATCCAAGAATAAATGCAGCATAAAGACCAACTATAGGACTTACTTGTGCAATAAATGAAAATGCAATAGCTTCAGGTACCAATGCAACTGCTACAACAAGTCCAGATAAAATATCACTTTTAGGGTTTTTCCCTATAAAAGTATCTTTTATGTTTAACAAATTTTTAACCTTTGTGTTTGTATTAATTCGCGATGATACCTAAGATGTACTTAATCTTAGTTAAATGATTTTTTCAATAAAATAATGCGATGAAATATAATTTTTTTAAATCAGTTACTTTTAAATTGATAATGTTAGTTTTTATTGTAATGTTTGCTTTAATAACTGCATCGTTGATATTTAACTCACATATTGATAAATTAAAAAATCAAATTGATAATATCTATTTTGGGAATTTTATACCTATTGTAAAATTAGAAAAAATTCAAGATAATTATAGAAAAATTATTTCATGTCGAACTCTAAGATATATTTGTGATTTTAAAAAAGAACAAGCAACTATTGAGAAAGAGTGGGCTTACTATTTTAGTGCTTACAAAAATACAAAAGAAAAAGAAGTAGTTAAAAGTGTTGATAAATCAATAAAAGAAACATTTAAAGTAAATAAACTTCATATTTTTAAAAGAGTAGTAAAAAAAATTGACTATTTAATAGAGTATGAAACTCAAATGGCATTTAAACAAAGAAAATTGTTTTTAGTTGATTATCAAAGTATGAAAAGCTATTTACTTTATAGTGTTATTTCTATTATAATTTTATCTTTTGGATTAATCGGATTTATTATTTTACAAGTAGTGAAAAAAGATAACCAATTAAGAATTCTTAACAAGAAATATAAAATAGATTCTATTACAGATGGAATGACTAAATTATATAATAGAAAATATTTTGATACAATTTTTGATAATATGCCATTTATTGCCAATGCAAATAACTGGCAATGTGCTTTTATAATTTTAGATATTGATTTTTTCAAACAATATAATGATACTTATGGCCATGATTTAGGTGATGAAACACTTAAAAAAGTAGCTAGTACTTTAAAAGATTATTTTAATCAAAAATACGAATTTGTATTTAGATTAGGTGGAGAAGAGTTTGGTGTAGTACTGTTTGATATAGATGAGACTACTTTAGAAAGCTGTTTGGAAGATATTAATAGAAGAATTATTGATTTGAAAATTGAACATAAAGGTAGTAAAATACTTGATGTTGTTTCAGTATCAATTGGAGCTATAATGTATCAAGCAAATAGTTATATTTCAGCTAATAAATTATATAAATTAGCTGATGAATGTTTATATAAATCAAAGCAAAATGGTAGAAATCAATACCATATTCATAAAGGGGAACAATGACATTTTTGTTTAATAAAAACAATCATTTCAATTTAGCAAATATTGTAACATTTTTTAATATTACAGCAGGAATATTCGCAATTTATTTTATAACTCATCAAGAGTTTTTTGCAGCAGCACTTTTTGCATGGCTTGCAGGGGGTTTTGATATTATTGATGGAAAAATTGCTAGAAAATATAATCTATCTACGGAGTTTGGAATACAATTAGACTCTTATGCAGACTTTTTATCTTTTGTTATTGTTCCTACAATGTATATTTATTTTGCAGTAATTGATACAAAAGAGTTAGAATTAAATACTGTATTAGTAATTTTTGCATTTGTTTATTATGTAATTTCAGGTCTTAGAAGATTAATTCAATTTAATATTAATTCAAATGAAGGTGAAGTTTCAAAATATTTTACTGGAGTTCCAACACCACTTGGTGCAATTTTATTATGGCTTACATATCTTGTATATTTAACAGGATTTATAAGTGAAACTATAGTTTTAATATTAATGATTATAATAGGTTTTTTATTAAATTCAAAAATTAAAATTCCTCATCCTTAAGTAGCATAGTTAATGAATGAAATTGTAAGTATTGATTTAGGATCAAACTCTTTTAGAGTTTTGAAATATAATTGTAAAGACGAAAAGATTATTGCAGAGTATAATGAAGTAGTAGGTATGGCAGATGGTTTAGTTGATACAGGACTAATCTCAAATGAAGCCATGCAAAGAGTAATTGATGCTATAAATAAATCTATTGAAATAGTTGAATATGATACAAAAAAAGCAGTTGCAGTAACAACAGCTGCTATGAGAAAAGCTAGTAATAATCAAGAAGTATTGAAATATTTAAAAGAAAAAACTGGTGTTGCTTTTACAATTATTAATGGAGAAGAAGAAGCTAGATTAACTTTGTTGGCTGTAAAATATGCCTTAAAAAGAGAAAAAATTAACTCATCAAAATTTATACTTTTAGATATTGGTGGAGGTTCTACAGAAATAATAGTAAATACAAATGATACTTATCAAGCTCATAGTTTTGATTTTGGAATTGTAACTATGACACAAGAGTATTTACATTATCATGATTTAAATAGTGATTTAGAAAAAAGAAAAAAAGAAATAAAAAAGTATTTAGATTCTTTAGAAATAAATTTAGATGAATATACTTTTGTAGCAACAGCTGGCACACCCACTACTGTTGCTGCTGTAAAATTAGGTCAAGACTTTTTCTCTTATGATAAAGATATTGTAAATGGAACGATTGTAAACTTAGATGATTTACAAACTTGCTTAACTTTACTTTCTAACTCTTCAAAAGAAGAGATTACTAAACTTGTTGGTCGAGGTAGAGTTGAATTTATAGAAGTTGGTATTTTTATTTATCAAGCTATTTATGAGGTTTTAGAGAAAACTGAATCTATTGTTTTAGATGATGGTTTAAGAGAAGGTGTAGCTATAAATGCCTGTTTAGTGTAAGACTTAAGATAAAAGTCTTACACTTTGTTCTTGTACTATGTTCGCTTGAGATGCTGCTAAATATCCACTGTTTGCATTTACATTTGTTTTATTAAAGTCTGTTGATTCTTTTCCAAAATCTCTATTTTGGTTAGCTTTATTTTGATTATATAAATTCTGTTGTTCTATTATGTTTTCTTTAGCACTACTTTCTAATCTATTTCCAAATTCAGTAAATTCAGAAGTAATACTTTGTAATTGTCTTGAGGCTTCTTCAACTTGTTTTGAAACTCTTTGTAAATCTTCAGGGTTATTTAGATTTGCTTCATTCAATTCTCCAAAAATATCATTTGCTATTTGTGGCGTATTTGGTTTTTCTATAGAAAAATTGTTGTTACTTGTATTTATTTCAATATTAGTTGATTCATCATTTAATTCTTGATTTAATAAAGTTTTATTATTAAATTTTGTTTCATAAGCAATTTGATTGAAGTTTTTTAAATCTTCATTTATTTCTTGTTTTATATCATTTTTATCTCTTGCTTCATATTCATAGTTCTCTACTTTTTGTAAATTATCTTGAATATTTGAAAGAAATTCATTTTGTTTATTTAAAGCATTTTCAGAAATTTTGCTAATAGCAAGACCTTCATTTATTGATTGAATATTTAATGATAACTCATCTCTTTTTTGATTATATTGATTTACAGATAATACTAAAGATGCATTTTCTACATTTTCAATCTTTTCACTTTGGTGGGTTCTCCCACTTTGAAGGGAGGTAGGGGTATTATTAAGGGTATTTATATTGTTATTAATATTATTTACATCCATAATCACTCCTTACTATTTATCTAATTCTTAAATTATATTTAAACTTAACTAAAAAAATGATAAAACAAATAATTTAGGTTTTTATATCTAAAGGTTAATTAATATAATTTTCTATATAATATCCACTTATTTTAAAACGGAGAATTATTATGAAAATGACGGGCGCACAAATGGTTGTAGAATCATTACATCAAGAAGGGGTTGAAGTAGTATTTGGATACCCTGGAGGCGCTATTATGAACGTCTACGATGAAATATACAAACAAAATTATTTTCAACACATTTTAAATAGACATGAACAAGCATCTATCATAGCTGCACAAGGTTATGCAAGATCAACTGGAAAAGTTGGTGTTGCTATTGTTACATCAGGGCCAGGTTTTACAAATGCAGTTACTGGTTTAGCAGATGCTTATATGGATTCTATTCCTTTGGTTGTTATTTCAGGGCAAGTTCCTACTACTATTATTGGAACTGATGGATTTCAAGAAATAGACGCTGTTGGTATTTCAAGACCATGTACAAAGCATAATTATTTAGTAAATAATATTGATGATTTACCAAGAATTATTAATGAGGCATTTCATATCGCAAGTACAGGAAGACCAGGTCCTGTACATATTGATATTCCAAAAGATATTACAGCTGAGATATCAAGTTTTAAATATCCAGCTAAACTTCATTTGCCAACTTATAAGCCAACTGTCAACTACAATAAAAGACAGTTGAAAAAAGCAATGGATGCAATATCTAAAGCAAAAAAACCATTATTATATATTGGTGGAGGTGCTGTTTTATCTAACTGTGGATATGAAATCAGAGAGTTTGCTAAAAAAGCAAATATACCTGCTGTTGAAACACTAATGGCTAGAGGTGTAATGGGTCACGATAATCCATTATTCTTTGGTATGCTTGGTATGCATGGTGAGTTTGCAGCTAATATGGCTGCTTATGAAACAGATCTTTTGATTTCTTTAGGTGCAAGATTTGATGATAGGGTAACTGGAAGACTTGATGAATTTGCTTCAAAAGCAAAAGTAATTCATGTTGATATTGATCCAACAAGTATTGGAAAATTAGTTACACCTGATTATCCAATTGTAGGAGATTTAAAACTTACTGTAGAAGCTATGATTGAAGCAGCAAACGAAGCTGATTTTAATGATTATTCTAATTGGGTTGAATTATTAACTGATTATAGAGAAAAAGAACCTTTAAGATATAATGATTCTAATGAGGTTATTAAGCCACAATGGCCAATTGAAAGAGTAGGGCAATTATTAGGTGAAAGAGCTGTTGTTTCAACAGACGTTGGACAACATCAAATGTGGACAGCACAGTTTTATCCTTTTGCATATCCAAGACAATGGATTACATCTGGTGGATTAGGAACTATGGGATTTGGACTTCCTGCAGCTTTAGGTGTTGCAAGAGCTATGAAAGGAACAGATAAAGTTTCTGTTAACTTTACAGGTGATGGTTCAATTTTAATGAATATTCAAGAATTAATGACTTGTGTAGAGTATGAATTACCAGTAATTAATATCATTTTAAATAACAATTATTTAGGTATGGTAAGACAATGGCAAACAATGTTCTATGATAATAGACTTTCTGAAACAGATTTATCTGCACAGCCTGATTTTCCAAAATTAATTGAAGCATTTGGAGGACTTGGATATAGAGTTACAACTAAAGAAGAGTTCGATGCAGCATTAAATGATGCAGTTGAAAAGGGTAAACCTGCAATGATTGAAGTAATTGTTGCAAGAGATGAGGAAGTATTGCCTATGGTACCAAATGGTCATGCTTTAAATGAAATGACATTAATAGAAGGAGCAAAATAATGTTTAAAGATAATCACTATTACGATACAGAAGAAATCAGACAGGTTATCTCTGTTATTGTTATGAATGAAAACAGTGTTTTATCTAGAATTGTTGGACTATTCTCTGCAAGAGGTTATAATATAGATTCTTTAACTGTTGCCCCTATAGAAGGAAGTGAATACTCAAGAATGACAATTGTAACAACAGGTGATAAAAGAGTAATTGATCAAATTGTAAAACAATTAAATAAGTTGATACCTGTTTTAAAAGTAAACGAACATAGAAATGTTGTTGAAAAAGATACTGTAATTATGAAGTTTTCATTAGATAATAATTTATCAGATATTGATGTAATAGCAAGAGCTTATCATGGTTCTATTCAAAATGTAACTAGTGAAGCTATTATTGTATCAGCTACTGATTCTAGTTCAAGAATCATGAATTTTATTAAAATTATGCAAAAATTTAATCCACTTGAAGTAGTAAGAAGTGGTATTGTAGCAATGGAAAGATAAGAGAATATTCTCTTATCTTTTTTACTATATAACTCTATAAGGATACTTATGACATTACAAAAAATAGCGAAAACCTTAGAGTTAGAGTGTGACAGTAAGATTGAAATATCTGGATTAAATACTCTTAAAGACTCAAATAAAAATGAATTAACTTTCTTAGAAAATAAAAAATATATAAATGATTTAGAAAATACAAAAGCCTCAGTAGTATTAGTAAAAGAAGAGCATGCTTCAAGTGTACCAGATGGTACAATAGCTTTAATTTGTGAAGAGCCTTATTTAGCATTGGCAAAAATTAGTAAACTTTTTGCACCTAATATTATAGAAATAGATGGAGAAAAACCTAAAATTGGTGATGGAACAAAAGTAATGCCAAATGTTTATATTGGTAAAAATTCATCTATTGGTAAAAACTGTACTATTATGGCAGGAGTTTTTATTGGTGATAATGTTATTGTAGGAGATAATACAGTTTTATATCCTAATGCAGTTGTTTATAGAGATTGTAAAATAGGAAATGATTGTATTATACACGCTGGAACTATTATAGGTAGTGATGGTTTTGGTTTTGCTAATACTAAAGATGGAAAATATATTAAAATCTATCAAAATGGAAATGTAGAAATTGGAAATGATGTAGAAATTGGTGCAAATTGTACTATTGACAGAGCAGTATTTAAATCAACTATAATTGAAGACGGAGTAAGAATTGATAATTTAGTTCATATTGCACATAATTGTAAGATTGGAATGGGTTCTATTCTTGTTTCTCAAGTTGGTTTATCAGGTTCTACTACTTTAGGTAACTATGTTGTAATGGGTGGTCAAAGTGGTACATCAGGACACTTAGAAATTGCACCATTTACAACGATTGCTGCACGTGGTGGAGTTACTAAAACAATTACTGAGCCTAAAAAGTCATGGGCTGGATTTCCTTTAATGGACCATAGAACATGGTTAAAATTACAAGGAAGAATAGCAAAATTATTAAAATAAGGGATATAAAATAGCTAAAAAAATTATTTCACTAATTGTATTATTTATCTTAGTATATTTTGAATATGCTACTTTTTTTAGTAGTAAAGAAATAGTAGGTGAATTTGGATCTACTTTTGCAAAGTATTCATTAGAATATTTTGGTTTTTTATCATACATATATCTATTTTTATTTATTTATACTTTGTATGTTGTTAATTTCAAAAAAGATTTTGATGTAAAAGATTTTATTGTAAATCTTTCAGTTGTATTACTTATACTTTTTGTTTCTTTGACACTACAAGCCTTACTTGTTGAAGGAGAATTTAGTGGTAAAATAGGAAATATACTAATAGAATCATTAAGTCCTTTTATTGGTAGAGCAGGGCTATTTATTTTTGTACTTGTAGGATATGTTATTTCATTTATGGTTGCTTTTGAAAATAGTGAAATGGATTTTCAAAAAGTTAAAAACATAAAACAAAGACTTAAATTAAGAAGTTCTCAAAATGAAGCAAAAAAAATTGAAAATAAAAGAAGAACAAAAAGAAAAGAACAAAAAGTAAGAGTTAAAGAAACAGGTAATGTTGCTGAAATTACTTTAGAAAAAGAAGTAAAACAAAATGATTTTAATACAAATGATTTTGCTGTAAAACCTGATATGTATGAAGTTATTGAAGAAGTAAAAGATGAAACTTTAAATGCACAAGTTGATAATGTAGAAACTCAAAATAATACTAATATAGAAGAACCACCTGTTATTGAAGAAGTTGCAGTTGAATCTCATGGCGTAATAGTTGATGAACTTGAAGAAAATAAAAAGCTTCTTGATGATATTGAACTAGGGCAAACAGAAAAACCTAAAGATTTTAAGTTACCTCCAACAAAGTTTTTTCAAAAAGCACCAAAAGATAATAAATCAAAAGTTTCTGAAAGCGTAATTGATCAAAAAATTTGTGATCTATTAGATAAGCTTTCAATGTTTAAAATTGAAGGAGATGTTGTTAGAACTTATACGGGACCAGTTGTAACTACTTTTGAATTTAAACCAGCTCCAAATGTAAAAGTTTCAAAAATTCTAAATCTTCAAGATGATTTAGCAATGGCTCTAAAAGCACAGACTATTAGAATTCAAGCTCCAATTCCAGGGAAAGATGTAGTAGGAATTGAAGTTCCAAATGAAGATAGTCAAATTATTTATTTAAGAGATATGTTAGATAGTGAACTTTTCCAAAATGCAAAATCACCTTTAACAATGATTTTAGGTAAAGATATAGTTGGAAAACCATTTGTAACTGATTTAAAAAAATTACCACATTTACTTATTGCAGGAACTACAGGTTCTGGTAAATCAGTTGGTATTAATTCTATGATATTATCTTTATTATATAAAAACTCACCAGATAGTTTAAAGCTTGTTATGATTGATCCAAAGATGCTAGAATTTTCTATGTATAATGATATTCCTCATCTTTTGACTCCTGTTATTACAAAAGCAGGTGATGCAATAAATGCCTTATCAAATATGGTAAGTGAGATGGAGCGAAGATATACTTTAATGTCTCAAACTAAAACTAAAAATATTGAAAACTTTAATGAAAAAGCTGCAAAACATGGACATGAAAAAATGCCATATATTGTCGTTGTTATTGATGAGTTAGCTGATCTTATGATGACAAGTGGTAAAGATGTTGAGTATTCAATAGCAAGACTTGCACAAATGGCAAGAGCTGCAGGAATTCACCTCATTGTTGCTACTCAAAGACCATCTGTTGATGTTGTAACAGGTCTTATTAAAGCAAATTTACCTAGTAGATTATCATATAAAGTTGGTCAAAAAGTAGATTCTAAAATAATTCTTGATTCTATGGGTGCTGAGTCTCTTCTTGGTAGAGGAGATATGTTATTTACCCCTCCTGGAACTTCAGGTCTTGTAAGGATTCATGCTCCTTGGTCAAAAGAGGAAGAAATTGAAGAAGTTGTTGAGTTTTTAAAAGCCCAAAGAGAAGTTGAATATGATATGAATTTTATTAAAGATTCAAACTCTTCTAGTTTAGGTGCTACATCATCAGATGCAGAACTTGGAGACTTAGATGAATTATATGAAGATGCTAAACAAGTTGTTTTAAGTGATAGAAAAACTTCAATTTCATATATTCAAAGAAAACTTAGAATTGGATATAACAGAGCAGCTACAATTGTAGAGCAATTAGAGCAAACAGGTGTACTTTCAGAGGCAAATACTAAAGGAAATAGAGAAATTTTAGTATAAGCCAATATTTTTATTGTATAGCTTAATTTTAACAGACTCTTTTTTTATTTTATTTATGTTAGAATAAATAAATTATTATTAAGGAGTTTGTTATGAATACAAGTATTGTAGGAAGACACATAGATTTAACTGAGCCAATAAAAGATTATATTAATAGCTCTGTAGAAATATTCAAAAAATATAACTTAGATATTATTTCTGTTAATTCGATTATTTCTCAAGAAGAAAAACATGGTAAAAAAGCATTTTCTTTTGAATTTACATTAAATGTAGCACATTTAGATACTATTGTTGTAAAACAAAAAGATAAAGATTTATATTCTGCAATTGATATTGCAGTAGATAGAGTTTCGAAAGTTTTAAGAAGACACCATGATAAAATCACTGGACATAAAGCTACAAAACTAACTGAAGTAGAATCACAAGTAATAGAAGATCAAATTGCTAATGAATTAGAAAAATTTGAAGAAGAGATTACTCCTGTTAGATTAACTTCATACAAACCAATAGATATTGAAGAAGCATTAGCTGACTTAAAAAGTTCAGATGCTCAATTTAAAGTATTCTATGATAAAGATGATAACATGAGAGTACTTTACAGAACTAAAGAAGAAGGAAAATTTGGATTATACTAATCCTTTTTTTCAACAAAAAAAAGAGGTATTAGCTATAGCTAATACCTTTTTTTATTTATTTAAAATTATAGGAGTTCATAAAAATGAATACTGAACTAAAAAAAATTGCATTAATTGGTCAACCAAATGTAGGTAAATCTTCACTTTTTAATAGAATTGCAAAGCAAAGAATTGCTATTGTATCGGATTTGGCAGGAACTACAAGAGATATTAGAAAACATGAAATCGAGATTTTTGATAGATCTGCAATGATGCTAGACACTGGTGGTATTGATGAAACTAATGATGCGATATTTTCTAATGTAAAAAGAAAAGCTATTGAAACTGCAAAAGAGGCTGATATAATACTTTTTATGGTTGATGGTAAGAAAATACCTGATGATAAAGATAAAGAATTATTTTATGAGCTTCAAGCATTAGGTAAGGAATTAGCTTTAGTTGTAAATAAAATTGATAATGACAAAGAAAATGAAAGATTATGGGAATTTTTTGAGTTTGGAATTTCAGATGAAAACTTATTTGGAATTTCTGTATCTCATAATAGAGGTACTAAATCTTTGTTTGAATGGATTTATAATCATCTTCCTGAAACAATTGAACCAGAACTTACAGAAGAAGAACAAAATAAACTTGAAGAAGCATTGAAAAGTGAAGACTCTTTAGAGAAAGCTAAAAGAGAAGAAGTTGATGAGAAAAATATCAAAGTAGCTATTATTGGTAGAGTAAATGTAGGTAAATCATCTACTTTAAATGCAATAATTGGAGAAGAGCGATCAGTTGTATCTGAAATAGCTGGAACTACTATTGACCCAGTTGATGAATCTTTTGAATATAAAGATAAAAATATTACTTTTGTTGATACCGCTGGTCTTAGAAGAAGAGGTAAAATTGAAGGTATTGAAAAATTTGCTTTAATGAGAACTAAAGATATGCTAGAAAAAGCAAATGTTGCTTTAGTTGTACTTGATGCTTCAGATGTTTTTAGTGATTTAGATGAAAAAATTGCAGGTTTAGTTGATCAATATGGTTTAGGAACGATTATTGTATTAAATAAATGGGATGAAAATATGGATACCTTCCAAAAACTTGAATCAGAAGTTAGAAGAAGATTTAGATTTTTAGAATATGCTCCAATTATCGCAATTTCTGCTAAAACAGGTAGATCGGTTGAAAGATTAAAAGATAAAATTATTGAAGTACATGAAAACTATACTAGAAGAATCCCAACATCTGCTTTAAATAGAGTAATTGAGCAAGCAGTTATTAGACATGCTCTTCCAAGTCCTGCTGGTAATTATTTGAGAATTTATTATGCAACACAGTTTAGTGCACAACCTCCAAAAGTTGCATTAGTTATGAATAAACCAAGAATGCTTCATTTCTCTTATAAAAGATATTTAATTAATTTTTTAAGAGATAACTTTAATTTTGAAGGTACACCTATTCATTTAATCGCAAGAGGTAAAAATGATAAAATTGGTGATGAAGAGTATTTAGAAGAGAATAATTAACGTTTAAAATGTAGAGTTTAATTTTGCAAAGAAAAATATATTTACTTAATAATCTTAAATATGATAATGTTGAAAATATTGAAGTATTTAAGATTGAGTATCTAAAAAAAGAAATTGATTTTACTAAATATGATGCATTAGTTTTTACATCAAAAAATGCAATTTATGCTCTTGAAAATAGCTGTTCTAAATGGAAAGATATTCCATCTTATGTTATAGCTTCAAAGACAGCAAAAATATTAGAAAAATATAATGGAAAATTAAAATTTGTTGGAAATTCAGGTCATGGAAATGATTTTGCCAAAGAATTAATACCTCTTTTAAAAAATAAAAGAACTTTGTATTTAAAAGCAGAAAAAACAGTTTCAAATTTAGTTGAAATTCTTAAAAGCAATAATATTGATATTGATGATATTGTAGTTTATAGAACATACTGTAATAAAATAGATATGGAACTTGAAAAAAACAGTGTAATTATTTTTACCTCTCCATCTAGTGTACAATGTTTTTTTAAAAATTTCAAATGGGATGAAAGTTTTAAAGCAGTTGCTATTGGTAAAACTACATTAAAATACTTGCCTTTTGATATAAAAACACATTTAAGTTCTAAAACTTCTGTAGAAGAGTGCATAAAAGTAGCTTTAACTCTATAAGTTTAAACTCAAATTTAATAAGTTTTGATAAAATAAAGAATATCTAAACAGTTCGGGATTTCCATCGTTGAGGGTCCGATACTGTGTTTTTGTATGTAATCGTAATCGTATGGTGTGCAGCAATTTACCATTTGGTATTTTTGCTCCTAAAGTACAATTCTTACGTGCAGTTATTGGCTTTTGTGGGCCATTTGATGGTTAACGGCTGTTTGGATAACTTAACATAACTTAAAAAACTAATAATACAAGGAATTATCGTGAATATATTGATACTAGGAAGTGGTGGTAGAGAATACTCTATTGGATTAGCAATATATAATGAAAATGCTCATAATTTATTTTTCATGCCAGGAAATGGTGCAACTTCGCAATTAGGTACAAATATTAATATTAAAGATTATAATGAATTAGCACTATGGGCAAAAGATAATTCTATTGATTTAACAATTGTAGGACCAGAGGCTCCATTAGTAGATGGTGTTGTTGATATATTTAAAAGCAATGATTTAACAATTTTTGGACCAAGTGCAGCAGCAGCTCAACTTGAAGGTTCAAAAGTTTATATGAAAAATATACTTAAAAAGTACAACATACCAACAGCAGCGTTTATTGAAACAACTTCTGAAGAAGAAGCTCATAATTTTATTGATACTATGAATGAACCGATTGTTGTTAAAGCAGATGGTTTATGTGCTGGTAAAGGTGTAATTATTGCACAAACAAAACAAGAAGCAAAAGAAGCTGCAAGTGATATGTTATCTGGTTCATCTTTCGGTGATGCAGGTACTTCTATCGTAGTAGAAGAGTTTTTAGATGGTTATGAATTATCTATTTTTGCTATTTGTGATGGAGATAACTATAAAGTACTTCCTGCCGCACAAGATCACAAAAGAATAGGTGACGGTGATACAGGACCAAATACAGGTGGTATGGGTGCTTATGCACCAACTCCTTTAGTAAATGATGATATTTATAAAAAAGTAGAAGAAAGAGTTATAAAACCAACACTTGAGGGTATGAAACAAGAAGGTGCTCCTTTTGAAGGTGTATTATTTATAGGTGTTATGGTTGTAAAAGGTGAACCAATTATTTTAGAATATAATGTAAGATTTGGAGATCCAGAATGTGAGATTCTAATGCCATTACTTGAAACGCCAGTGTCAGAATTATTTTATAAAGGTGCAACTAAACAGTTAGATAAATTAGATATTAAAATCAAAAATGAATTTGGAGTAGGAGTTGTAATTGCTAGTGAAAATTATCCTTACTCTTCTTCTAAACCTGCTGAAATAATTGTAGATGAAATAATTGATGAAGACTTAAAAACTAATTCTCATATTTCTTATGCAGGTGTTTCTAATGAAGATGGCAAATTAATGGCTACAGGTGGTAGAGTATTAGTTTGTGTAGGTTTTGGTAAGACGATAAAAGAAGCAAGAGATAGAGCTTATGATTTATGTGGGCAAGTTCACTTTGCTGGTAAAAAATGTAGATCAGATATTGCATATCAAGCATTAAAATAGAGATTAAATAATGCAAGAAAATAGTTCAAATGATCTTCAATTAGCAACACTTAGTTCAAGAGCAATGGCTTTTATAATTGATGATTTGCTTGTTACTTTTTTAATTATTGCTATGTTTTGGGATAAGATAATTAATGCAGGCAATAGTATGGAATCAATGGTTTATTTAATGAAAGTAGAGATTGTAGGTCCACTGATTATGTTAAAAGTTATATATCATACTTTTTTTGTTTGGTATTATGGTGCTACAATTGGTAAAATAATTACTAAAATTAGAATTATTGATTATAAGAGTTTAGGAAGAGTTTCAATATTTTCTTCATTTCTTAGAGCTGTTGGTAGAGTTTTCTCTGAATGGTTTGTTTATATAGGTTTTATATTTGCATTCTTTAATGATGGAAAAAGAACTTTTCATGATTTTACTGGTAAGACGTTGGTTGTAAATGCTTAGAAGTGTAGTAGCCCCATTAATATTATTATCAGTATTTTCTTATTCAAAGGAACTAAATAATGAAAAGTTCCAGCTTCTTGCAAAAAATATTGATACAAAAAATAGTACTGTTATTGCAAATGGTGATGTAGTAGTTTTTTCAAAAAGTTATTATATAACAGCTGATAAAATTATTTATGATAAAGAAAAAGAAACTTTTGAATTATTTAATAATGTATTAATTTTAAAAGATAACAATATCCAAACACAAAGTGATTATGCTTTTTTAGATATTAATGATGATACATACAATCAATCACCTGTTTTACTTATGGAAAAACAAAGTAATTTATGGATTAATTCAAAATCTTCTAAAAAAAATAAAACTGAAATTGAATTAGAAGATTCTATTATCTCTTCATGTGATTGTATAGATCCTGTTTGGAGTATAAAAGTATCATCTGCTTCTTTTGATACAGAAGATAAATGGTTACATGCATATAATACAAGATTATATATAAAAGATGTTCCAGTATTTTATACACCTTATTTAGGGTTTCCTACAGATAAAACAAGAAGATCAGGTCTTTTAATACCAACTATTGGTTACTCAAAAAATGATGGAGGTTTTTATTCTCAACCTATATATTTTGCTCCTGCAAAAAATTATGATATTGAATTAATACCACAAATTAGAACAAAAAGGGGATCAGGGCTTTATGCATATTATAGATTGGCTGATTCTCCTTATTCTTTATTAAAATTAAAAACTGGTTATTTTGAAGAAAAAGATGAGTATAGAAAAAAATTTGATTTAAAAAATGAAAAACATTATGGTTGGAGTATTGATTATGAAAGAACAAAACTTTTTTCTGAAAAAAACTCTCATCAAGATGGTTTATATGCATCAATTAATTGGTTAAATGATATTGAATACAAAACAGTTGAAGATGAAGAAAATATTATATCTACAGAGAAAAAAGTTGAGTCAAAATTAAACTATTTTTATAATACACCGGAGTATTATGGTGGTTTGTATGCAAGGTACTATATTGATACAGATTTAGATTCAAATGATACAACATTACAAGAATTACCACAAGTACAGTTACATTCATATAATAAAGATTTAGGACTTAAAAACTTAATTTATTCAATAGATGCTAAAGCAATAAACTATGAAAGACAAAAAGGTTTAAATGCAACTATTTATGAAATGAGTTTGCCAATTAGTTATACTAAATATTTTTTAGATGATTTTTTATATATTAATTTAGAAAATAAAAGTGTAATTAGTAGATATCAATATTCAAACTCTAATGCAACTTCTTTTGATGACGGTACTTTAGTTCAAAATGAATCATCTATTACTCTAGGTACAGATTTAATTAAACCTTATAAAGATTATTTGCATACTATTAATTTAAGTGCAAAATATTCATATCCAAAAAATATGCAAAAAGATGGAGATTTATATAATATTACAGTAGAAAAGGGTGATTCTAAGTATAATGCTTTAGAACCTTTTCCTATAGTTCAAGGGAAAAAGAATATTAAATTACAATTGAATCAATCTTTATATTCAAAAAATAATTTTAAGCAAATTATAAATCATAAAGTATCACAGTCAATTTTATATGATGAAAGTGATAATGCTAAGTTTATGGATTTAGAAAACTTTGTTAAATATAACTATTCTTATGGAACAATTACAAATAAAATAATTTATAATGTTGAAGATAAACATTTTACAGAAAATACTTCAAGTTTTACTTATAATTATGAGAATTTCAAGTTATCTTTAGGTTATTATAAATCAAAAGAAACACTTAATTCAAATAAAGAAGAGTTAGAATCATATAGAATTAAAACTTCTTATGATATTTCAAATGATTATAGAATTTCATATTATGAAAATTACAACTTAAAAGATGAAGTAAGAAATAAGCAAGGTATTGGATTTGATATTTTTGATAGATGTTGGGCATTAGGTTTAAAATTTGAAAAAGAAGTTGTTCCTTCAACAAGTACTAATACAGAAGGAATTAATCAAAATATTTTATATTTAAATCTTGAACTAAAACCTCTTGGTGGGATTAAGCAGAAATATAACTTTAAGGATAGAAATGAATCCTGAAAGTAATATCTATTTTAAAAATAGAGAAGTAGCAGCTTATAGATTACTTGATGTGATGCCCATAGATAAAATGAAACTTGAAAACTGGACTGTTATATCTAGTTCTTGTAGTGGTTATGAAATTGCAAAGATTATTGCAGATACATTAAATGCTAAACTTGATATAATGATTAGTGAAAAAATTGATGCACCTTCAAATGATGAGTGTGAAGTCGCTATTGTAACTGAACATGAAGAAGTTGTTATTCATGAAGAATTAGTAAAATGTTTTGATATTAGTTTAGACTATATCTATGCTAAATCAAAACAGGTTTATGAAAACGTAGTGTTAAATAAAGTCAATAGATTAAGACATGGTAATCAAATAGCTACATTAGAATATAAAAATGTTTTAATCGTTGATGAAGGAATAAATACAGGTCTTACTATGATGGCTTGTATAAAAACAGCAATTAATTTAGGTGCAAAATCTATTTCAGTAGCAACACCTATATTGCCAACTGCAAGTATTCAAACAATTGAATCTATTGCAGACGATTTGTATTATGTTAAAAAACTAGATCATTTTATATCAATTGATTTTTATTATGACAGTTTAGAAGATGTAAAGTTTGAAGATTTAGAAAAAATAAAAAAGGATAAGTAAGTATGTCAACAGTTTGTGAATTTGTATTAAATGAAAAAGAAGAAATTTTTGAATTTGGAAAGGTTGCTAAGCAGGCAAATGGCTCTGTATTAGCAAAATTAGGGAAAGCTGTGGTTTTAGCTACAGTAGTTAGTGAGTTTGATAACCCAGTAGATGAGGATTTCACTCCATTAACTGTACAATATGTTGAAAAAACTTATGCAGCTGCAAAATTACCTGGTGGTTTTATTAAAAGAGAAGCAAAACCAAGTGAATTTGAAACTTTAACATCAAGAGTAATTGATAGAAGTTTAAGACCATTATTCCCAAAAGGTTATGTTTATCCTACTACAATTACTGTGATGGTTTTAAGTGCTGATAAAGATGTTGATTTACAAATGTTAGCTTTAAATGCTGCTAATGCTGCTTTATATACTTCTAATCTTCCTATAAAAAAATCTGTATGTGGTGTAAGGGTTGGTAGAATTGAAGGGGAATATGTAATTAACCCTACTTCTACACAATTAGAGGAATCTACATTAGATTTATATGTAGCTGGTTCTAAAGATGAATTATTAATGATTGAAATGAAATCAATTTCTTCATCAGAATTAGTAGAAGTTGATATTGAAGCTTTTACAAAAGTTCATAATGCAAATGAAATGGATGAAGCACAATTAGTAGAAGCAATTGGTGTTGCACAAAAAGCACTATATGAATCAAATACTACTTATGAAGAAGGTTTTGAAAGTGTGTGTGCTCCAATGAAAGAAGTAGAATTAGTAGAGTTTAGTATTGATGAAGAAGTTATTAATTATGTAAGAGATAACTATAGTTCAAATATTAAAGAAGCTATTAAAAAACTGGCAAAAAGTGAAAGAGCAACAGAACTTAAAGATGTAGCTAAACTTATTGCACAAGATGAAAATTGTGTTTCAAAAGAGATTGAGTATAGTATAATTTATGAAGCAGTTTCAATTGTAAAAAGAGAATTAGTAAGAGATATGATTGTAAAAGAAAAAGTAAGAGCAGATGGTAGAGGTCTTAAAGATGTAAGACCTATATCAATTGATACAAATATTTTACCTTCAGCACATTCTTCTTGTTTATTTACAAGAGGTGAAACACAAGCTTTAGTTGTAGGAACAATTGCAGGTTTAAAAGATGGGCAAATGTATGAAGTTTTAACAGATAAATCAACATCAATGGAAAACTTCATGGTTCACTATAATTTTCCAGGTTTCTCTGTAGGTGAAGCGAAACCTATGTTTGGTGTAGGTAGAAGAGAATTAGGACATGGTAACTTAGGGAAAAAAGCGCTTGAAGCTACTATTGATAAAGATTATACAGAAACAGTAAGACTTGTATCAGAAATTTTAGAATCGAATGGTTCTTCTTCAATGGCTACAGTTTGTGGTGGTTCATTGGCTCTTAAAGCAGCAGGTGTTCCTATATCTGGTTTAGTTGCAGGTGTTGCTATGGGTATGGTTGTAGAAGGTAATGAATATTCTGTTCTTACAGATATTATGGGACTTGAAGATCATGATGGAGATATGGACTTTAAAGTTGCAGGAACTAAAGATGGAATTACAGCTTTACAAATGGATATTAAACTTGGAGGAATTGAGCTTTCTGTATTAAAAGAAGCTTTACTTCAAGCAAAAGAGGGTAGAGAACACATCTTAGGAATTATGGAAGAAGCAGCCCAAGAGATTGTTCCAAGTGAAGCTTTACCTTTAGTTGAACAGTTTGCAATTGATCCAAGTAAAATGATGGTTGTAATTGGAAAAGCTGGTGCTACTATTAAAGAAATAATTGAGAAGTTCTCAGTTGCTATTGATTTAGATAGAAATTCAGGTAATGTAAAAGTAAGTGGAGAGTCTAAACAAAATGTTTTAGATGCTTGTGAACATATTAAAACAATTTCAAATAACGCAACTTCAAGAAAAGAACCAAAAAGTGTAAATTTTGAAGATTTATATAAACCAGAAGATATTTTAACTGGAAAAGTTGAAAGAATAGTAGACTTTGGTGCTTTTGTATCTTTACCAAAAGGTGGTGAAGGATTATTACATATTTCAAAAATCTCTAAAAAAAGAGTAAACAATGTTTCTGATGTTTTCTCAGTAGGAGATAATGTAGAAATCAAAGTATTAAATGTAAAGAAAGATAGAATAGAATTATCTTCAGCTTCTCTATAAAAACAAAATAAAAAGACTTAGGTCTTTTTATTTAACTCTTTAAACAATAAATAATTTTAAACCTTACCTCTATAGTAATAAAAAGTAACACATAATGTTTATTATTTATAACTTTTATGATATAATAAACAACTATGCAATAGCAATATATTCTAAAGTTTGCTATTCAAATGTAATATACTAAGAATTATTTATAATTATAAACTTACATTAATAATTCTTACGATAGTATAGTAAAAATAATTTTTTTAAAAAACTAAGGGGTTTTATAATGGCTAAGCTTTTAATTGTAGATGATTCTACTATGCTAAGAGATATGCTGAACTACGCATTAAATGAAGGTGGATACACTGATGTAACAGAAGGTGTTGACGGTGTCGATGGTTTGGCTAAAGCTAAGGCTGAAGAGTTTGATTTGATCATAACAGATGTTAACATGCCAAATATGGATGGATTAACGCTAATAGGTGAATTAAGAAAACTTCCACAATATTCAAAAAAGCCTATTTTAGTTCTTACAACTGAAAGAAGCGATGAAATGAAAGCAAAAGGTAAAGCAGCTGGTGCTACTGGTTGGATTGTTAAACCTTTTGTTCCAGATCAATTACTAAAAGCTGTTAATATAGTTTTAAGTAGATAATAAAAAGGGGTTGCCATGTCATTTGATATTTCTAAATACAGAGAAATGTTTCTAGAAGAAGCTGAAGAGCTTTTTGAATCTGCTGATAATGTATTATTAGAAGCTGAAAATAATGGAACATTAACTGATGATGAAATGGGTCAATTATTTAGAGATGTACATACACTTAAAGGTAGTGGTGCATCTGTAGAATTGACTATGTTTGCTGAATTTACTCATGATGTTGAAAACATGATGGATAAATTAAGGAATCACGAAATAGAATTTATTCCAGAAATGGCAAGTACTCTTATTGATGGTTTAGACGTAATGAGAGAGATTCTTGATTTAGAAGTTGCTGAGGATTTAAATAGAGAAACATTTGAAGAAATGACAGCTGCTCTTTTAGAAGAAATTAGAGCATACTCTAGTGGAAATACTCCTGTTACTAAGGAAGAGCCGAAAGTTGAAGCAAAAATAGTTACTCCTGAACCAGAAAAAGAGATTAAATCTGTAGATCATATAGAAATTGATAATGACAATATTGGGTTTTTTGATGATGATTTAAATGACCAAAGAAATAGTAATGCTTATGGTATTTTCGAGGATGATTCAATCGACGAGGAACATAAAAATTATGGTTTCTTTGATGATGATTTAGAAGAATTAGCTCAAAGTATAAATGATTCAGATGATGACATGGTTGACACAGATGATGATAGAGAAAACTTTGGTTTCTTTGATGATGTTCCTTCCATTACTCCTGATGCTGTTATGGAAACAAGCAATGTTATTGAAGAAGTAAAAAAAGAAGAATCTTCTGTTCCTTCAAAAGAAGAAAAAACTGAACAAAGTAAGTCAAATACACAAGCTCAAGCAAGTGTAGAAGATAAAAAAGCAGTAAGAAAACCAAGAGAACAAAAAGAAGGTACAAAAAAAGCAGCAGCAAGTAGTAATATTAGAGTAAATCTTGATAAAATTGATTTACTTATGAATAATGTGGGGGATTTAGTAATTACTAATGCTATGTTAACTCAATTTGCTACTACTATAGAAGCTGCAAAAACAAGAAATGCGGTACTTGAGAGATTAGAACTACTTGAAAGACATATTAGAGATATGCAAGATTCAATTATGAGTATCAGAATGGTTCCAATGGAATCAATTTATTCAAAGTTCCCTAAAGTTGTGAGAGATATTTCAAGAAAACTTGGTAAAAAAGTAGAGTTTATTCACTATGGTGATAATGTTGAGATTGATAAAGCAATGATTGAGGGATTAACTGATCCTTTAATGCACATTATTAGAAACTCACTTGATCATGGATTAGAAACTACAGAAGAAAGAGTAGAAGCTGGTAAGTCAGAAGTAGGTTCTATTACTATTTCAGCTGAACAAGCAAATGGGCAAATGATTATTACTATTGATGATGATGGTAGAGGAATTAATGCTCAAAAAGTTGCTCAAAAAGCTTTAGATAATGGACAAATTGATGAGAATCAATTTAATACTATGAGTGATAAAGAAAAAGCTATGCTTGTATTTGGTGCCGGAGTTTCAACAGCAGATCAAATTACTGATATTTCTGGAAGAGGTGTAGGAATGGATGTTGTAAGAACTAATATCCATAAATTAGGTGGAGCCATTGAATTAGATACAAATGTTGGAGTAGGTACTACGATTACAATCATGTTACCTCTTACACTTGCTATTCTTGATGGATTAGATATTGCAGTTGGAGATAAAAAATATATTTTACCTTTAAGTTCAATTGTTGAATCATTACAACCAAGTTCAGAAATGATTAAAAAAATTGGTGATGGTACACAAGATTTATTAATGTTAAGAGAAGAATTTATTCCTGTAGTAAGACTTCATGATCTATTTGGTATAGAGAAAAGCTTTGACAAACTTGAAGATGGAATGCTAATTGTTGTTAAATCAAGTAATACAAAAGTTGCATTATCAATTGATGAGTTCTTAAATCAACATCAAGTAGTTGTTAAGCCATTAGATAAAAACTTTAGAAGTGTACAAGGTATTGGTGCTGCTACAGTTAGAGGAGATGGAAGTATAGGTCTTATTTTAGATGTTGTTGGTATTATTAATGCTCAGATAAAAAGAGAAAAAGATATGAGCTTTGCTAAAAGAGCTTCATAGAAAGTAATTTTATGAAAAAATATACTACTCAAGATGCTCATAATAGAATTAAAAAGCTTCTTTATTCTTTAACTGGAATTACATTAGCTGACAATAAAGATATTATGATATCTAATCGAATTGATAAATTAAAAAGAGATTCAAAATATCAAGGTGATATTATGGATCTTTTAGATTTAGTTGAAAATGGTAGTTATGTTACAGAATTTATAAATTCTTTTACAACTAATAAAACACATTTTTTTAGAGAAGATTTTCATTTTTTAGATTTAAAAGATAGAGTTCTTCCTGAAATTGTAAAAAATGGTGGTAAGATAAAAATGTATTGTTCTGCTTCTTCTACAGGAGAAGAACCATACTCTATGGCAATGACAATTTTAGAAGCAAAAGAAGAATTAGGTAAATATATAGATGCTTCAATTATAGCAACAGATATTGATACAAATGTATTGCAGTATGCAGCCAATGGAATTTATAGGTTTTCAAAATCTTCAAAAGAATTCCCAACTTGGATTAAACCACAGAAATATTTTAAACGAAGAGTTCAAAAAAATCTTGCAGGTGAAGAAATTTTAATTAAAGTAAAAGATGAATTGAAAAAAATGATTACTTTTAAGGTTATGAATCTAAATGATGACTCTTATCCTTATCAAAATAATCAATTTGATGTGATATTTTGTAGAAATGTTTTGATTTATTTTTCAGCAGAAGATCAAAATAAGATTTTGAAAAAACTTTTTAAGCATCTTAAAATAGGTGGAACTTTATATTTAGGACATTCAGAAAATCCTCAAGATTTAATAAATTATGTAAGTAGAGTTGGACAAAATATTTTTGTAAAACAGAAGGAAATAAATTGATTGTTATAGGTCATAAAGATGGTAGTATTGAAAAAGCTTCTGCAGTAAGATTTACACAAAAAACAAAAGGTTTATTGACTCATACAGTAATTGGTGGTGAATTTGCCGTAGGAAGTGATATAGAACAAATTGCATTTAAAACACTTTTAGGTTCTTGTGTAGCAATTATGTTTTATGATAAAGTTAAAAAAATAAAAGCAATGAATCATTTTTTGTTACCAACTACAAACAATACAAATGATGATATGAAATATGGACTATATTCTGTTGAAGCAATGTTAAATGAAATGTATAAACTAGGATGTTCAAAAAACAACATGGTAGCAAAAATCTCAGGTGGTGCAGACATAATGCAACTTAATATGTCTTCTCTATCAATAGGACATAGAAATGTTGAGTTTGCAAAAGATTTTTGTAAATCAGAAGGTTTTAAACTTATAAGTGAACATACAAGAGGTGAGCATGGTAGATTAATTTTACTTGCTAATGAGTTTGAGACATTTATTAAAGTTACTCAAAAATCAGAAACTGATAGTAAAATTGCTAATGAGGAAAAATCTTTACAAACAGAAATTACAAAAGCACCAGTTATCAAAGAATATGTTGGTGGCGTGGACTTATTTGGTTCTGATAATGAGGAAGCAGAGCCTCAAATGGAAATCGATCTTTTCTAAAATAGGGTAGGTGAAAGTGTATACAGTTTTAATTATAGACGATTCTTCTTCAATGAGAAGAATTATTAGAGATATGATAAATTCAATTGATGAGTTTGAAGTAGTGGGAACAGCTGTTGACGCTTACGATGCAAGAGAAAAAATCAAACAATACGAGCCTGATTTGGTTACTATTGATATTAATATGCCAAAGATGGATGGGGTAACATTTCTTAGAAATTTAATGAGATTGCATCCTATGCCTGCTGTTGTTGTATCAGGTGAGAGTGTAAGAGGGAATGATATTTTTGATGATGGTGCAGTTGGTTTTGTACCAAAGCCTGAAGCAGGAGAGTCAATGAATTCTTTTCATGCAAAAATAAAAGATACTCTTTTAAATTTAACTTTTTTATTAAAAAGATATACTTTAAAAAAACCAAAACCTCTAAAACAAATAAAAAGTACAAAAGTTGAAGTGCATCATAAAGTTCATCCTGATGAAGTTATTCCTTCAAGACCAGCTTTAATGCCAGGAAGTAAAGTAATAGCAATTGGTTCATCTACAGGTGGAGTTGAATCTTTATTAAAAGTATTTAGAAATTTACCAAGTGGTTTACCCCCTATTGTAATTACTCAGCATATTCCTTATGGTTTTTCAAACTCTTTTGCTCATAGATTAAATGATAATTCAGAAGTAAATGTACATGAAGCAAAAGATGGTGAAATTTTAGAGAGAGGTTATGCTTATCTTGCCCCAGGAAATATGCATTTAACAATAGAAAAAGTTGGTTCAAATTATAAAACTAAACTTCTTGATACAGTAAAAGTTAGTCAACATAAACCAAGTGTTGATGTACTTTTTAGATCTATAAATAATAATGTTGGATCTTCTGCAATGGCTGTTATGATGACAGGTATGGGAGATGATGGTTCTATTGCTATGAAGAATATGTTTGATAATGGTGCATATACAGTAGCCCAAAATAAAGAATCATGCGTTGTTTTTGGAATGCCAATGAAAGCTATTCAAGCAGGTGCAGTAAAAGATATCATTCATTTAGATGAAATTGCACAATATATTGTAGAATACTCAAAAGGCAAAAGAAGATAAAATCTTTTGCCTAAAATATATCTGTAGTCTTTTCTAATTTATCTTTATCAAAATGAGTATAAATTCGGGAAGTATTAATATCAGCATGACCTAATGACTCTTGAACTAATATTAAATCTTTATTTTTTTGATAAAGTAGGGTAGCAAAAGTATGTCTTAACATGTGTGCCCCATTTTTTTCTTTTCTAATACCAACACTTAATAAAATTTTTTCTACAATACTACTTATATATGCTTGACTTAAAGCTTTGCCTTTTTGATTACAAAATAAAAGATTGTTTTCACAACACTTAATACTAAACCATTCCTCCAGATCTTTTTTTATAATATTTTCTTTTATCATAACAACTCTTGGTTTATTACCTTTTCCTCTAACTTGAATAATATATGCGTCACCATCTTTATTAAAATCTTTTAAGTCTATATTTATAGCTTCGCTAACTCTTATTCCTGTATAAAGAATAGTCTTTATAACAAGTCTATTTCTTGCCGCAATTTTTGAACTAAATGGATATTTATCAATACCTTGTATAAATTTTTGTACTTCATCTTTTTGCATAAAAGAGGGCAGTTTTGTACCACTTTTACCAGCTAAACCTCCCCAGTTCTTAAGTTCGATGCCATATCTATATACGTAATTATTGTTTTCTTCATTTTGTTTATCCAGATAAGCAAAAAAAGTAACTAAAGCTATTCTATAGTTTTTCTTTGTCGCATCTGATAAAGTACTAGTTTCTGTAGCTAAAAAGTCACTTAGTAGTTCTTCGTCAATTTCTTTCATAGAACTAGCACCAAAATTTATCATAAATCTATATAGTTTTTCTAATGGAATGTAATATACGTGAATACTATTAATTCCAATATTTCTTACTTCTTTTATCGTTATCTTTAAATCTTCAATAGATGTAAAGCCTTTAATTAATTCTTGTAGAATTTGTGCTAATCTTTCTTTATCTTTAACTTGTCGATTAGAAAGACTTGTAATTTTACTTCTTATAAATCTTGATAGCCAAAACAAATAAGTATCACTAAAGTTGGATTCACAATCTAATGGATATTTCACTATGTACCTTTAAATATTTAATTTACTTTTGGAAACTATAATTTCCAAACTATTATATTTAGACTTAAATCAAACTATTCTTTGATTCAATTCTACCAGAAACTTTCTGTTTCGTATGGATTTGTTTTTTGATTGTCTAACTCTAAATATACATTATCACTATAATCTATGTATAAACTATAATCACCTATGTAGACAGAGTTTTCTATTTGAGATTTATTTAAATAAGCATCTTCACTATATTGGCTTAAGTCCGATAAATAGTACTCTACCATAGAAGGTGCCATTTTGTTGACAGCATCTTCTAGGCAGTTGAAGTCATTAACTCCAAAAGTATTATACAAAGAATTTTTATTTAATAGTATTGTCATTTTGTTTTTTTCAATTTAATTATTAAATCCATTTAACAATGAAGCCATTCTATTTAAGTCAATCTTATTATCATTGGATTCGTTTTCTTTACGTTCTTCAACTTTTAATCCAAGATTATCAAAAGAGTTTAAAGCAGTATTTTCACCCTCTTCTTTTCTATCATTCGTGGTATTGTTGAGATTGTCTTTATTATGCTCATTTTTCTTTTCAAAATTATTATGATTATTATTTGAGTTTACATTTTTATCATCATTTTTTTTGTTTTCTTCATCATCATTTTTAGAATTACTATCTGAATTTAATAAAGATTCAATTTTTCCAAGCATTGATGAAATATTTGAATTGTCTTTTTCTTTATTTTCATTAAACTCTTCTAAATTACTTTCTAATTCCATTTTTTGTAGTTCTAAATCTTCTTTAGCAGACTCTAATTCTAAAACTTCATCTTCTAATTCATTTATTCTATTTTTTAAATCATTATTATCATTTTGAAGTTCTTCATACGCTTTTATTAAAGTATTTAAAGCATTATTTAATTTTGAAATTGTTTCTGCATTTGTCATTGTTATAAAATCCTTGTTTGTATTATAATTTAAAGTGTATTATGGCAAATTTTAGCTAATAATTCCATCAATTTTTAATAAAGAATCAACACTTGCTTGTCTTTGCGCAAAATCAAAGAATAATTCATCCATATTTTTTGAACCACCCTTGCTTAATATTGTATCTTTATATTTAATTGCTAAATCTTTGTTGAATACATTTCCTGAATCTATAAACATATAAAATGCATCAGCACTTAAAACTTCAGCCCACTTATAAGAATAGTACCCCGCAGCATATCCTCCTGCAAAAATATGAGAAAATCCATTTTGGAATTTATTATATCTAGGTGGTGTAATTGCAGCAAACTCTTTTCTTACTTCATCTAATACATTTTGAACTTCTTCTTCACTTTTGTATAGCTTTTGATGTACTTTAAAGTCAAACAGTGCAAATTCAACTTGTCTTACTAGTGCTAGTGATGATTGGAAGTTTTTAGCTTTGATTATTCTTTCTATAGCTGTATCATCTAAAACTTCTTTTGTTTCATAATGCTTTGCAAACAGTTTTAAAATATCTTTATCATAAGAAAAATACTCTAAAAATTGTGATGGAAATTCAACCGTATCCCAAGCAACACCTGAAATTCCACTTACATAAGCTTCTGTAACTTCACTTAATAAATGATGTAAGGCATGTCCCATTTCATGAAATAGTGTAACAACATCAGAATGTCTAAGAAGTGAAGGAGTAGTTTCAGTTGATTGTGGGAAATTACATACAATATAAGCCGTAGGAAGATGAGTTATACCTTTTGAGTCAGTATAATGTGAGTGCCAATTATTCATCCAAGCACCACCTCTTTTATCTTTTCTTGCTTCTAAATCTAAATAGATTCTAGAACTTAACTTTCCATTTGAACTGATATTGTAAACTCTAACTTTTTCATCCCAAGTAGGGGCATCAACTTTTTCAAATTTAATATCAAATATTTTATTTAAGAAATCAAAGAAACCATTTAAAACTGATTCTTGCTCAAAATATGGTCTATAATACTCTTCATCTAAATCATACTTAGCTTTTTTCAGTTTTTCTGAATAGTAAGCCATATCCGATGATCTAAATTCATCATTAGAAATCCCATCTTCTAAAGCTATTTGTTTTATCTCTTCTAGCTCTTCTTTTGCTTTTGATTTTCCTTTATGACCTAACTCTTCTAAGAAAGATACAACTTCATCTTCTGTTTTAGCCATTTTAGTTGATAGAGAGTACTGTGCATAACAATCAAAACCTAAGATTTTTACTTTTTCATCTTTTAATTTTAATATCTCTTCAATAATTTTTCCATTTTGGGGCGCTCTTGTACAATAAGCTTTATAAATCTCTTCTCTTTTGTCTCTATTTGTACCATAAGTAATGTAAGCTAAGTAAGATGGAATTTGTAAAGTGAATTTATATTTAGTTTTTCCATCTTCTTCAAACTTTGCTAATTCTAAATCTGATTTTGGAATCTCTTTTACATCTTCAAAATTTTCAATTATCATTTCCCATGAATTTGTAGCATCTAAAAGATTATGAGAGAATTTTTGTGATAGTTCACCTAATTTTAAATTAAGCTCTTCAAGTCTTTTCTTTTTGTTATTATCTAAATGGCATCCTGATAATTTGAAGTCTCTAATCTCATTTTCTAAAACTTTGTTTTGTATAATACTTAAAGTATTTTTTTCTTTAGACTGTATATTTATTAAAGTATTATAAATATTTTCATTTTGCCCTATTTCAGTTTCATACTTTGAGATGATCGGAAGACATTCTTCGTATACTTTTCTCGTTATTTCTGAGTTCTTAACTGAATCAATATGAAAAATAGGAGTTAAAAAATCATTAATACTCTCCCCTATTTCTTGATATGGTGTAACAAAATTTTTATATGTTTTTTCTTCTATATTTAATAAGTCATTTATTTTTGTTCTACTTTCATTAAGTAGTTTTTCTAATATATTTTTTGAATCTTCTAAATTTTCTAAATTAAAATCTTTAAACATTTATTCTCCTTTTATTTTTTAAATTGTATTGTGAAACCTCTATCAAATTTTTCATAGTCTTGATAAAAGCTATACTCTTTTATATTAAACTTTTTGAAATACTCTTCTAAAGGTTTCTTTTGATCATATCCCATTTCACATAATAAATACTCAATATCTCTTTTATTTGTTTCATCTATTATGTTTTTTAATAGTTCATCACCAACTTTTCCTCCAAATAAAGCATTTGATGGTTCAAACTTTACATTTTCAGGAAGTTTATAATCATCTGCAATATATGGAGGGTTTGATATTGTCATATCTATAGATTCATCTACTTTTTCATATAGGTTACTTAGTCTAAACTCTATTTTATGCTCAACATTATGCTTTTTAGCATTTTGTTTTGCCAATTCAATTGCTTTTTCATTTATATCCACAGCAATTATTGAAATATCTTTTATTAATAAAGCTAGCATTACAGAAATAATTCCTGAACCTGTTCCTATTTCAAGTACTTTAAATGCTCTATTTTCTTTTTTTATAATCTCAACGGCATTCTCTACAAGTATTTCAGTTTCAGGTCTTGGTATTAAAACACCCTCTTTTACTATAAAGTTCTCACCATAAAAAGTAGCTTTATTTATAAGATACTCTATTGGATAGTTTGTTTCTCTTTTTTTTATTAGTTTTTCTAACTCTTTTTCTTTATTAAATTCTTTATTATAATTTAAATGAAGCCAAATAGTATTTTTATCTAATAAATACATCATTAAAATTTCTACTTCTTTAGCTGGAATATGTGTTACATATTTCAATCTTGAGGAGTATTTTTTAATCGTTTCTTTTATTGTCATGATTTTTAATCCTTTAAAACGTATTATTATAGTAAAAAGAGTTTTTATTAGCCTAAAATATATAAGGCTAACTCATCAGATAGTAAAAACTCTTTATTATAAACTCTATTATCTTTTTTCTCTAATTTTTGGTATTCTATTAAATCTTCTATCTTTTCAAGCTCTTTCTCATTAAAAATGGATAAATCAACGCCATTTGAACATCTAAACCCTAAAAGAGTCTTTTCTGTTTTTATATCTTCTAAACTTAACTCTTCAAGTTCAATATTTAAGGGGTTTTGTATATATTCTTCTATATTTTTTGTTGGGTATCTTCTATTATTTTCATAGTATCCAACTGCTCCTGCGCCAATTCCTAAATACTCTTTATGTTCCCAATATCCATAATTATGTTTTGATTCAAACTCTTTTGCTCTAGCAAAGTTAGAAATTTCATATTGAGTAAAACCTTTTGAATGAATATAATCAAAAATCTCTTTTGATAACTCTTCATCATCTATTTTTACACTACTTCTATCAAAGAATTTTGTTCCTTCTTCTATAGTTAAAGAGTATGCACTTAAATGAGTTATAGGTAGTGAAAAAGCAGTATTAAAATCCTCTTTCATTGAAGATAGTGTATCTCCTTGTACTCCGTAAATAATATCGCAATTAATACCATTAAAGCCTATACAATTAGCATTTTGTATAGCTTTTATAGCACTTTTATTATTATGCGAACGACCTAAGAATTTTAATTTATCTTGATGAAAACTTTGTACTCCAAAACTTATTCTATTTACTCCTAATTCAAACATACCTTTTTGCCAATCAAAAGAAGCTGAGTTTGGGTTTGCTTCAGTTGTAATTTCTGCATCTTCTTTTAAGTAAGGTTTTATTAATTCAAAGACCTCTTCATATTCATAGAATTTTATTGTTGATGGAGTTCCTCCTCCAATAAATACTGTTTCTATTTTTTTATTATTTTTTTCTACATAATTTTGTAATTCATATTTTAATTGTGCTTTTAAAGCTTTCATATACTCTTTTTTTAGATGAAATTTATCTGTATAAGAGTTGAAAGCGCAATAAAAGCACTTACTATCACAAAACGGTATATGTATGTATAAAAGCAATTTTTAATCCTAGTAGTTATATAATATCGGGCTAATTATAAGGGAAAATATATTTATGACTGATAAAAATGAGAAAAAAACAAATAATGAGAAGAATTTTAGACCTAATGTAGCAGCAATTGTACTATCAGCAAAATACCCTCAAACATGTGAAATTTTTATAGCTTCACGAACTGACGTAGATAATGCTTGGCAATTTCCTCAAGGCGGTATTGATGATGGAGAAAGTGCTAAAGAAGCTTTATTTAGAGAACTTGAAGAAGAGATTGGCACAAGAGATGTAGAGATTATTGCAGAGTATCCAAAATGGGTTTCTTATGAATTTCCTCCTGCAATTGCAAAAAAAATGCAACCTTATGATGGTCAAATACAAAAATATTTTTTAGTAAAACTAAAAAAAGGTGCAAAGATTGACATTAATACAGAAATACCTGAATTTAGTGAATATAAATTTGTACCAACAAAAAATATATATGATTATATAACATTCTTTAAAAGAACTGTTTACAAACAAGTATTGAAATATTTTAGAAATGAAGGTTATATTTAAGAAGGATAGAGAATTAGATGTTAAAAGTACTTAAATTTGGTGGAACAAGTGTAGGAACACTTGAAAGAATTCAAAACGTTGCGAATATTATAAAAAGTATAAAAGATGAAGGACATGATGTAATTGCTGTAGTTTCAGCTATGAGTGGTGAAACTAATAAACTAATTGAGTATGCAAATACATTTTCAAATGATCCAAAATCGGATGAAATGGATATGCTTTTAAGTTCAGGTGAAAGAGTTACTTCGGCTCTTTTATCAATAGCTTTAAATGAACAAGGTTATAAAGCTTGTTCTATGAGTGGTAGACAAGCTGGAATTGTAACTGATAATGCACATACAAAAGCTAGAATTGAATCTATTAATACAAAAGGTATGAAAGATGCAATTAATGATGGTAATGTAATTATTGTTGCAGGTTTCCAAGGTGTAACACAAGATACGAATAGAGTTTCTACTTTAGGTAGAGGTGGAAGTGATTTAACAGCAGTTGCAATTGCAGGAGCAATTGAAGCAGATGTATGTGAGATTTATACTGATGTTGATGGTATTTATACTACAGATCCAAGAATAGAGCCAAAGGCTAAAAAACTTGATAAGATTTCTTATGATGAAATGTTAGAATTGGCGTCTTTAGGTGCAAAAGTTTTACAGAATAGATCAGTTGAGATGGCAAAAAAATTAAATGTAAATTTAGTATCAAGAAGTAGCTTCACTCCTGAAGTTGAAGGTACATTAATAACAAAGGAAGAAAATATTATGGAAAAACCAGTTGTAAGTGGTATTGCTTTAGATAAAAACCAAATAAGAGTAGGAATGTATGGTGTAACAGATAAACCAGGAATTGCAGCATCTATTTTTACTTCACTTGCAGATAATAATATTAATGTTGATATGATAGTTCAAACAGTTGGTGTTGATGGTTCAACAGATTTAGATTTTACTATTCCAACTACAGATTTTGAAGCTTGTAAAAAAGTTATGGAAACATTTAAAACAGATGCAAAAAATATTGATTACAATGATGCAATTTGTAAGGTTTCAATTGTTGGTGTGGGAATGAAATCTCATACAGGCGTGGCTTCTAAAGCATTTTCTACATTAGCAAAGGAAAATATTAATATCAGAATCATTTCAACTTCTGAAATTAAAATCTCAATGATTATTGAAGAAAAATATGCAGAGTTAGCGGTTAGATCTTTACACGAAGCTTATGAACTGGATAAATAAAAGTGCAAGAGTTTTTAAACTGGACAGTTGATTCAATCAGGGAAGATAGACTTATATCTCCTTGGTTAGAAGAAAAAAAGTATGAATGGACACCTTTAGTATCTAAAAATATCGTAAATCTTTTAGAAAAAGGTTGTTCAGTTATTGTTTTAACTGATAAAGAAAGAGAATGGTTTTTAGAGTATGTTTTAACACATATTAATTCTCCAAAATTAAATAGGCCTTTTTTGCCTTTTTATGATTTTAAATCATTTTATAAATATATAGATAATATAAAATCAGATGATGATATTGCTTATATAAAGGATATGTTAAATATTTCTTTTCCAAATGGTTATGTGTTTTGGTATATTGGGAAAAGTCAAGAAGCAAGAGCATTAATTCCAAAGGTTTCTAAAAACTCTTTTTTATGGCTTTTTGATGAAGAAAAACAAGATGCTTTTAATCTAAGAAGTAGTGATGAAGCTTTAGATATGAAGTTATTACAAATGTTTAGACTTTATAATAAAACAGTTAGTGCAGCATTATTTGCGCAAATAAATGTGGAAAATTAAAATTTATGATTACACAAATAATTGAAAACTCAACAATACTTGTAGTAAATAATTTAGAAACAACTTTAAATGAGTTAATTCCTTTTTATCCTAGACATCTAGTAAGGATAATAAAAAATGAAGAAAAAGATGAGTTTTTAATTGCCCAAGCAAATCTTGCTATAAAAGAAGCCTATATAGCTTCAAATGAAAAAAAATATATATTTTTATGCGGTTCAATTTTTAGAAATGAAGCTCAAAATTCATTATTAAAAGTTTTAGAAGAACCTCCTAAAAATGTAGTGTTTATTTTGATTACAACTTCAAAGTCTTCAATTTTACCAACAATTTATTCTAGAATACCATATAAATATTTAAAAGAGTCTACTTTAAAAGAAGTATCACCGTTAAATATTGCAAAGCTAGATTTAAAAGATATTTATAATTTTATAAAACAAAATCAAAAAATTTCTAAAAATGATGCTAAAGATTTAATTGAATCAGTTTTATTAAAAGTTAAAGAACAAAATCTTTTATTAGATGAATCTCAATTAAATATTTTTTCAAAATCAATAAAATTAATAGAGTTAAACGCAAGACCAATAAATGTTTTAACTACCCTACTTTTATCTTTATCAAAACAAAAAAAATCTTTTTAAAGGATTTGTATGCAAACATACAAAATATCAATAAATGATGCTAAAAAACTATTTACTCAAATGAATT
The DNA here is from genome assembly GCF_044841725.1 of Arcobacter sp. YIC-80. Taxonomy (NCBI): domain Bacteria; kingdom Pseudomonadati; phylum Campylobacterota; class Epsilonproteobacteria; order Campylobacterales; family Arcobacteraceae; genus Arcobacter; species Arcobacter sp. YIC-80. The sequence continues at coordinate 412,939 of NZ_JBJBSI010000001.1, read as the reverse complement.
GTGATAAAGGTGGTATAAGTATACTTTCTAAAAAAACTAAACTTCATAGTTTATATATAAAACAAATGCATGTTGGGGCTGCAAATATTTTGAAACAAGATGCTTTATCAATTGGAGCTGATTTAGCAGTTCCTACAGGAGTGATAACTGCTAAAGAAAAATATGTGGATGCTATATTATTAGGAACAACAAAACATTTTGAAGTTTTAGCAAGAAAAGAATTAGCCCAACCCTTTGGTTTGAAAGAACTAGCAAAAAGTTTAAAAGAATATTTAAAAGAAAATAAATATACAACAAAGATTATGGGTGTATTGAATGCAAATGAGGACTCTTTTTTTAAAGATAGCAGATTTAATTCAAAACAAGCAAGTCAAAAAATAGAGTCAATGATTGAAGATGGAGCTAATATTATTGATATAGGAGCTGTATCTTCAAGACCTGGAAGTAATCCTGTTGAACCAAAGATAGAACTAGAAAGACTAAAAGATATAGTTGATACAATTTATAAAAATAAATATTATGATAAGATTGATTTTTCAATTGATTCTTATGAGCCTTTAGTTATTGATTATGTATTAAATAAAGGCTTTAAAATAGTAAATGATATTACAGGTTTAGCAAATGGTGAGGTATGTAAAATAAGTGCTTCATATAATGCTCAAGTTGTAATTATGCACATGCAAAATGATCCTAAAACAATGCAAAATAATCCTGAATATAAAGACATAATGATAGATTTAGATGAGTATTTTACAAAACAAATACAAAAAGCTAATTCTTTTGGTATAAAAGATATTGTTTTAGATGTTGGTATTGGTTTTGGTAAAAATTTAGAGCATAACTTAACTTTATTGAATAATTTAGAGCATTTTAAACATTTTGGATATGAACTTTTAATAGGTGCAAGTAGAAAATCTATGATTGATAAAATAACACCTTCTTCAATTGAACAAAGACTTCCTGGAACATTAGCTATTCATTTAGAGTCTATTAAAAATGGAGCTTCTATTATTAGATGTCATGATGTAAAAGAACATCATCAGGCAATAAAAGTTCAAGAAGCTATACATAGTATAAATTAAATAATTTTAAATACATGAAATACTTTTTTAAAGTATCTCATGTAAGCTATTTGCTTTTTTCATCCACTCTTTTAATTCATCATAATCTTGGTTTTCAACCATGTCTCTTACTTTTTTCATGTGATCTTCAAATAAATCAATAGATTTTAATAGGTTTTCTCTATTTTGTTTAAAAATATCAGTCCACATATCAGGACTTGACTTAGCAATTCTACTCATATCTTTAAATCCACCAGCAGCTAGTGCTATAATTGACTTTGGATCTTCATGTCCCATAACTGTATTTGCTAGGGAATATGAAATTGCATGTGGTAAATGAGACATATAACAAGCATGAATATCATGCTCATCTGAATCCATTACAACAATTCTCATACCAATTGCTTGAAAAACTTTAAATGCTCTATTTACATGAATATTTTCATTGTCTTCAAGATTACATAAAACAACAGTCTTTCCTTCATATAAATCATCTATGGCAGCTTTAGGTCCAGATTTTTCTGTACCTGTCATAGGATGTGCTGCAATAAAATTTTGTCTGATAGATTCTGGAATATTTTTAACAATAAAATCTTTAGTTGAACCTAAATCCATAATAGTTGTTTTATCTTTAATATCAAGAAATTCTGGAAGTATTGAGATAATATTATCAACTGGTATTGCTAAAACAATTAAGTCACACTTCTCTTTTAATTTTTTTATATCAACTAGTTCGTCTACAAGATTTAATTCTGATATTTCTTTTTTAGATTTTTCACTTCTTGCATACCCGTATACTTTTGTGGCTATTGCATATCTTTTAACAGCTTTTGCAAAAGAACCACCCATTAGTCCTAAACCAACAATTCCTATATTCAAATTCGTACCTTTTTTTATAATAATTTCGAGATTATATCTTAATATTTATATAATCTATATTTAGCTATATTATTGCCTTATTAAGAAATTAAGGAAAGTCGTGAAAAATAAAGCAGTACTATTTTCTTTAGCGTGTGCAACAGCACTTTGTGCAAACACGATAAAATCTATTGAATATAAAAATTTGAATAAAATATCGCCTAAAATCGTAAATGAAACTTTAGGTTTTAAAACTGGTGACAAACTTGATAATGAAAAGTTAAATAATGCAATTAAAAAGTTTTATGACTTTGGCTATTTCGATGATATCATTGTTTTAAACAATAATGGTAATATTGAATTAGTTTTCAAAGAAAAGCCTTCCATTGCGAAAGTTGAAATTAAAGGTTATAAAACTAGAGAAGAAGAAATCGAAACAATGAAAGATTTCATGAAGGTTAAAAAAGGTGTTATGTATACACCTCAAAGAGTTGAAGATGGGAAAAAAGTTATTCTTGATCTTTTAGAGAGTGAAGGATATATTAACTCTGTAGTAGAAATAGAAACAGAAAAACTAAATGAAAATTCACTAAAGGTTACATATAATGTAAACAAAGGTGATGAAATTATTATCAAAAAAGCAAATTATTATGGTGCTGATAAACTTGATGGTGATGATTTTGAAGAAGTTACTGCCAATAATGAGAAAGAGTTTGCTTCTTGGTGGTTTGGTCAAAATAGTGGTGAGGTAAAAGTAGATGAATTAAAATATGATTCAAGAAGAATAAATGAATTATATTTTGAAAATGGATATTTAGATGCACAAGTTAAAAAACCTTATTTAAATATTGATTTTGCTTCAAATCAAGCAAATTTAGATTTTTTTATTAGCGAAGGTCAAAAATATACAACAAATGATATAAAAATTTATGTAGATTCTACAATTGTAGATCCAAAATATCTTTTAGAAAATTTAGATTTGATTATTGGTAATACATTTAATATTAAAAGATTAAGAGCTGACCAAGAATATATACGGACTCAAGTAGCAAATCAAGGTTATGGCTTTGCTCAAGTAAAATTTGATATTAAGAAAAATACAGAAGATTCAACAGTTGATGTTGTATTTAATGTAATTCCAGGAGAAAAAGTTTATATTAATGATGTTAAAATTTCTGGTAATACAAGAACACTTGATAGAGTTATTAGAAGAAATGTATATTTAGCTCCTGGAGATTTATATAGTGCTACTGATTTAAAAGACTCAATTTCTAAACTTAGAAGAACTAGAAGTTTCGATGATGTTAAAATTGAAGAAAAGCGAGTTTCTGAAAATAAGATTGATTTACTTGTAAAAGTAGTTGAAACTTCTACTGGTTCATTAATTCTTGGTGGAGGATATGGTTCTTATGATAAATTAATGATTAATGCATCTGTTAGTGATTCAAGTATTTTTGGTTCAGGTATTGGTGTAGGTGTTAATGCTGATTTATCTGCTACAAGAAGTAAATTTTCATTTAATGTAAAAAATCCAGCTATTAATGATAGTGAATATAATGGTGAGTTTGAAATTCATAATAGTGAAGATGAAATTACAAGAGATACTTATGACTTAGATAAAAACTCACTAGGGTTCTCTGTTTCTGTTGGAAAAGAAATAATAAGAGATATGTATGTAGGATTAAGATATAGACTTGACTCAATTGAAGAAGATTATCAATATAAAGATGCTTCTAAAAACAATAACTCAAAATACTATCAAGACGCTGAATATATTACAAGTTCAATTACTCCATATTTAAATTTTGATAACACAGATGATTTTTATGTGCCAAGAGAAGGTTATAAAATGTCTTCATCTTTAGAGTTTGCAGGAGTTGGTGGAGATTCACAATATTTAAAATCAACAACTTCTTTTAAATACTTTCAATCAATTGAAGATTTAACTGAACTTGATTGGATTTTTAGATTTAAAACACAAATGAAAGTTTTAGGAGATTTAGGACAGTTAAATCCAGGAGACTCTTTATATATGGGAGGACCTAGATCACTTAGAGGATACAAGTCTTATGCATTTGGGCCAAGTAATGAAGAAGGTATAAAAGAACCCCCATATAAAAGATTATGGACAAACTCTTTAGAATTAAATTTCCCTCTATCAAAAAGTGCTAAAATGAGATGGGGAGTATTCTATGATTATGGTATGACAGGTGTTGATGACTTTTCTGATGTTAAAAGATCAAGTACAGGTGCCCTACTTGAGTGGATTTCACCAGTTGGTCCTTTACAGTTAATTTTCGCACAACCTTTAGATGATGAAGCTGGTGATGAAACTTCATCATTTGAATTCTCTCTAGGAGCGAGTTTCTAATGGTAAAAAAATTTGAAAATAAAATTGATACAGATATTATAAATAGAAGAATATCAAATGAAGAAGCTTTGGATTTAATCCAAAATGCTTCTTTATTAGAATTAGGAGAATTGGCTTCTTTAAAAAAAGCTCAATTACATCCAAATAAAGTAACAACTTTTATAGTTGATAGAAATATCAATTATACAAATGTTTGTTGGGTTGATTGTAAATTCTGTGCATTTTATAGGCATGGAAGAGATGAAGATTCTTATGTTTTAAAGTTTGATGAGATTGATAAAAAGATTGATGAATTACTTGAAATTGGGGGAACACAAATTCTTTTCCAAGGTGGTGTTCATCCAAAATTAAAAATTGATTATTATGAAGAGTTAGTTGAGCATATTCATACAAAATATCCTCAAATTACTATTCATGGTTTTTCAGCTATTGAAATTCATTTTATAGCAAGAGTTTCAAAAATCTCTAAACTTGAAGTTTTAAAAAGATTACAAGCTAAGGGATTAAGCTCTATCCCAGGAGCTGGAGCTGAAATTTTATCTGATAGAGTAAGAGATATAATAGCACCAAATAAAATGGATTCAGAAGAATGGTTAGAAATCCATAGACTTGCTCACTCTATTGGTATGAAAACAACTGCTACTATGATGTTTGGAACAGTTGAAACTGATGAAGAAATTATTGAACATTGGGAAATGTTAAGAAAACTACAAGATGAAACAGGTGGTTTTAGAGCTTTTATTATGTGGTCTTTCCAAGGTCAAAATACAAAATTAGCAAAAGAACAACCAAATATAAAACCTCAATCATCAAATAGATATTTAAGACTACTTGCTGTTTCAAGATTATATTTAGATAATTTTAAAAATATGCAAAGTTCTTGGGTAACTCAAGGTTCATATATTGGTCAAATGGCTTTAAAATTTGGAGCTAATGATTTAGGTAGTACAATGATGGAAGAAAATGTAGTAAAAGCAGCAGGTGCAGCAAATAGAATGAATCAAGATGAAATGATTAGATTAATTAGAGATGTTGAAGAAAAACCTGCAAAAAGAAATACTGCTTATGAGATACTTGAAAGGTATTAAGTCTAATGAGATTTTCAAAACTTTTATTAGCAACAATGATTATACAAGGAAGTTTAATGAGTGCTGTAATAAAGCATATAAAAATAGATGATATTAAAGTACCTGTAATTTTTGAAGAACAAAAAAGTTTGCCAACACTAAACTTACAACTTGTTTTTCAGGACTCAGGATATATTCAAGATAAAGAAAAAAGTGGATTAGTAAGTCTTTCTTCTAAACTTTTAAATGAAGGAACTAAAGAATTAGGTTCTACAAAATTTGCACAGAAATTAGAAGAAAATGCTATTTCATTATCAACTTCAAATGGATTTGAAACATTTGTAGTGGAACTATCTAATATAAAAGATGTAAGTAATAAAGCAATTAATTTATTAACTCAGCTTTTAGGTTCTCCAAACTATAGTGATAATGTTTTAGATAAGTTAAAGACTATACAAATTGGAGCACTAAAAAGAAAAGAAAATGATTTTGATTATACAGCTAGAAATCTTTTAAAAGCTACTTTATTTGAAAATACACCGTTACAAAACCCAAGTTCTGGGACTATTGAGTCTATTTCTAAAATAAAGCTAAATGATATAAAAGAGTTTTTAGATGAAACATTAGTTTTAAACAAATTGATTGTTGTAGCTGGTGGGGATTTAGATTATGAAGAGCTTAAAAAATTAATTAAGCCACTTTTAAAAACTCTTAAAAAAGGTGATAAACCATCACTTGAAAAAATTGAATTTAAATCAAAACAAAAAGAAGAAGTTATATTAAAAGATACTCAACAAGCTTATATTTATTTTGGTAGTTCTTGTAATGTAGAAACAAAAGATAAAGACTCTTATATGGCAAAAGTTGCTTCATTTATTTTAGGTGGTTCAGGTTTTGGTTCAAGATTAATGGAAGAAATAAGAGTTAAAAGAGGTTTAGCTTATAGTGCTTATGGATATATTTCAGTTAATAAATCCCATTCTTATTTTACAGGTTATTTACAAACTAAAAATGAAAGTGCCAATGAAGCAAAAGAGTTAGTATCTTCAATAGTAAAAGATTTTGTAAAAAAAGGTGTTACAGCTGAAGAATTAGAAGCAGCTAAAAACTTTTTAACAGGAAGTGAACCTTTAAGAAGTGAAACCTTAGCACAAAGATTAAATAGAGCATTTACTCTTTATTATAGAGGTTTACCTCAAGATTATTCTAAAAAAGAGTTAGAAAAAATTCAAAATTTAAAACTTGAAGATTTAAATAAATATATTGCATCTCATGATGAAATAAATAAATTAACATTTGCAATAGTAAGGAAATAGATTTGTTAAGATTTGCACCAAGTCCAAATGGAAGTATAAATATTGCTAGTTTAAGAGTAGCAATTTTTAACCATATTGTCTCAAAGCAAAAGAATGAAGATTTAATTATAAGAATTGAAGATATTGAAAAAGACAAAATCGTTGAAGGTAAAGATAAAGAAATTTTAGAAATATTAAGTCTTTTTTCTATTGATTATTCAAGAGCAGCACATCAAAGTGATTCTTTAAAATATCATCAAAAAATGGCAATGCAACTTATGGCACAAAAGAAAGCTTTTGCTTGTTTTTGTGGAGATGTAAAACTTAATGAGTTAAAAGAAGAAGCTAAAAAAGCTGGAAAAAATTTTAAATATGATGGTTTTTGTGAAACTTTATCAGATGAAACAGTTTTAAATACAAATGCTCCTTTTACTGTAAGAATTAAAGAGTCAGATTCAAGTATAAGATTTACTGATTTACTGCAAGGGGATTTTAAATATAAACCAAGTGATATGAATTCCTTTATTATTTTAAATCATGATAAAACACCAACTTATGATTATGCTTGTGCAGTTGATGATATGATTATGGATATTTCAATAGTAATTAGAGAAGAAAAGCATTTAGAGTCTACACCTAATCAAATCTATGCGAGAAAGTCTTTAGGTTATGATAAAAAAATTGATTATGTTCATTTACCTTTAATAAATGAAGGTCATATATCTGTAAAGTTTTTAATTGAAGAAGGTTTCTTGCCAAGTGCTATTGCTAATTATTTAGTTCTTTTAGGAAATAAAACACCTAAAGAAATATTTACTTTAGAAGAAGCAGTAGATTGGTTTGATATTACAAAAATATCAAAAGAAAAAGTTACTTTTGATATTGATAAATTAAAACAGATTAATAAAAAACATTTAGAGACTTTAGATGATATGAGGCTATCTAAGATTTTAGGTTATGCAGATATTGATTTAGGTAAATTGGGAAAGATTTTTTTAGAAGATTCATTTACAATTAAAGAGATAAAAGAAAAGATAGATTTTATTTTTACTCAAAAGTCAACTTGTGAAGGATATGAAAAACAATTTATAGAAATTAAACTTTGTATTCAAGATGCTCCTTTCTTTGAAGAGTATGAAGACTTAGTTACTTATATTTCTGAAAAAACAGGTTTTAATGGTGACTTTTTACAAAAGCCATTAAGTTATATCTTTGTTGGTAAAAAGGATTATGATAAACTTTCTTTAGTATATCCTTTAATTAAAAATTATTTAGGAGAAATTGCAAAATGATAGATGCACTTTTAGCTTCAATATTTACAGTTGTTTTAGGCATAATTTTCTTATACAAATGGGTGATTATTATTTCAGCTATTTTATCATGGGTAAAACCAGATCCTTACAATCCTATAGTTCAAATGTTATATAGACTTACAGAACCTGCTTATGCTTTTGTAAGAAGATATATCCCTACAGTTTTTGGAGGAATGGATTTAGCTCCAATTATTTTAATTTTTGCTCTAATATTTTTAGAGACATTTCTAAAAAGTCTAGCCTTTTAATTATGAAAAGGCTAGCAACTTCACTTATTTGTTTTATTACTTTTACAACTTCAACTTTATCTGCTAATGAAACATCTTTTTTAAAAAAAGATTTTGAACCTACTCTTTCTTGGTTAGAAGAAAAACCTAAATCTTATGCAAGAGATTTTTTTATTATTCAGTATCTGAAACAAAATGATATTACAAAAGAACAAGCGAAAAAAGCTTATGATTTAGCAAAAAGAAAATCTAATAGAGTAAATAAAGCATATAAAAAATATAATGATGAAATACCTATAGAAGATTTAAAATGTTATAGAGCCACAAGTAAAGAACTTTTTTTAGAAGATGATAGATGTTTAGCTTTAGGGCTTACATTAAAAGAAGCTACTAAACTACCTATATCTTATGTAAAAGAAGCAGTAAAACGAGTTTCTAAGTACCCTACTTTGATGAATGACTTAGAGATTATTGCATCTAATCAACCTTTTTTAAAAATAATTAAAACTTATCCTCATAGATTTTATAGAATCTTTTTTGATGTTGGAGAAGAATATAGAGTTAAAGAATTAAATCATCCAATGCCAAAAGATTTTATTGCTAAACTTTCTTTAGAGAAAGATTTTAATAAATTTATTAGATATGTTGTTCCAAATCCTAAATATAATTTTATTCAAAGGTCTTTATTTGATGTCCTAGATAATCAGAATTTAACACATCAAACAGTTTTCTTTCTTTCTATGAATGCAATTAGACATAAAAAAGAAGAAGTAGCCTTAAAATATTTAGAGTATGCTTCTAAAAAAGCATATTTCAAAATGGATAAAGATAAAGTACTTTTTTGGCAATATTTAATTACAAAAAAAGAAAGTTTGTTAGAAGAATTAAGTAATAGTTGGGATATAAATATATACTCTTTATATGCAAAAGAAATCTTAAACAAAAAGATTGATAATATATTTTATGAGTTAAAAACAAAAGAAAAAGAAACATCTTTTGATATATATAATCAGTTTGAATGGATAAAAGTACTTGATGATATTAAAGAAGGTTTAGATGAAGAAAAACTTTTAAAATATCAAAATGAAATTTTTACAACAAAACAAACACAAGCACACTTAGCTTATTTACTTGAAAAATATAATAAATATAAAATTCAATATTTTATAACTCCTTATGAAGAAGAAGTTAAAAAATATAGTTTAGAAAATCAAGTACTTATATATGCTATTGGTAGACAAGAAAGTAGATTTATTCCCTCTTCTATATCTTTTGCTACAGCTCAAGGAATAATGCAAATAATGCCTTTTTTATCAAAAGCTTTAGCTAAACAATTAAATGTTTCATATAATATATATGAACAATTTATTCCTTCTGTAAATATAAAGTTTGCCAATAAACATTTAAATACTCTAAAAAAACAATTTAATTATAATCCACTTTTTATAGCTTATGCTTATAATGGTGGACCTGGTTATACAAGGGGACAATTAAAAAGAGGTTTATTTAAAAATTTAAATAAAAAGTTTGAACCATTTTTAAGTATGGAATTGATTTCTTATAATGAAACTAGAAAGTATGGTAAAAAAGTTCTTGCAAACTATTATATATATAATAATTATTTAAATAAGAAAAATAAGAAGAGTTTATCTTCTATTTTTCAAACTTTAACTGTACCTTAGAATTTTTGCCTTTTAATTCTAAAGTTAAATTTGTTTCTTTTTTTAAAGTTTCAAATTTAACTAAATAATGTTTTCCCCATGCTCTATTTTTTAAAATTGAACTGTACTTTCCATCTTCTTTTACTTCTTTAATACTTAGAGGTTTATTTTTCTCATTTAAACTTATTTTATAGTCATAATCATTTAAGTTTTGATTTTTCTTATTAATAAAATATGTACTAATTAAAAAAGTTTCTTTGTCTAACTCTTTTATATTATTTAAATATGTTGCCCAAAATAAAACTTTTTGTTCATTATTTTCTAATATATCTGCTTTTTTTGTGTGTTGAATTGCTCTTGCTTTTTGTTCATTTGCTTTAAAATATTTTAAAGCATTTGTAGATGAACATCCTACAAAAATTGTAGAAAGCAGGCTTAATAGTATAGTTTTATACATAATTACTCCAAATTTATATGAAGCTAATTTTACTTTAAATATCTAAAATAGAAATTAACTTACATTTTATATATATAAAACTTTATGAAAATATTGTATTATTCCAAAAAGGAAATATATGAATACACTATTAATAATAGCTCATGGTAGTAGATTAAAAGAATCAAATGATGAAATAATTGATTTTGCTAATAGTATCAAAGATTTAAGTAATAGAGATTTTGAAGTAAGATATGCTTATTTAGAACTTGCACAACCTAATATTTTTGATTCTTTAGAAGAGTGTTTAACGAAAAAACCTAATGGAAAAATAAAAATATTACCTTATTTTTTAGCAAAAGGAAAACATGTAAAAGTTGATATTCCTAATGAAATAGAAAAAATAAAAAGTATTTATAAAAATGCTGAAATTGAAGTTTTACCTCACTTAGGAAAAATTAATGGTTTAGCTCAGCTTATTGTTAATAATTATGCCTTAAATGAAAAATGATTTAATCTAAATATACTTTAACTACAATTTGGATAAAATCCACACTATGAATAATAAAAGATTAGTAGTGGCTTTATCTGGCCCATCAAATAGTGGAAAAACAACAGTTATTGTTAAGTTATCAGAAGCTTTACAAAATAAAGGTTTTAAAGTTTGTATTATAAAGCATGATCCTAAGGATAAAGCTACATTTGATACAGTTGGAAAAGACTCATATAAGTTTAGTCAAACAGGTGCAAATGTAGCAGTTGTAAGCCCTAATAAAACAACACTTTTTAAAAAAGAAACATCAACAATTGATGAAATGATTACTTTGTTTGATGATTTTGATTATTTACTTGTTGAGGGTTTAAAAACTTTAGAATTACCAAGAATTTCTATTTTTAGAAATAATCTTGATGAAACTTATTATCCTTATACAGATGCAATAGCTTGTGATGAAACTATCGATAAAGATAAAATTCCTACTAATATTTTTACATTAGATTTAAATAATCCAGAAGAGATAATCTCTTGGATAGACAAAAACGCAAAAAGAGTATAATAATGCAAGATATAATAAAAGCAATTGAAGAAGCTAGTATAAAAATTAAAGATCTTATTGAAACAGGTGATACAGGGAAAAGTGAACAAGAAAACTCAACAGGTGATACTCAATTAAAATTGGATATAGCTAGTGATGAAATTATTGAAGATATTTTTAAAAAAGTTTCATCAATCAAAGCTATTGTTTCAGAAGAACAAGAAGAGATTGTTAATTTAAATGAAAATGGTGAATATCTTATTGCCTATGATCCTTTAGATGGGTCTTCATTAGTTGATGTTAATTTATCAGTTGGTTCTATATATGGGATTTATAAAAATGAATTTAATGCAAAAAGTATAATTGCTTCTGTTTATGTTGTATTTGGTCCAAGAGTTGAAATGGTTGTAGCAACTGATGATGTTAAAATGTATAGATTACTAAAAGGTAAATTTGAATTTATTCAAAATATTGTTTTAAATGAAAAAGGAAAATTAAATGCACCTGGTTCAACTCAAAACTGTTGGGCACCTTATCATAAACAAATGATTGACGATATTTTTCAAGATGGATATAGGTTAAGATATTCAGGTGGTATGGTTCCTGATTTACATCAAATCTTATTAAAAGGTGGAGGTTTATTCTCTTATCCTGGAACTACAGATAGACCAAAAGGTAAACTTAGACAATTATTTGAAGTATTTCCATTTGCTTATGTTTATGAAAAAGCTAATGGTGGTGCTGTTGATGGATTTAAAAGAGCTTTAGAAGTTGAAACAACTCATATTCATGATACAACTCCTTGTTTTTTTGGTTCTAAAAATGAAATTAATAGAGTATTAGAAGTATATAAAAATAATGGATGAAAAACAAGAAATTGTTATTGATGAATGGCAAATAAAGTTAGATAAAAAAATATCTGAACTTAAAACTTGTCAAGAATCAAAAAGTTTAAAATCATGTACTCCTTGTGAGCAGTTTTTTGAGTGTGAACTTAGAAAAAAATATGTAATTGCTGTTTATGAGTCAATGAATAAAGGCTCTGGCGGTGGATTTGAATTTTAAAAAATATTATAAATTATAAAAGAGGTAAAGAATGGAAGAATCTTGTAAAAATGTATATATAACAACACCAATTTATTATGTAAATGATGTGGCTCATATAGGTCATGCGTACACTACTATTATTGCGGATATGCTAGCTAGATATTCAAGATTAACAGGTGCAAATACTTATTTTTTAACAGGAACAGATGAGCATGGTCAAAAAATTGCTCAAAGTGCAGAACAAAGAGGTAAAACGCCAAAAGAGTATGCTGATGAAGTTTCAGGTAAATTCAAAGCTTTATGGGATGACTTTGATATTACTTATGATAAGTTCATTAGAACAACGGATGAACAACATAAAAAAGGTGTTCAAAAAGCTTTTGAAACAATGTATAACAAAGGTGACATTTATAAAGGTGAATATGAAGGTTTTTATTGTGTGTCATGTGAGACATTCTTTACTGAAAAGCAACTAATTGATGAACAGTTCTGTCCTGATTGTGGTAAACCAACTAATATTGTAAAAGAAGAGAGTTTCTTTTTTAAATTATCTGCTTATGAAGATAAACTTATCAAATGGTATGAAGAAAATGAAGACTGCATTTTACCAAGATCAAAGAAAAATGAAATTGTTAATTTTGTAAAAGGTGGTTTAAGAGATTTATCTATTTCAAGAACATCATTTGATTGGGGTGTTAAACTTCCAGATTCTCTTGATGAACCTTTACACGTTATGTATGTATGGCTAGATGCCTTAATGAACTATATTACTGCGTTAGGTTATGGGACTGATGAAAAAGATATGAACCATTGGCCTGCTTCAACTCATTTAGTAGGAAAAGATATTTTAAGATTCCATGCTATTTATTGGCCTGCATTTTTAATGTCTTTAGACTTACCTCTTCCAAAACATATAGCTGCTCATGGTTGGTGGACTAGAGATGGTGAAAAAATGTCAAAATCAAAAGGAAATGTTGTAAATCCTAAAGAAGTTGCAGACGCTTATGGTTTAGATGCATTTAGATATTTTATGTTAAGAGAAGTTCCTTTTGGTCAAGATGGTGACTTTTCTCAAAAAGCTTTAATGGATAGAATTAATTCAGACTTAGGAAATGACTTAGGAAACTTATTAAATAGAATTTCTGGTATGTCTGGAAAATATTTTGATTTTAAAGTTACTTCAAAAGATGTAGAAAAATTCCATAAAAAAGAACTTGAAGAAGTAGAAACAATCTTAAATAATATTGAAGAATATCTTTATAATATGCAAATTAATAGATATTTAGAAGATATTTGGAAGGTATTAACAGTTGCTAATAAAGCAATTGGAGATTATGAACCTTGGGCTAAAATGAAAGAAGGCAAAGAAGATGAAGCAATGGCATTAGTAGCTTTAATTACTAATATTATGGCTAGAGTTGCTATTCTTTTAGATTCAGTAATGCCAGAAAAAATATCAAAAATAGCTGAGTCTTTAGGTCTTGAAATTACAACTGAAAACTATATTAAGTTAATTAAAAATAAAGAACTATTAGAAGATACTACTATTACTAAAGTTTCTCAACTTTTCCCAAGAATTGAAGAGATTTTATTAGAACAAGCTAAAACTTCTGAAGTATCAAAAAATGAAGCAGAAAAAAAGTCTGAGTCTAAAAAAGAAGTAATTGAAGAAGATGATAATTTGATTACAATTGATAAGTTTTTTGAAACAACTTTAAAAATAGGAACAATTGTAGAAGCCGAAGAAGTGCCTAAATCAAAAAAATTATTAAAGTTACAAGTTGATTTAGGAGAGGGGAAAAATAGACAAATTCTAGCTGGTATAAAAGAATTTTATAATGCAAGTGATTTAGTTGGAACACAAGCTTGTGTTGTAGCAAACTTAAAACCTGCAAAATTAATGGGAATGCTTTCTGAGGGTATGTTAATGGCAGCTAAAGATGAAAATGGTTTATCTTTAATCAGACCAGAAACTGCAAAAAAATCAGGAACAAAAATAAGCTAGTGCAAATTTCATCTTTAATAGATATCATTGATGGGAGACTTTTAAACTCTCCCTCAATTTCATTTATTTATTCTTTTAAAACAGATCCTTCAAAAGTAAAAGAAGGAGATTTATTTATAGCTAGAACTATTAATGATATCCCACTTGCTGTACAAAATGGAGCATTTGCAATTGTTTCACAAGATATTCATCCAATTATTGATAAAGAGATTGCATGGATAAAAGTTTTAGATGTTGATTTATCAATAATTCAGTTAATTAGATTTAAATTAGCAAATTATAACATTAAAGCATATCATTGTAATAATGCTTCATACGATTTAATGAAAATTTATTCTCAAACTACAAGTAAAAATATTAAGTTTATTTCTAATAATTTAGATAGTTTTATTAAAAACATTGATGATATTCAAGATAATGATGTTATTTTTTCAAGAAATAAAGAGCTTTTAGAAAAAATCTATCCAAATATAGAAGCATTTGATTATAAAATAAAATATGCTAATTTAATAGAACACTCTTTATTTGAAGTATCATTTACGTATAAAGATATATATTTTTCTAAATTAAAGTTATCTAAAATATATATAGAAGATTTTTTAAGAGTTTATGATTTCTTTAATAAAGATATTGATTTATTAAAATTAAAATCTTTTAATTATTTTAAACCACTTTTTTTAGATAAGTCTTTAGAAATTATAGAATTTGGAAAAAGTGATAAATTTATAATTACTCAAAATAATTTAGAATTAGTAGCAAGTGAAATTAGTTATTTAAAAAATAAGTTCAAATATGCAAAAACATTATTTATAACTTCTAAATATAGTCAACATTTAGAAAAAAATCAAATTATAGTGAAAACTACAGATGAGTTGAAAGAAATATTAAAGAAAAATAGTTTTAATGCTGTTTACGTTATAGGTTTTACTTATGATGAAATTGCTCAAGCTTTACAAAAGTTAGAAAAGCAAGCTTCTCTTTTCTAACTTTATTTTAATAAACCATTCCAAATGAGCTTATTACCTTTCCTACAACTTGAATATCTTCAGTACTAAGTATTTGAGCAGGATAATCTTTATTATCTGAGATAATATCAAAATTTCCATCTACTCTTTTTTGTATTCTTTTTACAAAAAGTCCATGATTTGTAGTAAACGCAAAAATTCCATCTCTTGAGGGATCATTTTTGGTTTTGTCAACAAATATGATATTTTCATCATTGAGTGTTGGTTCCATTGAATCCCCTACTACATTAATAGCATCAATATTTTTTAGATTATCTTCTCCTCCTAACATTTCTATAAAATATGGAGGAACCTCTAATGATTCATAATTATCATCTGCATCATAAGCTCCTCCTCCAGCACTTACATTAACAGAAGGATAGTATTTAATCCAGTATTTATCTGTAGAATCTACTAATGAGTCAGGATTTTGATTATAAAGCAACCAATTAATAGATATTTTTTTTAAAGCACAAAAATTTAAGATATTTTGATAAGGAATTTTGCCTCTATTTTTCATAGTTGCAAAATTTGCTTGACTTAGTTCTAATGAGTTTGCAACATCTTTATCAAAAACTTTTCCATTTTTACCATCTGCACTAATAATATCTTTAAGTTTGTCAATAATTTCACTAACATCTAACATTTTTACTCCTAATACATACTAATTACATAATTATATTACAAAATGAAATATTTTTCAAGGTTTTTTAAAAAATATCATAGAATTTGAAATATTTATTGAAAAAGGATATTAAATGGAAAGAAAAATAACTATAAGTATAGATAATTTTCTTGAATTTTTTCAAAAACTTGACATATTGATTTATAAATTTGGTGAAAAAGTACTTTAAATTACTAAAATTTATAAATTTAATACAAATAAAAGATAAGTATAAATGTTAATAAAGGTACTTTTATATATTATTACAGTGATAATTACATGGTGGTAACCACGGAGAGTATTATGGAAGTAAACTTAATCACAGAAGCACTGAAGTTCATGTTATTGGGAATGGGAGTAGTATTTTCATTTTTAATAATTATGATATTTGTTTTAAAAGCACAAGCTGCTTTAATCACAAAGTATTTTCCTCAAAAGGAAAAGAAGCCTACTGCAAATAAACCTGTTGGTTCATCTGCATCTAACAATTCTGCAAAGACAGCTGCTATCATAGCAGCAGTTCAACATCACAAAAATCTAAAAGGTTAAAATAAAATGGCTAAAAAGTATATTGATGTTATGGATACTACTTTTAGGGATGGATTTCAATCTGTCTTTGGAGGTAGAGTTTTAATGGAAGATTTCTTTCCAGCTGTAGAAGCTGCGAAAGATGCTGGTATAACTCATTTTGAGTTTGGTGGAGGAGCGAGATTCCAATCTTTATTCTTTTACTTACAAGAAAATGCATTTGAAATGATGGACAAATTCAGAGAAATTGTTGGTCCAGATGCAAATCTACAAACTCTTGCAAGAGGTATCAATACAGTAATGTTAGATACTGGTTCAAGAGAACTAATTGACTTACACGCAAAAATGTTTGCAAAACACGGTACAACTACTATTAGAAACTTTGATGCTTTAAATGATGTACAAAATTTAGAGTACTCTGCAGAATGTATTAAAAAATATGGTTTAAATCATGAAGTTGTTGTTACACTAATGGATTTACCTCCAGGATGTGAAGGTGCTCATGATGTTCCTTTTTATGAAAAAACATTAAGACAAATTTTAGATAGTGGTATTCCACATGACTCAATTTGTTTTAAAGATGCTTCAGGGACATCATCTCCTCAAAAAGTGTATGAAACTATCCAAATGGCTAGAAAGTTAGTTGGTGAAGATACTCATATTAGATTGCATACACATGAAACAGCAGGTGTTTCTGTTGCTTGTTATTTAGCAGCATTAGAAGCTGGTGCTAATGGAATTGATTTAGCAGCATCTCCTGTTTCAGGTGGTACATCTCAACCTGATATTTTAACAATGTTACATGCTGTTAAAGGTAAAAACTATGATTTAGGTGGTTTAGATATTGAGAAAATCTTAAAATATCAAGAAACTTTAAATGATTGTTTAGGTGAATATTTTATGCCACCTGAAGCAACTCAAGTTTCACCTTTAATTCCTTTCTCACCTATGCCAGGGGGAGCATTAACTGCTAATACTCAAATGATGAGAGATAATGGTACTTTAGATAAGTTCCCAGAAGTTATAAAAGCAATGAGAGAAGTTGTTGAAAAAGGTGGATATGGTACATCTGTAACTCCTGTTTCTCAATTTTATTGGCAACAAGCTTACGCAAATGTAATGTTTGGACCATGGAAACAAATTGCACCTGGATATGGGAAAATGGTTCTTGGATACTTTGGTAAAACACCTGTTGAACCTGATGCTGAAGTTGTTGCATTAGCAGCAGAAAAATTAAAAATGGAACCTACAACTGAAAATCCACTTGATATTGCAGATAGAGATGAAAAGAAAAAAATCTCTGTATGGAAACAAAGATTAGAAATGGAAGGTTTAGAAACTTCAGAAGAAAACATTTTCATTGCTGCTGCATGTGATGAAAAAGGAATTGCTTTCTTAAAAGGTGATTCACCATTAAATGTAAGAAAAAATGATACAACACAAGGGGAAAATACAATGGCAAATGCAACTGGAAACTATACTGTAGTAGTAGATGGACAAAAATTTAATGTAAGTATTGCTGAAGGAGATGCTGATATTCAAGTAACTCCAGCAACAAATAATACTTCTGCTTCATCAGCAACACCTATTGTAAATGGTGAAGCTACTGAAGTTCCTGCAACTGTTAATGGTAATGTATGGAAAATTTTAGTAAATGAAGGTGAAAAAGTAGAAAAAGATCAAAAAATAATGATTTTAGAAGCGATGAAAATGGAAATTGATATTAATGCCCCAGTTGCAGGTACTATAAGTAAAATTACAGTGGGTGCTAATGAATCAGTAGATGAAGGACAAACATTAGCTATTATTGGCTAATTGTATATTTGGAGTTAATATGAAAAAAAACCTATTTATCTTACTGTTTACAATATTAAGTGTTTTTTCAATAAATTCACTAGCTGCATCAGCACCTGTTGAAGGTGCTGGTGAGCAAAAAGAGTATCATTCTAAAACAATGACAGAACTTGTTGAATCATTTTATGATACAACAGGTTTAAAAGCAATTATTTCTCCTGTTGAAGGTTTAAAAGGACCTCATGGAGAAGAATTAACTAAATTTGCACAAAGCTTTGGTAGAATCATTATGATTCTTATTTGTTTTGTATTATTTTATTTAGCTATTAAAAAAGGTTTTGAACCTTTACTATTAATACCTATTGGATTTGGTGGACTTTTAGCAAATATTCCAATTGCTGAAATTGCTGGTGAAGATGGTATGTTAGGTATTATTTACAATATGGGTATTGCTAATGAATTCTTTCCCCTATTAATTTTTATGGGTGTTGGAGCAATGACTGACTTTGGTCCTTTATTAGCAAATCCTAAAACTGCATTACTTGGTGGTGCAGCACAATTTGGTATTTTTGGTTCATTAGTTGGTGCTGTTGTACTATCTCAATATCTTCCAGGAATTGACTTTACACTACAACAATCAGCAGCTATTTCTATTATTGGTGGAGCTGATGGGCCAACATCAATTTTTATTGCTTCTGCTTTAGCACCTGAGTTACTTGGAGCAATTGCAGTTGCTGCTTATTCTTATATGGCATTAGTACCTGTAATTCAACCTCCAATTATGAGAGCATTGACATCAATGGAAGAAAGAAAAATTAAAATGGGTTCTACTAGAAAAGTTTCTAAATTAGAAAAAATAGTATTCCCTCTTATTGTTTTAGTTTTAACATTATTAATTTTACCTGATGCATCGCCATTAATTGGTGCTTTATGTTTTGGTAATTTTGCTAAAGAATCAGGAGTTGTTGATAGATTATCTGATACAATGCAAAATGCATTAATCAATATTGTTACAATCTTCTTAGGTCTTGGTGTTGGTTCTAAACTTGCTGCTGAACAATTCTTAGTTGCAGAAACTATGGGTATTATGGCTATTGGATTAGTTGCATTTGCTTCTGGTACTGCAATGGGAGTTATCATGGCAAAAGTTATGAATATGTTAAGTTCAAAAGAGAATCAAGTAAATCCACTTATTGGTGCAGCTGGAGTATCTGCTGTTCCTATGGCAGCGAGAGTTGTTAGTAAAGAGGGTCAACAGTACGATCCATCAAATGTATTATTAATGCATGCAATGGGCCCAAATGTTGCGGGAGTAATCGGATCAGCAGTTGCAGCTGGTGTTCTGTTATCAATTTTTAAATAAAACAAATTTTATATAGTAGGGAAAGTTAAATTATGTCTGAGATTAAAGACGCTTTAGGTCTAGAAAATGTAGGTGAAGTAAAAAGGAATCTTGATATAGATTCTTTAATTAAAGATGCAGTAGCAAATGAAGGAGCAAGAGTTTCTTCAACTGGTGCTTTAATGGTAGATACTGGTATTTTCACAGGAAGAAGTCCAAAAGACAAATTCTTTGTTAACCAAGATCCTTCGAATAAATATATTGCATGGGGTGATATAAATCAAAAAGTTTCAAGTGAAGTTTATGAAGATTTATTAAAAAACTCTAAAAAGCAATTAAGTAATAAAGATTTATATGTTACTGATGTTTATTGTGGAGCTTCATTAGATTCTAGAAAATCTGTAAGATTTATTACAGAAGTGGCATGGCAAGCACATTTTATTCAAAATATGTTTATTGTTCCTCAAACACAAGAAGAATTAGATAATTTTGAGCCAGAGTTTACTGTTTATAACTCTTGTAAAACGTGTGATATGTCTTATGCGAGTCATGGTTTACATTCAGAAGTTTATGTGGTATTTAATGTAGAAGAAAACACAGCTATTATTGGTGGTACATGGTATGCTGGTGAAATGAAAAAAGGTGTTTTCTCTATGATGAATTATTGGCTTCCTTTAGAAGGTAAGCTTCCAATGCATTGTTCAGCAAACATTGGAAAAGATGGTGATACTGCATTATTCTTTGGATTATCAGGGACTGGAAAAACTACATTATCTACAGATCCTAATAGAGCTTTAATTGGTGATGATGAACATGGTTGGGATGACAATGGTATTTTCAATTTTGAAGGTGGTTGTTATGCTAAAGTAATTAACTTAGACGAAAGTTCTGAACCTGAAATTTTTGGTGCTATTAAAAAAGGTGCTATTTTAGAAAATGTTGTTGCTGATGAAAATGGTGTTGTTGATTATTCAGATGGTTCAAAGACAGAGAATACGAGAGTATCTTATCCATTAGATCATATTGAAAATCATACTCCTGATATGAGGGGTGGACATCCAACAAATATTATTTTCTTATGTGCAGATGCTTTTGGTGTTTTACCTCCAGTGGCAAAGCTTGATAAACAGCAAGCAATGTATTATTTCTTAAGTGGATATACAGCTAAAGTTGCAGGAACTGAAAGAGGAATTACTGAACCCGTTGCTACATTCTCATCTTGTTTTGGTGAAGCATTTTTACCTCTTAATCCTACTAAATATGCTGAATTATTAGGACAAAAAATTGATAAGCATGGAGTTAATGTTTATTTAGTTAACACTGGATGGACAGGTGGTCCTTATGGTGTTGGTTCAAGAATGAGTATTAAAAATACTAGAGCTTGTATAAATGGAATTTTAGATGGTTCTATTGAAAAATCAGAATTTGAAACGTTACCAGTATTTAATTTATCAATTCCTAAAACATTAAATGGTGTTGATACTGAGGTTTTAAATCCTAGAAATACATGGGAAGATAAAGCTGCTTACGATGAAACTAAGAAGAAGTTAGCAGGTATGTATATTGAAAACTTTAAAAAATACTTAACTTTAGAAAGTGAATATGATTTCACAGCTGCAGGACCAATATTATAAGGTATAATTCTACTATAAAAAGTTTACTGTTAAAAGGAGTGAAGTTTTCACTCCTTTTTTTCATTAAATAAAATAGGAGAAATATATGAGATTATCAGATTTTTTAGCTGACATTAAAAATACAGAAGACGAAGTAGTACATTATTGTTGTAAACACTTATTATCAAAAAAGTATAATGTTGAAGAAGATTCTTTAGATGAAGAAACTTTAAAATCATTACTTGTAGATTATGATAATTTTAGTAGAGCACTAAATGATAGTGCAGGTACAATTTATAGAAAGTATGAAGCTGAGTTAAATGATGTATATAAAAGCATTTGTAATAAGTTTAATGAAGATTATGATAATAAATCTCTTTTTGAATATAGATTAGCTAGAGTTTCAAATCAAGAACCTAGACAATTTTTAGATATTGAGGATAGAGATACACAAGAAACTGTTATTCAAAAATATGAAGATAAAATCAATGCTATACTTGAATCAAAATATTATAAAGAGAATAAAGAAGAGTTATCTAATAATTTAGTGATTCCTCAAAAAACATTAGATCTAATTAAATCAGCAGCTGGTTTAGTTTGATTTTTCAAATAGAGTTTAACACTCTATTTGAATTTCTTCAATTATTTCTAATCCAAAACCTTGTAATCCTACAAATGAATGTTTTCCTCCACTTGTCATAAGTTTAATTTGTTTTATATTTAAAGAATTAAGGATTTGTGCCCCTATTCCATAATCTTTTTGAGTTTCTCTTTTTTTCTCATCAGATAAGAAAATTAATACTCCCCCTTTTGCTTGTAAAAAGTTAATTGTTTTTAACATAGAATTTAATTTTTCATCTTTTAAAAATAGTTCTATATCAGGTAAAATTGTATGGAATTTTACATGACTTATTTCATTTTGATCTCCAAGAAGTATTGCAGTATGTATATTCCCTAAATGATCTTTAAATTCTTTTTTCTTTGCGTTACTTCCTAAAAATACTGTTTCTTCATTACTGATTTCTTCAACAAGTTTTTCATGTGATAATCTATACTCAACTAAATCTGAAATATAAATTTGTTTCATATTGTGTTTTTGGGCAAAAATATCTAAATCATCTCTTCTTGCCATTGTTCCATCTTCTTTCATTATTTCACAAATAACAGCTTCGCCATTTAATCCTGCAAGTTTACATAAATCTACACTACCTTCTGTGTGACCTGTTCTTACTAAAACACCACCATCTTTTGCTATAAGTGGGAATATATGCCCTGGTCTTACAAGTTCAGATGCTTTTGAAACAGGATTAGCTAAAATTTTAATTGTATCATCTCTTTCCCCTGCACTAATTCCTGTTGCTGCATCTGCTGCATCAACTGAAACTGTAAATGCAGTCTCATAAGATGAAGTGTTAGAATTAACCATAGGATTTAATTCTAATTTATTTGCAGTTTCTTTTGTAACTGATACACAAATTAAACCTTTTGCATGAGTAGCCATAAAGTTAACTTTCTCTGGTGTACTTAATGCTGCTGAATAAACTAAATCTCCTTCATTCTCTCTATCTTCATCATCTAACATGATGACCATATTTCCTTTTTGTATTTCTTCAATTGCTTCTTTTACTCTTTGTATTGCGTTCATATCTCATCTTTTTAATAGTTTTTTTAATATATGATATATTATATCAGAAATTTTAAAATTCTTTATAAAAGCACTTGACAAATATCATGATTTCTACTATAATTTCGGCACTTAAAAAATGGGGTATCGCCAAGTGGTAAGGCAACGGTTTTTGGTATCGTCATTCGTAGGTTCGAGTCCTACTACCCCATCCATTTTAGGTACTTTTAACGCGGAATAGAGCAGCTAGGTAGCTCGTCGGGCTCATAACCCGAAGGTCACAGGTTCAAATCCTGTTTCCGCAACCAAATAGCCATAGTGTCAAGGTAGCTCAGCTGGCTAGAGCGCTGGTCTCATAAGCCGGAGGTCGAGAGTTCAAGTCTCTCTCTTGACACCATTATTCACAAAGTGAATAATACTTAATATTTTTGGAAGCTGGTGTAGCTCAGTTGGCTAGAGCAGCTGATTTGTAATCAGCAGGTCGGGGGTTCAAGTCCCTTCACCAGCTCCATTAAACTTTACTAAATACAAATAATCATTAAAATATATTTATTCAGTAGCTTTATGTATTGCTTCTTTTGTTCCTTCATACACTTTTTTAGTACCTTTTTTTGTTGCTTGCCAAGCATCAGAACTATCCTCTTTTACACCTTCCCATGTAGCACAAGCATTAAATAAAAATGCCGATATTATAAGTAGTAAGATATTTGTTTTCATGAGTCTTTTCCTTTATGGGTGTGGATTCTCAAAGAATATATAGTTTGTAGAATAATCTGAAAACTCAAAATAAACTTTACTTTCATTATTATCTTTTTTAAAGTTTAAATTTTCATCAAGAATTCCATAACCAAATCTATATGGTCTATTATTTTTACCTTCAGTTGCTACAGCAGTTGAAAGTTTATCAATTTTTATAAATCTTTTTACTAGTTTTTCTCCTGCATAAACTTCAAGTACACCATTTACCCCTGTCCAATTCTGAATATATCTATTTATTTTATTTTGTTTTTCTTCACAGCCATTAAAAAAAAGTGCTGTTGCAATTATTGACGTACTTATTAGTATTTTTTTCATTAAATCTCCTTAAAATGTAATTTAAAATAAAAGTGTACAACAAATGCACTAAAATGAAAATAATTAGTTATATATTAAACAATAGAATGTGAAAATTTAAATTTGTGAGTCTATAAATAGGGTTTTGCCCTATTTATATTTATTTAGATAGTAATTTCTTTAATATCAGCGATTTTTCTGAAAGCTTGGTAAACTTTACCAATTGTATTTTTTCTATTTCTTTTAATAGCTTCATTTTCATGGTTTACGAAAACGTTATCAAAGAAATTATCAAGTTGTGGTTTTAAACTAAATAAAGCTTCTAATTCTTCATCATAAGTTATATAGTTTTTTGATGTAATTTTATTAAAAGTTTCAACTAATTGTTTTTCTGCTTCATCTTCAAGAAGTTCTTCTTTTACTGTTAGTTCTGAATTAACATCTAAATCTTTTATAATATTTGCAACTCTTTTAAATGTTGCTGTATATTCTTTAAAATTATCACTTTGAACAATTGGATTTAAAGCGCAAAGTTTTTTAGAAATTTTAAATATATCAGTCTCTTGTGAACCAAGAACTGCTTTTAATACTGATGGATTTACATCAAAAATTTTAAATAATCTTTCATTGAAAAATTCAATTAATTGTGATTTATCTAAGCCTGGATAATTTGAAGATAATGTATCTATGATTTTATCTAAATCAACTGATAACTCATGTTCCATAGCAATTTTAACAATACCTGCTGCTGCTCTTCTTAATCCAAATGGATCTTTTGAACCAGTAGGAATTTTTCCAACACTAAATAATCCCATCAGATTATCTAGTTTATATGCTAAAGCTACTACTGCAGAGAATTTATTTGATGGTAATTCTGAGTCTTCTCCATCTGGTAAGTACTGTTCTTTAAGAGCTGTATATACTAGTTCATCTTCTCCTGCAAGTTTTGCATAGTAGTATCCCATAAGACCTTGAAGTTCTGTAAATTCAAATACCATTTCAGACATTAAGTCTGCTTTACTTAGCATTACAGCTTTTTCAATAAGTTCTTTTTGCTCAATATTAAAAGTGTCAGCTAAGAAAGAAGCAATTTTTGCTTCTCTTTCACATTTTTCATACATAGAACCTAAACCTTCTACAAATGTAAGTTTTTTAAGTCCTTCATTTGAAAGTCCTGCTTTAATATCGTTTTTCCAGAAGAACATACCATCTGCAAGTCTTGGTCGTAGAACCTTTTCGTTACCTTCAATAATGTATCCAAAGTCATTTGTTTTAGAGTTTGATACAACGATAAAGTTATTTGTTAATTTGTCATCTTTATAAACAGCAAAATATCTTTGATGTTCTTTCATAGAAGTTACAATAACTTCTTCAGGAAGTTCTAAAAACTCTTCATCAAATTTACCAATTAATGCTGTTGGATACTCTGTAATTGCTACTACTTCTTCTAGTAATTCTTTATCAATTTCAATTTTTACACCATCTCTTTGCTCAATTTCTTTCATTTGATCTAAAATGATTTTTCTTCTTTCATCTGGGTATAAAATAACACCATTTTTATCAAGTTTACAGAAATAATCACCTGCAAAATCAAATGTAAAAGGTTCATAAGAAACCATTCTATGGGCAAATGAAAAGTTAGAAGATTTTACACCAAATAATTCCCCTTGAACAATTTCTTCTCCTAACATAATACTTAAACTTCTAATAGGTCTAATAAAGCTATCTGTTCTTGAAGCCCATCTCATAGATTTTCCAAAGTTTAATGAAGAAATAAATTCATTTACCATAGTATTTAATAATTCAGTACTATTTGTTCCTATTACTTCTTTTTTGTAGTATAAAACTTCCCCTCTTCCTTGATCAATTTTTTCTAATTCATCTACATTTACACCACATTTTTTAGCAAAACCAAGTGCAGCTCCTGTTGGTTCACCATCTTTAAAAGCAATTTTTACAGGTGCTCCAAACATTTCTTGTATTGAGTTTTCTTGTTTTACTTGAAATTCTCTATGCCATAATACTAATCTTCTTGGTGTATAGAAAAATTCAAAATCTGTTAATAATCTATTTTTTTCTAAAATGTCACTCCATTTTTTTTCAATATTTGGTAACTCTTTTAAAAATGGAATTGCTGGTAATTCTTCAACACCAATCTCTATTAATAATGGTTTATTCATCTACTGTTTCCTTATTAGAAGTCTTGTCATCTTTATTTTCTATTTTATCTTTGTATTTCTGTATTTGTTGTTTATTAAAGTTGATAATGAATAATGCAATCATAATAACAAACATAATAAGAATTACTATATCTAATATTTCTTTCATATTTTTGCCTATATATTTATATAAAAGGTAATTATATTATCTAATGTTTGCTTATTTTTTGGTTAGTTATTTTAATCAAGAATTGACTTATAAATAACTCCATCTATTTCAAATGAAGCTATTTCTTCTAATTCATTATTAGATGTTATTATAGCTAACACTTTTGAGTCAAACATATAGTTTTCTGCAACCTTTTGAATTTGTTTTGCTAAGTTTTTAGATGCAATAATATATTTTGCATTTAAAGCATTTGCATAAATTGCTTCTTTTATTGATGCTACTACAATAGCACTATTTAAATTATTTTTAAATGTATATTTTAATATTTCTTCGTTATAACCAAATGAAATAAGACTATTTGCTTTAGTTTTATATATTTCATCAATTGAAGAGATATTAAAAACTTCTTCAAAGGGTACAAGTTTATCACCAATTAGAATCATTCTTAATCCTACTTATTATTTAAGCACTCTTTAGAACAGTAGAATTTCCCATTACTTAATATTGCTTCTTTTTGAGAAACATAAGTTTTACAAGTTGGACATTCAACCATTTCATCAGAAATGCTTTCATCTTTTTTTGTTTGTACAATATCTTTTTCTCTGCCTTTTTTAAAGAAAATTAAATAAACAAAGAATAATACAACTAGTACCGCTAAAATTTTTAATATCATTATTTACCTTTTATATATAGATAGTTTCTATCTTTTCTATTTACTATTGTATAGTTATTTACTTTAGCATTTTCTATTTCTTCATTTACAAGTGAACCTTTATAGAAAAGATAAGAACTTGTTTCTTGTTTAATGTTTTTAGTTATGTCTAAAAGTAAATTTGTATTAGTAACAGCTCTTGAAGTTATTAAATCTACATTTAAATCTTCTACTTTTTCTACCCTGTTACAAATAACAGTTAAGTTTTCAAGTTTTAAACTTGCTTTTACAAAGTTTAAAAAAGAGACTCTTTTAACTCTTGGTTCAATAAGATACGCTTTTACATCTCTTAGTGCTATAGCAAGAATAAGTCCAGGATATCCAGCCCCTGTTCCAATATCAGCAAAACTTTTATGTTTATCTATAAATTTAAGCGGATATACTGAATCTAGTATATTTTCATTTATGTCATTTATTTGAAGGCTTCCTGTTAAATTATGAACTTGGCCCCATTGTCTAAGTAGTTTTGTGAAAACTTCACAATCTTCATAAAATTTATCATCAAATTTTAAATCATTTGATTCTATTAATTCTTTTAAACTCATTATAACATGTGTCCCATTTGATCTTTTTTTGTTTTTAAATAGTGTTCATTGTGTTTGTTTGTAACTGTAATTGCTGGAACTCTTTTTACTATATCAATTCCAATACCTTCAACATATTCAATTTTTTTAGGATTATTAGTAATTAGTTTTATTTGATTAACTTTTAAATCTTTAAAAATATATTCAACTACTCTATAGTCCCTATCATCTTCTCCAAAGCCTAATTCAAGATTAGCTTCAATAGTATTTCTACCTTGATCTTGAAGAGCATAAGCATTTACTTTATTAAATAAACCTATATTTCTTCCTTCTTGTCTATGGTAGATTATAAGACCACCCTCTTTTGCTATAAAATCTAATGCTAAATTTAATTGATTTTGACAATCACACTTTAAACTTCCTAGTGTATCGCCTGTTAGGCATTCTGAGTGAATTCGTACAAAGGGTGCTTTTATATTTTCAAAGTTTTCACTCATAATTGCTAAATGTTCTTGATTTCCATCTTTATATGCTTTTATTCTAAACTTTCCATGTTTTGTAGGTAGGTTAGCAATATTTGATTGTATTATATTCATTGTTCTTTAAACCTTATATTGTTAGAATTCGTGATTATAACCAAAAGAGGTAAATAGAATGTTTAAACGATTTAGAAGACTAAGAATAAATGAAACACTTAGAAATTTGGTACAAGAAACACATCTTTCTTGTGATGATTTTATCTATCCATTATTTGTAAGAGAAGGAGAAAGTATCAAAACTGAGGTTTCTTCAATGCCTGGTGTATTCCAAATGAGTATTGATGAAATTTTAAAAGAGTGTGAATATTTAATAAGTATTAATCTTAAGTCTATTATATTATTTGCTATTCCTGATGTAAAAGATTCAGTAGGTAGTGAGTGTTTATGTGATGAAAGTATTATATCAAGAACTATTAAAGTTATTAAATCTAAATACCCAGAAATGTTTATTGTTACAGATTTATGTTTTTGTGAATATACAGATCATGGACATTGTGGAATTTTAGACCCAAAAACACAAACTGTTGATAATGATAAAACATTAGAAATTTCTGCACAACAAGCGATTGTTCATGCAAAAGCTGGGGCTGATATGATAGCACCTTCTGGAATGATGGATGGAATTATTACAACACTTAGAACAGCATTAGATGAAAATGGGTATGAAAATTTACCAATTATGGCATATTCAACTAAATTTGCAAGTGCCTATTACGGACCATTTAGAGATGTTGCTGAATCAACACCATCTTTTGGAGATAGAAGAACATACCAAATGAATCCTGCAAATAGACTTGAAGCTATTGAAGAGTCATTAGCAGATGAAGCAGAAGGTGCAGATATTCTTATGGTAAAACCAGCACTTGCATTCTTAGACATAATTAGAGATATTAGAAATGAAACAAAACTACCATTATGTGTATATAATGTAAGTGGAGAGTATGCTATGCTTAAAAATGCAGGAGCTGCTGGTCTTATTGATTATGAAAGAGTTATGATGGAAACTTTAATAGGTTTTAAAAGAGCTGGAGCTAATATGATTATTACTTACCATGCTAAAGAAGCTTGTGAATTATTAAGAAATAAATAATATGGGTAATACTTATCAAGATGCAATAGAGAATTCTAATATAGTATCAAAAACTGATACTAATGGAATAATTACATTTGTAAATGATGAGTTTTGTAAAATTTCAGGGTATTCTTATGATGAGTTGGTAGGACAAAACCATAATATCGTAAGACATCCTGATGTCCCCTCTTCTAATTTTGTAAGTCTTTGGGAAACTATTCTTTCGAAAAAACCTTATAAGGCTACAGTTAAGAATTTAACAAAAGATGGTAGAACTGTTTATCTTAATACTACTATTACCCCTATTTTAAATGAAAAAAAAGAAATAAAAGAGTTTATAGCTATAAGATATGATGTTACAGCAGAAGTTGAACTAAAAAAAAGATTAGAGTTAAAAGAGAAAGAGTTAGAAGCTTTAAATACAACACTTGAATTAAGAGTTGAGCAACAAACAAAAGAATTAAAAGATTTAAATGCAAATTTAGAAGATAAAGTTAAAAAAGAAGTAGCAAAAAATAAAGAGAAACAAAAAATTTTATTTTGGCAATCAAGAATGGCAAGTCTTGGTCAAATGTTAGGGAATATTGCACATCAGTGGAGACAGCCTTTAACTGAATTGTCTTTAGTGATATTTAATATGAAAAAAGCCTCACTTCAAAATGATGAGAAAAAAGTAAAAGAATTATATATAAATAGTAAAGACTTAATACAAAATATGTCTAACACTATAGAAGATTTTACAAACTTTTTTAATCCCCAAAAAGAGAAAAAAGCATTTAATATTAAACAAGCAATTGAAGAATCTATAAATATTTTAAATAAAACAATACAAAAAGAGAATATAAATATAAAAGTTTCTATAAAAAATGAGTGCGAAGTTATAGGGGTTTTAAATGAATTATCTCAAGTAATAATAAATTTGATACAAAATGCAAAAGATGCTTTTTTAAATCAAAATATTATAAAAAGAGATATTTGTATAAAACTTGAAAAGAGAATACTCTTTGATAAAAGTTATGCAGTTTTAGAAATATATGACAATGCTTTGGGTATTTCAAAACAAAACATTGATAAAATATTTGAACCATATTTTACAACAAAACATAAAAGTCAAGGAACAGGTCTTGGACTTTTTATGTCAAAAATGATTATAGAAAAAAGTTTAAATGGTACAATTGAGCATAAAAACTATAAAAATGGCTCTAAATTTACAATCAAAATACCTATGGAATAATACAATGGATTATAATTTATTAAAAACACTTAAAATTTTAATAGTTGAAGATGAAGATAATTTATCTAAACTTTTAAAAGATGCAATAGCAGACTTTTTCTTTTCAGTTATTGTAGCAAAAGATGGGGAAGAAGGTTTTATGAAATTTAAAGCTACTAAACCTGATATTATAATTACTGATATCATGATGCCAAATTGTGATGGTTTAGAAATGACAAAAAAAATTAAAGAAGTAGATGAGTTAATACCTATTATTGTATTAAGTGCTTATTCTGATAAAGAAAAACTTTTAAAAGCTATTGATATTGGAATTAATAAATATTTTATTAAA
The DNA here is from genome assembly GCF_044841725.1 of Arcobacter sp. YIC-80. NCBI lineage: Bacteria > Pseudomonadati > Campylobacterota > Epsilonproteobacteria > Campylobacterales > Arcobacteraceae > Arcobacter > Arcobacter sp. YIC-80. The sequence goes on along the minus strand of NZ_JBJBSI010000001.1, from coordinate 382,202 downwards.
CCCTTTGACCCAGATGAAGTAATAGAGCATATAAATAAAATAGCTCCCAGTTTAAATAAGAGAAGAAAAGTAAAATTAAAAGATTCATATACTTTTGATAATAACTCTAGGTCTTTGTATAAAGATAATAAATTAATAAATCTTACTAAAAGAGAAAAAGAGTTTTTTTATATTTTATTGAAGCATAGTAATGAAGTTGTAGATTCACAAAAAATAAAAGATAGTTTATGGGATGAACCTGTAAGTGATGAAAGACTTAGAACTTTTATAAAAAGACTTAGAATTAAAACATCAAAAGATATTATAGAAAATGCTTCAGGACAAGGTTATTTAATTTCTCCATTGTATATCTAAATTTTTTGCTTTAATTAAATCTTTGTTTATCCCTAAACCCTCTTTTATATTTCCAATATTTGATGAGGTAAGTAAAAAATTTTGTAGATAATAGGTATTTTTATATCCTAATTCTATTAGAATATTTATCATTTTATTTATATCTTCTTCTTGTAAAAGATTCGAATTTATAGTAGTTCTTAATTCAAAAGGGAAATTTACTTTTAATAAATATTTAATAGTTTCAATAAAAGTATCATATAGATTTGTTTTGGTAATTTCATAAAATTTATCTTTGTGTGATTTGAAGTCTATAGCCATATAATCAATGAGACTTAATTCCACAAGTTTTTTTAATTGTTTTAGATTTGTAGCATTTGTATCTAGTTTGATTTTAAAGCCTAAAGCTTTTACTTCTTTACAAAAGTCAATTAAATTATGTTGTGTAGCCTCTCCTCCTGAAATTACTATGGCATCAAGTAATCCCACTCTTTTTTTCAAAAAGACTAAAACTTCATTCAAAGTATAATTGGCTGTTTTATTAAATACTAAATCATCATTGTAGCAATATAAACATCTAAAATTACATTTATTTAACCAAACTACACAAGATAAATATCCTATGTAGTCAGTTGTTGTAAATTTTGTAAGACTATAAACATTTTTTAGATTCAATGAATTTAACTCTTTGTTCATGTTCACCTTTTTTACCAATATTAAAACTTTCAATAGGTCTATGGTAACCCATAACTCTAGTATATACTATACATTTAGTTCTTTTATGTGAATTTTTTTCAAGCACTTCTTGTTTTTGCATTTTCTTTTAACTCCTTTTCTAAAATTTCTTCATCACATTTTGGACAATATTCATGTTCTCCATTTATATATCCATGCTTATCACAAACAGAGAATACAGGTGTAACTGTAATATAAGGTAATCTAAAATTAGTAATTACATTTTTGATAAATTTTCTACAAGCTTCAACAGAAGAAATTCTTTCTCTCATGTATAAGTGCATTACTGTACCACCTGTATATTTGCATTGAAGCTCATCTTGTAACTCTAAAGCTTCGTAAGGGTCTTCTGTGAAATCAACAGGTAATTGAGATGAATTTGTATAATAGATATTTTCTCCACTACCAGCTTGAACAATATTTTTGTATCTTTTTTTATCTTCTTTAGCAAATCTGTATGTAGTTCCCTCAGCTGGTGTTGCTTCAAGATTATATAAATTTCCTGTTTCTTCTTGATATGCTACAATTTTTTTTCTCATAAAATCTAATATCTCTATACAAAAAGCATTTCCAAGTTCAGATGATAAGTCTGTATTATCATCAAAATAGTTTTTAACCATTTCATTCATACCATTTATTCCAATAGTTGAAAAGTGGTTATTAAATCCTTTTAAATATCTTTGTGTATAAGGGAATAAGCCTCTTTCATATAAGTCTTGGATAAAAACTCTTTTTTTCTCAAGAGTTGCTTTTGATAAATCCATTAATTCTTCTAATCTTTTAATTAAACCATTAATATCATTTTTATATAAATATCCTAATCTAGCCATATTGATAGTTACTACACCTATACTTCCTGTCATTTCGGCACTTCCAAATAATCCTCCACCACGTTTAAGAAGTTCTCTTAAGTCAAGTTGTAATCTACAACACATAGATCTTACATGACCTGGTTTATAAGCATTTTCATTTTCAACTAGATTACCATTTTCATCTCTTATATATTGGCTACCTATAAAGTTTTGAAAATATGATGAACCAATCTTTGCACTATTTTCAAAAAGTAAATCTGTATTTTCTCCATACCAGTCAAAATCTTCTGTAATATTTACTGTAGGGATTGGGAATGTAAAGGGTTGACCTGTTTTATCACCTTCTGTCATTACCTCATAATAAGCTTTATTAATCATATTCATTTCTTTTTGAAAAGCTTTATATGTTAATTCTTCAAATGAGTTATAACCTTTGTCTTGAATTATTTTTAATAGCTGACTATCTTTTAGGTTTTTAAATAAATGATTTTGGTTTCTTGTTGGAATTTGATCTTTTAAATCATCTGGAACTACCCAATCAATTGTTATATTAGTAAATGGGCTTTGACCCCATCTTGCTGGTACATTTAAATTATAAATAAAACTTCTAATATGTTTTTTTACTTCATTAAATTCTAATTTATCTTTGAATACATAAGGAGCTAAATAAGTATCAAATGAAGAAAAAGCTTGTGCACCAGCCCATTCACTTTGTAAAATTCCTAAAAAGTTTGCCATTTGTCCTAAAGCTTCTCTAAAATGATTAGGAGCAGTACTTTCAACTCTACCTCTTACTCCATTAAAGCCTTCATCAAGTAAGGCTCTTAAACTCCACCCTGCACAATATCCACTAAGACAATCTAAGTCATGAATATGATAATCTGCATTTCTATGAGCATATCCCTCTTCTTTTGAGTAAATTTTATCTAACCAATAGTTTGCTATTACTTTTCCTGCACTATTATTAATAAGTCCTGCATGAGAATAGCCAGTATTTGAGTTGGCATTAATTCTCCAGTCTGTACCATCTATATATTCTTGAATAGTTTGTGTTGAGTTTATATATGTTGTATCTTTGTCAAGTTGAAGAACCTGCTCTCTTTGTATTTTATGTAAATGTCTATATAACATAAAAGATTTCATAACTTCAAAATATCTAGCTTTGTATAGCTCTTTTTCTATAATATCTTGAACATCTTCTACTGTTATTACTCTTTTTTCATTTATTAAATCTAATATATTAAAAAAAATAGTTTGGTCATACTTTGTATTTACACTTTTAAATGCTTTTTTTATAACATCTTCTATTTTAAATGACTCAAATTTTTCTTTTTTACCATCTCTTTTTAAAATCTCTTCTATCATGTATTATTCCTTAAAAATATTTGTTATTTTAAGGAATAATCTCTTAACTTAATATTATCAAAAAAGTCACTAAAGTGTCATTTATAGGTGCTTTGAGCTTTTGTCTATAGATATAAATTAATATCCATATTAAATTTAAGTTAATAATAATCCATAATTAAATAAAATGTTCCTTTTTATTAATTTACAGAGGAATTATTATGAGACATTTCTTAACATTAGCAGACTACACTAAGGATGAAATTCTAGAAATTCTTGATTTAGCTAAGCAAATCAAAGATGAGACAAAAAGAAAAGAGTTTAAAGAATATATGCCAAAACAAACTTTAGGTATGATTTTTGAAAAAAGCTCTACAAGAACTAGAGTCTCTTTTGAAACAGGTATTTATCAATTAGGTGGTGTAGGATTATTTCTTTCATCAAATGATATTCAACTTGGACGTGGGGAACCTATGAGTGATACTTCAAGGGTAATATCAAGAATGGTTGATATGGTAATGATTAGAACTTTTGAACAAAGTAAACTTGAAGAGTTCGCTAAATATTCAAAGGTTCCTGTAATTAATGGGCTTACAAATGAATACCATCCAGTACAACTTATGGCAGATTATCTTACAATTCAAGAAGCAGGTCTTGAAGAAAATCTAGTTGTTGCTTATATAGGAGATGGAAACAATATGGCACACTCATGGCTAAATATGGCTGCAAAATTAGGTTTTGAACTTAGAATAGCAACACCAAAAGGTTATGAAGTTGATGTTGACATCTTATTGAATGCACAAGAAATGGCTAAAAAATCAGGTGCTAAAATAATCATTGGAAATGATCCTTTAGAAGCTGTAAAAGGTTCTACTGTAGTAACAACTGATACTTGGGTTTCTATGGGACAAGAAGAAGAGAAAGAAAGAAGAGTAAAAGACTTTGATGGTTATATTGTTGATGAAGAAATGATGAGTCAAGCTGATGAAAAGGCTATTTTCTTACACTGTTTACCTGCTTATAGGGGTTATGAAGTAAGTGAAGAAGTAATTGAATCAGAAAAAAGTTTAGTATTCCAAGAAGCTGAAAATAGATTACATGCCCAAAAAGGTGTAATGGTTTGGCTAGATAGACAAAGAAACGTATAATGATTGATTTTTCTAAATTTAAAAAGTATTCAAGACCAGGACCTAGATATACTTCATACCCTACAGCTCCTGAGTTTAGTGAAGAGTTTACACAAGATGATTTAAAAGAGTATTATAAAAAACAAAGTGATGATAGAGCCTTATCTTTATATATTCACATGCCATTTTGTAGAAGTGCTTGTTATTTCTGTGGTTGTAATACGATTTTTACATCAAAAGAAGATAAAAAAGTTAGATATATTGAGTATTTAAAAAAAGAGCTTAATATTTTAAAAAATCATCTTAATACAAAAAGAGTTGTGACTCAAATGCACTTTGGAGGGGGAACACCTACATTCTTCTCCCCTTCTCAACTTGAAGAGGTAATTAATGCTGTAAAAGAAGTTTTTCCTAATTTTTCAAATGATGCTGAGGTTTCATGTGAAGTAGATCCAAGGTTTTTTACAAAAGAACACATGGATGTATTAAAAGCTGGAGGTTGTAATAGATTAAGCTTTGGAGTACAAGACTTAGATGAGAGCGTTCAAAAAACTATTCATAGAATTCAGCCATTTGAATTAACACAAAATGTTATTAAAATAGCTAGGGAAGCAGGAATTCATTCTGTAAATACAGATTTAATTTATGGACTTCCTCATCAAACAAGAGAAAGCTTCAAAAGAACATTAGAAAAAATGATTACATTAGATACTGATAGATTTGCAGTATTTAATTATGCTCATGTTCCTTGGCTTATGAAAACAATGAGAAAGTTTGATGAAACTACATTCCCTCAACCAGAAGAAAAATTAGAGATGCTAAAAGATACAATTGATTTCTTTACTTCTAATGGTTATAAAATGGTTGGAATGGATCACTTTGCTAAGCCAGAAGATGAACTATTTAAAGCTATTGAAAAAGGTGAATTACATAGAAACTTCCAAGGTTATACAACTAAAGGTGGAGCTGATTTAATTGGAATTGGTCTAACATCTATTGGAAATGGAGTTGATTATTACTCTCAAAACTTTAAAGATATTCCTGCTTATGAGGAAGCTTTAGATAAAGGTGATTTACCTGTATTTAAAGGTTATAGATTATCTGATGATGATCAATTAAGACAGTTTGTAATAATGGAACTTATGTCTAATTTCTCTTTAAATATAAAAAGGGTTGAAGAAGAGTTTAATGTAAACTTTAATGATTATTTTTCAGATGCAATTGAAGCACTTCAAGAATTTATAGAAGCGCAACTTGTTGAAATAACAGAGGATAAAATTCAAGTATCGCAAACAGGAACAATGTTAATTAGAAATATATGTATGCCTTTTGACGCTTACTTAAATAAAATACCAGAAAATAAAAGAAGATTCTCAAAAACTATTTAATCTTTGAATAATTTATAAGGGTAGTCTGTAAAGACACCCTTAACTCCTTTTTTAAGAACTTTATCTATGCTTTTTTTATTATTTATTGTATAAACAAAAGTTTCAATTTTTTCTTTTTTAAGTTTTTTTATTTGTTTTTTACTTATTAGTTCTTTGTTTATATTATAAGTTTGTGCATTTAACTTTTTAAGATATCCAACAAGATTTTCTCTTTTTGTATTTTCATCAAGAACTCCTATTGCATAGTCTTTTTTGTAGTTATTAATTATTTCTAAATATTCATGTTTAAAAGAAGAAAATAGTACAAGTTTTGAACAATTGTAATACTCTATTTTTTGGATAATAATATCTATTGCTTTTATTTTATTTATGTTTTTAGGTAGTTTTTTTATTTCTAAATTAAAGAAAATATTTTTTTCTCTAGCAATATTTAAAAACTCACTTAAAGTAGATAGTTTTGTTCCTTTAATATTTAAATTCTGTATTTCACTAAAATTAAAATCTTTTATAAACCATGGCTTATAAGCTTTGAATTTTTTAATATCTTGAATATTTGACATTCTTTTGAGTGTCTCATCATGGTGTATAATAGGAATATAGTCTTTTGTAAATTGAATATCAAATTCTATAAAATCACTGTCTAAAGAAGATTTTATCAAAGCTTCTAAGGAGTTTTCTACATAAAAACTTTTAAATCCTCTATGAGCAATAATTAGTTTATCTTTTTTAAAATTATCCAAAAATCTCATCTAACTCAACCCTTGCATTTTTTATTAATTTATCTTTTGTATTTTTATCATAATTATTATAATCACATATTACATTTGTCACATATTCTATACTATTAAAACACTCTTTTTTATTTAAAAAAGCTAATCTAATTCGTCTTGCTAGAAAATCTAAAGGCATTTTTACATATTCATATTTAATTGCATATATGATTTGTGCTTTTATATAAAGATAATTTTTATTGATTTTTTCATAGGCATTAAATTCTTCAGCTATTTGTACTACTTTATAAATATTACCTCCATACAAATTTTTTAACATTAATATTTGATTCTCAGATAGTTTTTTATTTTCTATAATTATTTTACTTTTGTATGAGCCATGAAGTTTTATTGAATTTGTAATAGACTCTTTTAAAGGTTTTACTAATCCTTTATCAATTGCTAAAGCCATACAAGCCTCAGCTATCTTTCTTGCTGTTGTCCATTTTCCACCAGCAATGCTAATCAAATTTGTAGGAGAGGTTTCTATTATGTGTTCTCTAATAATATCTTTTGAGTTTAGTTCTTGTTTTAGTAAAGTTCTAATTCCAGACCATGAAGATAAAATATCTTCTTTTTTGATTTTTGCATTAAAATATTTATTTATATGATTTAGTAAATAATCTTTTTCTTCTTCTGATATTTTAAGGTTTTTAGAAAATTCACATTTTATATCTGTTGTACCTATTAAAATATGATTTTCCCATGGAAGTATAAAAAGTACTCTTTTGTCACTTGTTTTAGGAATTAAAATAGCTTCTTTAATCTTTAATTTCTCATTTGAAATTACAATATGAGAGCCTCTACTATACTCAACTAAGTCTTTTGTATTTTTGTTATCTAATTTTCTAATTATATCAATATAGTGTCCTGTAGCATTTATAATACAATTACTTTTAAATAAGTACTCTTTTTTATTTAACCTATCATAAACTTGAATACCTTTTATTTTTGAATCTTTATAAATAAAAGCTTGAAGTTGAGTATAGTTTTTTAATATAGCCTCATATTTTTGAGCTGTTTGTAATATAGATATATTAAGTTTACTATCATTAAAACTACCATCATAATATTTAACAGCAAAGGGAAAATTTTTAATATTTAAAATACTTTCTTGAAGTTGTTTTTTTGTTAATATTGAAGTTTTACCTAAACTTTTATTATTACTTATTAAATCGTAAATTTTTAAACCTAAATAATAGTAAGGCAGTTCATACCATTTTTTTATAGGAGTTAAAATGCCAATTTTCTTTGATAAAAAACTAGCATTATCTAGAAAATGTTTTCTTTCTTTTAGAGCTTCAAAAACTAAGTTTAGTTGTTTTTTATCAAGTTTTATAATAGCTTGTTCTAAATATCTTACTCCTCCATGGAGAAGTTTTGTACTTTTTGAGCTAGAACCACTTGAGAAGTCATTTTGTTCAATTAATAAAGTTTTCAAACCTCTTGAGGCAGAATCTAAAGCAATACTACTTCCAATTGCTCCTCCTCCAATTATGATAATGTCATATTTATCATGGAAATCAATTTGCATTTTAATTCCTTTTGTCTGTAGTAAGATTATCAAATATATTGTTAAATTATAATGATACGATTTAGAAAAATTGAAAGATATTTGTATTTAATAAAAGAACCAAGAATGCGACGCTGACGCTACTATTTATGTACTCTTAACACTATTTATTGTATATTGCAAAGCTTATTATATTAAATATTATAAATTTTAAATCAAATAAGGTAATAAAAGTGTCAAAAATTAATAAATTTAATTATAATGCAATCGCTGATGATTGTGTTAAATGTGGTAAATGTAAACCTGTTTGTACCATTTTTAATATAAACCAAGATGAAGCAACTAGTCCTAGAGGATTTATTGATTTATTGGGGGCTTATGAAAATGACCAATTAGAACTTGATGAAAATGCAAAAAATATTTTTGAATCATGTTTTTTATGTACTAACTGTGTTGAGGCCTGTCCAAATGACTTACCTACAGATATGGTAATTGAACAAGTAAGAAGTGATATTGCTAAAAAATACGGAATTGCTTGGTATAAAAGGTTTTTCTTCTACTTATTAAGACATAGAAAAACTATGGATTTACTATCTTCTTTAGGTTGGATGTTTCAAACTTGTGCTTTAAAAATTGATAAGACAAAACAATCTGCTCTTCCAAGATTTTCACTACCAATAGTAAAAAAAGATAGAGCTTTACCTTTTGCTGATATGAGAAGTTTTTTAAAGAAATATCCGGAAAATATTTTTGCAAAACATAAGAAACAAGAAGAAAACAAAAAAGGTAGAGTAGCTGTTTTTATTGGATGTATGAGTAATTATACATATACAAATACAGGAGATTCATTAGTTAAGATTTTAAAAAAATTAGAACTTGATATTTTTATTCCTAAAAAACAAAAATGTTGTGGAGCTCCTGCTTACTTTACAGGTGCTTTTGATACTGTAGATTATTTAACTAAATATAATATTGAATACTTTGAATCATGGATTGATGAAGTAGATGCAATTATTATTCCAGAAGCAACTTGTTCAGCAATGATTAATCAAGACTGGGAACATTATTTACATGACCAACCTCAATGGAAAGAAAGAGCTCAAAAAATTTCTAAAAAGGTATTTTTAGCTACTAAATGGCTAGAAAATAACACTCAATTAAAAGAGATTTTAGCAAACTCAAATAAAAAAATGGAAGATGTAGTAACTTATCATGATCCATGTCATGCAAAAAAAATGCAAGGTGTTTGGGAAGAACCAAGAAATTTATTAAAACAAAATTATGTATTAACAGAAATGAGTGACTCTAATAGATGTTGTGGTTTTGGTGGAATTACTATGCAAACAGAAAAATATGATTTTGCAAAAGCAGCAGGTGCTCCAAAGGCTGCAATGATTAAAGATACAAAAGCACAAGTTGTTAGTGCTGAATGTAGTGCATGTAGAATGCAAATCACTAACTCTTTACATCAATCAAATGTTGAAGAAGTTGTATTTAAGAATCCTATAGAATTAATTGCAGAGGCTTTAGATTAATAATGCAAGAATGGCAAAATATTTACTCACATTTTGACCCTGTAGCTTTTAATGTTGCAGGGGTTTCTGTACATTGGTATGGGATTATGTATGCTCTAGCCTTACTCTCAGCAATTTTTATAGCAAAATGGTTTATAAAAAAAGATAAATTAGCAATTTCAGAAGATACTTTTGATTCTTATATTTGGTGGGCAGAAATAGGTGTAATTTTAGGTGCTAGACTTGGATATATACTTTTTTATGATCCAAATACTATTTATTATCTTACTCACCCATGGCAAATATTTAATCCTTTTGGAAATAGTGGAGAATTTGTTGGTATTTCAGGAATGTCTTATCATGGAGCATTTATTGGATTTATATTAGCTTCATATCTATTTTGTAGAAAAAATAAAATTTCATTTTGGTTTGTAACTGATATTGCTGTACTTGGTATTTCAGCTGCTTATGTATTTGGAAGAATAGGTAATTTTTTCAATCAAGAGTTAATAGGTAGAACAACTGATGTTCCTTGGGGAATTTATGTAGATGGAGTTTTAAGACATCCTTCTCAAATATATGAAGCTATATTAGAAGGTTTAGTAGTATTTTTAATATTAGTTTATTATAGAAATCGAAAAACTTTTGATGGTCAATTAGCTTTAATGTACGGTATTTTATATTCTCTTATGAGAATTACAGCAGAGTTTTTTAGGCAGCCAGATGTACAGTTAGGTTTCTTATATAGTGACTGGCTAACAATGGGTATATTACAGTCTGCGGGTGTATTATTTGTATGTATAGGAGTGTTTTTTTACGCTAGTAAAAGAAATAAAAAAAATAGTTAACAAATCTAATTGTTAACTATTCTCTTCAATATAGCCAGAATCAATAGCTAATTCGTCTATTTTCTTCTTTAATAAATCTAATCTCCATCCATGTCTATTCGCAAAATTCTCTATCTCAGCTTCTCTTTGTTCTGGAGTACAAAATACAAAGATTCTTTTTAGGAATGGTTTTGGAATTTGTATAGCTATTAATTGAAAATAATTTTCTTTACAGCTTCTTGAACAAAAAGCTTTGCTCATAGCAATTTTCTTTTTGCAGTATGGACAATGCGACATTATTTATTACCTTTTTGAATTAATTTGTAGAACTTTGCTTTGGTGACATCTTGTAGAAATTTAGGGTCAATATCATGTAAAGCTATAATATCCACTTCCTTATCTTCCATAAGCCAACCTTTTCCTGTATCTTTTATGGTTTCTTCCTCAAAAAGTTTAATTAACTCTTCTTTTGATACTATTAGTTCTTCTTGCATATTATAACTTTTTTATTAACATTTGTAAATAGATAATCTTATTTTTTAAAATTATCTATTGTATATCCCTTATTAGAATGATTTTTTACTATCTCATAATAAGTTTTTTGTCTTACTTTATTTACAATATTTCTCATAGTGTAAATTGACATATCTTTGCCTTTCCAAACGACTTCTTTGATTAAATCATAATCAACAATTTCATTTCTTTTTGAAATTAATAGTTTTAAGAATGATTTTTCAAGTCTAGTGAATTCTATTAATACTCCACCAGCTTTAAAGAATTGATCTCTATATTCATCAAAATAAATACCATTATCAAATTCTATTTTATCACCTCTTTTTGTTTGATTTAGACACATAATAACTGCTAATTTAATATCTTTTGCTCTTAAAGGTTTAGATAAAAAAGTATAAGCACCATTGTTAATAGCTGTAACAATATTTTCATTTTCATCAGAATCAGAAATAACAATTTTTGGTAAAGTAGGAGCTACTTCTGTTAATTCACTGCAAAGCTCAGAAAAAGAAACACCTTCAACATTTGTGTCAATTACTGCCATGTCATAAGTAGTTGAAGTAGCTAATTTTATTGCACTATCTAAATTCTTTGCAATTTTTAATTCTTTAAAATATTCGTCAAATTCATTTTCTATAGTTTGATGAACTGTTTCATCAGCACTAATAAAAAGTAACTTAGCGTTGTATAACTTTCTTGTATTTTTTACTGTTTTTAACATGTTATTACTCTTTATATATTAATTTTATACATAATAATAACAAATATTTCTTTACTTGTCAAAATAAAAGTTATATATTTGATATTATTAAGTAAGAATTAAGATTATTTCAAATCTTGCCAAGAGTCTCCTACACATACAGACACTTCTAGTGGTATTTTTAATTTATAAATATTTTCCATTATTTTAGATAAATCAGAAGTTATATTTTCAACTTCACTCTCTTTTATTTCAAAAATAAGTTCATCATGTATTTGAAGTAACATTTTTACATTCTCATTATTTTCATATTTTTTATGAATCTCTAACATAGATAATTTTATTAAATCTGCAGCACTACCTTGAAAAAGTGTATTTACTGACTCTCTTAAATAAGCTGCTTTTTGCATACCATTTGCAGAATTAAAATCAAATAGTCTTTTTCTTTTTATTAATGTTTTTACATAACCATTTTCATAAGCAAAATCTTCAATTGATTTTAAATAATCTTTCACATTTTTAAAAGCTTCAAAATAAGATTCTATGTAAACTTTTGCTTCTTTTGATGGAATTCCTAAAGTATCACCTAATTTTTTACTTCCCATACCATAAAGTAATCCAAAGTTAATTGATTTTGCAATTGATCTTTTTTCATCTGCGTGTTCTTCCCCAAAGATCTTAACCGCAGTTTGTCTATGAATATCTAAATTATTTTGAAAAGCCTCTACTAAAGCTTCATCTTCACTAAAGTGTGCAAGTAATCTAAGTTCAATTTGCGAATAATCAATTCCTACTAATTTATATCCATCTTGTGGAATAAAAGCCTTTCTTATTCTTTTACCTACTTCACTTCTTACAGGGATATTTTGTAAATTAGGATTTTTAGAACTTAATCTTCCTGTTGCTGTACCTGTTTGTAAAAATGATGTATGTATTTTACTATTTTCATTTTCTAAAGCAAGTTTTAAAAGTGGTTCTAAATATGTTGATTGAAGTTTATATGCTTCTCTATATTCTAGTAATAATGGAATAATTTCATGTTGGTTTTCTAATTTATGAAGTACCACTTCATTTGTACTATAACCAGATTTAGTTTTTTTAACTACTGGTAATTCTAGTGTTTCAAATAATATTACACCTAATTGTTTTGGAGAATTTATATTAAACTCTCCTCCTGCTAATTCATATATTTTTTTTGTTAATTCTTGAATATGAATATTATTAGAAATTTTTAATTCTTCTAAAACTTTTGTATCAATTTTAATTCCATTGTTTTCCATATTACTAAGAACTTTTATAAAATCAAATTCATAATTAAATGCAATATCTAAAAGTTCACTATTTTCATCTTCTTTAAATAGCTCTAATTGTTTATTAAATAATTTTAAAGTCATAAGTGCATCTTCTGCTGCATAGTTACAAGCTTCATTTATATTTACATTTGAGAAATTCTCACCTTTTTTAACAACATCTTTATAAGCTATCATTGTATGATCAAAGTACTTATCAACTTGATAATCTAGTCCTATTTTTTCAGCGGTATTTAAAAGCCATGATAAAATCATAATATCTGCATAAAGATTTAGTTCTATATTTAGATTTTCTTTTACAATTACGTAATCATATTTGAAATTTTGAAGTACTAGTTTAAATTCATTTAATTTATTAATAGCTTTTTTTGAAGCTTCTAAACTTATTTGTTCCCCTACTCCTAAGTAAAAATGAGAAATAGGTACATAATAAGCTTTATTAGTTTCATAAGCAAAAGAAAAACCAACAATTTTTGCATTTTTAGCATCTACATCTGTTGTTTCTGTGTCAAAGGCAACAATTGAGTCTTTTGGAATAGAATTAATTACTTCAAAAAGTCCATTTTCATTATCTAATAATATATATTCATAATTTTCTTTTACTTTTGGTTCTGGTATTTTAGTTTTATAATTTAAACCGTTTTTATTTACCCTGTCAATAATTCTATTCATATCATATTCATTTAAAGTATCAGCTATTTTTAAAATAGGATTCTCTTCTGGTAGTGTAAACTCTTCAATATTATCTATACAATGACAATCATGGCTTAGTGTAACTAATTGTTTAGATATAAATGCCATTTCTTTACCATCTGTAAGAAGAGTTTTCCATCTTTTTTTCTCGATATTTTCTAAATTAGCATAGATATTATCTAGTGTTCCATACTCTTTTATTAATGCTTCTGCTGTTTTAGCACCTACACCTTTTACCCCTGGTACATTATCCGCACTATCGCCTAATAATGATTGGTAATCTGTAAATTGATTAGGTTTTACTCCGTATTTTGAGTAACAATTCTCTTCATTTATAACTACTTTTTTAATAGGATCAAAAAGATAAATAGAATCATCTTCTATAAGTTGGTATAAATCTTTATCATGTGAAACAATTCTAACTTCTAAATCTTTTTGCTTAGCATCATGGGCAATAGAAGCAATAATATCATCTGCTTCAAATCCTGTTCTAATTGCTGTTTTAAAGCCCATTTTTTCTATCCAATCAATGGCAACTGGAAGTTGAGTTAATAAGTCTTGAGGTACATCAGGTCTATGGGATTTATACTCTGGGTATATATCATTTCTAAAAGTATTTCCTTTAGCATCAAGAGCGAAAACTAAGTAGTCTGTTTGAAAGTCTTTACCTATATTTGATATAAAATTCATAAAGCCAGTTAATAGTCCTGTTGGAAAACCAGTTTTTGATTTTAAAGGGGGTAAAGCATAATAGGATCTAAATAAAAATCCAAATGTATCAATAACAGTAATAGTTTTTTTCATTAATTTCTTCTTTCATAGTCGTATTTAAAGATAAAATATTATAATATATACACTAAAAATAAGGTTTTATAAGATAAGGAATTAAAATGATTATTATACCTGCAAGATTAAATTCTAGTAGATTTGAGAATAAAATATTAGTTGATATTATGGGGTTACCTATGGTTATAAAAACAGCAAAGCAAGTAAGTTCACTTGATAAAGTTGTTATAGCTACGGACTCACAAGAAGTAATTGACCTTGCGAAAGAGCATGGTTTTGATGCTGTTTTAACTTCAAGTGAGCATCAAAGTGGTACAGATAGAATTAATGAAGCAGTGAATAAATTAAATTTATCAGAAGATGAAATAATTGTAAATGTTCAAGCAGATGAACCATTTATTGAAACACAAGTTGTTGAAGCCGTTATAAATAGAGTAAAAAAAGTAATAGAAGAAAAAGAAGATGTAATGATTACTTCTTGTTATAAAAAAATTAGTTCAGAATTAGCAGATGATCCAAATCATGTTAAGGTAGTTTTAGATGAGTTAGGTAATGCTATTTATTTTTCAAGAGCAAAAGTTCCTTATCATAGAGACCATTATGAAAACTCAAGTTATTATGGGCATTTAGGTATTTATGGTTTTACAAAAAAGTCTTTAAATGCATTTTGTAAGTTAAACCCTTCAAAGCTAGAATCAGTAGAAAAATTAGAACAGTTAAGAGCCATTGATAATGGTAATACTATTGCGATGGTTAAAGTTGAATCTAAATCTTTTGGAATTGATACTCAAGAAGATTTAGATAATGCTTTAAGAATATTTAAAAAATAATTATAATTTTATAGTTTACATAACAAAGTGCTAATATAAAGTAAGTATAAAGCATTTTTATGTAAAACTATGAAAATAAATAACTTTAAGGTAAAGAATGCATTTTAGTGTCTTAATAGCTGATGAAAATCTAGAAGAATACACAGGGTTTAGTCAACACATTAAAAAATATACTAATAATATTACTATAAATTATTCTACAAATAATAAAGAAGTTTTTTTTAATTTAGAAAATACTAATTTGTTAGTACTTAATACAAAAATTCAAAGCTATGAAGAATTAATAATTAAATGTAAAGAATTAAATATAAATATTATACTTATTTGTAATGAAGAAGTATCAAAAAAAGAGTTTGATTATTTAAGTTCTCCTATTGATTTTGAAGAGCTATATTTTAAAATTGAAAATTATAGAAGTTTATATACAAAAGATGTTCAAATTAAAAAAGAGCAAGAATTATCAAGTTCTATAATTAATAATATAAATAATCCTCTTTTTTTAACAGATGGGAAGACTGTAATATTTTCTAATCAATATTTTAATCAATTGACTTCATGTAAAAATGAAGAGGAAATTAATAAGAAATATAAAAAAATTTCTAATTTATTTGAAAATGAAGTTCAATGTATAAAAAAAGGTGATGATAACTGGTTAGAAAAAACTGAAAAAGATGATAATAAAGTTTGTATTTTTGATAAAGATGAAAAAAAGTATTTTACTATACAAAAAATCTTTTTGGCTCACAATCATACAAATATTATTTTACTAAATGATATATCCCATGAAATAAAATACAAAAATGATTTATATAACCTTTTATATACAGATAATTTAACATCTTTGCCTAATCGTGCAAAGCTAATTGATAGTTTACAACAAAATAAGTTGAATTTAGACGGAATTTCAATTTTTGATATAAATTCATTTAAAGAAATTAATGATTTTTTTGGACATAGAATTGGTGATGATATTTTAAAAGGTGTTGGAGAATTAATACATAATTGTATTAAAGATTATAAACAATTAAGTTTATATAAGTTCCCTGCTGATACTTATTGTATTACAAATACTAATTTAGAACAAGATAAATTTTTGGAAATTGTACAGAATATTTCAGAAGAAGTTTATAAAAAAGTTTTTTATTATGAACAATATGAAATTGATGTGAGAATTACGGCAGGAATTTCTTTTTCTCATAAAAATAATAAATTAATTACAGCAGATATTGCTTTACAAAGTGCAAAAAAAGATCATAAGGATTATCTTGTATTTTATGATGAATTAGATAAATTACAAGAGTATGAAAATAATATGCTATGGTCAAAAAAGTTAAAAACAGCATTTCAAAATGATAAAATTGTAGTATTTTATCAACCTCTGATAAATAATAAAACATTGAAAGTTGATAAGTATGAGTGTCTTGTAAGACTTATTGATGAAGATAATAAAGTAATATCTCCATTTTTCTTTTTAGATATCTCAAAAAAATCAAATCAATATTCAAAACTTACAAAAATAGTAATAGAAAAGTCTTTTAAAAAATTCAGTGAATTACCATTTGAATTTTCTGTAAATATTTCCTATGAAGATATTGAAGATCTGCAATTTTTGGATTTTATAAAAGAAATGCTTAATAAATATAAAGTGGCAAATAAAGTTGTTTTTGAAATTTTAGAAGATGAAAATATTAAAAACTATCAACACTTAATAAATTTTGTAGATGAAATTAAAGAATTAGGTTGTAAAGTTGCAATTGACGATTTTGGAAGTGGTTATTCAAATTTCGAACATTTATTAAAAATGAATGTTGATTACTTAAAAATTGACGCTTCCTTAATAAAAAATATTGCTACAGATGAAAACTCATTAAAAATCACTAAAACAATTGTAGAGTTTGCGAAGAATTTAAATTTAAAAACAATTGCTGAATTTGTTGAAAATGAAGAGATATTCAATATAATTAAAGATTTAGGTGCAGATTTTTCTCAAGGTTATTATTTTTCAGCACCAATTCCAGAACCTAATTTGTATGAATTTGCAGGAGTAATTAATGAATAAAGAAATTTTAGAGAATATCTCTGTATTATATGTAGAAGATGAAAATGATGTAAGAGAATTTACTGCTAAACTTTTGGGTTCTTTAGTTGAAAATGTATATTCTGCACAAAATGGATTAGAAGGTTTAGAACTATTTAAAGAAAACTCATCATCTATTGATCTAATTGTTTCAGATATTAATATGCCTAAAATGGATGGTCTGGAAATGTGTACTTTAATAAAAGAAATAAATAAAGATATTCCTATTGTAATTACAAGTGCACATAATGATCCAAATTTTTTAAAAAAAGCTATTGATGTTGGAGTAAACACTTATGCTATGAAACCTATTGATTTGTATCAATTAGTTGAAAGTATGATAAAAGCAATTGAACCAATTATTTTAAAGAAAGAACTAGAGCAATTAAATGTTTCTTTAGAATCAAGAGTTGAACAAGAAGTTCAAAAATTGAAATCAATATTAGATGCACAAGATAACATAGTATTAGTTACAAATAATGATACTTTAACAAATGTGAATAAAAAATTTTTAGAGTTTTTTAAAGTTAAAGATATTGAAGAGTTTACTTCAAAAACTCCAAAAGTATATGAACTTTTTCAAGAAGAGTATGGTTTTATTACAAAAGATTTATTACAAAAACAAAAGTGTTGGATTACTTATATAAAGTCTTTACCAGAAATTGATAGAGTTGTAAAAATAAAAAATGAAGATAATGAACAAAGAATTTTTACTATAAATATTGATAATTATGATGAGAAGGATAATTATTTTGTAATTTCCCTTACTGATATTACAGAATTAAAAGAAAAATCTAATTTACTTGAATATCAAGCTAGTCATGATCCTTTAACTGGATTAAATAATAGAAATAAATTTAAAGAAATTTTTGGAAAAGAAATAAGAAGAGGACATAGATATAAGAATGATTTATCTTTAATAATTTTTGATTTAGACTTCTTTAAAAAAATAAATGATAATTATGGTCATCAAATTGGAGATGAAGTATTAAAAGATATTGCTCAAGTAGTCTTAACAAATGTTAGAGAACATGATATTGTTGTTAGATGGGGTGGTGAAGAGTTTTTAATACTTTTACCTGAAACAGGAAATGATGGGGCTATTAAGGTTGCTGAAAAAATCAGACTTGCTATTGAAGAAAAAAGTTTTAGTTCAAAGAACTTGAGTTTAACTGCTAGTTTTGGAGTAGGAACTTTACTTGAAAATGATGAAGAAAGTTCTTTTTTAAATAGAACAGATGAAGCATTATATAAAGCAAAAAATACAGGGAGAAATAAAATTATATCATGTTGATAAAAAAAGATTTTAACTTTAAAAGTTAAAATCTTCTCCTAAGTAATGTTCTCTTACTTTGTTATCGTTTTTAATTTCTTCACTAGTTCCACTAGCAAGTAAAGCCCCTGCTTTCATTACATAAGCTCTATCACAAATCTCTAAAGTTTCTCTTACATTATGATCAGTAATTAAAACGCCAATATTAATTTTTGTTAATTGTGAAATAATTTCTTGAATATCTTTTACTGCAATTGGATCAACTCCTGCAAAGGGTTCATCAAGTAATAAAAATTTAGGATGGGAAACTAAAGCTCTAGCAATTTCAGTTCTTCGTCTCTCTCCCCCTGATAAAGATACTCCTTTTCTTTGTCTGATGGGTTCAATATTAAATATTTCAAGTAGTTCTTCAACTCTTTTGTGCTGTTCTTCTTTATCATCAGTTACTATTTGTGCTGCTAGCATAAGGTTATCTTCTACTGATAAATCTTTAAAAATTGAAGACTCTTGTGGTAAATAACCTATACCTTTTAAAGCTCTTTTATGTAAAGGTAAATGAGTTATTTCCTTGTCATCAAAATAAACATCACCAGAACTTGGTTTTACTAAACCACATACTGTATAAAAAGTTGTTGTTTTTCCTGCACCATTTGGCCCTAATAATCCTATAATTTCTCCAGAATTTACTTCTAAAGAAATACCATGTAAAATTTCTGTTTTTTTAATTGATTTTGTTATATCTTTTATTTGTAGTTTATGATTCAATTGTATATAACCTTTTATTCTCTTTTTTATCTATATTTATCACTAAAACTTCATATCCATATTCTGTAAGTATTTCTTGAAGTTTTTTATCTCCCCACTCTACAAAGTGAATACCTTCTTTTTCAAACTCTTCTAACATTCCAAGAGAGATAAATTCCTCTAAAGTTTTGTTGTAAACATCATAATGATATATTTCATCACTATAGATTGATTGTAATGAAAAAGTTGGAGATGTAACTAAGTCATTTAATCCTTGAGCTTTTACGTAGTTTTTTACAAGAGTTGTTTTACCACTTGCTAAATCACCCCTTAGTATTACAATATAATCTTTATTTTTTACAATCGAATCTAAATATGAAATTAATTGCGTTAATTCATTTTCTTCAAGTTCAAATTTTTTTTTCAAGTTATTACCATCTACTTTAATTGATTTGATACTTTAATAAGTTCTTCTAATTTTTCTTTTGTTTTTCCACTTTGAATGGCATCTCTTGCTATTTCTATACCTTCTTTGATATCTCTTGCTTTTTCATCAACTATTAGTGCTAAGGCAGCATTTATTAAAACAATATCAAGCTTTGGACCAATTAGTTCATTTGATAGAATAGCTCTTGTTGTATAAGCATTTTCAATAGCATCTCCCCCAACAATAAACTCTTTTGGAGCAAGTTTTAATCCAAACTCTTCTGGGTCAATCTCAAAATCTTCTATTTTCCCATTTATTAGTGAAGTTGCATAGGAAATATCAGAAATTGATACTTCATCCATTCCATCTTTTGAAGATACTATGATTGATCTTTTTGTATCAAGCATATCTAAAGCATAAGCAATTTTATTTATATAAGTTTTATCAAAAACACCTATCAACTGCTTTGAAACAGTAGCTGGATTTGATAAAGGACCTAATATATTAAATATTGTTCTATGTGGGATACTTTTTCTAATAGGCATTATATATTTCATGGCAGGATGATGTTTTTGTGCAAACATAAAACAAAAGTTTGATTCTTCAAGCATTTTTGCTGAATTTTCAAGTGACATTTCAAGATTAAGTCCTAAAGCTTCAAGCATATCAGCACTTCCACTTTTACTTGTAATACTTCTGTTTCCATGCTTTGCTACATAACAATCACAAGCAGCTAAAATAATAGATACAGTAGTTGATATATTAAATGAATTAGATTTATCTCCTCCTGTACCACAATTATCAATTAGTTTTTCTTTAATACTATAATTTACTGGTAAAGGAATCAAATGATCTCTCATTGCACTAGCAGCTCCTGCTATTTCAGCAGCTGTTTCTCCTCTTTCAAATAACTCAATTAAATAATCTCTAACTTCTTCTTGAGGCAGCCTATTTTCAAATATATCATCAAATTTTAATTTTGCCGTATTAAACATATTTATCCTTCTATTTTCTTAACATACTCAGACATTTTAGATTTTGGAGTAGACTTTGAAGTTGGTATTTGTAATACTTCAAATTTATCAATTTTTTCAAGATATCTAATTTCTATTAAATCCCCTACTTTAACCTCTTTTGCTTTTTTTACCGCTTGGTTATTTATAAAAACTACTTTGTGTTCAAGCATATCTTCAGCAACTGCTCTTCTTTTTGTTATATTTACTGCGTTTAAAAATTTATCTATTCTCATAAGAGAGATTATATCTAATTATTATTAAAAGTGCTTTTTATACAATGGAAATTAAGTAAAGGTTAATAATATGTTTAAATTATTTTATAGATATATTTAGATATAATATTTGCTTAAAATTTATATGAAATCATAGGATAAATTAAATGAGTAAAAAAGATGTTAAAAAAGTTGTATTAGCTTATAGTGGTGGGCTTGATACTTCAACTATATTAAAATGGCTTCAAGATGAGTATAAAGCTGAAGTTATTACTTTTACTGCTGACTTGGGACAAGGTGAAGAAGTTGAACCTGCAAGAGAAAAAGCTTTAGCTTGTGGAATTAAACCTGAAAATATTTTTATTTTAGATATCAAAGAAGAGTTTGTAAAAGATTATGTATTCCCAATGTTTAGAGCAAATGCAATTTATGAAGGTGAATATTTATTAGGTACATCTATTGCTAGACCTTTAATCGCAAAAAAACAAATTGAAATTGCTAATAAAATGGGTGCAGATGCTGTATCACATGGAGCTACAGGAAAAGGAAATGATCAAGTAAGATTTGAACTTGGATACTTAGGATTAAACCCAGATATTACTGTTATTGCTCCTTGGAGAGAATGGGATTTAAATTCAAGAGAAAAACTATTAGCTTATGCAAGAAAACATGGAATAGAAATTGATAAAAAACATTTAGATGAAAATGGAAATCCAGCAATTTCTCCTTACTCTATGGATGCAAATTTACTTCATATCTCTTATGAAGGTTTATCATTAGAAGATCCAAATGCAGAACCAGAAGAATCAATGTGGTTATGGACTAATTCTCCTGAAGAAGCACCAAATGAAGCTGAATATATTACTATTTCATATAAAAATGGTGATCCTATTGCTATTAATGGTGAAGAAATGTCACCTGCAACTATCTTAGAGACTTTAAATAAATATGGTAATAAACATGGAATTGGAAGAATCGATATTGTTGAAAATAGATATGTTGGGATGAAAGCTAGAGGTTGTTATGAAACTCCAGGTGGAACTATCATGTTAAAAGCACATAGAGCAATTGAATCAATTACATTAGATAGAGAAGCTGCTCATTTAAAAGATGAATTAATGCCTAAATATGCTAAGTTAATTTACCAAGGATATTGGTTCTCTCCTGAAAGAGAAATGATGCAAGCAGCTATTGATAAAACACAAGAAAATGTAGAAGGTACAGTAAGATTAAAACTTTATAAAGGTAATGTTATTGTAGTTGGAAGAGAATCAGAAAAATCTTTATTCTCAGAAGCACACTCTACATTTGAAGAAGATGAAGTATATAACCAAAAAGATGCAGAAGGATTTATCAGACTTAATGCTCTAAGATTTATAATTTCTGGTGAAAATAAAAAATACTATCATTTATAAAAATATAAATAAATAATATTTATATTACTTACAAAAAGGGCATTTTTTACAAATGCCCTTTTTTTATTATTAATTAAAACTATACCCAAACTTTTTATAGTAGCTAAAATGTAACTTTTTTAAGATATAATATTATGTGTATTTATATAATTTAAAAAAAGTGAAAATAAATGAACTATTTAGAAGATCTTAAAAAAATAGTAAAAATCAATTCATATACTGCAAATAAAGATGGTGTGGATGAAGTTGGCTTACAAATGACACAATGGCTTGAAAATATAGGCTACTCTACAACTAAATATAAAAGAGAACTTATTGGAGATCATCTTTTATTTAAATCAAACAAAAAAAATGGAAAGAAAATATTATTATTAGGTCATAATGATACTGTATTTCCAAAAAATTATTTTGAAGATTATACAGAAGATGAAAAATGGATTTATGGTCCTGGTGTTTGCGATATGAAGGGTGGGAATATTGTAGCACTAGAAGCTCTTAGAAATCTTTATAAAAAATATGGTCAAATTAATAATATCGATTTTTTACTAGTAAGTGATGAAGAAACTGGAAGTGATGATTCTAAAGATGTTACTTCTAGTTTAGCAAAAAATTATGATTATTGTTTTGTTTTTGAAGCTGCAGGTAAAAATTTAGAAGTAGTAACTTCACGAAAAGGTGTTGGAAGATATATTGTTAAAATAGAAGGAAAAGCAGCTCATGCAGGTACTTCTTATGAAAAAGGAATAAATGCAAACCTTGAAGGAGCAATTAAACTACAAAAATATAGTCAATTACTTGATTTAGATGAAGGTACTATTGTAAATGTAGGAAAATGTGAAGGTGGAATAGGAATAAATACAGTATCTCCTTTTTTTGAAATGATGTTTGAATTTAGATTTGATAAAAAAAGTGAAAAACAAAGAGTGATGAGTTGCGTTGAGGAAATATCTAATACTAGTTTTGTTGAAGGTTCAATTTGTCATCTTGATGGAATAATTCAAAGAGATGTTATGGAAGAGAATCAAAAACAATTAGAGTATCTTAATTTTTTAGAAAAACTTACAAATCAAAAAATTCCTAAAGAACACAGAGGTGGAGTTAGTGACGCTAATATTGTTTCAAATTGTGGAACAATTACTATTGATGGTTTCGGTCCTTATGGGGATGGGGATCATACTTTAAAAGAAAGAGCACTTAAGAGTTCTTTTGAACAACGAATACAAATGATGACAAAAATTTTAGATTATTATCAAAATAGCAATTAAAAATATTTATAGAAGGGATAGTATGGGCAATAGACAAATTGGTATGTGGTTATATCAAAATGGTGGTGGAGATAAAATCCAAGAAAAATTAATTAAACAATTAAAACAAAGAGATATTGATGTACTTGCTAATATAAATTTAAGAGATGCAATTGCAAAAAATGGGCATATCTTATACAAGGATATTAAACTTGATAAATTAGATTTGTTCTTTTCTTATAATGCAGGAGAGCAAACGCAATATCAAATGTATTTGTATAAAGCATTAAATCATGTAATACCAATGATTAATTCTTATGATGCTTTTGAATTAACAGAAGATAAATTTCAAACATCTTTTCTTTTAAGGCACAACAAAATACAAACAGCCGATTATAAACTTTGTCATAGGGATGATACTCATCATCTTCAAGAAATAATGGAGAAGTGGACTAAGATGGTTTATAAACCAACTGATGGTTGGGGTGGAGTTGGTCTTACAAAAATAGAAAACCAAGAGACATTAGATATGTTAATTCCTTTTTTAAATCAGATGGATTTGAGATATTTTTATGTAGAAAAATTTATAGATTATGATAATACTGATTACAGAATTGATATTGTTGATGGACAGTTTGTTGGTTGTTATGGAAGAAAGGCAAGAGAAGGAAGCTGGAAAACAAATGTTACTAGTGGAGGAAGTGTTTTTCCTAGAGAGGTAAATGATGATGTAATCAATTTGGCACTAAAAGCTGTTAAAGTTACAGGACTTGATATTGCAGGAGTTGATATTATTTATGATAGAAAAAAAGAAGAGTATATAGTTTTAGAAGTAAATGGAATTCCTGCTTTTGCAACACCAGAGCAAGAAAAACTTGGACTGGACTTTAATGATAAAAAAATAGAACTAATAGCAAATTTAATTGATAAAAAAACAAAAAAATAAGGGAGAGAAAATGGATAAATTACCAAAATTGGGATTTTTATATCTTGATTATGTTTT
Organism: Arcobacter sp. YIC-80; assembly: GCF_044841725.1. Classification (NCBI taxonomy): domain Bacteria; kingdom Pseudomonadati; phylum Campylobacterota; class Epsilonproteobacteria; order Campylobacterales; family Arcobacteraceae; genus Arcobacter; species Arcobacter sp. YIC-80. The sequence continues at coordinate 357,596 of NZ_JBJBSI010000001.1, read as the reverse complement.
AAGATTCTTTGATCATTCAAATTTCAAAGGTTGGCCAGATAAAATTGAAGAAGTTGTATATCATTGGAAAAATGATAAAGATAGATTTATTAAGGAAGTTAAAAGAAAAAAGATTGATATCTTAATTGGTAATATTCCAGCTACTGCTTATGATACTTTTGTAGAGATATCAAAAGAGTTACCTCATGTTAGGTTTGTTCCTTCACTACAAACACAATTTTCAAATAAATCAAAAGAGAATGTAACTTTATTTTGTGAAAAAAATAATCTTAGTATCCCTAAAACAAAGATTTTTTATGATAAGAAAAAAGGTTTTGAATATTTAAAAAACAAAGCCTCTTATCCTCAAATTATAAAAAGGTCTTATGGACCATCTAATTATGGTGGATACTATGTACACAAAGCAGATAATTATAATGAAGCAAAGAAATTATTAGAAGATAAAAAATATAATCCTATTTATACACAAAATGCAATTGATTTAAAATATTCAGGGGATTTAAGAGTTATGTTAATTGGACATAAACCAATTTGTGCATTCTGGAGATTCTCAGGAGCTGGTGAATGGATTACTAATACATCTCAAGGTGGTTCAATGTCTTATGATAATGTTCCTATGAATGCTTTAGAATTAGCAGTAGATGCAAGTAAAGCTGCAAAAGCTGAGTATTGGGCTTGTGATATAGCAATAGATGCCAAAACTAATAAAGCATATATATTAGAGTGTGCGACTGCATTTGCAGCCTTTCCTTATATTAGAGATTGGATTGGACAATATTTAATGTGGGACTTTTCAAATGGAAGATTTGGAATACCTCATATTCCTTTATATTCGTGGGAAGAATTAGGAAAAATTGATTCATCTTTACTTAGAACTATGAGACATATTGGGTTTAGTAAATATAAACCTTCTTGTGATGGTACATGGTATATAAATGATCCTAAAGATAAATTTGATATGTCTTTAACAGAAAAATCAATTGATTCAGATTTCCCTGCTTCTGTTAATTCTAAAGATTTACCAATTAAAAAAGAGTTAAATAATCAAGCCTTAAAAGATGAATTTGTTTTAGAAAGAATAAACTTCAATTGTGCTTCTCTAACTGATATTATGACTCTTCATGGTATGGAAGAGGAGTTAGCATTAGAAATTCAAGAATATTTAAAAGATAACATTGTGACAGATGCAAGTGATTTATTAGAACTTGAATCAATAGATGAACAACTTTTAAAAACATGGGATGAAAATCTTGATGATATGAGAATTGATATAAATACTGCAAATGAAGAAACTCTTAAGAAAATTAAAGGGATTGGATCTAAATTAGCAAAAGTAATATTAGATTTTAGAAATACTTTTAATGATTTTAGTTCAATTGATGAGTTAAAACAAATTGATGGTATAGGAAAAAATAAACTAACTCAATTAAAGTCTAGATTAAAAATAGGAGAATAAGTTGAAACAACTTTATAGATCATACGCCCAGTCAACAGAAATTTTTAAAGATTTAGAAAAGAAGTATCCAAAGTACATTAAGCTTGAATCAATTGGACGAACTTGGGAAAAAAGAGATATAAATTTAATTACAATATCAAAAGATATACAAACAGCTTCAACTAGACCTGCCTTATTTTACACAGGAACTATTCATGCTAGAGAATGGATTGGACATGAATTAGCAATTGAATTTGTAACTTATATTTTAGAAAATTATGATAATGACCCTATTCTTAAGTTCTATTTAGAACACGCAACAATTTATATGGTTCCTTGTGTTAATCCTGATGGTTATGAATATTCAAGAAACCATTTTTCTTTTTGGAGAAAAAACAGGCGTGTAAATGCTGATGGAACTTATGGAGTAGATTTAAATAGAAACTTTCCAATAGGTTTTGTAAAATCAACATTAACTACTTCAAATGTATATGGAGGCCCAGAGCCATTTAGTGAACCTGAAACTCAAGCTTTAAAAAAATTTGTTGAAAGTCATGGGAATATAACAATAGCTTTAGATTATCATTCTCAAGGAAATGTCTTTTTCCCTGCCCATGATTTTAGACATGAGGATACTTTTGATACAACAGATATGAATACTTTATGTGCAAATATGGCAGAAAAAATTAGAAAAATTTCAGGTCGAGAATATGGGATACATCAAGGAAAACCACCAGCTAAACTTATTTCAGGAAGTGGTAGAGAATTTTATTATTCTAAAGGAATAATCTCTACTGTTGTTGAAGTTGGAACTAGAAATATAAGTGATTATTTAGATGATATGAGTGAACATATTAGAGAACATATTCCTGCACTCTTAGCTGCTGTAGCAGAAGTACCAAACTATAGTGGAAATGGCCCTAAAAGAGTTGAATCTTTTGAAGTAACTGATATAGGTTCTTCCCATGTAGAACTAAAATGGAATTATGAAGATAAAGAAAATATATACTTTGAGATTTATAGAAGTTTAAAAAATAAGTCTTTTTGTAATGATAGTAATTTAATAGTGAGAACTCAAAAATTAGAATTTAGTGATATTAATCTTTTTTCAAATAAAGATTATTATTATAATATTAGAGCTGTAAATAGTAAAACAGGTTTAAAATCACCTTTTTGCCCACAAATTAAAATTAGAACAAATCTTGAATATGATGAATTTAGTAGAACTTATTATGCTAGTAAAAATGAAACAGGATATGTATCTGAAAATATTAATGATAATGCAAAACATTTTGGTGTTAACTCTTTGTTTGTTGGTGTTGATGAACATAAAGGTGTTTCTTATGCAGTTATTACTATTGATATAAAGTCTTTACCTTCAAATGCATTAATAAAACATGCAGAGTTTAATTTATACCCTATTAATAGAGTATCAACAACAATTGAAAAATATGGTGAATGGAATGTTGCTATAGTTGATCAAACCCAAATGGGAGATATTACTGATTTTGATGATGTTGATAATATGAAAATTATTAAATATATAGGAAGACCAACTCAATCTCATCAATTAACACAAGGTATATGGAGAACTTGGGAATTCTCGGCTATGGAGTGTGAATTTCTAAAAAAGTATGTTCATAATAATAAAATAGTATTAAGAGTTGAAGGTCCAAAAGAACTTAGAATTGGAAGAACTAGACAAATGATGCAATGGGACATAGGTTATGGTAAATTTGGTTTTGGTCTTACATATAGACCAAGGTTAGAATTAACATATACATTAAAACCTGAAATAACTGCTTTATACCCTACTTCTGTTAATACAATAAGCAAAAATGAGATAAAAAATGATGAGATAACAGCTGGTTTTGATGAAAATGGATTAAAAATATATTCAACTTTTGAATTTAATTTATCATCATTACCTCCTTATGATAAGAGCATGATTACAAAAGCATATTTTGAGTTAAATTCAACAAAAATATATATTAAAGATGATATTAGATTTCATATTGAATTTGTCGATGATAATATTGAAAAAAATTATGAAAGTATCACAAATAGAGAAGTTATACAAAATATTGGTTATGATGTTAGTGCAGCAGAGCTTAAGAATAATCAAACACAGTATTTTATGTTTGACACTTTTGCTGAAAAGACTTTAAATGAAAAAGTAAAAGATAAAGAAAGTATTTCTTTTGTCTTAAAACCTACTTCTTCAAAAAAATCAATCAAAAATAAAAAAGTATCTTGGGAAATTAAAAATATATCTTTATCACCAAAATTAATTATTGAACATATACCAAAAAGAAGAGATAGTTTAGCTCAAGTAAAAAATGCAAAGCTAATTGAAGAAAATGGAAAAGTGAAATTAACTTGGGAAAACCCTATTGATATTGATTTTGTAGGTGTAAAAGTTATAAAAAATCCATTTAGAGAGCCTTATTCTTCTCAGGATGGTCAAAAACTTTATGCAGGTAAAGATGATTATACTTATGATGATTTTGGAGCAATGGATATCGATAAGTATTATGCTATATTTACTTATGATGATGTTCCAAATTATAGTAAGCCTATAATATTAAAATATAATGCAAGTAAGTAATACTTATTTGCATTTTTAAAAATCACAAGTTATAATAAACCTAAAAAATTAGGAAATAATATGATTTTGAAGTTTAAAGAATTTTATCCAAAAATAGATTCAACTGCGTGGGTAGCACCTAGTGCTGATATTATAGGTGATGTTATTATTGGCGAAAACTCTTCTGTTTGGTTTCAATGTGTAATTAGATCAGATGTAAATAAAGTTAGAATAGGCAAAAATACTAATATTCAAGATTTATCTATGATACATACAGATACTCACACATCAACCATAATTGGAGATAATGTAACTATAGGACATAAAGTTATGCTTCATGGTTGTAAAATTGAAAATAATTGTCTTATTGGAATGAGTGCTACTATTCTTGATGATGCAATAATTGGTGAAGGTTCTATTGTTGGAGCTAACTCTTTAGTAACATCAGGGAAAAAGTTTCCACCTAAGAGTTTGATTATGGGAAGTCCTGCTAAAGTAGTAAAACAGCTAACTGATGAAGATGTAGAAGGCTTAATTAAACATGCAGGTCATTATGTAGATTATAAAAATGATTATAGCTAAAAGAGTTTTCTTTTAGCTATAAATTACTTACATTGTTTATAAGACTCTTCAAGTTTAGTGTATAAAATTTCAAAGCTTACATCTTCCATATTTTCAAGATGTGAAACCATAACTACATTATCTTCTTTTCCATTCCATTCTTTGATATATGTACCTTCTTTGTATCCATTGTCTTGTCTAAATTTATTTAAACAGTTTTTTCCAATATAAAGTTTTTGTAGCCAAGTAAATGATAACCCTGATACCTTACAACATCTAAAAAACTGATCAATAAATCTTTCAACACCACTAAATGATGGCATATTATTAGTTTCAATTGCTAAAGCTATATAAGATAGTTTTTCTGCTTCTTTTACCATAAGTTTTACATCAACTTCTGTTACAGCTTCATATATACAATGTGTATTTACTAAAGATACAGCTTTTGGTACATTTGTTTCTTGTAATATATAAGACATTAAAAAGTGCCAAATATCAACTAATTCTACATGAATATTTTGCATATCTGGTTTTGCATTAATATTTTTCCAGTGTTTCCAAGGAGTAGAATCAATTAATTCAGCAACTTCCATGTGGATACATCTAAGCCAGTTGATTTCTTTTCCAAATTTATTTCTTCCTAATTCCCAATTTTTACCATTTGTTGAATCATTTAATTGTTTTTGTAGTAAAAACATCTCTTCTAGTTTATGAGGGAAAGATGAAGCTTCTTCTAATAGTTCAGCTAAAGGTAGACACTCTTCTACTAAATTATCTAATGTAGTGTTGTTTGGTAATTCTTTTTCACCTTTCAATAAATGAATAATTAAAGATACAGTATAAGGTACTTCATCTTTTTCTTCCCAAACTAAAACATCTGATGATGTAACACCAATATATTGTACAAAATCTTCGATTGATAAAAATCCTAAAGTTTTTATACTATCTTTTAAGTCTTTATATAACAAACTTGTCTCCTAATAATAAATAATTGTTTCATTTTTGTAATAATAGCTAATTTTGCATGAAGAGTAGATTTTGTAAAAAATAAATATTTAAAAAGTTATAAATAACTAATTATAACTTTTTTTGTTGATAAAAACTACATATACTTCCACTAGAGTTTTTTACAATAATTGAAGGAATAATTTTTGATTTAAATCCATAAGCTTTACAACCATGGGGGCTGTTTTGTTCCCATGTTACATAATAATAAATACACTTTTGACATATAATTCTTTTTTCCATAGCTACATTTTAACAAAAATTAACTATAATAAAATTAAATTAAAAAAATAACTAAAATAACGCTAAAGGTTAGAGAATGTTTACAAACATGAGTACAGACAAAAGACTTTGGGTAAATATGATACTTACTCAAATAGGTTTTGCTTGCATTAGTATTATAGCTATTATTTCTGCATCTGATATGGTTGCTATTGTTACTATAAACATAGTTTTTGCTATTTTAATTGCATTTACTACTTATGCTGCAAAAAAAAGAATCGTTGGGGGTATTTTTAGATTTAAGAAATATCTTGAAGAGATGATAAACTTTACATTTATGAGAAGTAATAGTGTTCAAAGAGCCGAATATATCAAAAAAGATGAGATAGGTCTAATTCTTCATGAAATGAATGATTATTATGATACATTTGATGCTATGAGAAAAGCTGATATGAAAGTATTAGGTGAAATTATTTTAACTTTAAACAAAGTTGAACAAGGTATTTATAAATGTAGAGTAAAATCTGACTCTGATAACTTTATGATTAGTACTTTAAGAAAAGCATTAAATCAAATGTTAGATGTTTTAGAAGAAAATATGAATAGTTTAAAAGAAGTTTCTACATCTTATGCAAAAGATGATTTTACAAAAAAAATTGATATACCTTCATATCTAAAAGAAAATATGCTTGAAGTTATGACTAGTGTAAATATATTAGGTGATGCCTTATCAAAATCAGCAAAAACAAGTTTTGAAAATGGTGAAAAATTAAAAAATAACTCAACTTTAATGAAAACATCAATGGATAACCTTTCTTCTAAAGCAAATGAACAAGCAGCTTCTTTAGAACAAACATCAGCTTCATTAGAAGAAATCACTTCAATTACTAGAAACAATGCAAATAATGCAGCAAAAATGGCTGAACTTGGAAGTACTGTAAATAATGCAGTTTCAAACGGAAGAACTTTAGCTTCTCAAACAGCTTTATCTATGGAAGAAATTAATACAAAAGTATCATCAATTAATGAAGCAATTAGTATTATTGATCAAATAGCATTCCAAACAAATATTTTATCACTTAATGCAGCAGTTGAAGCAGCAACAGCTGGAGAAGCTGGAAAAGGTTTTGCAGTTGTAGCTCAAGAAGTAAGAAATCTTGCTTCAAGAAGTGCAGAAGCAGCAAAAGATATTAAAAGTTTAGTTGAAGATGCCAATGAAAAAGCTAATGAAGGTAAAAATATTTCTGATGAAATGATTAAAGGTTATGAAACTTTAGATAATCATATTAAAGAAACAATCTCAATTATTGAAGATGTAAGTACTTCATCAAAAGAGCAAATGAGTGGAATTGAGCAAATTAATGATGCTGTTACAATGCTTGATAGAGTTACACAAGAAAATGCTAATGAAGCAAATCAGACTACTAATATATCAAATGAAGTATCGTATATGGCAGATTTATTAGTTGAAGATGCAAAAAGCAAAAAATTTTAAACTGAATAATTAAAAGAAAAAGAAATAATTGGAGATATATTATGGCAGCAGGACAAGAAACAGTATTAGATGATTATGCTTTTTTAGTTAGTGAAACTGATGAGAAAGGTATAATAAGATTTGCAAATAACGACTTTTGTAGTATTGCAGAGTATACAATTGAAGAATTATTAGGTCAACCACATAGTATGGTAAGACATCCAGATATGCCAAGCAAAGCGTTTAAATCACTTTGGGAGACAGTACAAAAAGGTGAGATTTGGACAGGTTATGTAAAAAATGCTACAAAAACTGGTGGTTACTATTGGGTTTATGCGACTGTATATCCATTTGAATCGTGCGATGGATCAAAAGGTTATATGTCTTGTAGAAGAAAAGCTAGTAGTAGTGAAATTGCAGAAGCACAAAAACTTTATGACCAATGGAACAAAGAAGAAGGTAGAAATTAAACTTCTACCCTACTTTGTATAGCTTTAGATAAAGATAAAATATCAACATTTTCTAAACTAACACCTGTTGGAACTCCTTGGGCTATTTTAGAAAATTTGATATCTTTATTTTTTAATTTATCTTCTATAAATAAAATAAAAGCATCATTAGCAATTGATGGAGTTATAGCAAATAAAACCATCTCAACATCATTTTCATTTACAAATCTAATTAAAGCATCAATAGCTTCTTGATCTAATTCTTCTATAACAAAATATTTTCCATCAAATTGTTTTGAATCTTCGATAATAAATATATCTTTTGCACTTTGTACAATACATAACTTTGTATTATCTCTAGAATCATCTAAGCAAAATTCACATATTTCATGTTCACTCATTGAACCACATTTAACACATTTAGTTATATTTTTTAACGCATTTTCAATACTATGTGCAATTTTAATACCACAATAGTTATCATTCATTACTACATGATAAGCAAGTCTTAAAGCTGATTTTTTACCAATTGTTGGTAAAGATTCGAAAGCTTCAACTAATTCATAAAATTTTTCTAATCCTTTTTTCATAGGCGGATTATATCTTATTTTTATAATATTTTAGATAAAATCGCGAATATTAACAAATATAAAAAATTATTTAGGAGATATTTAATTGACTGAATTAGATTATTATGAAGTATTAGAAGTAAGTAGAGATGCACAAAAAAGTGAAATAAAAAAAGCTTACAGAAAAATGGCGATGAAGTATCACCCAGATAAAAATCCTGATGATGCTGAAGCTGAAGAAAAATTTAAAGCTGTAAATGAAGCATATCAGGTATTAAGTGATCAAGAAAAAAGATCAATTTATGATAGATATGGAAAACAAGGTTTAGAAGGACATGGTCAAGGTGGAGGTTTCTCAGGAGGCTTTGATGACTTAAGTTCTGTATTTGAAGAAATGTTTGGTTCTACTTTTGGTGGAGGTTCTTCAAGAAGGCAAAGAAAATCTTATAATTATAATTTAGATATTGCAGTTGAAGTAAAACTAGAGTTTAATGAAGCAGTTTTTGGATGTAATAAAGAAGTAGATTATAAATATAAAACAGCTTGTAAACCATGTAAGGGTACAGGAGCAAAAGATGGAAAGCTTTCAACTTGTCCAACGTGTCAAGGTGCAGGTCAAGTACATACAAGACAAGGCTTTATGACATTTGCACAAACTTGTCCAACGTGTCAAGGTTCAGGTCAAGCTGTAAGTGCTTCTTGTAAATCTTGTGGTGGAAATGGATATGATGAAGTAAAAGATTCATTTAAAGTTGATATTCCAGAAGGTGTTAATGATGGAATGAGAATAAGAGTATCAAATAAAGGTAATATAGCACCAGATGGTACAAGAGGAGATTTATATTTACAAGTAAATGTAAAAGAAGATTCTCATTTTGTTAGACATGATGATGATATTTATCTTGAAGCTCCAATTTTCTTCACTCAAGTTGCACTTGGTGATAAGATTAAAATACCTGGTCTTAGAGGTGAACTTGAGCTTGAAATACCTGCAGGAGCTAAAGATAAACAACAGTTTAAATTTAGAGGAGAAGGTGTTAAATCTGTACAAGGTTACGGTAAAGGTGATTTAGTAGTACAAATTAAAATTGAATACCCTAAATCTTTAACTGATGAACAAAAAGAATTATTAGAAAAACTTCAAGAGAGTTTTGGAGTTGAAAGTAAACCTCACGAATCAAGCTTTGAAAATATGTTTGATAAAGTAAAGAAGTGGTTCTCTTAATTTAATAAGATTAATCCTTATTTAAGTATAATACTTGAATAAGGATTAATATGAAAAATATACACTTCATAATACTTTTTCTAAATTTTATTTTAGTTAGCTGTTTTGCCTCTGATGAAATCAATTTAACAAAAGAAGAAAAACAATTTATAAAAAATAACCCTATAATTAATGTTGGGGTAGAAAAAGATATCGCTCCATTTTATTTTAAATATGCCAATGAATATACAGGTCTTAGTAAAAAATATTTAAATATAATATCAAAAAAAACGGGTCTTAAATTTAAAGAAATAGAAGATAGCTGGGAAAATATTTTAGAAAAAACTAAAAATAAAAAAAATGATCTTATACCATTAATAGTTAAAAATAAATATAGAGAATCAAATTTCATATTTTCAGATCCTTACTTAACTGCAAGAGACTATGCCTTTATCAATACTAATGATTCTACTGAATATAAATCTTTGAATGATTTAAAAGGTAAACGATTTGCTGTTGTAAAAGGATATCCTGAAATTAAATTTATGAAAGAAAATTATCCAAGTATTAAAATTGTTTATACAAACAACTTATTAGAAACAATCGATGCAGTAGTTACTCAAAAAGCAGATTTTTTTCTTTCTAATATTGCAATAGCAAATTATATGATTACTACAAATTCAATCAATAATATAAAACCTGAATTTTATACAAATGAAATGGGAAATATTTTACATATTGCAATTAGAAAAGACTATATTATTTTAAGAAATATTATAAATAAAGTTTTATCAAGTATTCCAATTGAAGAAAAAATCAGATTATCAAACATTTGGATGAATGAAAAATTAGATATTGTAAAATCAAAAATTAATTTTACTAAAGAAGAACAAAGTTTTTTAAAAAATAAAAGTAAACTTATAATTGCTAATGAGTATGATTGGATACCTTTTGACTTTTATGAAAATGATAGACCTAAAGGATATATTGTTGATTATATTAAACTTATAAGTAGTAAACTTGGATTGGAACCAGTTTTTATAACAGATAATTGGACTCAGTTATTAAAAAAATTTAAAGAAAATAAAATTGATGTTTTACCAGTTATTGCTTACAGTGAAAATAGAGAAAAATACTTAGAATATACCTATCCAGTATTTGAACAAGTTTTATCAATAGTTACAAAAAAGTCTACAACTAATATTATTAATATTGATGACTTAAAAAATAAAAAATTAGGAATGATTAAAGATTGGCAGCTTACAAAGGTTATAAAGAAAGAATATCCTCAAATTGAAATAGTTGAATATAAGACTTTAAAAGAAATTTTTGATGCAATTAAAAATAATTATATAGATGGGAGTATTCAAAATAATTTATTAGCAAGATATTATATTAACAAGTATTATTCAAGGGATTTAAAAATTACTTCATCTGTAATTATACCTAATTTTAAAAATGAGTTATATATAGGAGTTAGAAAAGATTTGATTATGCTAAAAAAGCTTATTAATAAGGCTATTAACTCTTTAAATCAAAAAGAGTTAGAACTATTAAATCAAAAGTGGCTTAATTATGCAGAAGAAATTAACTTTACTAAAGAAGAACAAGAGTTTATAGAAAATACAACTATAAATGTTGCCTATGGTGTTGATTGGGCACCTATAAGTTTTGTAGAAAATGATAAAGCTTATGGTTTAGGTTTTGATTTTTGGCAATATATTACTAATAAAGCAAATTTAAAAGTAAACTTTGACTTTAAAAGCAATTTTACTAATGCTTTAGAGGATATAAAATATAAAAGGAATGATATTATCATTAGTACATCTAAAACTAATGATAGAGAAAAATATGCAATATTTTCAGATATTTATTACAAAGCTCCTTTAGGAATAGCAACTTTAAACAATAAAAACTATATTCCTGATGCTTCATATTTATTAAATAAAAAAGTTGGTGTAGGTAAAGACTTCACGGCATATAGATTATTAAAAGAAGCATATCCTAAAATGAAATTTATTTTTTACAATGATATTAAGCAAGGTTTAGAGTATCTTTCTAATAATAAAGTAGATGTCATAGTTGATTCTATGCCTATTTTAGTTCATAATATTAAAAAATATGCATACAGTAATATAAAAATATCTGGAAGTACAGGTATTAGTTTTGATTTACAAGTGATGATTAGAGATGATTATAAAGTTTTACAATCTATAATTAATAAAGTTTTAAAAACAATGACTTCTGAAGAAAGACGAGCTATATATGATAAATGGTCAAAACTTGAATACACTCAAGTATTTGATTATTCAATTCTTTGGAAATACTTTTTGCCTTTACTTATTATAATATTTGTTATTCTTTATAAAAATAGACAGTTACTTAAATATCAAAATAGTTTAAAACAAACAAAAAGTGAATTAGAGAATACAGTAGAAAACTTTCGAGCTTTAATAAATCTTACAATTGAAGGAATATTTATTGTAAAGGGGAATAGGATTCTTTTTACAAATATAGAAGCTATAAAAATGTTTAATTTAAATAAAAAAAAGTTAAAAGATTTAGAATTTGATTCTTTATTTAAATATGAAAATAAACAAAAATTAGACTTTATAATTAAAGAGTCTAAAACAAAAACTTATGAATTAACAGCAATTAAGAAAAATGCAAAGGTATTCCCTGTTCTTTTAAAGTCTAAAACAATTTTCTTTGAGAATAAATATTGTGATATTGTATCAGTTATAGATATGAGCGAAATAAAAGATAAAGAACAATTAATAATACATCAATCAAAAATGGCAAGTTTAGGTGAGATGATAGGTAATATAGCTCATCAATGGAGACAACCTTTAAGCTTTATATCCACAGCTGCAACAGGAATGAAACTACAAAAACAGTTCAATCAATTAGATGATAAAACTTTTAATACTACTATTGATAATATATCACAAACTACAATGTTTTTATCACAAACAATAGATGACTTTCAAAACTATCTTAAAACTGATAAAACGAAAATAAAATTTAATCTTAATAAGAGTATAGAAAAACTTTTAAATATTGTAAAAAGTTCTTTTTCAAATAATTTTATTGAAATGGAATTAAATTTAGATAAAGAGATTTTTATAATTTCTTATGAGAATGAATTAACTCAAGCATTGTTAAACATAATTAACAATGCAAAAGACGCTTTAAAAGATAAAGAATATAATACTAGATATATAACTATTAATTGTTTTAAAAATAAAAATAATGTATTTATAGAAGTAATTGATAATGCAGGAGGAGTAAAACCAGAATTAATAGATAGAGTTTTTGAACCATACTTTACAACAAAACATAAAAGCCAAGGAACTGGACTTGGTTTATATATGACTCATAAAATTGTAAATGAAAGTTTAAATGGAGAAATTAAAATAGAAAATATTTCTTATATATTTCAAGAAAAATCATTTGATAAATGTGCAAAAGTGACTATTAAACTTCCACTTTCATAAGAGATTAAAAACATATAGAATATAATATTCGCCATTTATTACGCTTAGAAAAGACAAAAGGAAGCACTTATGGCTAAATCTTATTTAGAATCAAATCCAGATGAAAATGGTTATTTTGGAAGATTTGGGGGTTCTTTTATTCCTCCAATGTTAGAAAAACCATTTGCAGATATTACAAAAGCTTATGCAGAGATTAAAAATTCTCCTGAATTTATTGAAGAGTTAAAATATGTAAGAAAGCATTTTCAAGGAAGACCAACTCCAATTACTTATGCAAAAAATTTAACAGCTCATTGTGGTGGAGCTAAAATATATTTAAAAAGAGAAGATTTAAATCATTCAGGTGCACATAAATTAAATCACTGTATGGCAGAGGTAATTTTAGCTAAACAGATGGGGTTTAAAAAAGTTATTGCTGAAACAGGTGCAGGACAACATGGAGTTGCCTTAGCAACAGCTGCTGCATACTTTGGTTTAGAGTGTGAGATACACATGGGAGAAGTTGACATTGCTAAAGAGCATCCAAATGTTGTAAGAATGAAGATATTAGGAGCAAAAGTAATTCCTGCTACGCATGGTCTTAAAACTTTAAAAGAAGCTGTAGATTCAGCTTTTGAATCTTATGTAGCACAAGCTAATAATGCTATTTATTGTATTGGATCAGTTGTTGGGCCTCATCCTTTCCCTATGATGGTAAGAGACTTTCAAAGTATTATAGGAATTGAATCAAAAGAGCAATTTTTTGAGCATGAAGAAAATTTACCTGACAATGTAATAGCTTGTGTTGGTGGAGGATCAAATGCAATGGGAATCTTTGCAGGTTTTATTAATGATAAAGAAGTAGAACTTTATGGTGTTGAACCTATGGGTAAAGGAGAAAAACTAGGAGAACATTCAGCTTCATTAACTTATGGAGAAGAAGGAATTATGCATGGATTTAATTCAGTAATGCTTAAAGATGAAAAAGGTGAACCTGCTCCTGTTTATTCAATTGCATCTGGTATTGATTACCCATCAGTTGGGCCTGAACAAGCACACTTAAATGATATTGGAAGAACAAAAGTAGGACTTTGTAATGATACACAAGCTATAGATGCTTTCTATAAATTATCTCAACTTGAAGGAATCATTCCTGCATTAGAGTCTGCCCATGCAGTTGGTTTTGCTATGCAATTAGCAAAACAACTTCCAAAAGATAAAACAATTTTAGTTAATTTATCAGGTAGAGGTGATAAAGATATTGATTTTGTTGTAGAAAACCACCCTATTCCTAATGCTAAATTCTAATAAAAACTAAAAAAGAAATTTATTTCTTTTTTAGTCAAAAATAGTTTACCTAACATAATATATCCCTAAAAAATCTAATAATACTAGTAAAAATATATTTACTAAAATCAAAAAGTCATATTAAAGTCATTTTAGGAAGAGATAATTTTGGATATTTATTTAGGAGAACATTATGAAAAAATGTCTTTTTTTAATCTTAGGCTTATGCACGGCTTTATTTTCTTACACTACAGTTAGTGAGTCCAATCAAGAAATTATTACCAATATGTTGTCGCAACAACAAAATGGGAATAGTCATTTTGGTGACTTATTTGTTTTTTTACAAACAAAACTTTTTGAAAATGCTTACTTGTCAATTATTATAATTGTACCTTTAGTATTTTTAATCCACTATTTAATTATTGGGCCAAAAAAGTTTAAACATGATGGTAAAAAATATTATGTATTTACTCTTTTTAATAGAATAGTTCATGGTATTGCTGCTATTTCTTTTATTATAATTATACCTACAGGTCTTATTATGATGTTTGGATCTACTTTTGGTGGAGGAGAGTTTGTAAAAGCTTGTAAAGAGCTTCATGCTGTTTCTACAGTATTATTTATGATTAGTGTTGTACCAATGTTTTTAATGTGGCTTAAAAATATGCTATTTACTGCTGAGGATGTAAAATGGTTTATGATTTTAGGGGGATATTTATCAAAAGAGAAAAAACCAGTTCCAGCAGGTAAGTTTAATGCAGGGCAAAAAATGTGGTTTTGGGTATGTACTTTAGGTGGAGTTGTTATGATTTTTACAGGTGCAACTTTATATGTACAAGATTTAAATTTAGCAGTTTTAACAATGTTTGGATTAACAAAAATTGAGATGTTAAGATTATGTATAATTGCTCATAATATTGTAGGACTTGCTATGACAGCTTTATTTTTTACTCATATTTATATGTCAATTTTTGCTATTAAAGGTGCTATTGCTAGTATAATTAATGGCTATAAAGAAGAAGAG
Organism: Arcobacter sp. YIC-80; assembly: GCF_044841725.1. Taxonomy (NCBI): domain Bacteria; kingdom Pseudomonadati; phylum Campylobacterota; class Epsilonproteobacteria; order Campylobacterales; family Arcobacteraceae; genus Arcobacter; species Arcobacter sp. YIC-80. The sequence continues at coordinate 342,303 of NZ_JBJBSI010000001.1, read as the reverse complement.
GAAATGGCTATTTTACATAGTTCATACTATAAAGAAATTCAAAAAGATAAGAAATAAATAAAGTTTCCACTTTTGTGGAACTTTATTTTTTTATACTCCTTCTTTCATGTCTAATCAAATATAAACCTGAAAAAATCACAATCCCTGCTCCTGTTATTGTCAATGAATCTGGAAGATGGTTAAATATTAACCAACCTAGTATTGAAGCACTTATTATTTCAAGATATTGAAAAGATGCTAAACTTGAAGCTTTAGAATAAAAGAAAGCTTTTGATACAAGAAGTTGAACAATTGTAGTTATTATTCCTAATAATAGAATCAACCACCAATCGTTAAGTTTGATTTGGTTAAAACCAAATGAATCTATATCTAAGAATTCACAAATGATGATAATAATAGATAAAATCGATGTAGATAATATTCCAATAAAAAACTGTAAACTTTTATTATTTGATTTGGTTGATACTTGTCTTAAACTTATTAAATATAAGGCATAAAATATTGCTGATACAATAGGAAAAAAAGATGCCATTCCATAAGCTGACCAGTTGGGTCTAATTATGATTAAAGTTCCAATTAAACCTATTATTACAGCTACTATGTGGTTTTTTTGAAGTTTTTCTTTTAGAATGATTACACTAAGAAGTGTTAAAACTAAAGGTTCAATAAAAAATAGTGCTATATTATTTGCTAAGGGTAGATATTTTAATCCCCAAAATAAAAATACAATTGAAGCACTAATAAAAAAACTTACGAAAATATACTTTTTTTCAAATGCAGATATTTTGTATTTTAAGATAAAAGATAATATTAATAATATTATAGCTTGAATAAAAAACCTAAGCCATGCTATTTGAATAATAGTGTAAGATGATGATAACCATTTTGCTATGGCATCACTAAAAGGTAGAATTAATACAGCTAATACCATAAAAAATATACCTTTTAGATTTTCTTGATTTTGATTATTGATAGTATTTTGCATAAGAAATTATAACAAAATATAATTTTATAAAGCTTTTATTTTTCTTTGATAAAATATTAAAATACAAGGAAGGAATATGAAACTAGAATATGCAGGATTAAAACCAATTATTAGTGAACATGGTATCTCTTTTAAAGATGGGAAAGAAGATAAATTTAAATACTTAAAATATGCAGCAGAACTTTTAGAAGCATTTGATCATGAATATAAAAGAAAAACTAACTATAGTCATGAATTAAAAGAGCAAAGGCTAAATTCTGATGAGATATTAAATATAATATTAAAATTTCATCCAAATATTGAAAACACAATGAATAAAGAAATTGATTCATATTTAGAACATTTAGATGAAGAAGAAAAAAATGTGCAAAATAGAGCTTCTCTTTCAGAATTAGAAAAACAAGCTTATATAAATAATCTTAAAATAATGCGAAACTATAAAATACAAAGAGCAAAAAACAAAATATTTTATTTTCATTGTATTGAAACAATTGTTGAGTTAATTATGGAACATGGTATAAAAAATATAGAAGTTCCTTTTAATGAAAGGTTTTGGCATATTTTGCAAACTATTGAAGGTAATTTATCATTACATAAAATATCAAGTGATATAAAAACAATAAAAAAAGATGAAACTCTAAAAGCAATTTTAAATATAGATATCTATATTGCTAATAAGTAAGCTTCTTTGAGCTTACTTTTTATAAACTTACAAAATACAAATACAAAAAATTAAATTATAAAGTTAAACTAACAATATAAAATTAAAAGGATTCAATAATGAATACAATTTTATCTATAGCAGGAAGTGATAGTGGTGGTGGAGCTGGTATACAAGCAGATATTAAAAGTTCTTTATATCACAATGGATTTATGACTACTGCAATTACAGCTATTACAGCACAAAACACTCAAGGTGTTCAAGGTGTTGTGGCTTTAGAACCAAGTTTTGTTGAAAAACAAATACAATCAGTAGCAAATGATTTTGATATCAAAGCAGTTAAAATTGGTATGTTAGGTTCTCCTGAATTAATAGAAGTCGTAAAAAATTATATTTGTAAACTAGATATTCCAATAGTTTTAGATCCTGTTGCTATTTCAAGAGCCAATGCTAAACTTTTAGATGATTCTTGTATTCAAAACCTTAAAGGTCTTTTTCCTTATGCAACATTAATTACTCCCAATAAATATGAAGCAAAAGAGTTTTTTGGGGTTGAACAAATAGAAGATATTTTATCATGCGAAAATTATGGAACAAATATTTTATTTAAAGATATTGAAGATAATACTGATTTTGCAGTAGATGTTCTAAAAACAAGTGATGGAAAACTAGAGTATTTCCAAACTAAAAGAGCAAGTGATTTAAATACACATGGAACAGGTTGTTCTTATAGTGCCAGTATTGCTACATTATTATCTCAAAATAACAATCTTAAAGAAGTAATAAAAATTTCAAAAGAGTATATATATCAAGCTATCAAAAATGCTCCCAATTTAGGTAAAGGAAATGGTCCTATAAAGCATAATTTAGAAGGCTTTACTGAAATATAATAAAGGATTTATTATGTCTAAAAATATATGGATAATTGGTGCTAGTAGTGGGATTGGCTATGAGCTTACAAAACTTTTTTTACAAAATGGCTATACAGTAATAGCTAGTTCAAGAGCTGCTAAAGAGTGCCATGAATTAAAAGGATTAAAGTCTTCTTTTAAACAAACTTTATACCTAAAAAATATTGATGTAGAAGATAACTCTTCTATAAAAGAAGCTACAGCTTATGTTTGGCAAAAATTAAAATATTTAGATATTTGTATTTTTAATGCAGGAGTTTATGAGTTAACATCAGTGGAAAAGTTAAATATTCAAGATTTTGAAGAAATGACTAATATAAACTATTTAGGTGCTGTTAGACTTACAAATATAGTAAGTAAATATTTCCTTTCTCAAGGCTTTGGTAGGTTTGTTTTTAATGGAAGTTTATCAAGTTATTTTGGTCTACCAAATGCGGCAGCTTATGGTGCTAGTAAAGCTGCACTTGTAAATTTTGCTCAAGCAATACAACCTGAACTTATAAAGAAAAATATTGAAGTTCAAATAATAAATCATGGTTTTGTAAAAACAAAGTTAACTAATAAAAATAATTTTGAAATGCCTGAACTTATGAATAGTAATGAAGCTGCTTTAAAAATTTTTCATGAATTAAGTAAATCTTCTTATAAATTTGAAATTAAATTTCCATATAAATTGTCATTTTTTCTTACATTATTAAGGCTATTGCCATATAAAATATCTTTAGCAATAACGAAAGGATTAATAAAATGAATTACTCAAAACAAATACAAAACTATGCGTTATTTTTTGAAAATTTAAATAAAGATATTTCTTTTTTTGAATATAAAAATATTTTTAGTGATGATGTTTATTTTGAAGATCCTTTTCAAAAAACTAAAGGTATTCAAGCTATATATAATATTTTTAATGAGATGTATAAAACTATCGATGAACCAAGATTTCTTGTAAAAGAGATAATTCAAAATGATGATATTGCTTATTTACAATGGAACTTTATGTTTAAATATAAAAATAGCAAGAATATGGAAAGCTTTACAGGAGTTAGTAGAGTACAATTAGATAGTCAAGGTAAAGTTATTTCACATATTGATTATTGGGATGCTGCTTCAAATATATATGAAAAAATTCCTGTATTAAAATCTATCTTACGATTTATAAAAAATAAAATAAAAGCATAAATAGAATAGTTTTCTATAAAATGACAAAATACAGCTATTAAAAGTAATTAATAGTTGTTATTATTACTTCAACTAAAATATTTAAGTGTCCTTGTGAGTGTAAAATTATTTATTATTTTGCTATGTTCTCATTATTACATTCAAAGCCTTTAAAGTCAGTCCAAATTGTTAAGCTTAAATATTTTAGTAATCTTGTACGAAGTAGCTCGTACTTGTAACAGTTTCCAGCAAAACTGTGTAGCCTCAACTGTTGAATACTATTTTAAAAATACTAACATATATAAAGTATTCAACAGATGTTTAAAATTAAATTGATAAATCTAATTTTTTATAAAAGGAAGATAATATGAGAATAGCAGTTCTAGGAGCAGGTATTAGCGGTTTAGGAAGTGCATATCTTCTAAGTAAAAAACATCATGTTGATTTATATGAAAAAGAAAATCGGCTTGGTGGTCATGCAAGAACTACACAAGTTGAAGAAGATGGTAAAAGATTTGGTGTTGATACAGGTTTTTTAGTTTTTAATTATGAAACATATCCTTTACTTACAAAACTTTTTGATATGCTTGATGTTAAAATAGAAAATAGTGAAATGAGCTTTGGTTTTTGGGACAAAGATAAAAACATAGCTTACAATGGAAACTCTCTTTCAGGATTATTTTTTCAGAAAAAAAATATTTTTAATTTTTCACATTATTTTATGATAAATGATATAATAAAATTTAATAAAAAAGCTAATAAAGACTTAGAAACAAATAGTTATGATTTAGATAAAACTTTAGGGGATTATCTAAAACCTTATGGTAAAGCTTTTAAACAAAGATATATTATTCCTATGGGAGCTTCTATTTGGTCTACTCCCAGTAATAGTATGAATGACTTCCCTGCAAGAACTTTTTTACAATTTTTTAAAAATCATGGTTTATTAGGTGTTACTACTCATCATCAATGGCTTACTGTATCAAATGGAAGTATAAATTATGTAAATAAAATTAAAGAAAATATTTCAGGCCAAATATTTTTAAATGCAAATATAAAAAAGGTTGAAAGAAAAAAAGATGGTGTCTTTATAACTTTTGAAAATAATGAAATTAAAGTTTATGATAAAGTTGTTTTTGCTATGCATGCTCCTGATGTTTTAGAGCTTTTAGCTGATGCAAGTTTAAATGAAAAAGAGATTTTAGAAGCTTTTAAATATAAACAAAATGATGCCCTACTTCATAATGATAAAAAAGTTTTATATCCAGATAAAAATATCTATGCTGCATGGAATTATAAAACATCTACAAAAAATAATAACGCAGTGACTTTATCATATTGGATTAATACATTACAAAATTTAAAAACGAAAAAAGATTATTTTGTATCTTTAAATGAGTTAAGTAATGTTGATGAAGTAATAGAGAAAATCTCTTATTCTCATCCTCAATTTAATACAAAAGCAATTGAAGCACAAGATAAAAGAGCTGAAATAAATGGAGTAAATAATACATATTTTGCAGGTGCTTATTGGAGATATGGATTTCATGAAGATGGTCTTTGGAGTGCAAATACTATAGCTTCAAAGTTTGGATGTGAGCTATGAGTTCAAATTTTTTTTATGATGGAGTAATATACCATAAAAGATTTCTCCCAAAACAACATGATTTTAAATATAAATTTTTTATGTTAGATATTGATATAAATAATTTAAATAAAGAAAAAAGTAAACTTTTCTCATATAATAAATTCAATCTTTTTTCTTTTAAAAGTAAAGATCACTTTGGAGGGAAAAAAGATTTTTTAGAAAACATAGATGAACTTTTAAAAAAATTTGATATCAAAAAACCTACTAAAACTAGATTTATAACACTTCCTAGAATTATGAATTTTGTATTTAATCCTATTAGTTTACTTTTAATAATTAATAAAGATGAAAAGCTTGACTTTATTTTAGCAGAAGTTCACAACTATAATGGAGGAAGAGTTATATATCCTATAAAACTAAGTCATAGAGGACATAATTTATATAGAGGTGAAATACCAAAAGATATGTATGTTTCGCCCTTTTTTAAAAGAGATGGTTCTTATAGTTTTTTATTTAGATACGACAAGTCAAATGTGGCTTTAAAAATAGATTTATTTGAAGAGAATAAAAAAATGCTAACAGCATCTTTTAGTGGAACTCCCCTTCAGTTCTCAGACAAAAATATTATAAAACTATTTTTAAAGCACACTTTTTTAACTTTTTTTGTAGTTACAAGAACTTTATGGCAGTCTTTAAAACTTTATAAAAAAGGTTTGAAATTTAATAGTGTAGAAGATATAGATACAAAAAGGAGATATTAAAATGAAAAAGCTATGGCATAAGTTTGGTGATTCTTTTTTCTCAAAATTAGAACAAGGAAACTTGAAAGTACAGTTCCCAAATAATGAAATAAAATATTATGGTTCAAAACAAGAAAAAGAAGTATTTTTGAAATTAAATAGTTATAACTTCTTTTTAAAAATAGCTTTATACGGAGATATAGGTTTTGCTGAGAGTTATATGGATGAAGAGTTTGAAACAAATGATTTAACAAAGTTAATTCAAATAGCTTTAATAAACTCCGATAACTTAGGGGTAAAAAGTGAAGATAATAAAAACAATTTTTTTATAAATATTTTACCTCATTTTAATAAAGTAAAACATTTTTTAAGAAAAAACTCTAAGAAAAACTCAAGAAAAAATATTTCTAAACATTATGATTTATCAAATAGTTTTTATAAATTATTTTTAGATGAAACGATGATGTATTCAGCTGCTATATTTGAAAATCCTGATGAATCACTTTATGAAGCACAAAAAAGAAAAATCACTCATTTAGCAAATAAATTAAATATAAAAGAAGGTGATAATGTACTTGAAATAGGTTCAGGATGGGGATCAATGGCAATACATTTAGCAAAAGAAAAAAAGTGTAAAGTAACTACAGTTACTTTAAGTACTGAGCAAAAAAAACTATGTGAACAAAGATTTAAAGAAAATAAAATTGAAGAAAGTATTGATATCTTTTTAAAAGATTATAGGGACTTAAAAGGGAAATATGATGCAATAATTGCAGTTGAAATGTTTGAAGCAGTAGGACGTGAGTATTTTGATGTTTTTTTCAAAAAATGTGAGAAGCTTTTAAAACCAAATGGCGTATTAGCTTTACAGATTATCACTATGCCTGATAATAGATATGAAACTTATTCTAAGGGTACAGATTTTATACAAAAGTATATTTTTCCAGGAGGACATTTACCTAGTGTTTCAAGAGTCCTTAAAAGTACAAGTAAACACACAAGATTGAATCTTTTGAATTTAGAAGAGTTTACAGAAGATTATGCCAAAACTTTAAATCTTTGGTATGAAAATTTTAATAAAAAAATTAAAGAAATCAAAGCCTTAGGTTTTGATGATTATTTTATTAGAATGTGGAAAATGTATCTAAATTATTGTGAAGCAGCATTTTTAACAAGAAATGTAAATTTGGTACAAGTAGTATTTACAAGAGATCAAAACATTTATTTAAATAAAGGCTTAATTGCTTAGTAGTTGTAAAAGCTATAAGTGGTAAAATAACAAATCAGTAAAAGGAATTTAAATGTTTGATTTATCAACAATGAGACAAGAATATATGACAAAAGGCTTAGATATAAATGATTTGGATTCATGTCCTTTCAAGCAATTCGAATTGTGGTTTAATCAAGCTTTAGAAGCTAAATTAATAGAACCAAATGCTATGAGTGTAAGCACAGTTGGTCTTGATATGAAACCATCAATTAGAACAGTTTTATTAAAAACTTTTGATACAGATGGTTTTGTTTTTTTCTCAAATTATAAAAGTAAAAAAGCTAAACAAATTGATGAGAATCCTTATGGAGCTGCACATTTTGCATGGTTGGGATTAGAAAGACAAGTTAAAATTGAAGGGAAAATAGAAAAAATCAGTAAAACTGCTTCTATGAAATATTTTTTATCAAGACCCAAAGGAAGTCAATTAGGTGCTTGGGTATCCCATCAAAGTGAGGTTATCAGCTCAAGAAGTTTACTTGAAGCAAAATTTGATGAAATAAAAAATAAATTTTCTAAAGGAGAAATTCCTTTCCCTTCTTTTTGGGGTGGATATATTCTAAAACCTGAAATAATTGAATTTTGGCAAGGTGGGAAAGATAGGCTTCATGATAGATTTGAATATAGATTAAATGAAGATAATAGTTGGGAAATAAATAGACTAGCACCATAGGAGTTTAAAATGAGTTGTATTTGTAATAAAAATTTTTGTATTGAAAACAGTGAGGGAAAAGTTCATTTTATCACAATCGTTCCAGAACTACTTTTTAAATGTAGAGATCTTTTAAAAGATATGAATAACTTTACTCAAGAAGAGAATATTTGTAGTTTTGATATTGAAAATGTAAGAAGTTTTTTTGAAAATAAAGTTGATTTTTTTGATGAACATTTTACTTTATTTGAACAAAAAGAGATAAAAGTATTTATAGAAACGAAAAATGAACTTTTAAGTATATCTTCTGTATTAAAAGCAAAATCTTTAAATATTTATTTAAACTTTATAAAAGACAATAGTTTTTTTGAAATTTTAGAAAGTGAAACCTTAACTACACATTTTCAACCAATTGTTGATTTAAGAAAAAATAAAATATTTGCTTATGAGTGTTTGACAAGGGGTGTTTTACCAAATGGAAAACTAATGTACCCTAATGAACTTTTTGAAAAATCAAATAGAAATGATACAAATTTTAGACTTGATAAATTATGTAGAGAATCAGCTTTAAAAACAGCAGCTGTAAAAAAAATAAATGCAAAAGTATTTATAAACTTTATTCCAACTGCAATTTATGATCCAAAATTTTGTTTACAAAGTACAGTAAAATGGGCAAAACAACTTGAACTAAATCCTAAGAATATAGTTTTTGAAGTAGTTGAAACTGAAAATGTAGAAGATAAAGTACATTTAAAACAGATATTAAACTACTATAGACAACAAGGATTTAAGATAGCTTTAGATGATGTGGGAGAGGGGTATTCTTCTTTGAATATGATTATTGATATAAAACCAGATATTATAAAAGTTGATAGAAATATTATAGATGGTATAGATAAAGATGAATTAAAACAATCTGTATACAAAGCTTTACAGTCTCTTTGTATTGATAATGATATTGAAATTTTAGCTGAAGGAATTGAAACCCAAGAAGAACTGGATACAGTAAAAAAACTTGGGGTTGATTATGCACAAGGTTATTTTTTCGCAAGGCCTAGTTCAGAACCTGTAAGAAGAATTTTCTAATGCAATATTTTTTGATATATCCTCATCAGTTATTTAAAAAAACTGATGAGTTAAAAGATAAAAAAGTCTTACTTATTGAAGAGCCATTATTTTTTACTCAATATAAATTTCATATACAAAAACTTGTATTACATAGAGCTTCTATGAAATTTTATGAAAATTATTTAAAGCAAAAAGGTTTTGATGTAGAGTATTTTGAAGATGAAAAATATCTACAAAAATATATAAATGAAGAGATTTTTATGTATGAACTTTTTGATGACTATTTAGAAAAAAAAGTTTACAAAAACTTTAAAAATATTACTACAGTTAAAAACCAAAACTTTTTACATCCAAATGATAAATCAAAATTTTTACATCACTTTTATATGAATAGAAGAAAAGAGCTTAATATTTTTATGGAAAATGGCAAACCTTTATATGGCAAATATAGCTTTGATAGTGAAAATAGAAAGAAATTACCTAAAGATATTTTTGTACCAGCCACATTAGCTTACGAGAATAAGTATATTCTTGAAGCAAAAGAGTATTCTAAAAAGTTTAAAACAATAGGAACTTGTGAAACTTTTAATTACCCTACTTCTTTTTCTGAGGCTTCTTTACAATTGGACTATTTTATAAAAGAAAAATTTGAAAACTTTGGGGATTATCAAGATGCAATAACAAAAGATGAAAACCTAATATATTTATTTCACTCAAATATTTCCAGTAGTTTAAATATAGGACTTTTAAGTTTAGAAGATGTAATAAATAAAATCAAACAAGCAAATGCTCCTTATAATGCCAAAGAAGGTTTTATTAGACAGATTATTGGATGGAGAGAGTTTATGCTTAAAATCTACGAAGATGATGGAGTAAAACTTAGAAATTCAAACTTTTTTAATTTTAAAAACAATATGCCAAAAGCAGTTCTTGAAGCAAAAAGTGGTATTTCTATACTAGATGATGTAATAAAAAAAGTTAATAAAACTGCTTATGCTCATCATATAGAACGACTTATGATTTTAGGTAATATATTTTTACTTTTAGAAATAAAGCCAAATGATATTTATGAATATTTTATGCAAAATTATATTGACGCTTATGATTGGGTAATGGTTGGAAATGTATATGGAATGAGTGGCTTTAGTGATGGTGGAAGTATAACAACTAAACCTTATATAGCTAGTTCTAATTACCTTATAAAGATGAGTGATTATTCTAAAAAAGAGCCTTGGTGTAAAATAGTAGATGGTTTATATTGGAGGTTTTTACATAAATACTCACATCTTTTTAAAGATAATCCTAGAATGAAAATGCAAATTGCACTACTAAATAAAATGTCAAAAGAAAAACTAGACTTACATCTAAAAACAGCAAATGAATTCTTAGATATATTATATTACAAAATGTAATATTTTTACTTTAGATGGTATTTTTTTAATAAAATATAAGTATGAAAAATAGTATATATAAAAAGATGGAAGTCTTAGCAGACTCGGCAAAATATGATGTTTCATGCAGTTCAAGTGGAAGTGATAGCAACTATAAAACAGGTGAACTAGGAGCTACACATAAAAGTGGAATTTGTCATACATATACAGCTGATGGAAGATGTGTATCTCTTTTAAAGGTTTTGTTTACAAATCATTGTATTTATGACTGCTCATACTGTATAAATAGAAAGTCAAATGACATAAGAAGAGAAGCTTTTACACCTAGACAATTAGCTGATATAACAATAAATTTTTATAAAAGAAACTATATAGAAGGTCTTTTTTTAAGTTCTGGAATTGTAAAAGATGAAGATCATACTATGAATTTAATACTAAGAGCTTTGAAAATATTAAGACATGAATATAAATTTAATGGTTATATCCATGTGAAACTAATTCCTGGTTCATCAGATGAACTAATACGTGAAGTAGTAGCATTAGCAAATAGAGTAAGTTCAAATATAGAACTACCAAGTAACAAATCTTTAAAGCTTTTAGCTCCAAATAAAACAAAAGAAAAAGTACTACAACCACTAAAATATGCAAGAGATATTAGTCTAGAAAAAGAGACAAAGCCAATAGGAATGAGTACACAACTAATAGTAGGAGCTACTCCTGAAAGTGATAAAGATATACTAAAACTAAGTTCTGTTTTATATGATAAAGCTTTATTAAAAAGAGTATATTATAGTGCATATATTCCTGTAAATGATGATAAAAATTTACCAGCAGTTATTACTAAACCACCTTTACTTAGAGAACACAGACTTTATCAAGCTGATTGGCTTTTGAGATTTTATGATTTTACTTGGGATGAAATAGTAGATGAAGAAAATCCAAATTTAGATGAAGATGTTGACCCAAAAACTTTTTGGGCACTACAAAATCTACAATATTTTCCTATGGAAGTAAATGCTGCAAGTAAGGACGAGCTTTTAAGAATACCTGGTATTGGTGTAAGAGGTGTGTTTAAAATACTAAAGGCTAGAAGATTTAAAAGCTTAGATTTTGAGGACTTGAAGAAGCTAAAAATATCTCTAAAAAGAGCAAGATACTTTATAACTTGCAAGGGAAAATATCAAAAAGATGTAGCTTTTTATAAAGAAGATATAAAGCAAGCCATTGTAAAACCACCTCAAAAAAAGATAATTCAACCTAGTTTATTTGATATGGATTATAGTGCTATAACAGGTGAGATATAAGATGGTTTTACAATATGATGGGAGTTTTGAAGGTTTTTTAAGTCTTGTATATGAGGTGTTTTATAAAAAATACAAACCTAGTAAAATACTAAGAAGTGAACCTAAAACCTTGATTTTAGATGAGATAAAATATATAAAAACAGATGAAAAAAATGCCTTAAAAGTAGTAAGGGCAATAGAAAAAAAGTTTGATAAACAATCTTATGAAAAAATTATTAATACCTTTATGTGTGATACAAAAGAGTTTGAGATAGAGCTTTTAGCATTTGTTATTTATGGCTTTAAAAACAAAGATGAACTTTTTAATATAAACAATTCATCAGTTTTTTATATAGATAATCTACAAAAAGAACTTTTTAGACATGTACATAAAATGACTGGTTTTACAAGGTTTGAAGAGCTTGAAGATGGAACTTTATATGCAAAAATTGACACAAAGTTTAATGTGGTTTATTTTTTAGGTAAGCATTTTTTTAAAAGATTAAATAATCAAAAATACATAATCCATGATATTAATAGAAAAGTCGCATTTATAAAAAATGATTATTTTCTTGGCGTTAAAGAGGTTTTAGATTTTGAAGAACCAAAGGTTTCAGATGATGAACAGATGTTTCAAAATCTATGGAATACTTTTTTTAAAGCTGTTAGTATTGATGAGCGAAAAAATGAAAAATGTCAAAAAAACTATGTTCCCCTACTTTATAGAAAATATATGACCGAGTTTGTTTAAAACTATTTAAAACTTTTAGAACTGTTTTATGAAATTTGTATTTTGATTTTGAGCATTTTTATACTCTTGTTTTAACTGTTCATATTGTAAATAGTAGTCATTATATAAAAATGAATAATCACTATTTTTATCTTTGTATGTGTCATACTGATTTTTGTATGAACTACTTAAAGTATCCAAAAATGAAAAAGAGTTAATCTCAAGTAAAATCTCATCAAGTTGTTCTTGGGGTATTTGCTCAGTTGTTTTAAGATTTTCATTATTTATTCTGTAACTTGCACTTTTATGTAATAAGTCACTTAAACTATTATTTGTATTAAGTGATGAAAAATAATTGTGTTTATCTTCATATTTTGTTGATAAAAAAGTAAAGCCCATATTGAAAGGTTTTCCTAATACTGTGTTAAACATAGCTTTAGATAAATTTTCATCATTTGAAAAAAGTGTAGCAAGTCTTAAGTTTTTTGCCATTTGTTTATTTTCTTCATCTTTGAAAAGATACTCTATTTCTTCAAGTGAAATATTTTTTATATTTTCAAAACTAAGACTAGTTGTTTTATCTGTTTTAAAATCTTTATCTAAAGAGTTTTTAACTTCTTTTAAAAACTCCTGATTTTTCGTACTAATATTATCTTTTTTAATATTTGCTAGAAAATTTAGCTCATTTATATTTGATGTAAACAAAACACAACCTTTTCATAGTTAAAAATACTATCAAAATATAGTAAATAGCCATATTTGGCCTACAAAGGCTTTTTATGATTTTAATCATGCCATTGCACTACTAAAACAAACCTCGTCCAAATATGTGATTAAGAATATTTTAAGATATAAACTTACATTTTAAGCCTATTAACATTTATTCTTATTATATATAATAAAACAAAAAAGGACAAGTATGAAAAACTTTTTTCTTCTTTTATTAACTGCATTTTTATTTTTGGGGTGTAGTTCTAAAAATCTTCCCTTAGAAACAGTAAACAAAGTTGACATTCAAAAATATCTAGGAACTTGGTATGAAATAGCAAGGTTTGAACACAGATTTGAAGAAGGTTGTAAAAATGTAACTGCAAATTATTCTTTAAAACAAAATGGTGATATAAAAGTAGTAAATTCATGTACTCAAATTAAAACAGGAGAAAAAACCCAAGCAACAGGAGTTGCTTATGCAACTGATGAAACAAATAGTAAATTAAAAGTTAGTTTTTTCAGACCATTTTATGGGGATTATTGGGTTTTGATGTTAGATGAAGATTACAAATATGCTTTAGTTGGTTCACCAAATAGAGAGTATTTATGGATTTTATCTCGAACAAAAACAATAAGTAAAGAAACAAAAAATAAGATTTTAGCAAAACTTCCAGCTTTAAAGTTTGATGCTTCAAAATTTATTTGGACTATTCAGGATTAAAAATATGTATTATAAAAAACTTCTTAAACCAAAAAAAGCTAAAGAGTTAGAAAATGATATGCAAGAGTTTGATGATAACAGACTTATTGAAATGGCTTGGCAAGATAGAACTACATTTGATGCTATATACCTTCAATATGGACTTACAGAAAATCAAGTAAAAAAAAGAATGAAAAAATTACTAAGTAAAGATGGTTTTAAAAGATGGAGAAAAAGAGTTCATGGAAGAGCTACTAAACATAAAAATAAAATCTATCATAAACCAGATAGATTTCAAGGGCCATGGTAAAAGAGAAATTACTTATTTATTTCTCGTTTTTTACAATAAAATTTCATTTAATAACGAATATTAATCTCACTTTTATTTACTTATAATAGAATCTTTTCTTTATTATAAAATAAACAAATAATTTGTTTTAGAGGAAATTTTATGCAAGAACTTGAAATAGAAGTTAATTTTAATGATAAAGAATCATTAAAAGCTTCTTTAAAAACATTAAATAAAAAGATGTTAAAAATCTTTAATTATACTGAAAACAATAGTTATTTTATGTGTGAAAACTATCTACCTATCATTACTAATGAAGGTAAAAGTATAACAAAAGAAGAGATGTTTGACAATGAGATTTTAGATAAGGTTATTGGTTTAGCAGCTGATTTATCAAAAAATAATCTATTTAAAATTGATGAGACTTATGTAGATAATTCATTAAATGTATTTACTCAGTGTTACTTAGTTCATAAAGCTTTAGAAAATGGTTTAGAAAATGAAGTTTTAGATTTTGTAGAAAATATTGTAGCTTTTAGTATAAAGATAAATGATTCTAGTTATTTTTGGTATGATGAGTGTAATGTTTATGGAATTGACATCATAACAACACTAGCTTTACATAACCCTAAGTATATACATTTGATATCTGAATATATTATTCCTTATTGGGATGATGAACACGCTCCTTATATTTTTGAGTATCTACCATATTTTATGAAAAAACATGGATTTTCAAAAAATATACTAAAAGCTCTTGCTTATACACATAGTATTCAAAGCTTTTTTGCTTGTTTTATGCAGTATGATGAGCAGTATGGAGAAGTTAGTAATGGTAAACTTTTTGAGCATTTTAAAGATAATTATGATGATTATATTTATTTTAAAAAAGAGTTTTTTAACTATCTTAGAAAATACCCAAGATCAAATGAAGATGAAGATTTTGTACATTTAAGTACTAAAATATTTAAAGTAATTATTGGTGAAAATTTAGAAGAAAGATTTGAAGAAGAGTTTACAAGTAATACAATAGAAGAAGAACTTGTAATATTTTCAGATGAAATTGATGAAGTTTTAGAAGATTTCTCTTTAGATGAATATCCTTTTATAAGGGATGAAGATGGGGAAACAGAAGAGATAGAAGATTATGAAGAAGATATCCTTGATACTATTAGAATAAATGAAGAATTTTTTATGAAAGGCTTTGATAATGGTGAAAAGATATATGATTATGTCCTTTATGGTAAAAATCAAGAACTTTTAAAAGACATAAAAAAAGTAAAAGATTTTAAATATTTTGCTGCAAAAAAAGAGTTAAAAATATTAAAAAGATTTAACTATTATGGTGTAGATTTCTTATCAGATATAGCAGAGCCATTTATTACTCAACAATTAGAATGTGAAGTTAGACAATCTTTTATTGGAAAATTTTTGAATAAACAAAGGGACATTAGTCCTAAACAAAGAGCTTTAAGAGCTTTTGATGTTTTATTTAGAGCTTATGGTCAAGATTTAGATGAGTTTAGTATAAGACAATTAACTCAAGAGTATGAACTTTGTAGTTTAGATGAAGTATTTAAAAGATATTCATTATATACAAGTAAAGAAGATTTAATAAAACAAATACAAGGTTTGATGAATAAATTTTATGGCAATGAAACTTCAAGAGAAGATTTAGAACAGTTAAATGCTTTATTTTTAAAAGACAAAACACTTTGGGATGATATCTTGTCTTCTGTTATGCACAATAAGACTGTGGGTGTAGATGAAGATATAATTCAAATAATGCCAAAATTAAGTAGATCTGATATAAAAGGTTCTTATTTAGTTAGTGTTGCATTTATTATTCATAAAAACTTTAATGAAAATGATGAAAATATACAAAAACTAATTAATTTCTTTAAAAATAATGTATTTATAGTATTTGCTACAATTCTTAAAGAGTATGGAAAAACAAGTTATTATGTTGAAAATGATACTGTAGATCAGTCATATTTAGTTGATGAAGTACTTAAGTATTGTATTGATTCTTCTTATGATTATGAGAAAATTAAAGAAAATATGAGAGAACTTTCTTATATTAATGAAGCAAAAAATGATACAAAATATGTAGGTCATGAGATGGGTATTCCAATGCTTGGTTTATTTAGTAGTGACGAAATGCAAGGCTTATTAGCTTCTATAGTATATATTTATAAGTATGTATCAAAAGATATGCAAGAACAAATTTTAAGAATATATACATTGATTCTTGATCTAGCACCTGTAAAAACAATCAATGGAACTTCTAAATCTTTTTTTAATCAATATTCAAAAGAAGAATTAGAAAAAAATCCATTAGTTTATTATGACTTTATAGAGCTTTTAGAAAATATGGGTCTAAAAAGTGAGTATATTTTAGCTTGGGAAATAAACAGGGCAAATAGAAATAAATATAGAGACTTTTTTGTTAATAGACTGGAAAGTCTAAGTGAAGACTATATATCAGACTCCCAACAAAGTGGTTCTATGATTGATGCCTATAGAAACAAAAATGTAGTAGCAATAAAAGACAGCATACAATATTTAGACTTCATAACAAAAAGAGAATTTCTAAAACTTATAAATGATATAGAACCTAGTGATGAGTATTTTATATGTTGTAAAAAGCAGTTTGACAAAATGAATTTTGATTTTGCTAGAAGATTAACTCCTTGGGATAATCCAGAATGGAATATGGATGAAGATGAAAAGTTAAAATATAAAGAAACGATAGAAGCCAATGCTAAGTTAATTGAAGATTTTTTATTTAATAATAGCTCTTTTGATGAAATTCAAGAAAAAATTGTTAACCAAAAAGACCATTATACTCCTGATGATTTATCTGAAATCATTCCTCATTTTGATACAAAAATACAAGATAAATATTTTTATTTAATATGTAAAATTGGATATATAAATAGAGTTTATGATCATGTAAGAGTAGCTTATGAAGATGAGTTTGAAACTTATGGCTTAACACATAAACTTTTTTATAAAATAACTAGTTTAGGGATAGATGAAAGTTTTGCTTTAATGTTTATTTTATCACAAGCTACAAGAGAAGCGCAATATGCCGAAGATGATGAAGATAAAAACTTTCTAAAAGCATTGATGGATATTTACCCTCAAATAGACCTTTATGAAATATCAAAAGATTATAAAGAGAATAAAATCATATTTATTTTAAGAGAAATAGCAAATGATGAAAGAGAACAAACACAAGAAATAAAAAAACAAATACTAGAAAAATTCACTAATCATAATAAGCTAAAAGTACAAAAAGTTGCTAAAAGCTTTTTAGAAGGCATGAAATGAAAAATATAATATTTTTATGTTTAACTGCTTTATTTTTTGTATCTTGTAGCTCACTAGAACCTCAAAAAATTGAGTCAAAAGACTTGCTTATAAAAAAAGCAAATCAAGGTGATATAAAAGCTATGGTTAGCTTGGAGAGAAATTACAACTTTGTAAATAGCAAAGAAGGTTTATTTTATTATGAAAAATGGTATAAACTTATAGATAATAAAAGTGATAAAAATGATGTTTATAGTTTATATAAAATTTTTGAAGAGTATAAATACAATATTGCTAATGGAAAAATAAAAAGTAAAAAACTTTTAGAACTATCTAAAAATTCAAAGAACTTTGAAGGACTTTATAATCAAATAGAACAATTAACTTTACAAAGAAAAAGAAAAGAACTTCAAAAGTTTTTTGAAGATAATTATAAGAGTTTTACTAATGAACAGTTAAATAAAGTACTTCTATTTCTTGAAAAGAAAAGATATTTTCCTAGAAATTTAGACATAGTTACTTATATGAAAAGTAAAAATTTTGTTTTACCTTATGATTACTATTTTAAGAAGATGAAAAGTGATAGAAAAAATGAGCAAAAAAGATTAGAATCTATCAATAAACAATATAGTTTTAATGATAAAGAAAAATTAAAAAAAAGTATTAATTATTTTATTTATAGAAAAGATTTTGTAAATGCAAAAAGATTTATAGATAAACTTAAAACACTAAATGAAGAAGATGTAGTTATAAATACACTTTACGCAAAGTTAGAAGATAAAAAGAAATATGAGTCAAAAGAGGCAATAAAATACCATAAAAAAGCAGCGATTTTAGGTAATTATGAAAGTTCATTAAAATTAATAAGATTTTATATGAAAAACAAAGATTATAAAAGTTATATGGATTTTAAAGAAAAAAATAAAAATACAATTTCATTTAAAAAAGCAATGGGATTTTTTTATTCAAAAAAAGGTGAATACACTAAAGCAGTAGAATATTTTGATAAAGTGGCACAAAGTGGAGATACTGATACTATAATAGCACTTGCTGCTTACACAAATGATAGATATAGATTTTCTCCTGAAATCCAAAAAGTTAGAAAAAAATATCAAGCTTATATATTAAAAAGTGATGATTGGGAACTTATAGAAAAAATATTAGATAAAACTACACGTTATGGTAATAAAAAATATTTTAAACAATTCAATAAAAAACTTTTAGATAAGTTTGTAGAAAAAGGTAAATATATACAAATAAATAAGTTTTATAGAAGAGTACCCAATGAAAAAGATTCTTTAAATTATCTAATAGAAGCTTCTAAAACAGGAGATATTGTTTCAAATATAACTTTAGCAAAATACTATTCAAGTAATAAAAAATATTTTAATCCTTTAAAAACTATTGAAATCTTAGAAAAATTAGTACATAGAGGAGAGATTTTTGCTGTTAAAATTTTATTAAGATTTTATCATAAACCAAGTTATAAATTTAAAAAGTACGAAGATATAAATAAAGCTGTCAAATACTTTGATATACTTGCTAAAAATGATGATTTAAATGCAATAAGAAGTTTAGTTAGAATTTATATGCAAAATGAAAAAATAAAAGATTATAAAAAAGCTTTATATTACCAAAAAATGCTTGCATACAAAACTAATTATAGAGAAGACTTTAGGGAGCTTGGAGCCTTATATACTCTAAAAGAAACACAAGATTTTAAAGAAGCGAGAAGATATCTTAATAAAGCTATAAAACTAGGCAGCAAAAAAGCTTATTTACATTTAGGAATGCTTCACTTTAAAGATAAAAACTATCAAAATAATGTGGAAGAAATTAATCATAAAAAAGCTTTTGAGTATTTTAAAAAAGCAGAAAATTATTCATCTACATCATGGTATTTTTTAGGTATTTTTTATAAATATGGTTATGCTGTACCAAAAGACTTAAAAAAAGCAAAATTCTACTTAGGAAAAGCCTCTGCTTGGGCTGTACAACACGCAAAAAAAGAATCAAGAGAAATAGAAGAATAATCTTCTATTTCTACACTTTTAAACAATTTATATAATCAAATGACAAAAACTACATACTAAAAGCTCTTCTTTTCTTATAAAATAAATAAAAAAAGGACATAAGATGTTAAAAGAATTAATTTTTACAGGTTTAGGGGCAACTGCTGTTATCAAAGAAAAAGTTGAAGATGAACTAAAAAAACTTGAAGAAAAAGGGAAAATTGATTCATCTGATGTTAAAGGCTTTATAGAATCTTTGGAGAAAAAGGGACAAGACGAAGAAGAGAAGTTCAAAAAGCAAATCAAAGATAGTTTAAAAGAAGCTATTGATGAGCTAGGTCTTGTAACTAAAAAAGATTTAGAGAAGTTAAAAAAGGATTTAAAATAGAAACTTTTTTCTCTAAACTGAAACTCTACTCACCTAAAAGAGTCTATAAAGTCTTTAGGTTTTTAATGACTGTTTATTTAGTTATTAAGAAGAAAGAGAGTTTTATGTGGATCAAACCCCTTGACCCTAAAGGCTTAAAAAACACTACTATACATTTGGGTGCAAGTTTCATAAAGCTTGCACAAGTTCTAGCAACTAGAGCTGATTTTTTTAGTGAAGATTACTTGAGTGAATTAAGAGAACTTCACGATCAACTTCCTACAATGTCAAATGACAGTTTCCAAAGGGTATTTGAAAGAGCATTTTCAAATACTCCTTTTAAGAAGTTTGATAAAAAAGCTATTGCTTCTGCATCTATAGGTCAAGTCCATATAGCTAAACTAAAAGATGGAAGTAAAGTAGCTGTAAAACTTAGACGTGAGGGAATAAAGCAAAGAGTTATTGCTGACATAAATATAATCTCTTTTTTTAATAAAATATTTAAACCCCTATTTTCACACTATACAAAAAACTCAATAGAAGCTGTGATAGTTGAGTTTTCAGCTATGATTAGACAAGAAGTTAGTCTAACTACTGAACTTCAAAACTTGAAAAAGTTTTCAAATACTTATAAAGATGAAAATATAGGTTTTCCAAAGCCTTATGAGCAATACTGTAGTGATGATGCTCTTGTTATGAGCTATGAAGAAGGCTTTAGATTTGATGATAAAAAATCAATACTTAAGTACAATATAGATTTTAACAAGATTATCGCAAATCTAGTAAGCTTTTATACAACTCAGATGTTAATAAAAGGGTATTTTCATGCTGATCCACATCCTGGAAATATTTTAATAACAAAAGAAGGAAACATCACTATGCTTGATTTTGGTATGGTAAAAACCGTGCCAAATGATAAAAGAGTAGCAATAATTGAGCTTATAAAAGCTGCAAATGAGCAGGATTATGAACTATATATTAGTGCTAGTAAAAGACTTGGAACTATTGCTTATGAAGCACCTACAAGTGAACTTGCTGAGTTCACAAGCAAGATGTTTGATATATTCTCAAATGATAACCTTGATAGCGAATCTATGCAAAAACTAGCATTTGAAGTTTTGGAAAGCACTAGAAATATGCCTTTTAAACTTCCAAGTGATGCTATATATATTTTAAGAGTTAGTGCTATTATCGAGGGTCTTGGAACTACATATATTGAAAACTTCAATGGTGTAAAAGATATTTTGCCAATACTAAAAGATAATCTTCCAAAAGCTCTTGGAGCAAAAGACTCAATAGTTGAAACAATAATTGATGAGATAAAAGATATACCTTTTACAATCAAAGATTTAAAATCTACTATAAAACAAGCAAGTGAAGGTGACCTTGAAGTTCAGATTTCGCAAAATCAGTTGGAGTACTTAACTAAAGAAGTTAAAGAGTATTTAAAACCTAAGTTTGTATCTTTGTCTTTGATGATAAGTTCGATTTTTATTTTACTTTTAGATAAAGAATATAAAGAAATAGCAATAGGACTTTTTGTCTTCGCTCTTGCTAGAATAATATATAAATAAGGAAATATTATGAATATAGCTATAATTGGTGCAGGCTTTAGTGGTTGCTACTTATACAATAGATTTAAAAAAGAAAATCATGATATTAAAATCTTTGAAAAATCAAGAGGATGTGGTGGAAGACTTAGTACAAAATATATAGATGATAAATTTGTAGATCATGGTACACCCTATTTTGAGACAAATGAACCTGACTTTATATATTTTGCAAATAGGCTTGAAAGAAAAGGTATTTTAAGAAAAGAAAAAAACAAATATTTCCCAACAAATGGTATAAATAAATTTTGCTCTTCTTTAATAAACAAGCAAGATTTGATAAAACAAACAAAGATTACAAAGTGTGTTAAAAAAGAGTCTTTATGGTACTTGTATGATGAAAAATCAAAATGCTATGAAGGTTTTGATTTACTTATATTAACTATTCCTGCACCACAAGTTTTAGAAATGGATATACAAATAGATGATAAAATAGCTGATGATTTATCAAAAGTAAAATACAATTCAATAGCAACACTTATACTTCATGATGATAAAGAGTTCAAAATAAATGAAGATTTATATAGCTCACAGTTTTTTAAAAAAGTAGTAAATAATAGTGAAAAATACAACTACAAAGAGTTTTCAAGTTATGTTTTCCATGCAAATGAAAGCTTTTCTACAAACAATAATGACAAAAATAAAGAAGATTTAGGAGTACAAATATACAACTATATAGACTATTTTCAAAAAGTAAAACTACCTAAATCAATATACCACATCGCTCATCTTTGGAAATACGCAACTGTTAAACAAGGTTTAGAATATAGCTATTATTTAAATAAAACAAGAGATTTAGCACTATGTGGGGATTATTTCAAAAAAGCAAACTTAGAGGGAAGTTTTCTAAGTGCTAAGGCTTTGGGGGATGAGTTAAGTAAAAAAGAATAGTATTATAAATATTGACTTCAAAATTATATAATCATTCTTTTAATAGTTAATTACAATTTATAAATTGTCTCATAAACTTTTGTAAAATATTGATTTGTACTTATTTATCAAGAATTATTATCAATTTTTAACACCTTAACTTTTATTCCACTTGAAACTATGTTCTTTATACTTTGTCTTAATGCAATTTTACTAAAAAAAGGTAAGTCGAGTATTTCTTTTTTTGAAATAATCCCATATATATAAGTGATTTCATTTTTATTTATGTTGTCTAAGTCATCAAATAAACCTATGGAATGTACATTATAAAATGATTTATTTATAATATCTCTATATTTTTTTTCATTAATCAATAATTCACATGAAACAATACATTGCGATAATAAATGACTTAAAGATTGAGATGAATTTTTATATCTTTTTATACAAATAAATTCTTTATTTTTCGTTAAAATATCACAAATTTCAATTTTGTCATAAGGTCTATTAGGAATATTTTTGAAGTTTTGTTTATCTAAATTTATTACTATATGAGAATTCTTTATTGAAAAATCATCATTATATATACCTTCTGATAATTCACCTTTTTCATTTTTATGGTTGAATGCAATAACATTTAAATCTTTCAATTCTTTTGTAATATATTCTTCTAAATCTTTATCAATTATTTTATAGTAGGAGGTTTTTACATGATACAACTTATTATCAGTAAATATATATTTTTTGTTCTCTTTAATGAAATATTCAAAATATGACAGTTCAATTATGGATTGCTTTACAGGTTCATCTTTATTTCCTAAATTAATATTAATATATAAATCTTTTAAATTCAGCTCATTATTTCTTAAATTATTTTGCTCTAAGAATAATAATAAAGTATCTAAATTAAGTTCATCAATTTTTTTATTATAATTTTTATATTCAATTGTATATGAATCAATATCATAGTAATCTGCGCTGGGTTGGATTAAAGTTAATGATTTATCTTTATTAACTATTCTTTCTTTTAACTTCTCATGTGCTACTTTTATCTCTTCATCAAAATCAATTATTTTTAAATTCTCAATAAAGTCAAAACCATTAGTTTTAAAATTAGTTTTATTATAAGAGTCTAGTAGATTTATACAGAAATCATTAATCAAATCTAAGTTTAATTCCGTAATGACTTTTAGAGAATCTTTTCCTATTAATGATTTAGAAAATGTTGACTTATCAGTAGTTCCTGATAAAGAATGAAGTAATTCCATATTCTTATCAAAATCAAAACTACTCATAAAATCATTATTGGGAGTAGTTTCTCTTTTGAGTTTTGCGTTGTAATCTAATCTTCTTGCATCGATTGCTTTTATACTATACATATCAAGTTCATTAGCAGCTATTTTTATACCAAAATCTTGTACAATTTTAGATTTATTAATAGAATGATATGAATATCCCATCGTGAAAGCAAATGTTCTATTCTTTACTGTTATGAAAAACAAGAAAGAATTTGATTGATTTTCAATTTTTGGAAAATTGAAAACTGTCTTAAGTTTTTTTGTCCATTTTGGTTCTTTAGGTTCTGTTTTCTTTATAAAACCTTGAATATTATTGAAGTTATCATTCTTTACTTCAATTGGGTCATATTCATTAATTACAGATTGTCCTTTTACTAACTTAAATAATTTATTAATATCATTTTCATTTTCTTTAAATAAGTAGCAAACAAAAGTAAATGTTGGATTTTTAGCAATCAAAATTATAACCTTTTTATTAAATAATATCAAAATAATAATTAAAATGCTTAATCTACCAAAAACTCATCCCCTGCTTTCACATACTTATACTTCAACTCTATTTTATTTTTTAGAATATACTCCAAAGTAGTATGTGAGATGTGCATTAGATATCCCTCTTTTACTTTTAGTTCATCTAGTATGTCACTTGCTTGTTTATAGTTTAGGTGGTTTCCTACTTCTTTTCTTTCATCATAACAGGCATCTATGTAAGCTAGGTCTATTTTATGTGATTTTAAAAACTCTAAACTTTTTTTAGGTATTCCTGCACAATCTGTTAGGTATGCTATGGTTTTGTTTTTTGTTTTTATTAGATAACCAAAAGTGTTTTTTGAGTGTTTTAAAGGAATTGTTGTAAAGCTTATATTTTCGATAGTCTGGGTGCTAAATCCTTCTATTTCGTTATAACAAACTGAGTGTTTGTGTTTAAACAAATCAGAAAAACCATCTTTATCATTTGGGTGAAAACAGTTGATTTCTTGAGCTGAGTGTCTAAGTCTTAAAAGCCCTAGACAATGATCAGCATGAAAGTGCGTAAGAAATACAGCTTTTATGTCATTTCCATCAAAGATATTTGATATATCTTCTATTCCTGCATCTAAAAGTATGACACTATTATCTACTTTTATATAGGCACTTGTTGATAGATTTTTTAGTCCTTTTTCTCTGTGGTATGTACATACCATACATTGGCAGTTATGAACTGGAAAGCCTGCACTATCAGCAGTTCCTAAAAATTTAAGTTTCAATCCTATTCCTTATATACTTTTTTATTATTATAATTATTTAAAATTAAATGTACTAACTAAACAATAGTGATCACTATAATCTTTTAATACAATCTTACTATGTACTTTTATTTTTTCATCACTTTTATAAAAAATATAATCTATAGTTACTCCATCTTTATGGCTAAACTGAATATTCTCATCCCTAAAAGCATTTTCTTTTATTAGTGCAATCTCTTTTGAGTTAGGTAAGGCATTTAAGTCTCCACAAAACATAGTCATGTTATAAAGCTTATTATATTTTTTTAAATATTGTAAGATTTTTTTTATTTGAGATATTCTTTCTTGTTCACTTATATGTGATAGATGAATATTAACCAAAAGTATTTTTTTATCTTTTATATTAACTTCAATTATTTGACAAGCTCGTTCTTCTTTTTCATTTTTGTTAAAAAAAATCTCATCTATTAATTTTATTTTATATTTAGAAAGTATAGTAAGATTTGAACTACTTAACTGATTATTGCGAACTTTTCTTCTAGTTTTAGTACTAATGTAGTTAAATTCTAAACTTTTATTTAGATATTTGCTACTTGAAAACTCTTCTGATTCATAGTCTTCTTGTAGACAAATAATATCGAAATTATTACTTTTAAGTTCATTATTTAGTTTGAAAATACGATTTGGAAACTCTCCATCGTTCTTCCATATATTAAAAGTAGCAATTTTTATTTTGTTATTCACTAGCAATCTTCTTTATAAGCTCTACAAAATCTTTTATACTAACTTCTATATTTTTACTATTGTCAAACTCAATTAAATTTTCAGCCTCTATTTTTGGATAACTTCTATTTAATCTTTTCTCAATCTGCTCTAAAGACTCTCTCTTTCTTAGTAAAAGTCTGTTTCTTAGCTCTTCTTTTGGTACAGTAATATTTATGGTATAGACTTTGTCATATTGTTTTTCAAAATCTGAAATCTTAGCTCTTGATACTGATATGATATTAACTTTATTTTTTATAGAGTTTTTTGCTATTGCATAATAGTTCCCATGGGCATTCCAACTAGAAGCAAAAAAACTGTTATGTTTTAAAATTTCAAAAGCAAACTCATCTAAAAAGTAGTTTTTTTCATTTTTATCAGGTTTTCTTGTGATATACCTTCTTACAAAATTTATTTCATTTTTCAAAATTTTTCTTGCACCTTTTAATAAAGTGTCTTTTCCAACTCCACTTGGGCCTACTATCAAAACTATTTTAGTATCCATGTAACCTTCTTATTTTGAATATTTATATATAAATTCTCTAATATCTTTTAAGTCTTCAATTCTTTCATTTATTTCATCATGAGACCAATTCCACCAAGATATATCTTCTAAAGCTTTTATGATATCTTTTGAAAATCTATACTTAAGTACTTTTGCACTTACACCTGCAACTATAGCGTAAGAAGGTACATTTTTGGTTACAACAGCATTTGAGCCAATAATTGCACCATTCCCTACTTTTACTCCTGGCATGATAACTGCTCCATGTCCTATCCAAACATCATGACCAATATCTACTTTTTGAATATCTCTATAGTTGAAAAAAGCTTTGTCATCATCACCAAAACCATACATCTCTCTTCTATACATAAAGTGATGTTGGCAAGGCATTTCATAGGGATGAAACCCTGGATTTATTCGTACATTAGAAGCTATATTTACAAATTTACCTATAGTTGTATTTGTGATTTGAGAATACTCACATACGTAAGAATAATCATCCATAGATGAGCTTGAAATATTTACAAAATCTCTTATTTCTGTATATTTACCAAATTCGCAATTTTCAATAATCGCATTGGGGAAAACATAAGGTTTATCCCCTAATACTACTTTTGGTTCACGATTATAACTTTCTATTTTTGTCATTATATCTAACCTCAAGGTGTAAAATACTTCTATAAATTGTAACCATTTTTAATCCTTATAGTTTAAAGCCTCTAATCCCATTGTAGATAGAATCACCATCTTTTAAAGTAAGAACTACTTTTGGAATATGTGTATCATCAACTACTATAATATCAGCTCTTTTACCTTCTTTTATTTCACCTCTATCCTCTAAGTTAGCATATCTTGCAGGAGTTGAAGTTACCATAGAGAAACCTTTTGCAATATCAAGGTTTGCATCTTCTTTCATTCTATATACTGCTTGAAGCATTGATGTTGGATGATAATCTGAACAAAGGTACTTACAAACTCCTTCTTTTACTAAATCAATAGCAGCAATATTACCACTCTGAGAACCACCTCTTACAATATTTGGTGCTCCCATTCCTGTAGCTATACCTTTTGAAACTGCATATTTTGCTACTTCTAAATCAAGTGGAAATTCTGAAATTTGAACACCTAAATTAAGTAAACCATCAAGTTTTTCAATACAATCATCATCATGACTTAAGAGTGTTAAATTATGCTCTTTTGTATAAGCGATTAATTCATTAATTTTATCTTCATTTTTATTTATTTTTTTATCAATTACTTTTTGTAATTCTTCTTCATTTAAATCATAATAACTTCCGTAATAACTTTTAAAAGATTCTAATGATTTAAATTGTCCTTGCCCTGGACTATGATCCATAAGAGAAACAAGTTTAACCATTCCTTTTGAAATCACTTCTTTGATTGGTTCAACTGCTTCATCACAACTTAACTCAAATCTTGCATGAACATAGTTATCAACACCTAGGTGTTTATCATTTGCTTTATTTATTTCTTCTATTTGTGAAATTGCTAAATCAATACTTCTTTTTTTCTTTGGGTTTTCTTCAAAACCAATAGCATGAAACATTGTAGTAACACCTGCCATTGATAGTTTTTTATCAAGTTCTGCAACTGCAAGTTCAACTGGAAAAGTAGCATTTGGTCTTGGCTCTATTTCTTTTTCAATAGCATCTGAATGTAAATCTACAATCCCTGGAGCTATTTTTTTCTCACCTAAATCAACTGCTACTTCATTTTTCCCATATTCATCTATTCTTTCTATAAATTCCCCTTTGATTACAACATCAGCAGGAACGAACTCTTCGTTTATTAATACATTTTTACTTCTTAAAATTGTTTCCATAATCTTCCTTAAAAAATGTCCCATTTTTGAAGGGACCGAATTATCTAATAACTACTTTTTAACACTGGAAATAAATTCCAGTTAAAAGTAGATAAAACTCTAAAGAGGCTAACGAGTTAGCCTTGAACTCTCTCTAATTTATAAATCTTATCACTAATCATTTCCATTGCTTCAAGGTCATGGAAAATACCAACCATAGCAACACCTTGAGTTTTTAGCTCTTTTAATTTCTCTACTACTTTCATAGTGTTTGTTTTATCTAGTGAAGCTGTTGGTTCATCAAGTAAAAGTAAACTTTTGGGGGCTATGATACCTTTTGCGATGTTTACTCTTTGTTGCTCACCACCAGAAAAAGTTAAAGGCGATAAATCAAAAAGTTCTTCTCTAATTGATAAGTAATTTAACATCTCTTTTGCTTTAATTCTTGCAACTTCTTCACTTTCACCTTTTAATATCAACTGTTCTGCTACAACATCAACAGCACTAATTCTAGGTAAGATTTGTAAAAACTGTGATACATAACCTATCTCTGCTTTTCGTAAATTTAGTATTTCACTTTCAGTTGCAGTTGCTATATCTATTTTACTTCCATTGTCTCTGTGAAATATAATATTTCCACTTGTTGTAGTATATGTTCTAAATAGTGTTTTTAAAATAGATGATTTACCTGCACCACTTGGTCCAAATAGTGATAAAAACTCACCTTCTTTTACATCAAAACCAATATTTTCAAAACCTTTAACTTCAATACTTCCTTGTGTATGTACTTTAAAAGTTTTATTTAAATCTTTTACTTCTAATCTAATCACGATAACTCCTAAAGAATTGATGACACAAGTAATTGTGTATATGGGTGTTGAGGATCTTCAAGTATTTGATCAGTTAATCCTCTTTCAACAATTTGTCCATTTTTCATAACAACTGTAATATCTGTTAAGTGTTTGATAACCCCTAAATCATGGGATACAACTACCATAGCAAAACCTATTTCATGTTGTAACTCTTTGATTAAATCAAGAATCTTAGCTTGAACTGATAAATCAAGTCCTGTTGTTGGTTCATCAAGTAATAAAATTTTTGGATTACTTGATAAAGCTTTTGAAATTTGAATTCTTTGTTGCTGTCCACCTGAAAAGTACTCAGGATAAGCATCAATTCTACTTGTTGGAATTTCTGTTTTATCTAAAAAATACAAAGCTCTATCTCTAATCTCATCATATTTTTTATTTCCACTCATTATTACTTTTTGGGCAATATTTCCACCTGCTGAAAAATTATAATTAAGCCCTAGTCTTGGGTTTTGATAAATCATAGACATTAAAGAGTTTCTAAGATGAGACAATTCATTTAAGTTTGCATCTAAAATATTTTTTTTCTTTCCATCTTTTCCAACAAAATCTTTTACAAAAATCTCTCCAAGACTTGCTTTTTGGTCTTGATAAATTAGTTGTAAAAGTGTGGATTTTCCACTACCACTCTCACCTACTATTCCTAATACTTCCCCATTAGCTAGTGTTAAATTTATATCATTTACCCCAACAACACTTTTACAAGTAGGACAAATAGAACTGTTATAATTTGCACCAGTTGTTTCTAAACATTTTGGACAAAATTTTCCAAAAACTTTAGATACATTTCTCATATCTAGTATCATTAGTTAATTCCTTGTTTTTCTTTTTGAGTATCACAATAATCTGTGTCATTACAATAATATGTTGCTTTACCTTCATCATCATATACTTCATCTAAGAAGCTATGAGTACTTCCACATCTTGCACAAGCTTTTCCTTCAAAGTTTTCAACTTTAAACTCTCTATCTTCAAATTTTAAAGGCTCTACATGAGTATATGGAGGAATAGCATAAATCTTTTTTTCTCTTCCTGCTCCAAAAATTTGTAAAGCTTTACAATCATTTAATTTTGGCGTATCATATTTTGGAATAGGACTTGGATCCATTGCATATCTATGATTTACCATCACTGGATACCTATTTGAGATTCTTGAATCCCCAAACATTGATGTATCTTCATATAATAAAACCCATAACTTAGAATAATCAGCATTTGCATGTAACAGCTTAGCTTTTGAGATATTTGGCTCAACTGTTTCTAAAATATCAGGCATTGGAACTTGAAAAACTAATGTTTGTCCTTCTTGTAAATCAATCTCTGGAATTCTATGTCTTGTCTGAATAATAGTTGCATCAAGCGTTTTAGTTGTAGTTTCAACTTTTGTAACGGATTTAATAAAATTTCTAATATTTACAGCATTTACACTTCCATCACAACCTTGGTCAATTACTTTTAAAGTATCTTCTTCATTGATGATTGATAATGTAACTTGTAATCCACCAGTTCCCCATCCACGTGCTACTGGTAGTTCTCTTGAAGCAAAGCCTACAATATATCCAGGAATTGCGATAGCTTTTAAAATAGATCTTCTAATCTCTTTTTTTGCTTCTTCATCTAAAAATGCATATCTCATTTTTCAACTCCTTTTTCATTTTCTTTTTTTTCTTCTGTATATTTTTGTGCTGATTTAAAGATTTGATAATCAGTTTGGAATGTTACATAGTGTGGCAATTTAAAGTGATTTGTCATACCATAAGACTCTATTCCATCTAAATGGTGCATAATCATGTCAAAATCAGCTGCAATTACGTGCTCCCCACCCACAGAATAGTGAGTATTATAAAGTGATAGATCAATCATCGACATAGAAATAGCTTTTGTTTCATTTTTTCCAAAACAAAAACCAAAACCAGTTGTAAGTTTTGTATCTCCATCTTCATCTTGATTAAAAGTACCAACACACTCAACAGCTGTAGCTTCTATAGTTCCAACTTTTACTTCATTTTTTGTAAAAGGATGTGTAAACTCAACATCTAATTCACCTATTCTTAAATCACCAATTGTAGGGTGAATATCTCCATAACCTCTCATAGTTGTATATCCAACACATAAAAGCGAACCAGTTTCAGCTCTTGCCATTACTTGTAAAACTGCACTTCTAGGATAAGGTTCAGTTGGATAACTTCTTGTAATATCCCAAGGTTTTTCTTCTTGTGGAAGAATTTTTATTAAATTATCTTCTCTAAGTGGTGTTAATGCTGATTTAATTACATTATCTTTTGTTGAATACTCTTCAATATTAGTTTGAACTTTTTCTAAATCAACTAAAAGTTTAATCTCATAATCATTTGAAGGCCCAAGTAATTGTCCACCTTCAATGTCTTTAAAAGCTGATGAAATTCTTCTTGTTAATCTCATATCATTTATATCAACAGTTTTAGCAATACCAATTCTTTGACAAGAACTTCTATGAGCTCTTAAGAAAAATGAAGCATTCAGTAAATCTCCAGCACTTCTTTTTATAGCTTGTGCAGCTAATTTTTTAGAGTATAAAGACCCTTCACTAATTACTCTATCAATTGAGTAAGTCAAAGCTTCAATTAAATCATTGTCATTTAATTTCTCAGACTCTTTTGTAATATCGCCATAAAAATCAAGAGAGTTTTTAATAGCTTCTTCCCCACCTTTAATTGCATAATAAGCCATTTTATAAAACCTCCATTTTTGTAGTTCTTGAAATAGCTGTAATCTCACCTTTTTGACTTAAAAAGAATACTTCATTTCCAAGTGGATAATATGAATTTTTTTCATTAAAAAACTCAACAAAAGACTTATCAATTGGTAAGTTTACATTTTTACTTCCATCTATTCCTGGTCCAGTTAGTTTTACTTCAAGTCCATTAAAATCTTTACATTTAAAAACAAACGTTGATGAGTATTCAGGATCTTTTGAAGTTCCAACCTTTCCTTTATTAAATAAATACTCATTTAGTTCATCACAAAAAATATAATCGGCATTATCAGCTTGTGTATTTTGAGCATTAGTAATTGCTTCAATTAAACTAAACTCTTCTTTTCCTTCATAATAAAAACTAACCTCTGAGTATAAAAGTGTATTAGCTATTGCTAATAAATTTGATTCAAATAAAGGTTGAATTTTCTCTACTTTTCCAGGCATAGATAATGCATTCATCATTGATTTAAAGTTATCTCTATTTAGTTTTTCTATATCAACTGTATTCACTTTTTTCTCCTACATTAAATCAAAAGAAACTCTTGTAGCGTTTACTTTTTGATTTATTTTCTCTTTATTTAAACTATCTTGATTTTTTGCTTCTTTTAAAATAGTTATAATCTCACTTTTAAAAATATCAGCTTCAAAAGCAGCGTCAATAACGGCTGTATAAAGTGACAGTTTCTCATTTGTATCCATAACCATCGACCAACCTTTAGTATCATTTACTTGAACTATTGTAGAAGTAACTAACACCTCTCCTGCATAAAAATCACTATTTGAAATAGGATCTTTTACAGGAACTAAAATTGTTTGCTCACTTGGTGGTGTTAAAACTTGTACCCTATTATTTTCATCAATTTTTTTATATAAATTTTCTAATTTTTCATATTGCACTAATTGTGCTAAATTATTAATATCTTCTCTTTTCATTAAATAAACCTTTTTCTAATCATTGCACTAATTTTGTCAAGTACCCAAACTGTAATTACAATAATGATAATAATTGAACAAACATCACTATTTTCAAAAGCCCTCATCTTATCAAATAAGTAAAAACCAATACCACCAGCTCCTACAAATCCTAAAATTGAAGCTGCTCTTACATCACTTTCAAATCTATATAAAGCCATTGAAACAAAATGTGGCATAGTTTGAGGAAGTACTGCATAAACTAATACTTTAAAAAATCCAGCACCTGTTGTAGTTAAAGCTTCTACAGGACCTGGATCAATTGATTCATTTCCTTCACTTAAAAGCTTTGATAAAACACCTGCTGTATGCACACCTAAAGCTAAGATACCTGCCATTGGGCCAAGTCCAACAGCACTTACAAAAATCAATGCCCATACAATTTCATTGATTGATCTAAATATATTAGCAACTAAGGTAGCACTTCCATATATCACTTTCTTAGTAAACTCATGTATTGGAGTCTTACCTGGAATTAATATATTTAAGATATTTCTTGAACTCATAAATGATAATGGAACTGCTACTACTATAGATAAGAAAAGTGCAACAACAGCCATTTGAATAGTCTCTAACATAGATAAAACATAAGTCATTAAGTCACTACTATTTAAATTTGGTGGGAAAAAACCACTTCCTTCAATATTTGGATTACCAGAAATATACTCAACCATATACCCAGCTCCATCATATAATGATGAAAAACTCATATCCGTGTCATTCCAACTTTGAATTAAAATTAATAAAAATATTACGATAACTGCTGATTTTCCAAAAGAAAAAGGATTACTTTTTGCTTTTAATTCTTCTACATTCATTTTTTTTCCTTATTTAAAAGTAAGCGTACAAACGCTTACTTTGTTTTAACTATTTTTTATTTTTTAGTTGTTTTTTTAATTTTATTAATTCTCTTACAGAATCATAAACAGAATCATCACCTTTAACAAAACCTTTATTTTTTAGTTTTTCTAAACCTTTTGGATCGTTATAAGATAAAAATGCACCTTTTAAAGCCATTTTTAAAGAGTTTGGTAAATCACCTCTTGCTGCAACAGGAGCACCAGGAATTAAATCAGAAGTCCAAATAACATTAAATTGATCTCTTTCCCAATGTTTTCCAACACCTCTATTAAAATCTAAGTTATTTGTAGAAGCCGCATCAATTCTTCCTGCTTTTACTGTTAAAATTGAAGCTTCATGTCCACCAGAATAAACTACTTTAGAGAAATATTTTTTAGGGTCAATACCTTTTTTTGAGAACATTACAGTTGGAACTAATGTTCCTGATGTTGATTGAGATGATGTAAATGCCCAAGTTTTACCTTTTAAATCAGCAAGCGTTTTTAAACCACTTCCTTTTTTAGTAATAATCGTACCTCTATATCCTGGAAGTCCTGATTCACCATCAACTTCAACAACTAAAGCTTCTGCATTAGCTCTTTTTGCAGCTTCAACATAAGATTTTGGTCCTAAATAAGCAACATCAATATGTTTGTGTTGCATACCTGTAATAATCCCTGTGTAATCTCCTGCTAATTTCATTTCTACTTTGATACCTAAAGATTTTGATATATAATCAGTTAAAGGGCCAAAATTTTCTTTCATAGAAGTTGAACCAGCTACTGGAATCACACCAAAAGTAATTTTTTCAGGCCATTTTTCTTGTGCGAACATTGATGTTGTTAATCCTAAAGCTATAGAAGCTACAGCAATTTTCTTAATTAATTTCATTTTTATTTCCTAATTTAATTATTGTTTTACACTAGTTATTTGTGTAGATTTTTTCAACTAACTTTTCAGTTAGCAACTCACTCTTATCATCAAAAACTACTTGACCATCATTAACTGCAACAATTCGATCACAGTACTCTTTTGCATATTCTAAATGATGAAGGTTAGCTATTACAGTTACTCCATAAGTTTTGTTTACCTTCCTTAAAATCTCCATAACCTTTTTTGCACTTTTGGGATCTAATGCAGATACAGGTTCATCAGCTAAAATAATCTTTGGTTCAGCGGCTAAAGCTCTAGCTATTGCAACTCTTTGTCTTTGGCCTCCCGAAAGTTCATCACACCTTTTTAATGAATATTTTGTAATATCAACAATGTCCATATACTCTTTTGCTTTTTTTAACTCCTTTTTTTTATAAAGTTTAATTATTGCTCTTGTTAAAGGTATTTCTTTTAACATCCCACTAATTACATTATCAAGTACAGAAATTCTATCAACCAAGTTATAGCCTTGGAAAATAACTCCAATTTGTTCTCTTAATTTAATAAGATTCTTTTTTTTGATATTTTCTAAATCATAATCTAAGACTTCAAACTTTCCATCAAATACTTTGATACCACCTGTAATTGACATTAAAAGTGTTGATTTACCTGCACCACTAGGGCCTATAATTCCAATAAACTCGCCATCTTTAACTTTAAAATCTACATTCTTTAGTATTTTTTCTTTTTTGTACCCTAATGTTAGGTTTTTCATTTTTATCACTATGTTCTCCTCTTAAATTAAATCTACTTTGATTTTACAAGTATCGCCTCTAAAGTATGATGTTCCATACTCAATATAATTACCTTCTTGATCTTTTGATAATGTACTAGCAGCTAAAATTGGAGAATTTGATGGCATCATTAATAATTCACTTAATTCATTTTTAGCAACTAGGGATTCAAATACAGTTGAAACTTTTGTAATCTCCAAATTTGGATAACATTTATTTAAGATTTTGTATAAAGAAAAAGGTTCTAAATCTAAATGATTTATAATATCTCTATAAATAAATGCATCAAAATATGAATATGAAACAGAAATAGGTAAATCGTTTGCGTATCTTAAAAGTTTCAACTCTATTACTTTTAGTTTTTTACTTAAGTTTAAATTTTTTGCAATATCTTCATTTGGTTCAATAATATTTGAACTTAGAAGTTTAGTTTTTGGTTCATACCCTAAGTCTAAAATTTTTGATGAGTATGAACTTTTATCACTAATTGAATAAGGAACTTTTATATTTGATATAAAATTGCCTTTTCCTTTTAGAGTATAAATAAAACCTTTATCTTTTAATAAGGATAAAGCTTGTCTCACTGTATGTCTATTTACATCAAATATTTTTGCTAACTCATTTTCTGAGGGTAATTTTTGGCTTACACTATATTCTTTTGTTTCAATACTTTTTAGTATTTGCTCATAAAGTTTTATATATGTAGGTTTTGTAACTTTCTTCACTTTTTACCTTGTTATCTTGTCTATACAAGCTTGATAATGGAAGTATAAATCACATAAATTACACAATGATTACAAGTTGTCTATACAAGTTAAGTACCTTGTATAGACAAGTAAAAGATTAATCTATTTTGATAATTGATTTGATAGGAATTTGATTTAATTATTACAGTTTAATTACAATCTTGTTTTTTTGAAAGTGTTTTTAGTAGTTCACAAGAAAAACCAGCTTTTTTTCTTGCTTCAAAATTTAAATCCATTTTTCTTTTTGTAGAGCCTGGAAATACTTCTTCAATAATTTTTAAATAAGTTTCATCATAAGGTAAATTCTCTAAATCACAAGCATATTTATACCATGTATCACCTTTTGTTACATGATCAACCTCTTCTTCTAAAATAATATTTAAAGCTTCTAATATTTTTCTATTAAATGGATCATTATTTGATTTTAATTTTTCCATTATTTTTGGATTTTGATCTAAACCATTTGCTTCTAAATATCTAGGTACTGCAGCCATTCTTCTTAGAAATTCTGGTGTATTTTCCATAGCTTCAAATAGATTTTTATGAACAGGAAAGTCTCCATATTTTCCGCCTAATTCATTTAATAGATTTTCAAGCATTATAAAATGCCTTACTTCATCGTTAGCAACCTCTAACCAGTCTGAATAGTACTGTAATGGTAGGTTTTGATATCTTAATGCAGCATCTAAAGCTAAATCAATTGCACTATATTCAATGTGTAAAATAGTATGAAGAAGATACTTTTTCCCTTCAATTGTATTAAAGTTTTTTATTTTTGGTAAAGCAGTTGGTTTTACAATTTCTAAAAAGTTAGAATAAGATGGCTCTTTAAGCTTACAAGGTATATAATTATCTTCAAAAGTAAATTTATTATTTATAAAATTTTCATAGAAATGTTTAAATTTTTCTATTTTTTCTTTTGGATATTTAGTTAATAAAACTTGTTCTAAAGTAAAAAAATAATTCACGTATAACCTCTTTTATGATATAATCAATGTATTTTAGCGAAAAGGCTTTAAAATGGATATAAAAGTACAGCCAATGGGCGATTATCAAACAAACTGTTATATAGTTACAATAGATAATAAAGATATAATAATTGATCCAGGTGTAGATGCAACTAGATGGATAAAACAAAATGTAACAAACCCTGTCGCAGTTTTAAATACACATGGACATTTTGATCATGTTTGGTCAAATACAGAAGTTAAAAATGAATATAACATAAAATTATATACTCCAAAAGATGACTGTTTTTTATTAGAAATAGATCCTTATGGTTTAGGAATGCCACCATCTGTTGCAGATATTGAAGTGCAACCTGATGAAGAACTTGAAATAGCTGATGTAAAAATTAAATTTCATCATTTTCCAGGTCATACTCCTGGATGTTCAGCTATTCAAATAAATGAGCATTTATTTACAGGTGATTTTATTTTTAAAGGAACTATTGGTAGATTTGATTTTCCTATGTCAAATGCAGCTGATATGAAAAAAAGTATTAATAAAATATTATCATGGGAAAATACAAATTTCCATATCTACCCAGGACATGGTGATAAAACTACGCTGATATCTGAACTTGATTCATTAGCACAATGGGAAAAATATATAATTTTATAAAGGTACTTGATGAGTCAAATTTGTGAGAATATAGTTAAAGAAAATGAAAATTTAAAACTTGTAAGAACTTTAGAACAATTCTATACAGATGTTTTAATGTATTTGAAAGATAAATTTAATGTAAATGATATAGAAATTGTTTTACTTGATACAAGTAATAAAGATACAGAAGAAATACTTTATAAATCTTCAAATAATTTAGTAGAAACAGAAAATACAGTTTTTGAATTAGTACAAAGTGATTATACAAAAATCAAAGTAATTGTATCTTCAAATGATGATAGCAATATAAAAAATAATAAATTTGCTATAACTTTGGCATTACAAGCATTTTCTCAAACTTTATATAATAAACTTTTAAAAGACACACTTAAAGATTTAAGTTTAGTTGATCCTGTAACAGGTTTATATAATAGACACTATTTAGATAGTTATTCTGAAAAACTTTTAAGTTTATCTTTAAGAGAAAATAATACTTTAGGGTTTTTAAAATTTGGTATTGATCAATTTAAGGCTGTAATTGATGAATTTGATTATAATATTGGAGATAAAGTACTAGTTGCTTTATCTAAGGTTTTAAAACAAACACTTAGAACCTCAGATATTATATTAAGAATTGATTCTGATGAATTTTTAGTGATATTAATGAATATAAATGATAATGAAAATGCAAAAATGATTGCTCAAAAAATTATTGACAACTTTAGTAAAGAAGAAGTATTAGTAAATAAACAAACTAATCAAACTTTAAAAAAGACTATTTGCTGTGGAATAGCAATATTTCCTAAAGATGCAACAACAATGGATGAAATTTTTAGAAAATCAGATATTGCTTTATATGAAGCAAAAAATAAAGGTAGAAGTCAAATTTTCGAATTTACAGAAGAAGATACGAATATTATAGACTTATTTTAGGAGTTTAGTATGAAAGAAAAAATATTAGAACTGATAAAAGATTCAAACTCAAATGAAGAAAGTTATAAATCTTTAGTATCAATTTATAATTTATATGAACAATTACAGTACTCAACAAATATCGTTCAAATGGCTGAAGATATTTACGAATGGCTAAATAAATTTTTTAGTATTGATAATGTAACATTTTCATTAATTGATATGCATTCAAACTCAAAAGAAGAGATTTTTGTAAAAGGTAAAGAGTTTTTTCTTGATGATGAGAAGGCATATTTTTTTATTATTAACACACATACTAATTTAAATGCAACAGTTTCTTTTAGTGCAACATCAAATGTTCATTATAAAGTATTACAAGCTAAATATGATACTATTGAAGCTGCATTCTTTCAAATATCTCCTATAATTCAAAATGGAATATTAA
Source organism: Arcobacter sp. YIC-80 (assembly GCF_044841725.1). NCBI lineage: Bacteria > Pseudomonadati > Campylobacterota > Epsilonproteobacteria > Campylobacterales > Arcobacteraceae > Arcobacter > Arcobacter sp. YIC-80. The sequence goes on along the minus strand of NZ_JBJBSI010000001.1, from coordinate 303,586 downwards.
AAAAGAACTTTATTGAGTCTTCTTCTATTGACTCTGTAACAAAAGTTTATAACCGAAATTATCTAATTGAAAATTTGAATAAACATCTTACTATATCAAATAATACAAGAGAAGAAATATATTTTCTAATGATTGGAGTTGATCATTTTAAAGCAGTAATTGATGAATTTGATTATGATATTTCAGATAAAGTTTTAATTGAATTAGCAAAAATAATTCATAGTAATATAAATGAATTTGATATGGTAGCAAGACTTAATGCTGATGAGTTTTTAGTAACAATACTAAGTAATACTCCTAAATATCAAGTTGAAGATTTAGCTAAAAAAATCATAGAAGATTTTGCTGATGTTTCTATTGAAGTTAATTCAATTACAAAACAAAAACTTAAAAAAACAATATGTATTGGTTTAGAAACCTTTAAAACAGATTCAAGTGAAACAATAACAGATGCTATTAAAAATGCTGATATTGCTTTATATGAAGCAAAAAATAAAGGTAGAAGTCAGTTTTTTGATTTTGACGAACTTACAGAAGAAGATACAATAGAACTATTTTAATTCTACTGTATTTTTCTAGCTTTTATATAAACTCTTTTAGGTGCAGGATAACCTTCAATAGTTTTACTATTATCATTAGGATCTAAAAAGTCCTCTAAACTTTGATCGAAAGACCATTTTGTTTTTCTTTGTTCTTCATTTGTTGTAATAGTTGTAGCTATTACTTCAATATTTTCAAAACCAGCTCTTGATAGCCAATTTTTAAGTGCAGGAATTGTTGGTATAAAATAAATATTTGGGATTTTTGAATACCTTTTATTTGGTGTTAAACAAAGTTCTTCTTCCCCATCTATCATAAAAGTATCTATTAAAATTTCACCTTTTGAATTTAATCCTCTAGCAAGTGATTTTAAAGTACCTACTGGATCAGGTCTATGATATAAAACTCCAAGCATAAAAATAAAATCAAATTTATGATTATAAAACTCTAAGTGTTCAACTCCCAGCATTTCATAAATGATTTCTGATTTTACAAAATGATTTATAAATTCAAATTGATGAAGTGTTAAAGCACTTGGATCAAAACCTATTAATCTTTTTGGTTTATCTTCAAGCATTCTAAACATATAATAACCATTATTACACCCAATATCAGCAACAACTTTATCTTTTAAATTAAAGTGAGGTCTAATCAGATTGTATTTAATATTACTTTGCCATTCACTATCAATTTCTAAACCAAATAAATTGAAAGGGCCTTTTCTCCAAGGAATTAACTTTTTTGCTGTTTCTTCGATTAGATCATATTGTTCTTGAGTTATATCTTCTCTTTTTCCAATAGTAAACCAATCTCCATAATCCACATAAAGTTCATCTGTTTTTATTTCTCTGGCTTTATTTAATTGATCAAACCAAGGTTGTACATTTTTCCAACTTCTGCAGTCGTTTTTCTTTTTTTGTAATTCTTCTAAATTCATAGTCGTATTATAAGACTATAAAATAAAATATTGTCTTAAATCAAGGCAAACAAATCAATCTTTTGCTATACTTGTATCTATGTTAGAATATGAATTGCTTTTCATTTTAGTTAACTTATAGTTAACTACTTGTGAATATAATTCATTTGATAATCAAATAGAAAGGATTTTTTTTGAAAGGAACTAATGTCTTATTTTCCTTTAAGACTACACTAATTTTATTGGCTATATTAGCAATTGGAGCTGGCTATGCTACATTTATCGAAAATGATTTTGATACATCTTCAGCGAGAGTTTTAGTATACAATAATATATGGTATGAAACGATACTTGTATTAACAACAGTTAACTTAATGGGAATTATTTACAAATATAAAATGTGGAGAAATAAAGCAAGATTTATTTTCCATTTATCTTTTGTAGTTATTCTGATTGGTGCTGGGGTTACAAGATACGCAGGTTATGAAGGAATTATGCAAATCAAAGAAGGTGCTACTGAAAATAGAATGAGTTCACTAGAACCTTACTTACAAATTACAATTAAAGAAAATGGTAATACTTATTATAAAGAGTATCAAAAAGAATTCACTACTTTATTAAAAAGTGTAAATGATTTCGCTCATACTATACTTTATGGTGATAACAAAAAAATAGATGTAGTATATAAAGATTATATCTTAGCAAAAAAAGGTAGTGCTAAAATGGGACTTTTAACTGTAGATGTTACAGTTGATGGAAAAACACAAGAGATTAAACTTCCTGGACAAAGAGGACAAAGAGGTCTTAAAAGAGAACTTTTCTTTGGAGATACAACTGTAGTTTTATCTTATGGTTCAAAAACATTATCGTTACCTTTTGCTATTAAATTAAATGATTTCCAACTTGATAGATATCCAGGTAGTAACTCACCTTCATCTTATGCTTCTGAAGTTACTGTTATTAAGGATAATAAAGAGTATGATTATAGAATTTTCATGAATAGAACTCTACATGAAGGAAACTTCTTATTCTTCCAAAGTTCATATTTCCCAGATGAAACAGGAACAGTTCTTTCAGTTAACAATGACCCTGGTAAATGGCCAACTTATTTAGGTTATTTTTTATTAACACTTGGATTAGTATTAAATTTATTTGATAAAAAATCAAGATTTTGGAAACTTACAAAATATGTTTCAGAAAAAAATGTAGCTTCTCTTGCTATTGCCTGTATGATTGCTTTTGCTTCAACTTCAGCAAATGCAGAAGAAAGAGTAATGGAAAATGAAGTAAAAGCTCAAAGTACAGTTGAATATCTAAAGAAGTTTAAAGAAGAGTCAAAAGTAACTGCTAATAAATTTTCTAAGCTTGTTACTCAAAGTCAAGGTGGTAGAATGAAGCCTGTATCTACATTAAATAGAGAAATACTTCTTAAATTAAGTGGTAGAAAATCTTTATTTGGTATGAATGCAGATCAAATTGTTTTAGGTATGTTATCAAGACCTGAAATGTGGAGAGATATTAGACTTATCAAAGTTAAGACTCCTAAATTAAAAAAATTTATTGGTATTGATGAAAAAAGAAAACATATTGCTTTTTCCGAAGTATTTGTAGAAGGTAATTATATTTTAAATAAAGAAGCTGAAAAAGCTGCTATTACTAAGCCTCAAGATAGAGGAACTTATGAAAAAGATATTGTTAGACTTGATGAAAGATTAAATATTACTTTTGCTACATTTAATGGTAACTTATTTAGAATCTTCCCAAAACCAGAAGATAAAACTAATACTTGGCATGTTCCACTTGATGCTATGAAAACATTTGAAGGACAAAGCCAAAGAGCTGTTGAATTAATGACAAGAGGATTTATAAACTCTGTTATTGAAAGCGATTGGGAACAAGCAAATAAATTTATTGATATGATTAAACTTTATCAAGAAAAGCTTGGTAAAGATGTTATGTTAAGTGATTCACAAGTTAATAATGAAATTTTATTTAATGAACTAGATATATTCTTAAAATTAACACTTGCTTATATCATAACAGGTTTAATTATGCTTATTGTTGCATTTGTTGTTGTATTTAATCCAAAAATTAAACCAAGAAAAACTACATTTTTCTTCTTTATTGTATTAGCACTTTTATTTGCAGCACATACATTTGGAATGGGATTTAGATGGATTATCTCAGGTCATGCACCATGGTCAGATACTTATGAGTCACTTTTATATATCTCGTGGTCAGCTGTATTTGCAGGAGTTGTATTCTTTAGAAAATCATTACTTGCGTTAAGTGCAGCTGTTATTGTTGCAGGTATTTTCATGTTTACTGCACATTTAACAGGTATTGATCCACAAATTACAAACTTAGTACCAGTACTTAAATCTTATTGGTTAACAATTCATGTATCAATTCTTACAGCTTCTTATGGATTCTTTGGTCTTGGAGCTATTTTAGGATTTATGGCATTAATTATGTTTATCTTTAGGAAGAATAGACCTCATTTAGATGAGACTATTAAAAGTATTACAGCTATTAATGAAATTGCATTAATCATTGGTGTTACATTTATTACAATAGGAAATTTCCTTGGTGGTGTTTGGGCAAATGAATCTTGGGGTAGATACTGGGGTTGGGATCCAAAAGAGACTTGGGCTTATGTATCAATTGTAGCTTATGTATTTGTAATTCACATGAGATTTGTAAAATCTCTTAATAATCCGTTTGTGTTCTCTACAGCGTCATTATTAACATTTAGTACAATCTTAATGACTTATTTTGGTGTAAACTTCTATTTATCTGGAATGCACTCTTATGCTACAGGAGATCCTGTACCAATTCCTACTTGGGTTTATTATGTAGTGTCTATTGTATTTGTTACAATTGCACTAGCATATAAAAATAGAAATTTAAAAGATGCTGTAACTAGTATCGATAATAAAAAAGCTAAGAAGTAAAACTTCTTAGCTTTTTTGCTTTTTATTGATTATTCTTTTCACATTGAATATATTTTTTAACTTGTTTCGTATAATCTTTTAACCAATAAACTATGCTTGTACCTTTTAAGTTTGTTGCATCTTTTTTAATACCATAAATAAACACTGAAAAAGTAAAATATTTATCTTTATACTTAAAAAGTATCTGTTCAGGTGTAAGTTGCATTTCATAAGCATTTTCTATCCAATCATTCCAAAAACCTTCAAAGTCATTATTTATTTCTTCTGCAATGCTTATATCTGTATATCGATAAATATTAACTATTGATATACTTATTTCATCAATATTTTGATCTTTTATTTTATAAGAGAATAAGCCTGATTTTTTAGGATAAATATATTCGCCATTTTTAATATGTTCATTTAAAAAAGTATTATTTTTTACTTCCTTTAGCTTAAAATCTTGATATTCTTTTTTATTTCCAAATAAAGGTTTATTTTTTAAATGTTCTTCTATTAAATTAACTAAATATTCTGGTGCCTCATAAAATTTATCGGGATTATAGTAAGGACTACACTCTTTTGAGTGAAGCAAGCCTAAGAAAAGTATAGTAAGCATAAATATTTTCATGTAAATCCTTATAATAAAATAGTAAACACAGCACCCTGCTCTTTGTTTACAACTAAAAGTTTTCCATTCATTTTATCTTCAATAATTGCTTTAGATAAATAAAGACCTATTCCCGTACCCTTTTCTTCTTTTGTAGTAAAATATGGGTTAAATATTTCTTCAATTAAACAGCTTGGTACTCCTCCTGCATTATCACTAACTTCTATTTTTTTGTATTCTTTCGTTTTTGAAATATTTATATCTATTTTTCCATTTTCAATTTTATTTTCATCTATAGCATCTTTAGCATTGATAATTAAGTTCATAAGTACTTGAGAGAATTCATTTTTATTGCCATGTAAAGTAACTTTTTCTTGACAATTTATATTTAGTTTTATATTACTATGCTCTAGCACTGCACCTATAATATTTAGGACATTTTCAACTGCTTCTCTAACTATAAAATCAGATTTTTTTTCATCTTTTTTATAAAAATTTTTAAAATTATCAATAGTATTTGACATAAACTCAATTTGATATAAAGAATTACTCATAGCTTCATCAAACATTTCATCACTCATTCTATTTTTCTTTTTATATGCTCTTAAATTTTGAAGAGTTAAAGATAATCTTGTTAAAGGATGTCTCCATTGGTGGGCTATATTTCCTATCATATCCCCTAATTCAGCTAGTTTACTTTGATTTTGAAGCAATCTATCTTTCTTAGCAATTTCAAAAGTCTTTAATACAACTTTATTATCTAAATTTGTTGCTAAATCATGTAATTTATCAGCTTGACTAACAACTAATTTAAATAAACCTTCTAATTTTCTTGTAAAAATAAAAGTAAATAAAAGTGACATAATTGTTGCGAAAATTAAGATAGCAACAATCATAGTATTATTATTGTTTTCTACTTCTTCAATAGATTCTTCTTTTTCAAGCATTATTAAATTTAACTTTTGATTATCCAAATTTAGAGTTTGAACAAAGATATTTTTATTATAAACAAAAGAAGAATCTTTGTTTTCTTTTATTTTATAAATAAACCTAATATCAAAATCATCTTTTAATGTTTTTTTTGAATTATAATAAGACCAGTCAAACTCTTTATTTTTATGTTTTAGATAATAGCCGTTATCATCAGTTAAATAAATATCATATAAAGATGAATTGGTAATGTTTTTTAATAATTCTTCCATAAAAATATTTATAATTAATATCCCTTTGAAGTTTCCTTGAATTATTAAAGGAGTAGCAACCCTAACAACAGGTTTATAAGGTATTTCAAGATGTCCATGTTCTATATTTAAATCAATATTAGAGAACCATACATCATTTTTTTTCATTTTAGATACATTTTTAAAATAATATCTATTAGCTTTATTTTGTAAACTTTGAGATTTATATGGTTCATGAGAATGTTTTTCTCTATCAAATCTTAATACTTCACGTCCTAATTCATTTATATATCTTATTTGCATATAGTCTTTATTTGCTTCCATTACTGTAAGTAATAATAAATCTATATAGTATTTATAAGAACCATTTTCTACATATTTTATAAAATATTCATTTTTACTAATTGCTTGAAGTGCATCCTTTTTTGTTTGAAAATATTTATCAAATGTATCTTTTTTTTCACTACTTTGTAGTTTTACTTCTCTTAAAAATTTATTTGCTACTAAATCTTGTGAAAAATATATATGAATAATAGTAATAGAAATTATAAGTAAAACAGTAAAAACAATATAAGAAAGAAACAGTTTAACACCAAAATTTCTGTTCTGTTTTGATAGCTTATTTATCTCAACCATATTTTTCTATCTTATAACCAGCATTACGAACATTGATAATAAAATTATCTTTTAGTTTTGCTCTTATTTTTTTGATTTGTGTTCTTAATGTATTGTCACAAACATCTTTATCATCCCAAACATAATCTTTAATTACACTTGGACTAAGTATCGTGCCAATATTTTTTACTAATAAATATAAAAGATTCCTTTCATGTTGTTTTAAATCTATTGGATTACCATTATAAAATAACTGCATATTAGATAAATTGAAAATATAATTATCACTTAATTTAATATCATCACAATCTGTGTCTTTATGAACTATTTTGTTAATTCTTAATTCTAATTCATCTAAAATAAAAGGTTTTCTAACATAATCACTGCAACCTAAAGCATAACCCTCTTTTACATGTTCTATATCACTTTGAGCTGTCAAATAAATTGCTGGGGTATTAATATCCTCTTGTCTTATCGCTTTTAATGTTTCAAAACCATTTTTTTTAGGAGTATTTATATCTAAAAGAAATATATCATAATTACTTAGTATGGCATTATCAAGAAGTTCTTCTCCATCATGGTAAAAATCAACTTTATTTCCATCTAGTTCAAAATAACTTTTTATTGATTCACAAATAAAAGTATCATCTTCTAAAAGTAGAATTTTCATTTCTTCCCTTTTTTAAAATAGGTATCTACCTATTAGTTTATATAAAAATGTATTAAAAGTAAAGTTTTTTATTTAGCACTTTAGAAGCACTTTTGTTGGTTAAGATTTTAAATAATTGAGTTTTATGCTCAATAATTTAAAGGAGATGAGATGAAAAGCTTAGTATCTAAATTTGCTTTGATTGCAATATTTGCTTCTATGTTTTCATTTTCAACTGTTTTTGGAGCTGAACACTCTAAAGGCATGATGGAAATGGAACCTGTGTCTGGCGGGGATTCTTGTATTAAATGTCATAAAGGCATTGAATCTATTAGAGATACAAAATCAGACATGATGCAACAAATTATTGCAATGGGACAAGGTCTTGGAGATAGTGCTGGTTGTGTAGTTTGTCATGGTGGTAATCCAGAAGATGGAACTGTAAAAGGTGCTCACAAAGGTGCTCCTGCTGCTCATGCAGGTGGATTAGCTGAATTTGTTAGAGATCCAGGTTCTATGTGGATTGCTGATAAAACATGTGGTATATGTCATGCTGATACTGTTGAAAATACTATGAAGTCATTAATGATGACAGAAGCAGGAAAAATTCAAGGTAATATGCACTCTTGGGGAACATATAATACAAAAAAAGTTCAATACGCAAACTATGATGTAAAAGATAAAGATGGTAAAACACCTGCTTGGGGAACAAAAGTCTATAAAGACTATATGATTAAAATGATTGATAAATATCCAAATCAATTCCCAACAGAATTAAAACAATTACCATTACCTCCAAGTGGACCTGAGGATTTTGCTGGAAAATCTGAAGATGAAATAGCTGCAATGGCTTCTATTACTTACCAAAGATCTGATTGTCAAAGATGTCATATTGGAGTTAGAGGTAGAAAAGGTAGAGGAGATTGGAGAGGTATGGGATGTAGTGCCTGTCATATTCCTTATGGAAATGAAGGTATTTATGAAGGTAAAGACCCAACAATCAATAAAAAAGAAAATGGACATTTATTAGTTCACATGATTCAAGGAACAAGAGAAGCTAAAGTAAAAACTCCATCTGGTATGGAATTTAGTGGTATTCACCCTGAAACTTGTAACTCATGTCATAATAGAGGGAAAAGAATCGGTGTTTCTTATGTTGGTTTAATGGAACAACCTTATGGTTCTCCACTTAATGTAGGTGGTAAATCTCAATCTAAACATCATGGTAAAAGATATAAACATATCAAAGAAGATTTACACTTTGAAGCTGGTATGACTTGTCAAGATTGTCATACATCTGTTGATATGCACGGTGATGGAACACTATTTGGTACTACTTTAGGGCAAGTAGAAATTGAGTGTTCAGATTGTCATGGTACAAACGATAAATATCCTTGGGAATTAAAAATTGGTTTTGGTGAAAACTTTAAAATCAAAACTTCCAATAAAGCAAGAGGTATGGCTGAGGAATTACCATATTGGATGACACAAGGTACTGTTTATGATAAACAAGGTGGATATTTATTATCTACAAGAGGTAACCCTTTAGGAAATGTTGTAAAAGTTGAAAACAAAGAAAAAGTAATTGTACATTTAGCATCAGGAAAAGATTTAGAAGTGCCATTATTAAAATATAAAGCAAAAACTAATACATATAAATCAAAAGATGCACACGTAGCTATGGGAGAAATTAAAGCTCACATGGAAAATTTAGAGTGTTATTCTTGTCACTCTGATTGGGCACCACAATGTTATGGATGTCATGTTAAAGTTGACTATACACCTGGTAAATCACAAATTGACTGGATTGCTTCTGGTTCATCAAACTTTAAAAATGGTGAGACATCAGAATCAATTTTAGGTACAAAGGGTAAAAAACTATTTGGTAAACCAAGTGAAACTAGATCATACTTAAGATGGGAAGATCCAATTTTAGGTATTAATGGTGAAAACTTAGTAACTCCTGTAATTCCTGGATGTCAAGTTACATTTACAGTAATTGGGCCAGATGGAAAAACATTGATTTTAAATAAACAAGCAAGAGTTGATGACAATGGGCAAAATGTTGCAGGTACAGATATGTCACCTGTTCAACCACATACATCAGGAAGAAAAGCAAGATCTTGTGAATCTTGTCATTCAAACCCTAAAGCTTTAGGTTATGGTATTCAAGATGGTCAATTCTTACAAAAACAAGGGGAAGATTTATATATGGATCTTCAAGATTTAAGAACAGGTAAATATGTTCCTAAAAATAAAACAGTTCAAATGAAAGGTATTCCAGGTATGGATTATGATTGGTCACAAATTGTAACTAGAGATGGAAAACAACTTCAAACTGTTGGTACTCACTGGCCTGACTCAAGACCACTTGATCAAGGGATGAGAGAAAGAATGGAAAAAACAGGTTTATGTATGGGATGTCACCAAAATATGTCAAATGATGAAATTTGGGGGAAATTAAATACAGATAAAAAACTTGATATGAATGAACATATTAAAAAAATGCACGAAATTGCTAAAAAAGCTGCTAAAGCTACAAAATAGTAATATTAAATGAAGAAAAGAGAATTTATTCTCTTTTCTTCTTAATAGTTTAACTTATGATAATTAGAATTTAATTATTATAAGTTTGATTATTTATAAGGAAGGGATTAACATGAAAATTAAATTTTTGAATAAAACAATCATCACTTCATTAATAGCAACTGCTATTTTATTTAGTGGGTGTAGTGAGTCTAAGTCTAAAGCAGAAGTTGTTAAAGAAGATACAAGTGAAGATATAAAAGTACAGGTAAAAGAAGAGCCAAAAGTAGTTTATACAAAAAACGACGAAGTGGTGAATAAAGTATTTAAGGATATAGCTAAAATAGGACCCCAAGGTAAATATATGCTAATTGTATTTGGAACAAACACAGATCCTTATTCTGATAGATTAAAAGCAGATATCAAAAATACTCCTGAATTATCAGATATGATTACAAATAAATTATCAGCATTTTATTTAAAAGCCCATGAAAATAAAAGAGTAAAACTTTTCCATGAAGGTGATTATATGGATGTAGATACTAAGACTATGATTTCTATTTATGGTGTTACATCAACTCCAACTTTAATTTTTGCTGATAAAAAAGGTAAAGCTGTTATTGTTGTACCTGGTTATATGCCAGCACAACAGTTTGTAGAGACAATTAAATTTATGGAAAGTAAAAAATGGGAAGGCAAAGATAGAAAAAATGGTGAAGTATATGAAGCTTTAAGAGACCATTATATAGCAAATGGTATTAATGTAAAAAAGAAAGAGTCATAAAATGATAAAGAAACTATTAATAACAATTACCCTACTTTCATCTTTGGCTTTTGCCAATAATGTTTTAAAAACTGATACGAGGTTAGTTGCTCAAGGTAAAGCTGTAATGTTTATTTTTGAAAGTTCATCTTGTCCATATTGTGAAGTTTTAAAAAAAGATTTTAAAGAAAATAAAGAAATGGCCAAACTAGCAAAAGAGTTTAATATTTATTTAATAAACCAAGATAAAGAAGAAAACTTTATAGTAGGAAAAACAAAGAAAAAAGAGTCTACAACAACTTTAAGAATGGCTTTTAGAGCAAAAGCAACTCCAAATATAGTAATGTTTGATAAAAATTGGAATAGAATTTTCCAATTACCTGGATATGCTCATCCTGCCCAGATGATAACTTTTATGAAATTTATTAAAGGTTTACATGAAGGTAAATATACAACTAAAGATTGGCAAAAATATTTAAAAGATAATGGTGTATCTTAAATAAAGGCAAGTAATGAAATTTATTAAAATACTTATTTTCATTTTTTTAATACCTAATATAGCTTTTTCTAGTACTATTTGGCTAGAAGAAGCTCAAGAAAGAATGAATTGGCATGATGCTATGACTTATTGTAAAGAAAGAAATGCGAAACTTCCTTCAAAAAAACTATTTATAAAACTTTGGCTTGAAAATAATAAAGCTTCTGATATAAAAGGTTTTGACTTATCTGTGTCTTATTGGACTAGAGATGAAGTAAAAAATAATAAACATGCAGCTTATCCTTTTTACTTTATGGAGGGTAGAGATACTTGGTATTATAAAGCTGATAAATATGGAGTTAGATGTATTAAATAAGAGTTTATTTGTTATAATCCTTTAAAAATTTTGAAGGTATAAAATGAGTAAAGTTATAGATATATTTAAAGAAATTACTGCAATCCCAAGATGTTCAAAAACTCATGAACCATTTATAAACTATATGAAAAACTTATCTCAAAACTTAGGTTTTGAGTGTCTTGTAGATAAATACAATAATATTTTATGTAAAAAATCCTCTTCTCAAGCAAAAATCGTATTTCAATCACACTACGATATTGTATGTTTAGAAGATAACTGCGTTCCACAAATAATACAAAATGATGATATTTTAAGTGCTAAAAACTCTACACTTGGTAGTGATAATGGTATTGGATGTTCATACATGATAAATCTTATGTATGAAGGAGTTGATGCTGAGTATTTATTTACATCAGATGAAGAGATAGGACTTATTGGTGCAAATAATTTAGAGCTTGAAATAAATGCCCCTTATATGCTTAATCTTGATAGCGAGGAAGAAGGTGAAGTTTGTATAGGTTGTGCTGGAGGAGTTGATATTTTTGCTATTAATTCAAATAAAAAAATTATCCCAAATACAGAAAATTTAGATTTATATGAGATTACAATAGGCAAATTACAAGGTGGGCATAGTGGAGTTGATATAGATAAGAATATACCAAATGCAATAAAACTAGTAGCACAAACAATCAAAGAAGCCAATGGAAAACTTTTAGATTTTAATGGTGGAGAAAGAATCAACTCAATTCCAGTAAATGCAAAAGCAATTATAGCTTGTAAAGAAGAACCCAAAGCAAGTCATGAAAATATGAAAATCACAAAAATAGATGCTCAAAGTGAACATTTAAGCGTATTTGATGATAAAATTATTGATTTTATATATGACTTTAAACAAGGTGTTATCTCAACAAACGAAGAATTAAAAGTTGTTCAAAATTCTATAAATATAGCAATTATTTCAACTACATTAGATAGTATCAAAATAGAATTTAGTGCAAGATCAATGGCAAACAATGAGTTAGCAGCAATAAAAGAAGAAACTATAAATATTTTAAATGAGCATGGATTTAGTGTAACTACTGATGGAAAATATCCAGCATGGAAACCTGATATTAACGAATTTACTTCAAAAGTTTTAGATATTTATCAAACTATTCAGCCAAAAGCTTCCCTTGAAGCTATTCATGCAGGTTTAGAATGTGCAATTTTTAAAGATAAATACCCACATTTAAAAGTAGCTTCTATTGGCCCTACTATTAACTTTCCTCATTCAAGAAAAGAACAAGTATCAATAAAATCAGTAGAAAATGTATATGAAGTTGTAAAAAAAATAGTTGATGAAGTTTATAAATAGTTTTACCACCAAGTGATAAAAAACTCTTCATATCTATCATCTTTTTTTAACCAAACTAAAGGAGATTTTTTCAAATCTAAAAAGATTTGAATTTCTTCTTGTATTTCCTCATAAGCTTTCCAAGTTTTATTTATTTTAGCTGATACAATCCAATCATATCTATGTGGTAAAAAATATTTGTACTTTTTAAAATTCTCTTGCTTTTTAAAATCCTCAATATTTATATAAAAACCTTTTATACAAGCTTTGTTAATCAAAGAAACATCTACATGTTTTTTATAAGGTAAAAAGATATTTGCTTTAAAGCAAGTATTTTGATAAATATTTTTTAAATCTATATCATAAAGCATTTCCATTGTTTTTTCTTTAAAAAGTAATGGAAATTGTTTTGTTTTTAACTTATTTAATTTTTTAACTAAACTATCATCTCTATTAGGGCCTATATATCTATCTATTTCTTTTTCAAAGTTTTCATCATACAAATAAAATTTATATACAAGCTCTGCATGTAAAAAAGAATTTTTAACTTTATCAAATAAAATAAAGTCTATTTCACCTAAAGTATTTTTATCTTCAATTACTTGGATATTCTTGTGTATTAGGTTATAACGACTTGAATGTTTTATATACTCTTCAAAAAAATATTCAACTCTTTTTCCTAAAGGAAGCTTCTGTATAATCTCAAAATCTGCATAATTCTTATCTTTGTAAGATATCTCTTCAAAGATGAATTGCTCTATGTTTTCTAGCTTTGAAAATAAATCAGGAGTATTATAAAAACTCTCAAATTGTATTTTGATATTTGTTTTCATAAATTATGATTTATTTTTAGCCTTATTTATTTCTGTCATATATTTATATACCATGTAATCAAACATTTTTGAATTTTGATTTTTTTGAAAAAAGAAAAACATTTCTATAAATCTAAGTGACATTCTAAAAAATGCTGTAAAAGGCACTATGTAAGTGATAATCGTAGATTGTGTTCTGTATGGATAGTATTTATCCATTTGTTCTTTTAAATCTTTTAATATTAAACTTTCCTCTTGTAATTTATCACTGTTTTGACTACTAATAACTTTTATAGCCATAACAAAATTAATTAAAAACATTAAGGCATTTAAATTCCAGCCTAATATACATATATCAAGATAACTCATTTATTCTCCTAAACTTAATTGTAGCAAGTTATATCACAATTCTAAATAAGGCACCGTAATAACTCTTTTTTTCAAAGTCAAAATCAAGATTTTTTACTATAATTTCACCTTCCATGTGCTTAGTAATAATTTCTCTTGTCATAAACAACCCTATTCCTGTACCTTGACTTTGATGTTTTGTTGTAAAGTATGGTTCAAATATTTTTTCTTGAATATTTTGAGGTATACCACCTGCATTATCAACTATATCTAATACTACTTTATCATCATTTTTATATAAAGCTATTTTTATTATTTTTCTTTCATTTTGCATTTCTTTATTTAAAATCAAGGCATCTTTTGCATTATTAATTATATTAAGTAAAACTTGCATAAATTCATTTTTATAATTTTCTATAGTAATAGTATCATCAACTTGTCTAAAAATTTCTATGTCACTACTACTTAAACTCATTTCTATTAAGTCTATGGTTTTATTTATTAAAGAAGAGACATTAAAAACAGATTTTTCTTTATCTCTTTCAAAAAAGTTTTTAAAATCATCTATAGTATTAGACAAATAACTAGTTGTATTCATTATTTTTTGAAGGGATTCATCTAGTATCTCATCAGTTAAAGTATTAAACTCTTTTTGAAGTGTTATTCCACTTGTACAAGTAGAAATGACACTTAAAGGTTGTCTCCATTGATGAGCAATATTTTCAAGCATTTCTCCCATAGCTGCCATTTTTGATTGTTGAATTAAAAGTTTTTCTTTTTGAAGATTATCATCTTCATACTCTTTAAATTTTGTCAAATCATAAACATGAACAACAACGCTCTCAACAATATTGTTATTATAATAAGGTTCATAAAATACTTGTAAATAATGTTCTTTTTCATTTAGCTTAACATTTGTATTAAACTGTATTGCTTCACCTTCTAAAGCCTTATCAAATTTTTCTTTTACAATATTATTAAAGTACTCTTTCCCAAATACAAATGACATTTTTTTACCAACAAAATCTTCTTTTTTTATACCAAAAAATTTTGAATAGTAATCATTTACTTGTAAATATCTATAATCTTTATCAACTAAAGCTAAAAAACTTGAAGACTTTTCTAAAGCTTTATTGTAATAACCAATTAACTTTTCTCTTTGTTTTCGTAGTGTTAAGTCTTTTAACATTAATATTAAATAATTTTTATTTTCTGATTTAATTAAATTAAATACTATTTCAATTGGAGTCATTTTATTATTTTTATTTAATACAACATATTCTAAATCTTTAACTTTCTTATCTGTTAAAAGTTTTTTTATAGCACTTTCAAAAGAGGCTTTTATATCTATTTGAGTATCTTTGTGAAAGACTTCAAGATAATGCGTTTCATTGAAGTTTGTATTGTTTAAATTTAATAGTTTCTTTGCTTTTTCATTGATTTCAACTATTTTATTTGTATCAATATCAATAACTAAAATACTTACTTGTAGCTTTTCAAATAACTGTTTATAAAAAGTTATATTATTTATAGTTTCCATCAATAATCCCATTATTTATGATTTTATAAGCATTAATAATAATCATATCTATTTTAGTATAAAGCTTTGGTAAATATTTGTATTATTTTAACTAATAACTTTTAAATAAATATTTTTTAGGTAAAATACAAAAAAATTTTCAAAGAGATATAATGACTAAAAATGAATATGATTTAAATATTGAAAAACTTATAAAATGGGCTTATGCTTATTATGTAGAAGATAATCCAATCGCAACAGATGAAGAATATGATAAGTTATCAAGACTTTGTCTAGCTTTTGAACAAGAAAACCCTAAATTATCCCATCCAAATTCACCAAATAAAAGAGTTGGAGGTATGGTTTTAGAAGGTTTTGAAAAAGCAAAACATTTGACAAGAATGTGGTCACAAGAAGACGTATTTAACACAAAAGAGTTAGAAGACTGGATAAATAGAGCAAAAAAAGTAAATACGAATTTAGAGTTTTATTGTGAGCCAAAATTTGATGGGGCTAGTTTAAACCTTATTTATGAAAATGGATTTTTAAAACAAGCTATTACAAGAGGTGATGGAAGTATTGGAGAAGATGTTACTAATAATGTTAAAACAATTCACTCTATTCCACTTCAAATAGAAGAAAAATCACTTCTTGAAGTAAGAGGTGAGATTGTAATTAAAAAAGCAGACTTTGAAAAAATAAATGAATTAAGACTTAAAAATCAAGAAGCCCCTTTTGCTAATCCAAGAAACGCTGCTTCTGGAAGCTTAAGACAATTAGACCCAAGTATTACTGCCCAAAGAAAACTATTTTTTAATGTATGGGGTGTTGGAGAGAACTCTTTAGGTTTTACTAAAAGTAGTGAACTTATGAATTATATTTATTCTCTTGGTTTTGTAAAACCTCCTTTACAAACTATAACTTCTACGGTTGAAGGGATAGAAGAGATTTATCATGAAATAATTAAACAAAGAGATAGTATTGAAATGATGCTTGATGGAATGGTTGTAAAAATAAATGATATAGAAACACAACAAGAGCTTGGATATACAGTAAAATTCCCTAGATGGTCTTGTGCTTATAAATTTCCAGCTGTTGAAAAAACTACAAAAATAAAAGATATTATTCAGCAAGTAGGAAGAACAGGAGTTATAACACCTGTAGCAGTTGTAAAACCAACTCATATTGATGGTAGTATGGTTGAAAGGGCTAGTTTACATAACTATGATGAAATACAAAGACTTGATTTAAGAATTAATGATGAAGTTATTATTATCAAAAGTGGTGATATTATCCCAAAAATCACTAAAGTATTTCATGATAGAAGAGATGGAACACAAGAAGAGATAAAAAGACCTACAAACTGTCCTAAATGTAATAGTGAACTTTTAGATGAAGGTACGCTAATTAAGTGTCAAAACTTAGATTGTCCTAGTATAGTTACAAACTCAATTATTTATTTTGCTTCAAAAAATTGTATGAATATTGATGGCCTAGGAATCAAAATAGTTGAGCAACTTGTAAGGGAAAAGAAAATATATGATATTTTAGATTTATACTCATTAAAGTATGAAAATTTAGCTGATTTAGAAGGATTTAAAGAGAAAAAAATCAACAATCTTTTAAATTCAATTAAAAACACTAAGGGGGTAGCACTTCATAGAGTTATCAATGCTTTAGGTATTGAACATATAGGAGAAGTTGCTTCTAAACAAATTTGTTTAGAATTTGGATTAAATGTAGTAAATATTGATGTTGATTCTTTAATTGCACTTGATGGTATTGGTGAGCAAATGGCAAAATCTTTTGTAGAGTTTATGCATATAAATAAAGAATTGGTTTTAAAACTTCTTGATATTATAGAACCAAAGGTAGAAGAGAAAGTAGAAATTGCTGAAAATCACTTCAAAGGAAAAACTGTAGTTCTTACAGGAACAATGAGTAGATCAAGAGGAGTTATCAAAAAAGAATTAGAAGCTTTAGGTGCAAAAGTGAGTTCTTCTGTATCTAAAAAAACTGATTATTTAATCTATGGTGAAGATGCAGGAAGTAAATACGATAAAGCTATTGATTTAAAAGTAGCAACTATCACAGAAGAACAAATGCAAGAAATGATTTAATGATTCTTCTTTAATAATTACTTAAATTGTGTTACATAAATTCACACTTCAAGTGATTAGATATAAGAAAATTTAAAGTTTCAATAGCAAAATGTTACTTTTTTCTATAGTTTTAAAAACTATAGAAAGAATTAACGAAATTGCTATGTTTATACTACGCTTTTGTTTTATAATAAATCAAAATTTAACAATAATAAATTATACAATGAGGTTACAATATGAGTGATGAAGTAAAAAGAGAAAAATCATTAACAATGACAATGTTAATGACTCCTGATAAAGCAAACTTTTCAGGGAAAAATGTACATGGTGGTGAGATTTTAAAAATGTTAGACCATGTAGCTTATGCTTGTGCAGCAAGATATACAGGAATGTATGCTGTAACATTATCGGTTGATATGGTTTTATTTAAAAATCCAATTAAAATAGGTTCTCTAGTTACTTTCCAT
Organism: Arcobacter sp. YIC-80; assembly: GCF_044841725.1. Classification (NCBI taxonomy): domain Bacteria; kingdom Pseudomonadati; phylum Campylobacterota; class Epsilonproteobacteria; order Campylobacterales; family Arcobacteraceae; genus Arcobacter; species Arcobacter sp. YIC-80. The sequence continues at coordinate 285,436 of NZ_JBJBSI010000001.1, read as the reverse complement.
GCATCAGTAAACTATACAGGTAGAACTTCTATGGAAATAGGAATTAAAGTTATTTCAGAAGATATTAAAGATCATACAATCAAAAACACAAATGTATGTTACTTTACAATGATTTCAGTTGATGAAAATGGTAAACCAACACCAGTACCAAAATTAGATTTACAAACAGAAGATGATAAAAGAAGATATAATGACGCTATAAAAAGAAGAGAAATTAGAATGGACTCAAGACACGCAAAATAAATATTTATTTTCTGTAAATAAAAAAGGGGATAGATTTAAAATCTATCCCCTTTTTTTATCTAATAACATATAATTTAAAATCAAAAAAGACTATTTTTTAGCCTCTTTTGATTCAATATATTCTTCATAAGTTCCTTTAAAATCTACAATTGATCCATCTTCTTGAATTTCAATAATTCTATTTGCATAAGCATCTAATAACTCTCTATCGTGAGATACACAAATTACAGAACCAGGATACTCAAGTAAACCCTCTCCTAATGCAATAATAGCTTCTAGGTCTAAGTGGTTTGTAGGTTCATCTAAAACCATAAAGTTTGGTTGCTCTAACATAATTTTAGATAACCACATTCTATGTTTTTCTCCCCCTGAACAAGACTCAACTTTTTTCTCTTGTTCTTGACCATTAAATAGCATTCTACCTAAACAGTTTCTAATTTCATTAATATCAGCATCTCTATCAAATGATCTTAACCAATCATATAATGTAATATCACCAGAAATTAAATCTGTTGCATTTTGTGGGAAATAACCATTTTGAATAGTAGCTCCCCAGTGAATTTCTCCACTATTAGCTTCAATATTTTTAACAATAATTTCACATAATGTAGTTTTACCAATACCATTTGGTCCAATAAGAGCAATTTTGTCACCCTTCTCTACAGTAAATGATACATTATTTAATACTGTATGTCCATCATAAGACTTACAAATATCTTTAACACTTAATAACTCTTTACCAACTTCTCTTTTTTGTTTGAAGATAATTGATGGATCTCTTCTTGAAGAAATTTCAATAGCTCCCATATCTAACTTATCTAATTGTTTTTGTCTTGAAGTTGCTTGTTTTGCTTTAGAAGCATTTGCAGAGAATCTAGCGATGAATTTTTCTAATTCTTCTTTCTCTTTTTGTTTTTTATTCATATCTGTTTGAGCTTGTTTTGCTAAAACTGTAGAAGCAATATACCAATCATCGTAATTCCCAGTAAATTCTCTAATCTTTTTAAAATCAACATCTAAGATGTGAGTACAAACTGCATTTAAGAAGTGTCTATCGTGAGATATAACTACCATTGTACCATCATGGTGTTGTAACTGATTCTCTAACCAACCAATTGTTTCAATATCAAGGTTATTTGTAGGCTCATCAAGGAATAAAACATCAGGTTTTGGGTATAAAACTTGTGCTAATAAAACTTTAAATTTATCTCCCCCAGTTAAAGTACTCATTAAATCATTGTGTTGTGATGCAGGGAAACCTAAATCTTCTAAAATTTTTGTAATTTTTACATCATATTCATAAGTTGGATCTTCTTCAACACATACAATTTCTAATTCTGCTAGTCTATTGTTTACTTCATCTGTAAACTCAGGACTCATATATAACTCTTCTTTTTCTTTAATTGCGTTATATAATCTTTTATTTCCTAATAAAACTGTGTCAAATAATGAATACTCTTCATAAGCAAATTGGTTTTGTTCTAAAGTTCCAACTTTTTTACCATTTTGAACTTGTACTTCACCTTCTGTTGCATCTTCAATACCAGATAAAATTTTTAGAAAAGTAGTTTTACCAGCACCATTTGCACCAATAAGTCCATATCTTTTCCCCGTATCTAACTTAAGATTAATATCTTGAAAAAGTACTCTTGGTCCGAATGCTTTTTTTAAATTTACTATTTGTACCATATAAAATTAACTCCAAATCTTTAATATGTGGCGATTATATCTAATTAAAGCTGATGTATAATTTATACCACTTTATCTTTGCTATAAAATAAAAAATAATTTTTATTTTCATCATTAGTTTATTATAAAACTTTTGTTACAATGGTAATAATAACAAAATAAAAGAGCTAATTTATGAAAAATGTTTCTATCAAACTTAAACTAATAATTTTAATTAGTTTATCTCTGTTAATTTTAACTTCAACCCTAGGTATTATTTCAATCAAACAAATGAAAGACACACTAATTGAATCAAAATATGTTCAATTAACTGCTACGCGAGATTCTAAAATTAAACAACTTGAAGACGTATTTTCTTTGTACAAAAAACAAATATATCTTCTTGCTAATACTAGCTATACAAAAAGTATTACTAATAATTTTATTAGTATTCATGAAAAAATTGGTATAGATGAACATAGTAAGCTTTCAGTAAATAATGAGGAAGTATATAAACTTCTTCCTAGATGGGATAGTTTTTTTAAGAATTATACTGATACATACCCTTTTGATGACATTTATGTAATATCAGCTGATTTAGGACATGTACTATATACATTTGAAAAGAAAAATGATTATGGAACTAATTTAGAAAATGGTCAATACAGAAACTCTCCTTTAGCAAAAATATGGAACAAAGTTAAAAAATATAAAAGAGTCGTTTTTTATGATATGGAGAAATACGAACCAAATAATAATAAACCTACTATGTTTATAGCTGCTCCTGTATATATAAATAAAGTATTTAAATCTGTATTAGTATTTAAAATTGATACAAATAGTATTCAAAATATTATGAAATATAGAAGTGGATATGAACAATCCCATGAAGATTATTTAGTTGGTTCAGATTATTTAATGAGAAGTGATAGTTTTTTATCTCCTAAAACACACTCACTAGAAAACTCTTTTAGATTTCCTCAAAGTGGTAAAATAGATATAGAAGTTTCAAAAAAAGCTTTAAGAGGTGAAAGTGGAACAGAAATAGCTATAGATTATTTAGATAATGAAGTATTATCCTCTTATACTTATTTTGATATAGATGATGAGCTTAGATGGGCTGTTATTTCAGAAGTTAAACTATCTGATATTTTAAAAAAACCAAATGAATTAAGAAATACAGTAATTATTATTTCAATAATTTCAGTTTTAGTTGTTTTAACTTTACTTTACTTTGTAATTCAAAAGTATATTATAAGTTCATTAGATGAATTCCAAAATGGACTTTTAAACTTTTTTAAATTTTTAAATAGAGAATCATCAGAAGTAACACTGTTAAAAAGAGATTCAAATGATGAAATTGGAATTATGAGTGAAGCAGTAAATAAAGGTATAGAAAGAACAAAATTAAATATTGAAAAAAATGATATTGAAGTTTGGATAAAAGATGGTGTAACTCAATTAAATCAAATTCTTATGAACTTAAAATCAGTTAATGAAGTAAGTGATGAATCAATTAAATTTATAAGTAAATATATAAATGCAGGTGTTGGTGTATTTTATTTCTATGAAGAAGACAAAAATAAGCTTCAACAATATGCAAGTTATGCTCATGTTGTAAGAGATGAACTTTCAACCTCTTTTGCTTTAAAAGAAGGTGTAGTAGGTCAAGTAGCATTCCAAAAAGAGCCAATACTACTTAAAAATATTAAAAAAGATACAAATTTAATTACAACAGGTACCATAACACAAGCTTCTTATAATACATATACATTTCCTTTAATTTATAACAATGAATTATTTGGAGTTATTGAACTAGGCTCTTTTAATGAATTTAATAAACAAACTTTACAATTTCTTGAAAATATCACGAAAGCAATTTGTATTTCACTTTCAACATCTATTCAGGCTAATAAGGTTCAAAAATTATTAGAGAACACTAGAATAGCAAATGATAGACTTGAAAAACAACAATTAGAACTTCAAGAAGCAAATGCTCAAATGGAAGAACAACAAGTTCAACTTGAAGAAGCAAACGCAAATATGGAAGAACAGCAACAGCAACTTGAAGAAGCAAATGCAAATATGGAAGAGCAACAACAACAGCTTAAGATATCTGAACAAAATCTTAAACTTCAAAATCAGCAACTTGAAGAAACAAAAAAAGAGATTGAAAAAAAAGCTGATGAATTATCAAAGTCAGGAAAGTATAAATCTGAATTTTTAGCAAATATGAGCCATGAATTAAGAACACCACTTAATTCAATAATTCTTCTATCATCACTTTTACAAAAAAATAGTAAAAAAACTTTAACAAATGATGATATAAAAAAAGCAAAAACAATTTTTGAATCAGGAAATGAACTATTAAGACTTATTAATGATATTTTAGATTTATCAAAAGTAGAATCTGGAAAAATGGAAGTTATTGTAGATAACTTTTCAAGTAAAGATTTATTAAGTCATTTAAAAGATACTTTTGATTTCACGGCAAAAGATAAAGGTTTAGATTTTAATATAGTAGATGAATATCAAAGTAGCATACAAAATGATAAAGATCGAATACTTCAAATCTTAAGAAATTTAATTTCAAATGCCTTCAAATTTACAAGTGAAGGTTCAATTACTGTAAAAATACAAGAACCTGAAGATAAATCAAAAGACTTTAAAATAAGTGTAATAGATACAGGAATTGGTATTGCTAAAAATAAACAAGAAGATATTTTTAAAGCCTTTACACAAGCAGATGGTGGTACAAGTAGACAATACGGAGGTACAGGGCTTGGATTATCTATTTCAAGAGAATTAGCAAAACTATTAGGTGGGAAAATATCTCTTAGCTCAAAAGAAGGTAAAGGAAGTACGTTTAGTATTGAATTACCAAACTTAACATCTTCAAATGCAAATATTAATTTTGAAAGTGAAATAAAAGTTGAGTCTACGACTAAAACAAAAGCACTTAAATCTTCTTCTACATCAACAAAAATAGCAAATGATGATAGAGATATTATGACTGAAAAAGATTTTGCATATTTAATCATTGATGATGATATGGCATTTGCAGATATAGTTTATGATGAGATTAAAAAAGATAATAATTTTGCTTTAGTTGCTTATGATGGAACAAGTGGATTAGAACTTGTTAAAAAATATAATATTAAAGGTGTATTACTTGATTTAACACTTCCAGATATAGATGGGATTGATGTACTTAAAGAATTAAAATCTAAACCAGAAACGAAAAATATTCCAGTACATATAATCTCATCTAAAGATAAAAATAAAGAAACTTTAGAATTAGGAGCTATTGGTTATTTACAAAAACCTGTTTATGATGGAGATATTAATAATATTATTTCATCAATTGATTCTTTTCAAGAGAAAAAAATAAAAGACTTACTTATAGTAGAAGATGATAAAGTTCAAAGAGAAGCTTTGATAGAGCTTGTTGGAGAAGGTGTAAATATTAAAGGAGTTAAAACAGCTGCTGCTGCAATAGAAGAAGTAAAAAAAGAGCTTTATGATACAGTTGTTGTTGATTTAGGATTAATTGATGGAAGTGGTTATGAAGTTTGTGAATATATTAAAAATGCTCACCCTAATCTACCTATTATTATATATACAGGAAAAGATATTTCAAAAGAAGATAAGCTAAAACTTCAAGAATATAGCAATAGCATTATAATAAAAACTGCAAACTCAAATGAGAGAATATTAAATGAAATAAATCTATTTTTACATAGAAAAGAAGAGCCAGAAGAAAAAAATGATGAAATTTTTGATGCTATTAACTTAAAAGATACAAATATTTTAATTGTAGATGATGATATTAAAAATATTTTTGTTTTAGATGCAGCATTAAAAGAGTTTGATGCTAATACTTTTACAGCTTTTAATGGTCAAGAAGCTTTAGACTTTTTACATGAAAATCATAATATTGATTTGATTTTAATGGACATCATGATGCCAATAATGGATGGTTATGAAGCAATGGAAAAAATTAGAGAAGATGAAACTTTAAAACATATTCCAATTATAGCAGTAACAGCAAAAGCGATGAAAGAAGATAGAGAAAAGTGTATTAATCTTGGAGCTGATGATTATATGTCAAAACCTATTGATTTAAATGTTTTAGGGAATTTAATAAAAGTTTGGAGTACGAAAAAACATAAATGAATATAATAGCACATGAGCAAGATGATATTTTAAAAATAATTGTACAAAAAATTGAAAAAAAAGATTTAAAAGAGTTAGAAAACTATATAAAAAAAGATTATATCAAAATAGAAATTAGCTTTTTAAATATTCAGATTATTCCAAAAAATTTAGTACTTTTATTAAAAGAAAATATTCATAAGATTGATATTTTTACAAATGAATTAACTTTAAAAACATATTTAATAAATCTTGGATTTACTTTGACCTTTAAAGATAATTATAACAATAAACCAAAAAAATTAAATCTTCAATATATTGCTATTGGTGGAAGTGCTGGAAGTTTATCAAAGTTTATTGAAATAATAAAAAATCTTCCAAAATCTGAAGTTTCTATATTTATTATTATGCATCAAAAAGCTGATAATAAAAGCATTTTAAGTAATATTTTACAAAAATATACAAGTAATTATAAAGTAGTTGAAGCAAAATCAGATATGAGAATTGAAGGAAATACAATTTATACAGCCCCTGCTGGAAAACATCTAATTGTTACAGGAAACTTTATTTTCTTAACTGATGAAGTAAAAAGAAATTTCTCAAGGCCTTCTATTAGTACTACTTTTGAAGCTTTATCAAATGAATATAAAAATAGTTTTTTAGCTATCTTAGTTTGTGGATATGGTGCAGATGGAACAGATAGTTTAAAACTTTTAAATCAAAATGGTTCAACTATTTTAATAGAAGACCCTAATGAATGTGAAGCAAAAGCAATGCTAGAAAATGCTATTTCAACAAAACTTTATGATGAAGTATTATCACTAGATGAAATAATAAAATATATTAAATTTAATTTGGATGATGATTTTTTTGAAAAAAAAGATATAGAAAGTTTCTTGGAAAAAATATATATAAAGTATGGTTATGATTATACAGGATATAATTATAATCATATAAAAAGAAGAATACATCTTTTTTATTCAAATTTAAAACCTAAAAACTTTAAAGAGTTTGAAAAAATAGTTTTAAATAATAAAAGTATTTTTAAAGATTTATTTTTAAATATTTCTGTTAATATTACAACTTTCTATAGAAACCCTGAAGTTTTTAAAATACTTAGGAATGAAATTTTACCAAAACTAGATAGTTATTTAGATATTAAAATTTGGTGTGCTGGCTGTAGTAGTGGAGAAGAGCCCTACTCTATTGCTATATTTTTAAAAGAGTTAGGATTATTAGATAGAAGTTTAATTTATGCAACAGATTTAAATGAAATAATATTAGAAAATGCAAAAAATGGCTTATTTTCTAAAGAGAACTATAATAGTTTTTTAAAAAATTACTATAAAGCAGGTGGAAATCAAAGTTTTAGTAAATATTTCAATGATTATAGTAACTTTGTAGAGATTAAAGAAGAGATTAAAGATAAAATACTATTTTTTAAACATAATTTAGTATTAGATTCAAAATTAAATGAATTTCAATTAATTTTTTGTCGTAATGTGATTATTTATTTTGATACCAAACTAAAAAATAAAATATTTGATTTATTTAAAGAATCTTTAGATTCTTATGGTTTTTTAGTTTTGGGAGAGAGTGAATCTTTAAATAATAATGATAAATACATAACAATAGATGAAAAATATAAGATATATAAGAGGAAAATATGAAAGAAGAAATAACAGTATTAGTAGTAGATGATGTAGAAGCAAATAGAGTATCTTTACAATACTTAATTGATGAATATTTAAAAAATATTAATTTGCTTTTAGCTCCAAGTGGAGAAGATGCTTTAAAAATCACGTATAAAACGAACGTTGATATTATAATACTAGATATCCAAATGCCAGGTTTAGATGGTTTTGATACAGCTAAATATCTTAAATCTAATCCAAAAACGCAAAATATTCCTATTATATTTCTAACTGCTGCTTTTAAAGAAGAAGAGTTCAAGCAAAAAGGCTTTGAAATAGGTGCTATTGATTATTTAACTAAACCTATCGATAATCATCAATTTGTAAATAAGTTAAAATTATATTTAGAAATTATAATCAAAAATAAACAACTTCAAGCAGTAAATGATAATTTATATCAAGCTTTACAAAAAGAAATTGAATTAAATGAAAAAATTGAAAAACAACAATTAGAATTAGTTGAACAAAGTAAAATGGCTGCTTTAGGTGAAATGATTGGAAATATAGCTCATCAATGGAGACAACCTTTATCAGTGATTTCTACGTGTGCTTCTGGCATGCATTTAAATCTTGATTTAAAAATTCTTAAAGAAGAGGATTTCAAAAAAAATATCAATATGATAATAAAAACAACACAAGATTTATCAAATACTATTGAAACTTTTAGAGATTATACAAATAAAGAAAAACTTATGAATTTTAATTTATCAAATACTATAAAAAAATGTATTGATTCAGAAGACTATATCCTAGCAAAAAATAATATTTCTGTAATATGTGATTTAGATGATAATATTGTTATAGAAAATTTACCTAATAGTTTATTTCAAGCTATAGTAAATATTATTAGAAATGCAAATGAAGCTTTATTAAAAACAGATAAGCAAAAGTATATTTTTATTGAGACAAAAGAAATTGAAAATCAAAGAGTTCAAATTTGTATTAAAGATAATGCAGGTGGAATTAAAACAGAATTTATAAATAAAATTTTTGAGCCATATTTCACAACAAAACATAAAGCTCATGGAATTGGATTAGGATTAAATGTTGTATATAAAATTATTAATGACTCAATGGGTGGAAAAATAAGAGTAAAAAATACTAGATTTAAATATCTTGAAAATGAGTATGAAGGAGCTATGTTTACAATAAATTTACCTAAATCATTTTAATTATTTAATTTGACATCTTTGTAATACTATTTAATATTATAATATAAATAAAACAAAGAGGTTTAATGCACAAAATAAATTATAAAAGAACATATTTAATAATATACTTTTTAACTGTAATTGTTTTAATATTCGCTGTTACATATATTTTTGAAATAAAAGACAAAATGAATGTTAATAAAATATCTTCTGATAAATTTGAAGAAAAGTTTAAAAGTCATGAAACATCTATTTATAATTTTTTTGAAACCTACAAAGATACCTTAAATGCTTTAGCAAGAAATAAAACTCTTCAAGATTATATAAACTATTCTAAAAGTAAAAAAGAAGTACAAGAGCTTTTTTTAACATTAAATGATTCTTTAAAATATAGCTTTCAATTAAGATATATAAACAAAAATGGTTTAGAAAAAATAAAAGTTGATAAAGATATTAATTCAAGCCTAAAAGCTACTTCAAAAATTATAACTGATGATCTTTTACAAGATAAGTCTAAAAGAAAATATGTTCAAAAATTTCTGAATATACAAAATAATGATATAGTTATGTCAGATATAAATTTACAAAAAGAGTTTGGGAAAATTATAGAGCCTAAAATACCTACAATAAGACTAGCAACATCTGTTTATACTAAAGATGGCAAAAAAAGTGGTTTTATAGTATTAAATATCCAATTAAGTAGTTTTTTTCAAAACCTACAAAAAAGTACACTATACAATGTCTACTTAGTTGATAACAAAAATCGATTTATTACACATCCAAATAAAAAGTATGGAATCACAAGTGATAATTTTGATACGTATTTATTAAAAAATGAAATTGGAGAAAAACAAGCTAAATTGGCTTTGTCAAAAACAACGATAAATAATAAAGATTTTTTTATTAAAGATTTAAATAGTACTATTTTAGACCAAAAAGTAAGAATTTTATTTACACCTAAATTTAAAAATCTACAAATAGAACAAGAAGAGAGTCAATTATCAATCTATGTCATATTACTTATAGCAGCAGTTTTATTTTTACCTGTAATATTTTATTTTGCAAGTATTCCTGATTTACTTAGAGGGAAAATTAGAAAACAATCCATAACAGATAGTTTAACATCTCTTCCAAATAAAGAAAAACTATTTCAAGACTTATCTTCAAATAAAAGAGTTCAAAAAAGAATAGTTATTCTTTTACATATTGATAGTTACAATAGAATTCATGATGCTTATGGATATAAAGTAGCAGAAGAGTTAATCAAAGAGTGTTCTTTGTTTTTAAGTAAATTTAAATATAAAAACTCATTTTATAAACTATATAGAATTTCAAAAAATTGCTTTGCTTTTACTTATGATTTTAAAAGAAAAGAAGATTTACTTAGTATTTTAGATCATTTACATTATTCAATAGAAAATCAATCCTTTAAAGTATTGAATAATAATTTTGAGGTTTTAACAAATGCAACAATATCAATAAGTAATATAGAAGCTCCTAATAATACAATAGAAGATTTAAAAGAAGCAGAAGTTGCATTAAGTGATGCTTTAACAAGAAAAATAGATATAAATATTTTTAATAATGAAAACAAAAAGAATATTGAAATTAATAAGAAAAATATCTTAACAGTAAATCAAATTAAAAAAGCAATTGAAACAGATAATGTTATAATCCAGTTTCAAGCTATTTATAACAATCGAAAAGATTGTATTGATAAATATGAGACATTAATAAGACTAAAAGTTGATAATAAACTACTTTATCCAAGTGAATTTTTAGATATAGCAAAAGAAATAAAAAAGTATAAAAAACTTACAATGATAGTTATAGATAAGGCTTTTGAGTATTTCAAGGATAAAAAAGATGTAAGTTTTTCAATCAATTTAAGTATAGAAGATATTTCCTGTCAAGATATAAGAAAACACTTGTTTAAACAAATGCAAAAATATAATATTAATGATAGATTAGTCTTAGAAATTGTAGAAACAGAAACTATAAATAATTATGAAAACTTTTTATTTTTTATAAAAAAAGCAAAAGCTCATGGTTGTAAAATTGCTATTGATGACTTTGGAAGTGGTTATTCAAATTATGAATATATTGTAAAATTAAGTGATTATATTGATTTTTTAAAAATTGATGGTTCTTTAATTATTGGCTTAGACGAGAATCCAAAAAGACAATTATTAGTAGGAACTTTAAAGTTTTTATGTGATAGTTTAAATATCCAGACAATAGCAGAGTATGTGGAAAGCCAAGAGCTATTTGATTATGTAAAATCAATGGGAATTCACTATTCACAAGGCTATTATATTGGCAAAGCAGAAGATGGAATTAAAGTAGCATAATACTTATAATTCCACTTCAAATGCCATTTTTAAGACATCACTCTCAGTTAAATCTTCTTTGCTTCTTGGTTTAGGGTTTTTGATTTGAAGAACTTTATGTTTTATTTCATCTAAATGGTACTTTTCAAGATTTTTAATTAAAGTATCATTTATCATCTCTTTTTTTAAACTATTTGATTCAATAAGTCTTGAAATAGCATTTCTTAAATTTACTTTTGTTTTTTCGTATACTCTTTCTTCTTCTGTTAATGTTACGTAAACTTTATCTAAATATTCTGCAATACCCTCTCCTGGATACTTATATGTTGTAACCGAATTATAAACATATTTTTGTGCTTTTACATTTGGGATAAAAACACCTGTAAAAATAGAGCCTTGAACATTATTTATTCCATCTAAATCTCTTAATGGATTATGAGAACAAATATAATCCTCTTTTACCAAAGATGGTGAAAACTTTAAAGAATCAATATTATTTTTCAAAATAATAAAACTTCCACTAACTTGTTTTGGCCCACCTTTTAAAGATGAAAGTTCATTTTTAAAAGCTAAAAAGTCACCATGAACTATTTTAGGACAACCCTCAAGTGAAATTAGTTCATTATTACTTATATCAAAGTCCCCTTCTACTTCGTTAAAACTAAGTGGAAGTTTTGAAAGATTAGCTAGTTTGTCAGATAGTTTTACACTTCCTTTTACATTTACAGAGTTATTTGGCAATATTTCAAAGTTTTTAATATCATGCTTACTTAACCATCGACTAATATCTTCTTTATTACATAAAGCCACTATAGGTTTATATACATGAGAAACAACATCTTTACCTTTATATTTCCAAATCTTTTCTTCTTCATTGTAACTATTAGCAAGTTTATTTAATCTAATATCAGTTTGTACATCCCATCCAATAGTATCAGCAATACCATCAAGGCTTTTTAGAAGGTTGCCATTACAAATATAATCTTGAACAACAGTAATAGGCCCTCCATTTAACTCTTTTATATAATTGTGTGAACAATCAAAATACGCATCTATATATTTAGGCCCACCTTTTAAAGACTCTATTTTATTGTATTCACATCTAAAATAGCCTTTTATTGTTCTTGGGCTTCCTTTTATAGAAGTCAATTGATTGTTTGAGCAATTAAAAAAACCTATTACTTCTTTAGGACAGTAAGAAAGAGATGTTAACTTATTGTGAGAACAATCAAAATCTCCAACTCTTATAGGAGCTCCTAATAGAGAATCTAATTCATTCTTTGAACAATTAAAATCTTTTCCAACTTTTTCTGGGCAACCTTCTAAACTCTCTAAAGAGTTGTTACTTATATCAAAATAGCCATTTACTAATTTAAATTTTACAGGAAGTGTTTTCTCTTTTATTTTTTCATTTAAATTCACACTACCATGAACAGTAATATATAAATCTTCTGAAATAGTATAATTCTCAATTGAGTGTTCTTCTAACCAGCTCTCAACTGCAGATAAACTTGTCATTTTCAACCTTTTATTATATATATTAAATTTTAGTTTTTATTTGCTTTAGTTTTTATTAGATTGCCTATTTTTAGGCATAAAGATGAGTTATTTAATCAAAAAGAGCTTTTTACTCTTTTTGAAATGATTATTGTTTTTTTTCTGGTCTATAAACTTTAATATTATTTAAGTTTTCTGAATCTCTTAAAAATTGTGCATGTAATTGGCTTAAGATACCTTTATCACAATAAAAAAGATACTCTTTATCTTGAGGAAGTTTTCTAAACTCAGATTTTAGTTTATAAAATGGTATTTTTAGTGTTTGGACACTTGTACTTATACAATCATCACCTTGTCTTATATCAATCACCGTATAATCACCTGTAGATAAATCAGTAACAACATCAATTTGTCCTATTTCATTTACATCATCTGCTATTTCATCTACATTTACAACTACAGCGTCTTGCACTGCTTTATCTAGTACTTCATAATTAAAAGCCTTAGCTTCTTTTTCCATTCTATCAAAAGAGCCATGTGTAACTGGACTTTTTGAAATAACACCACAATACTCAGGCATTGTTTCAGCAAATCTTTTTGTACCAATTTTAGTTGCTATTTCTATAATTTCTGGTTTATTCATTGTAGATAAAGGTCTTAAAATTAATTTATTTGAAACTTTATCAATTAAAGCTAAATTTCTTAAGGTTTGACTTGAAACCTGTGCTACACTCTCACCTGTCAATAAAGCATCTATTTTCATTTCATCAGCTATTTTTTCAGCTGCCATAACCATAAGTCTTTTTAATGTAACTCCCATATATGGTTCACTTGTAGATTTAAAAATCTCCGTTACAACATCGTCAAAAGGTACAGAAGTAAAACTTACTCTATGAGAAGAACCAAACTTATTCCATAAATAATAAGCAACCTGTTTAACACCTATTTCATGTGCAATTCCACCAAGATTAAAGAAGATAAAGTGTGTTTTAATTCCTCTTTTCATAGTAAGATATGAGGCAACTGTTGAATCAAAACCACCAGACATCAATGATAAAATAGAGTTTTGAGTTCCTATAGGGAAACCTGATAAACCTCTATACTTCTTAGTAACTATATTTAATTGATTATGTACAAGCTCAATGTTAATTGTAACTTCTGCATTCTTTAAATCAACACCTTTAGTTTCATTATGTGCTAACATATATCCACCAACAGTTTGTTCAATATCTGTCGATTTAAAATCGTGCGTACCACTTCTTTTTGCTCTAACTACAAAAGTTTTATTTTGAATTTCATGGGAAGTAAGTTTGTTTACTTTTTCTTTTATTTCATCTAAAGTTTTTACATTTTCAAACTGTAATACTTCCAGTATTAGCTCTATACCTGGTGTATCTTTTAGTTTCTCTCTTACTTGTTGTATTAAACTATTATCACAAGTGATTTCCATCTTATCAGAAAATTTTTTTACTGTGATTTTTTCATCTATATTATGTAGTACTGTTTGTAAATTATTATAAAGCTGTCCAACCATTTGTCTTTTAGCTTTTGATCCTTTTACCATAATTTCAGGAAAGAATTTTACAACAAATTTTTGTGTCTTATCTTGCGACATTTCCATTATTTAAATACCTTATGTTTTATATAAACGCAATTATAACATAAGAGTTTTAAGTTTACTGTAGAGTTAAAAAGAATAAATAAGGTAGATATAGTATTTAAAAACTATCTACCTTATTAAAGTTTTTGTATTAAACTATTTTTTCAATAAATACTTTAAATACTAAGTCTTTTCCTGCTAAAGGATGATTATAATCAACTGTTACTTCCTCTTTTGTAACATCAGTTACAGTTGCTTTAAATATAGAACCATCTTGTGCTTCACCTTCTAAAACCATTCCTATTTGTAAATCAATTCCCTCAAACTCTCTAACTGGAACTTTTTCATTTAAAGTTTCATCATAAGGTCCATACGCCTTATCACTTAGAACTGTTACTGTTCTTGTTTCACCTTCATTTATATCTGTAATTAATTCTTCAAAACCAGGTAATAATTGTCCAGAACCAAAGGCAAATGTCATTGGCTTTTCACCCATATTGCTTTCGATAATTCTATCATCAACTTTTAATTCAAATGTCATAGTTACTAATTGATCTTTTTTGATAGCCATTTGTATTCCTTATTTAAAATGCATAACTATATCAAAAAAAAATTTATTGTAAATAAAACAAATAAAAATAATCTGATACTATTTAAATATATAATAGTATTAAAAATTATACATAAAAATTATAAATAATATTTGCTTTTAGTAATTTTTATAAGTATGTATAACTAATAGTATGTTATCAATTTTACAAATGTCATATAAGAATAAAAATTTTTCTTTTTAAGCAAAGCAATTTAATAACAACTGATATATAAATATTTTTAACCTATATAAATATTATACACAGAGTTTTTTACTAGTAGTTCTTTCATTATATATTAAGGTATATAGCGGTAGTATTTTCTAAACGTTATATACTTGAATATATAAGGAAAGATATGAATATATCATCAAACCTAACCCTAGAACTATTTAATCAGCCTTTTTTATTAGAAAAAAGAATAGAGCTACTTCTAGCAATAAAAGAACACGGTTCTATCTCAAAAGCTGCAAAAGCTGTACCAATGAGCTATAAAGCTGCATGGGATGCAATAGATAGTATGAATAACCTATCTTCGACAGCTTTAGTATCAAAAGAAACAGGTGGAAAAGGTGGAGGTGGTACTGCTCTTACTTCTTATGGAGAAAGTATTATCAACACTTATTTATTTTTAAAAGAAGAACAATCAAGATTTATGAATAAATTAAATGAGTTAACAAATATTGATACAGGAACATTTAAAACAATAGGAAGACTTGCTATGCAAATAAGTGCTAGAAATCAAATAATTGGAAAAGTAGATAAAATCGTCTCAAATGAAGTAAATGCAAATATCATCATCGTTCCTAAAAGTGGACATGAACTCTTTGCTAATATTGCATACGAAGCACTTGTGTCTTTGAATATAAAAAAAGGTGATGAAGTTACAGCAATATTTAACTCAAACAATATATTGCTTTCTACCAGTGAAGATATAGTAATTAGTGCAAGAAATAGAATAAAAGGTACTATTAAGTCAATTACTAAGAATTCTACAAATAGTGAAGTTACTATTGATATAAGTGAAAATGAAACTATAACTTCTATTATTACAACAGGTGCTGTTAAAAACTTAAATCTTGAAGTTGGAAAAACAGTATATGCATATATAAAATCAAATGATATTATGGTAGGAAAATAAAATGAAAAAAATACTTACAACAATGGCACTATTATCTTGCGTAAGTTATGCGCAAACTTTAAATATTGCAGTTGCGGCAAATGTATCTTATGCAATTAATGATTTAAAAAAAGCCTTTAATAAAAAGCAAAGTGATACAAAAATAAATATTACATTAGGAAGTAGTGGTAAACTAACTGCTCAAATAAAAAATAAAGCACCCTATGATATTTTTATGTCTGCAAATATGAAATATCCACAAAATTTATATGAAAATGGCCTTACAATAAATAAACCAATAGTTTATGCTAAAGGCTCTTTGGCCTTATTTAGTAAAGAAAAACAAAACTTTGAAAAAGGCTTAGATATTCTAAAAAATAAAAACATAAAAATCATAGCTATAGCAAACCCAAAAACAGCACCTTATGGAGAAGCTGCATTTGAGGCACTAAATAATGCCAAAATACTAGATAATGTAAAAAACAAATTTGTATATGGGGAATCAATTTCTCAAACACTATCATATACTTTTACAGCAGCAAATATAGGACTTATTGCGAAATCAATGCTTTATAGCCCTAAAATGTCAAACTATAAACAGGGTATAAACTATACAGATATTGATACTAAACTTTATACTCCTATCAAACAAGGTGTAGTTATTTTAAAAAGAGCAAAAGAAAAAAATGAAGCAAAAGCCTTTTATGATTTTCTTCAATCAAAAGAAGCAAAAACTATTTTAGAAAAATATGGATATATAGTAAAATAAGGTATTGTATATGATAAAAGCAACTATAAAAAATATACAAAGTCAAAAAAGTATACATATTGTAGAATTTGACTTTAATGGTGTAACTTTAAAAATGATGAGTTTAGAACTTAGTAATAGGATAAAAATAGGAACAAAAGTATCTTTAAGTATAAAATCAACTCAAATTACAATAGCAAAAAATATTACAGGAATGTTAAGTTGTAGCAACAAAATTCATGCAAAAATAAACCATGTAGATAATGGGGAACTATTAAGTTGTATTTTACTTGATATAAATGGTGTTTTACTAGAATCAATCATTACAGCTAGTGCTTCAAAACAAATGGTTTTACAAAAAGATGATGAGGTTCATGTTTTTATTAAAGCTAGTGAGATATCAATATTGGAGATATTAGATGTTTGAATTATTATCAAATTTAAATTTAACTCCTTTTTTTATCTCTTTTAAATTAGCTTTTATTACAACTGCTATTTTGTTTATAATCGCTCTGCCCTTATCTTGGTGGCTTAGTCAAACAAAATCCAAAATAAAACCTCTTATTGAAGCATTTAGTGCTTTACCTATAGTTTTACCTCCTTCTGTTATTGGATTTTATTTGTTATGGGCTTTATCTTCAAACTCTTTTATCGGTCAGTTCTTTGAAGAAATTTTTGGAATACAATTGGTTTTTAATTTTACAGGTTTAGTAATAGCTAGTTGTTTTTATAGCCTACCTTTTATGGTTCAGCCTTTACAAAGTGGCTTTGAAAACCTTAATAAAAACATGATTGAAGCTAGTTATATAAGTGGAAAAAGCAAATTAAAAACACTTATAAAAGTAGCTTTGCCAAATATAAAACCCTCACTTCTTACTGCACTAATAGTAACTTTTGCTCATACAGTAGGAGAATTTGGAGTTGTTTTAATGATAGGTGGAAGTATTCCAGGTGAGACAAAAGTTGCATCTGTAGCAATATATGAATTTGTTGAAATACTAGATTATAATATGGCTCATATATATAGTGCTATTATGTTAGTACTAAGCTTTTTAGTACTTTTAGGGGTTTATATATTTAATAGTAAACAAAAAAAGAGTTTTATATGATAAAAATAAAAATAAAAAAAGAGCTTTTAGGACAAATAGGAAAAATAAACCTTGATATTGATGTTCAGATACAAAAAGGTGATTTTATTGCTCTTACAGGTAAAAGCGGGAGTGGGAAAACTACCCTTCTTAGAGTTTTAGCAGGTTTAGAAAGTGCAAAAGGAAATATTTGTGTAGATGATAAAACTTGGCTTGATGATAAAAGTGCTTTAAGTATCCAAAAAAGAAATATAGGTTTTGTATTTCAAGATTATGCACTCTTTGAGAATATGACTGTTTTAGAAAATCTTTTATATGTAAAAAAAGACAAAAACTTAGCATTAAAACTTTTAAAGATGACAGATTTACAAAAACTAGAAAATAGACATCCCAAAAGTTTGAGTGGTGGACAAAAACAAAGAGTTAGTATTTGTAGAGCGATGATGAATAAACCAACTCTTTTATTACTTGATGAACCATTATCAGCATTAGACCCCAAGATGAGGGATAAACTACAAACTGAAATCTTAGCTTTACATAATGAGTTTAAAACTACAACTATTATGGTTAGTCATGATCCACGAGAAATTTATAAACTATCAAATAGAGTTATTGTTTTAGAAGATGGAAAAATTACAAATGATGGTTTAGCAAAAGATATACTTTTAAAAACTCAAGGTTCACAAAAGTTTTCTTTTGAAGGAGAAATTCTTGATATTATAAAAGTAGATGTTGTGCATATAGCTATTGTAAGTATAGGACAACAGTTAGTTGAAGTAGTTTTAAGCAATATAGAAGCCAAAGACTTAAAGATTGGTTCACGTATAAATGTTGGGACTAAAGCATTTGCTCCTATAATTAAATAGTTAAAGATTAAGAAAGAGTACTTATTTTATAACCTAGACCATAAATGTTCTCTACTTTTAAGCTAGGTACTTTTTTTCTTAATCTTGAGATTATATTTTTTAAATTTGAAATATCTGGTTGTTTATCTTCATCATCTTTCCATAAAAAAAACATTATTTCTTCATTTGAAGAAGTTTTTTCTGGTGTTTTTAAAAGTAACTCAAAAAATAAATACTCTTTTTTTGTAAGTTTAACAGCTTGATTTTCTAAAAAAAGTTGTTTTTTGTTTTTATCCCAAATCAAAGTTTCTGCTAGATGTATAATATTTTTGGGAATACTTTGTTCTTCATTATCTTTTGAATTCATATAAATATCTTTTGATACTTTATATATTATTTCTGTAAAATTTTCAAACTGAATAGGTTTTAATATAAATTGAGATATGCCAATATTCACTAAATCCATTAAATATTCAGATTCATTATGTGCAGATAAAACTATTAAAGGTTGTTTATGATTTTCATTATAAATTAGTTTTGTCAATTCTATACCATCCATATTTGGCATTTCAATATCTGTAATAACTAAATCAAAATATTTATTATTTTGTTTATAAAAATCTATATATTTTTCAAAACCTTCCTTACCATCTTTTGCTGTAATAATTTTCTTTTGAAATATATCTTCTAAAAGCTCTTTTGTTGATTTTCTAATAGAGTCATCATCTTCAACAAATAACACATTGATATTTTCTGTATATTTTTCTAAAAAAATATAATCAATCATAAAGATTTCCTTATCATAATGAAATAATAGATGTATTATAATAATATTTACATTAAAAGGATTTATATATGGGAAAAACTAGCTCTATTTCTTTAGAACTAAAACATATTTTAGATAATACAATTGAAGGAATACTAATAATAGAAAATGGGTTTATAAAAAATGTAAATAAATCTTTAGTAAAAATACTAAACTATGAAAATGAAGATGAACTTATTGGCAATTTAGCAACAGGAATACTAATTCCAACTTCAAACAAGAAATATTTAAAATATAATAGTAGAACTTTCCAAGAAATTGCCCTTTTATCTAAAACAGGCACAATTATTCCTGCTATCATAAAAATAAGAACTATCATTCTACATGAAAAAGAATGTAAAATGGTATCTGTTTTAGATATGAGTGAAATTAAAAAAAAAGAAGAAATGTTAATAGAACAATCAAGATTAGCTGCGATGGGTGAAATGATATCTGTTATTGCACATCAATGGAGACAGCCTTTAAATGCAGTAGCAAGTATAACTACAAGATTAAAAATGAAAGTAAAAATGAATAAGCTTGATAAAGAGTTTGTAGAGAAAAAAGCCGATGAAATAAGTGATTATTTACAGTATATGTCTAAGACAATTGATGACTTTAGAGACTATTTCAAACCTCAAAAAGCACAAAGTTTAGTTACAAGTCAAGAATTAATTCATGATACAATGAGAATTTTAAGAACATCTTTTGAAAATCAAAATATATCTATAGTTATTGAAAATAAAAAATGTGTTCCTTTGTATTTACATAAAAATGAGATGATACAAGTCATAATTAATATATTAAATAATTCAAAAGATGCTTTTATTCATAGAGAAATAGAAAATGCAACTATCAATATATCTTTTGATGAAAAAGAAAATTATCAAGCAATTTTGATTAAAGATAATGCAGGTGGAATAAAAAATGATATTATATCAAAAATATTTACACCTTATTTCACTACGAAAAAAAGTAAAAATGGTACAGGATTAGGATTATATATTTGTAAAAGTATTCTTGAAAAACATTCAAATGGTAAAATTGATGTAGAAAATACTGAAGATGGTGTATTATTTAAAATAATATTTTTTAAATAATACACACAATTTATAATGTATTTATAATATATCCTCTATTTGAAGAGTTCTTTATAAAAGATTCATTTGTTTTTTCTCTTATATGTTTTACAATATTTCTTAAAGTATATTTAGAAAAGTTTTTATTTTTCCAAACAATTTTTTCTATGCTTTCATAAGTAACTAACTCATCTTTTCTTTCAATAAGTAGTTTAATTAAACTTTTTTCTGTTCTTGTAAGCTTTACAATCTTTTTATCATAAAAAAGCTCATCTCTTGAAATATCAAAATAAAAACCTTTATCAAATTCAAGTCTTTGATTTTGGGTTTGGTAGTTTAAAAATAAACTTATATTTAAAGTTAACTGCTTCTCATCTATTGGTTCATAAAATACTGAATATACATTTGAACCTTTGTAAATAATCTGATTTTCATCAAATTCACTCTCTAGTAAAATTGTAGGAATATTTAATCTATAAGAAAATTTTGATTCAAATAACTTTATAAAATCTTTTATTCGTTTACTTCTATTATCAAATACAATCAAATCAAAAGTTGAAATTTGTTCACAGAAAAATTCAAAATCTTCAACCTCATAAAATGACATTTTATATAAATTATCTTTATTATAAAATGTCATATCTTTCATAAATTTACTATTACTATTTATTATTAATACTGATTTAAGTCTTATGTTTGTAGTTGCATTTATAAAAATATTACTCATTTAAACACCTTTTTATAGTACTTTACATCAAATTAAAGTAATGATGCTTACTAACATATCATTTAGTTATTAAATAAAATCTTAAATCTAGTAATTTAATGATAATTAGTCTATAAATTCTACAATATCTTCTAATTTTTCCCTTTGTTGAGTAGATTGTTCATTTATTCTATAACCAAAAGGTAAAACCATTGATGTTTGATATTTACTTGTATCTAATTCTAAAATTTTGTCAAGTTTATCTTTTTCAAACCCTTCTATAGGACAAGAATCAATACCAATACTAGCTGCAGCTGTCATCATATTACCTGCTGCTATATAAGTTTGTCGTGCTGTCCAATTATATATATTTTCATCAGATGACAATGTTTGTTTCAAATGATCTGAATAAAGATTTAAATAAAAGTTCAGTTTTTCTTCTGGCATTTCTCTTCTTCCAAATTTCCTTTTTGGAATTCCTGACTCAGGTTTAACACCCTCAATTGCTGCTAAAATAATCACTAAATGAGAACAAGATGTAATTTGTACTTGATCCCAACAAGCAGGTCTAATTTTTGCTTTAAAATCTTCATTTGTGATAACTAAAAACTTCCAAGGCTCCATACCAAAAGAAGAAGGAGATTTACGAGCGACTTCTAATATAAAATTGATTTCATCATTTGAAATTTTTTTTGTTTCATCAAATACCTTACAAGCATGTCTAAAATCCATTGCTTCCATAAAAGTTTTTTCCATCTTTAAATCCTTATATATCTAGTTTTTTTAATTTGTCTATATTTAAACTTTCAAGTTTATCTTCTAAAGCATTTACAAATGAGATAAAATGTTCTTTTTTCTCATGATTTGATAAAGCCTCTTGATTTGCCCATGTTTCAACAAAAGTAAATGAGTACTTATCTTCTGTATCCTGGTGTAAATCATATTGAATACAACCATCATCAAACTTGTGTGTATTTGAATGAAGTTTAACCAACTCTTGATAAACTTCATCTAAAAACTCTTCTTTTACTTTTAACTTAGCAACTATTATAACTTGACTCATAACATTAAGCCTTAAAGTTATTTTCTAAAATATTTGTAAACTTAGATAACTCTGCATCTAAATCTAAATCACCCTTGAAAATATCATGCACTGCATAACTCTCTAGTGGAGTCATTCCACAAAATTGGAAGATCTTATGAACAGCAACATGAGCTTCATCTAAAGATAAACCATCAAAGAAACCTTTTTCATTATCAAATTCAGAAACTGGACAGTTATAAGTTAAAGATAACATATACTTACCATTTAATAATCCACCACTTCCATAAGTTTTTGAAGCATCTTCTCTACTTCTTCCATCACTTGAGTAATGAACTCCTTGAGTTAAAACTTCATCAAAATATTTTTTTGCAATCCAAGGCATACTCATCCAATATACTGGATATTGAAAAATCACATAATCTGCCCAAACTAACTTTTCTGCCTCTTCTTTTATATCATAACCCTTTTCAATATGAGTAGTCTTTACAGTAAAACCTTTTTCTTCTAAAAGTTTTGTAGCTGTATTGATATAAGTAGCAGTAAGCTCCCCTTTTGCAACTACATCATAATGTTGGTGTCCATTTATAATCAAAACATTTTTCATTGAAAATCCTTGTTTAATTTTGAAAATTATATACCTTATAAACTTAATTTTAACTTACTTTACTTTAGGTAAGTAATAGAATTAAATATAATTTATGATATAATAACAATTAGAAAGGATTTATTTTATGTATATAGTAAATGATAAAGAATATAAGTGCTCAGTTGCAGTAACTTTAGATATTTTTAATGATAGATGGAAACTATCTATTATATGGCACTTATTAGAAGAAAATAAAAGATTTAAAGATTTACACGAAAGTATCCCTGAGATTACTCAGAAAACTTTAACTGTAAAATTAAAAGAATTAGAAGAAAAAAATATAATAAATAGAGAAGTATTTCCAGAAGTTCCTCCAAAGGTTGTTTATTCTTTAACTCCTGCAGGGAAAAGATTAAGACCCGTACTAAAAGAGATGTATGAATGGGGGATTTCTTATGCTAAAGAGCATGGTGAAATCACAGATGATGGTGCCTGTTGTGAAGTAGCTGTATCAAAAAAAATTGGCTTTAAAAAATAATGGGTAACTTTGCATTAATTGCAATTGCTATTCTTGCTGGTTATATCTTACAAAAATTTAAGATATTTCCAGAAGAAACCTCAAATATATTAAATAAATATATTATTTATATTCCCCTTCCAGCAATAATATTACTTCAAGTTCCAAAACTTACATTTTCATTTGATGTATTAATACCTACAATCATTGCATGGTTAGTTATGGGAATATCCGTAATTATTGTTTTGTTATTTTCAAAAGTTTTATCTTGGTCAAAAGAAGTTACGGGAAGTTTACTTTTAGTAGCAATTTTAACAAATAGTTCAATAATGGGTATTCCTATTATTGAGTTATATTTAGGTTCTCAAGCTTTACCTTATGTTCTGATATATGATCAATTAGGTACATTTTTAGCCTTAGCTGCTTATGGTACTTTTGTTACAGCATATTATAGTTCAAGTGGGAATATTCATCCAAAAGTAATAGTTATAAAAATAATAACTTTTCCATCATTTATAGCTTTGATGTTTGCACTTTTGCTACTTGGGCAAGAGTTTCATCCTCTAATTACTGAAGTTTTAACTAAATTTGCTAATACTTTAGTTCCTGTTGCACTTGTTGCAGTTGGTTTACAACTTCAATTTAAATTACCAAAAAATGATTTACAACCACTTAGTATTGCTTTACTTATAAAACTAATTTTAGCACCACTTATAGCCTATGCTATTTGTCTTTTATTTAATTGGTATAATCTTGCAGGTATCACTTCAATTTTTGAAGCAGGAATGGCTCCAATGATTACAGCAGGAGCAATAGCTTCAATGGCAGGATTAGCTCCAAGATTAAGTACAGCCATAGTTGGATATGGAATTATTTTTTCATTTTTAACAACATATATTATAAGTATACTTATATAATTAAATATAAGTTTTACTTAAATATAAAAATTTATATATTTTTTCTTATTGTTTTTATAAATACTAAACATAAACATTGTATGATTTGATAAATTTTTTAATTAGGATAAAATATATGATAAAAACTGCTAGAAATTTATTATTAGCGTTAGCATTGACAACAGGACTTAACGCAGCAACAGAGCTTAATAAAGATGAAATCAAAAAAATAGAAAACTTAGAACTTTTTAAAGGTGTAAATATAAAAGTTAAAAAAGCTTATGATACACAAAGCCTATATCTATTAAGAGTTGAAGTTAGAGGTAAGATAGATGAAATTTATTTAACTAAAGATAAAAAGTATTTAATTGCTGGTGATGTATTAAATACAACAGATGGATCAAAGCTTACTGTTCCAGCTGACTTATCAAGTGCAAAAGGAAACCAAGCCTTTACTTATGGGACAGGAAAAGATGAATATTACTTATTTACAGATCCTGAGTGTCCATATTGTAAAAAGTTTGAATCATATTTAGAGCAAGTAAAAGATAAAGTTAAGATAAATGTGTTTTATTTTCCTTTAGATTTTCATGCAAATGCAAAAGATATCTCACTTTATATTATGAGTCAAAAAACACAAGCTGAAAAAATCAAAGCTATGGTAAATACTACAAAAGATACACCTGCTTTTAAAAATAGAAAAATTGATCCAAAAAAATTAAGACAATTAGAAGCAAATCTTGATAAACAAATAAAAATTGGACAAGAACTTGGAGTTCAAGGAACACCAGCTGTTTTTGATAAAGATGGTAATAAAGTAAATTGGGTACAAATGCTTCAATCTTATGGAGTACAAGTAAAATAACTAGTAGGTTTTCTACTAGTTATAATTTTTCAAAATACTTTCTCTTACTATGCTTAAATTATTTGAACAATTAGGTATTATATAGTTTACCCTTACTTCAATAACTCTTTGTATATCATAAGAATCAAACAAATCCATATATTTTGAAAGTTCTTTTTTATTATCTATTATTTCTGCAGTTCCTGATATTTTAACTCTTATATCATTTAAAAAATCTATACATAATAATCCAACATTTGGATTACTCAAAATATCTCCTGCACCATGAAATATTCCATTTCCAATATAATCAGGGAAAATAAGCGTTTTTTCATCAAGTACTTTTATTAAATATTTAGACTTTTTACCTTTAAAATTTACATTTGTATTCCCATTTTTATTTGACGTTGCAAAAAAGAAATACTCTAAAGCTTCCAAATAATTAGCTAAAGACTTGTCTATTTCATCATTTACTATGGTATCAAAATAGTATTCAAACATATTTTTTGTATTATGTTTTTCTCTTAATTCATTATGTTCTTTTGTAAAAATATTCATCTTTTCCTACCAATACTGTGGATAATTTCTGTTTTTGTATAAATTTATATAAAATAATGCTGTTAAAACTAAAATTATAGAGCCAAATAAAGTAGGAAATATTAAATAGTCCCAATTTGCTGCAAGTAAAAAAACAATTAATGGATTAGAACCAGCTGGAGGATGAACTGTTTTTGTCAATATCATTGCTGAAATTGCAGTAGCTAAAGCTAAAGCCATACTCCACCACTCTTGTGATACAAAATGAAAGAAAAATAATCCTACAAATGTTGCAAGTATATGTCCAAAAACTACATTTCTTGGTTGAGAAAATGGACTTTTCTCATAAGCAAAAATAAGTACACAAGAGGCTCCAAAAGAACCTAATACTAATAAATTATTAAAACTTTCTGTCATATATCCTATAATACTTATAGCAACAAAACCACCAATAAATGCAAATAAAACCTCTTTTATATGTACTCTATTAGGAAGAGCAACTCCTTGTCCTTTAAATTTTTTCAAATAATTCATAATTTTCCTTTACAACCAAACGATTGTTTGATTAAATAGATTAAAAAAAATCATCAAACTAGATTGATAATTTTTTCTCCAACGCTTAAATAATCTTTTTTACTATTGTAAAGATTCATAAGCATAATAGCTCCTTGTGTTAAAGAAACACACTCCCTTGATAATCTTCTTGCTTCATCATTTGTATATTTATTTTTAAATATGTTAAATAAAGCATTTTCCCATGCTAAAAAATACTCTTTAATAAGTATTTTAAACTCTTTATTTTCATAAGAAACTTCTAAAGCAAGATTGCCTAATAAACAACCACCTTCACTATTTAAGAAATAATCATCAACTTTTTTTACAAACAGTTTGATTTTTTCTTTACTATTTAAAGTATCATCATAAGCAATTTGATAAACGTTTTTATCAAAATACTCATGTATATACTTTAATGACTCCAAACCTATTTCATCTTTACTTTTAAAATGATGATAAAGACTTCCTTTTATAAGACCACATTCTTCTGCAATATTTGCTATTGAAGTATTTGAATAACCTCTTTTTTTAAAAAGTATAATAGCTTTTTGTAAAATCTCTTCTCTTGATGTTTTTTTTATTGCCATATTTTTCCCAAACGATTGTTTGGTAAAATTATAATATCTTTTTTTAAAGATGTCAAGAAAGATATTTTTATATTATCTTTAACTGGGTTTTAACTTTATTCGCGTTAAAGTAAGTCTATCTTTAAATTAAGGATTCTTATAATGAAAATAGCAATATTTTGTGGTTCAAGTATTGGAGATAATGAAGTTTATTCTAATGCTGCAAAACAACTTAGTAAATATTTAGCACTTAATAACATTGATATAGTATATGGTGGTGGAAATGTTGGTCTTATGGGAGTAATAGCTTCAACTGCAATGCAAAATGGTGGAAAAGTATATGGAGTTATACCTGAGGATTTACAAGGTAAAGAGCTTGGGCATACAGGAATAACTGAATTAAAAATAGTAAAAAATATGCATGAAAGAAAAGCTACTATGGCTAATATGGCTGATGCTTTTGTAGCACTTCCTGGTGGAATTGGTACTTTTGAAGAAATATTTGAAGTTTGGACATGGGCACAGCTTGGATATCACAATAAACCTTGTGCTTTTTATAATACAAATAGATTTTATGACAATTTATTTTCTATGATTGATAATATGTGTCAAGAAGGTTTTATGAAAAAAGAATACTCAGAAATGCTAATAAAAACTTCAGAGCCAAAAGAGCTACTTGAAAAAATCAATACATACAATCCTCCCAAAGTAAAGTGGAAAAACTAAATTAAAAAATAAGTACTTTTAAAGTACTTATTTTTATAATAAAGCATTTACTTGACGTATTTCTTCATCTTCTAGTTTAAAATTCAATATATCCAAATCTTCTTCTACATGCTTTTTTGATGTTGTTCCATTTAAAGGTGTAATTCCAATGTGTTTTAAAAATCTATAAAAAATTTGAGGAACTGTTTTGTTATATTTTATAGCAAGAGATTGAACTTCTATACTACTTAAAAGATGTGGATTTGCTGTAAGTGACCAAAAGCTTTGATATGTAATATCTTTTTGTCTACAAAATTCTCTTATTTGTTTATCATAGTCACTATCTTTATAAAATCTATTTTGAACAACTTTTGGTTTTACCTCCAAAATATTATATAAGTAAATAAGTAAATTTAAATCATAACAATTACTAATCCCTATTTGCCCTACCTGACCACATTGTACAAACTCTTCCATTGTTTTAAAAACTTTTATTAAATCTTCAATTGGCCCAAATGGAGAGTGAACAAGATATGAATCAATAAAATCTGTCTTTAAATTCTCTTTTGATTTCATAAATGATTTTTCTAATTGAGTTAATATATCATCAGAAGCTAAATAAGGCATATTATTCTCATCTTGACCATTTATTGGAGTAAACTTTGTTTGAATAAAAATATCTTCTCTTTTTATACCCTTTTTATAAGCATTTTCTAAACCAACGCCTACTAAATCTTCTCTATAATGTTTTGGTTGGCATGCTGTATCAACAGCTTTAAAACCACAAACAAGAGCTTGTTCAACTAGTTTTGAAGTTTCTTCTTTTTTCCATGCTGTTCCATATATCATAAGTAAGCCTTTTTATTTTATTTCATTGCTTTTTTTTAATAATATAATAGTAGCAAAAATTGATAGCAAAATGCCAAAAAAAGTATATATATTTATTTTTTGATTTTCTATGAAATACATCAAAAAAGCAACAATAGCAGGATTTAAATATACATAAGCCATAAGTTTATTTGGGCCTAAAATAACTGTTACTTTTTGATATAAAAAAACAGTGATAAGTGTAGCTCCTATACTTAAATATATCATATACCAAAAGTTCTCACCTTGAAGTTTTTGCCACTGTAAAGGAATATCTAATAATACCAAAGCTAAACTCATCCAAATAATACCACCAAATAAAGTCATTAAAGTTATACTTAACACTTCGTCATTTTTTTCATAAAAAAACTTCACGCTTATTGAGTATAATACCATAGATAAAACTCCAAATAAAAAAATCAAATCTCCATGATTAAAACTAAGTTCTATTAATCTTTGAATATTACCTTCAAAAATAACTACAGTTGTACCAATCATTCCTAATAAATATATAAAAAGTTTTAAAATATTTAGTTTGTCCTTAAAAATAAAGTTTGCCAATATAGCAGTAACTAAGGGTACTAAAGTAAAAAGAGTAGCTGTATTTAAAGCTGTTGTATCTTCTAAAGCTCTAAAAAGTAAAATAAAATATAAACTATAAAAGAAACTTATTTTAAGTCCTTTTATAAAACTTGTTTTGATTTTTATTCTATATTTTTTTATAATTAAAATAATTGGTAATAAACTTATAAAAGCTAAAACAAATCTCCCTAAAGTTAATGAAATGGGATTTATTATTCCTGATAATTTACCTGATATTATAAAAGATAAAGCTACTAAAACTGTTGCTATAAATACTAATATATGTGCTTGTATATTTTGATTCATACAAATCCTTTTTTATTTATAGTTTATAAAAAGATCATTCTTTTGTCATTTACATAGATTGATTTTTTGGCTACTATTTCAGAATGAATGAAGAAAAAATATTAGAAAAATTAAATGCAACATTAAACTCATATTCTACTATTTCAAATGAAACTTGGAGTGAGTTAAAAAAAATTTGCACAATAAGAAATATCAAAAAAGGTGACTATGCCTTTGATTTATATGATAATGTAAATGAAATATCTTTTGTTTATAAAGGCTTATTTAGGACTTTTAGTATAAATGAACACGGTGAAGAGTATACAAAAAACTTTTTTTGGGAAACAAGATTTTATGGTCCTATGGTTGCACTTCTTACAAATAGTGAAGTTGATTCTTGTGTACAAGCCTTAGAAGATTCAATTGTAGTTGATATAAAACATGATAAATATAGAGAGCTTCTAAAAAAAGCTGATGATTTAAAGATGTATCATATTTTATATTTAGAAAAACACTGGATATTACAAAAAGATCATAATACTTATGCTTTAGTTTTAGAAGATGCAAAACTTAGATATGAGAGATTCTTAGAAGAGTTTAAACATATTTTACCTAGACTCTCACAATATCATATTGCTACATATCTTGGAATATCAGCAACTCATCTAAGTAGAATAAGAAAGTCCTTAAAAGATTAAGATTTATAGGAAAATTATGCTAAAAAATTCTATTATGAAAGAGATAACTTTTCAAAATCATAAATTAACATTTAAATTTATTCATAAGAAACATACTTTTTCTAAACATATTCATGATGATAAATATATGATAGGAATTTGTTTAGAAGGGAAAAACTATTTTAATATGGATAGTCAAGATTTTGAAGTAACAAAAGGAATGTTATGTCTTATTCCTCCAAATACTGTTCACTCTTGTAAAACTATAAATATTGATGAAAAATGGCAATTTCTTACTTGTTTTATACCTAAAGATTTTTTTGAAGAGATTGCTAAAAGTATATGTAATAAAAGCAATTTTACTTTTAAAGAATATTTCATAAAAGATGATGATTTAGCTAGTTACTTAGAAAAAATCATAAGAGATACTTTGACTTATGAAAAAGTTTTTGACAATGAAATCATAGACTTTATCACCATATTTTGTGAAAAATATATGACATATAAAGAAAAAATCAAAACAATAGAAAATGAAAAATTTGAAGATTTGTTTAAATTTTTTAAAGAAGAAAAATATGATTTAAAAGAGTTAAGCTTTTATGATATGGCAAAAGTTATGAATATGAATCCATACTATTTTCATAGAGTTTTTTCAAAGTCTATAGGTTTAACTCCTCAAACTTTTATAAATTTTTTACGAGTTTCCAAAGCAACAAAACTTCTAACAAACTATGAAAGTTTATCCCAACTAGCACTTGAATGTGGTTTTTATGATCAAGCTCATTTTACTAAAGAGTTCAAAAAATACCATGGTAT
Organism: Arcobacter sp. YIC-80; assembly: GCF_044841725.1. Taxonomy (NCBI): domain Bacteria; kingdom Pseudomonadati; phylum Campylobacterota; class Epsilonproteobacteria; order Campylobacterales; family Arcobacteraceae; genus Arcobacter; species Arcobacter sp. YIC-80. Next base: position 254,639 of record NZ_JBJBSI010000001.1, on the reverse strand, counting down.
AACTCCTACAAAATATAAAAATATCTAAAAGATGTTCAAAATATTACAATACAAAAATTTGTAAAACCAGTAATATTCTTTAAAAACAAAAGGAATTTTATGTTTAAGAATATTTTATTTATTTTTATCCCCATTTTTATTTATCTGATTTTATTTAATTTTATTGAAGAACAAAAAGACTTAATCTTACTTAGTTTGATTATTACGACTATTGTATATTGGGCTACAAACCTTGTACCTTTATATTTTAGTTCTTTGATTTTTTTGTTTACAGCATTTGCTTTTTCATTAGCTAGTAAAGATATTATTTTTTCAGGTTTTTCATCAGGAGCATTTTGGTTGGTATTTGCAGGTATGCTAATAGCAACTGCTATAAAAAACACAAGTTTAACTCAAAGGTTCACAAATTTATTTTCAAATATCGAAAATCTTACTTATGTAAAACTTTTGATTTATATATCTATTTTTGCTGTTTTATTTAGTTTTGTTATGCCATCAAGTGTAGTTAGAATTGTTTTAGTTGTACCTTTAGCTATTGCTTTAGCTTCTAGTTTAGGCTTTGAAAAAGAGGATAAAGGCTACACAGGAATTATGCTAACTTTTATTTTAAGTACATCTTTACCTGCTTTTACTATTTTACCTGCAAATGTACCAAATATGATACTTGCAGGTCTTACAAAAGAAATATATAACTATGAACTACTCTTTTCTTACTATTTTGTAGCAAACTTTTTAGTACTTGGATTTATAAAAAATATAATTATTGTATCTTTAGTTTACTATTTCTTTAAAGATGAAATAAAAAATAAACTAAAAAAAGAAGAGACACAAGCCTTTTCAAAAGATGAAAAAGTAGTTTTAGCTACTATTTTTACAATGCTTGCATTTTGGATGACTGACTTTATACATCAAGTCTCACCAAGTATTATAGCTATTGTAGGTGTTTTATTTTTAGCCTACCCTACTATAAATATCATAAAAGCCAAAGATTTTAATACTATCAATTTCTCTTCTTTGATATATGTAGTTGCTATTATTAGTTTAGGTTCAATCGTAGCTAGCAATAACTTTTTAGAAAATAGTTTTGCTTCTTTTGTAAATAAATATGAAGCATTTGATTTAGAAATTTTAAACTATATATCTCTTACATCTTTTATGTCAGTTAGTGGTATAGTCATCACACAACCAACAATACCAGCGATATTTACTCCTATTGCCCAACAGTTAAGCCAAATAAGTGGTTTTAGTTTAAGTGAAATCTTTATGATGCAAATAGCAGCTTTTTCAAATGTATTTTTTCCATTTCAGGCTCCACCATTAGCAGTGGGACTTGCATTGTCTCAAATCAAACAAAGAGATATGTTAAAAATAATACTTCTACTTGCATTTATAACAATAGTATTTTTATATCCATTAGAATATTTTTGGTTAAGTTTTTTAAGATAAAATTTATTTTTAATTGGAGTTATTATGAATATAATAGATTTTGAAAATATTAACGTAGGTTATAACGAAAAGATAGTACTTAAAGATGTGACATTAAAAATAAAAGAAAATGAACATTGGGCAATACTTGGTGCAAATGGTTCTGGAAAATCAACTTTGATGAAAATAATACAATCAGAACTTCATCCAAGAAGAACAAATAAATTTAAAAAAGAGATTTTAGGAAAAAGTAACTATTCTATTTTTGAGCTCAAAAAAGAGCTGGGAATTATAACTAATGATTTACATAATTTTTTCTCAACATCAGGTTCATACTTAAATGCTTATGAAGTAACACTTAGTGGATACTATAGTTCAATTGGGATTTTTTCTCATCAAGACTTTACAGATGAACAACACAAAAAAGCCCAAGAAGTAATGAGCTTCTTACAAATTGAACATTTAAAAGAAAAAAAAGTATCTACTATGTCTACAGGAGAACTTAGAAAATGTATAGTTGCTAGAGCTTTAATACATGAACCCAAAGCATTTATTTTAGATGAACCTACTGTTGGATTGGATATAAAAGCTCAAATAAATTTCATAGCGATGTTAAAAAAGTTATCTAAAAACTGCTCTATTATTTTAGTAACTCATCACTTAGAAGAAATTTTTGAAGAGATTGACAATATCGCACTTATACATGAAAACACTATCTATAAAAGTGGTAAGAAAAAAGAAATACTAACAAGTCAAAACTTATCAGAAATCTTTGATACTAAACTTCATATCAAAGAAAAAAAAGGACGCTATTTCGTAGAAGAAATAGGCTAAGACTTTTTTACATATTTTGGAGTTATTTTAATAGCTCCAACTTTTGGTATTTTACAATCGATATTATGATTATCAGCACTATCAACTAATCTAATATTTTTGATTTTTGTACCAACTTTTACTACAGAAGAACTACCTTTGATTTTTAAATCTTTTATAACTGTTACATCATCCCCTGCTCTTAGTATTGCACCATTTGCATCTTTTACAGTAAACTCTTTTTCTTCTAAATCCTCTTTTGTAAACTCATGTGTACACTCAGGGCAGATGATTAAACTTCCATCTTCATAAGTATATTCACAATTACATTTTGGACAATTTGGTAAATCTAGCATTTATTTCCTTTTATTCTTCACCCATTTCAATAGCAATTCTTAGAAAACCTGTAAAAACAGCATTGTCAAATTTCACTGATGGATGAACGTTTTTTTTCATATCATCTAAATGTTTTGAATACTTTTCATAAAATTCAAAACTAGGTTTTGGTTTGTAAACAATATCTTTTAAATCAAAATATTTTATGATATTTTTTGTAGTTGTTGGCTTTATAAAATATTCGCTTTGTCTTTTTAAATAATAAGGTACTACACTTATTATAGTCCATTTAGCAAGTCTATATTCAGCTAAAAACTCAACTAATCCCTCAAAACCTTCTTTTTTATTTCCATATAAAAGTTCATAAATTTCAATACTTAACATATCTTTTTCATAAGAGTTTAAAGTAGCTAATGCATCTTTTAGTTTAAGTTTATCAAACAGCGATACCATAACTGATTTTTGAATAACTTTATAAAAGTTTTCAACTATTAAATTTGGATTTGAAAAATTCTCTTTTTTCAAAGCTTCTTTTGCAAACTCTTCAAGCTTTTCAGGCTTAAACTTTTTCATAGTTGGAAAAAAGTACTCATCCTTAAAGCCTTTTGGATATTGTTCTAAAAACTCAGCTTCTATATCTTTTAGTCTTTCTAAATAGTGCATATCAACTCTTCTTTTAAGTTATCTATTTTACAGAAATATAAATCTCTATTTGCTCATCTTCTTCATATTTTTCAAAGTCAAAGTTGTATGTTCTTTCATATTCGCACTCATCTGAACTAAAATAGTTCCAAACATCATGCCAAGCATCTATTACTACATCTGGTAACTCGCCTTTTTTTGTAAATACTAAATATTTATCTTTTTCAATTGTGATTGCATTTTTAGGTTTAGTAACTTCTACTCCTACAGTATAATCATAATCAGAGTTTACATCACTTTCATATTTGTTATAAAGTCCATACATAGCGAAGCTTTTTGCTTTGTTGAATGTCTTTGATTCGATATTATCATCAACATATTTTTGCCATAAATCTGGTATTTTTGCTATTTCTTCATTTAGTTCTGTTTCGTTGTTTGTTCTTGTAGTAATACCTGCTACATAGAATTTTTCTAAGTATTTTACTTTCATATTTCTCTTTTATTTTTTATTTATGTAATAGTAGCAAAAGAATATAAAAAGAATTTGATATTTTATAGGTATTGTTCTCTAAATTTTAAAGGTGTGATTTTATAATATTTTTTAAATTGAATAATAAACCAAGATACACTTGAATAACCAACTTCAACTGAAATTTCACTAATTGATTTTTCACTATTTTTAAGTAGATAAACAGCTTTAGCTAATCTATTTTTATCTAACCATTCTTTTGGATTTTGATTAAAAACTCTATTCATTTCTTTTCTTAAAGCTTTGCTATTTAATCTTGTTAGTTTACACATATCTTCAATATTGAAAATTATATCCATATTGGATTCTAATATATATTTTACTCTTGATGTTTTTCTTGATAATATATCATTTAAAAAAGTGTCAAAATTAAACTTTTTGTTTATAAATAAATATAAAAAAAGTTCGTCAAGTTTTAGGTTTATTAATTTTTCTTGATTATTAAAATTATTTGTAAAATAAAGATTTATACTATCTATGCATAAGTTTGTGTAATCATCTTTTTTTATATTTAAAATTTTTGTTTCAATATTATTATTAATTTTAAGATGATATTTATTTATAAAATCAAAAATATAATTATCATCAAAAAAAACTTGTATTGATTCAAAATCATAATTATGACCCTCTATTTCACTCATAAAATAGTTTCCTTGAGATAAAAATAAAATATCATTTGAATTAATTTTTATATCTTTTTTTTGTAAATGTAATAACTTCCCGCCTTTAATTAATAAAATCATTAAATGCATATTGTTTCTTAATAACATTTTTTCATTTTTATAAATTAAAGACTTTGCTAGTATTATGTTTTTATTTTCAATGATTTTATATTTATCTCTATTTTCAAATATAAAATTTGGTAAAACTATATCATTCATATTTCTCTTTTAAGTTCTATTTTAAATTATACAAACTATTATCACCCCAAGTGCCTATAAAAAAACTGTCTTTATTACTAGTAAGCCCTACAGGACTTTTCAAACTCTTTTCAATCATACGAACACTATTATCTTTTAAAGAGATTTTATAGATTCCATATCCACCATAATCTGCTGCATAAACATAACCTTTTTTATATACTAGTCCTATAGCTGGAGAATTCAATTTATCTGTAAGTAACGTTAACTTTTTAAGCTTTTTATCATACTTATAAATAAATCCACTTATATCACTTACAATAAATTCATTTTGTGAAATTTGTATTGCAGCAACAGGAGTAGTTAAACCATCTGAAATTAATACTTTAATTTTTTTATTGGGAGAAACGCTTAGTATTTCCCCTGTATTTTTACTAGCAACCAATAAATTTCCATCAAAATCAAAATATATCCCTGCAATAATAGATAATCCAGATAAAAATACCTCTAACTTTTTATTTTTATTTACTCTATAAATTTCACCTTTACTATAACTAGCTATATAAATTCTATCATGTTTATCTATAGCAAGTCCAGAAGGAGAAGGTACATTTGATATAAATTCATCTATTTTTTTATCTTTAAAACTTAATATCTCTCCACTACTCCAATTACTTATATATAAAACTCCCTTACTGTCAAAAGCCATACCAATAGGAGAGGATAATGAAGAAGATAATTTAGTAAGATTATTTGATAAGCCTATATTTACAAGTAATAAGAGAGTAATAATTATTTTATTCATTACTAAATACCTCTTCTGCTGCAAAAAGCCCGTTTAAAGCACAAGGAAAACCACCATAAACACTCATTTGTATGATAATTTCTATAATTTCTTCTTTAGTTAAGCCTACATTTAAACCTGCTTGAATATGCACTTTTAATTGAGGTTTTGCATTTCCCATAACTGTAAGTGCTGAAATTGTAGCTATTTCTCTTGATTTTAAATCAAGTTTATTTCTTGTATAAATATCACCAAAAGGAAACTCTATAAGAAGATCAGCAAAATCAGGAGCTATATTTTTAAGTGACTCAATTACTTTTTCACCTGCTTTGCCATCTACTTCTTTTAATTTATTCCAACCATCTTCATATCTTTTTGATTTCATATATACTCCTTTTTATAATTATTTTAAGATATTCTAATAAAATAAAAATAGCTGTAGTATAAGAAAACTTTTAAATTATATAAGTTTTCTTCCTTATATAAAGATATATGTATTTTTAAAATATTTTTAACTAAATTGTTAAATACATCGCCCAAAAGGCGATGTATTATCTTTTATAGTATGAGATTAGTGAAGCTTTTGCTATTGCGTGGTTGTTTAAGTAGTAACCTACAATTGCAGGGTTTGTGTTTTTATCTAAGCCAAGTTTATCTGTATCTAAAGCATATACTGTAAAGATATATCTATGAGCTTTATCTCCTTTTGGAGGACAAGCACCACCGAAACCACCTTTTCCATAGTTTGTAACACTTTGAACTATATCTTTATGCTCTTTTGAACCAAAATCTTTTTCTAAACTCATAGTATCTTTAGGTATATCAAAAACTACCCAGTGCCACCAACCAGAACCAGTTGGAGCATCTGGATCATAAACAGTTATGGCAAAAGACTTTGTACCTTTTGGTGCATTTTCCCATGAAAGATGTGGAGATGTGTTTTTACCTGTACATCCAAAACCATTAAACTCTTGAGTTTTTGTAAGTTGTCCTTTTAAAGTATCACTTTTTAAAGTAAAATTATCAGCAAACAGTGAAATAAAACTAAATGCTAGTAATAATAATATTTTTTTCATATTCATCCTTTTTGTAAGATAGTGTTATTATAAACTAAAATATTATAAAAAAATACTAGAAAAAAACTAATTTTTGTTGTTTTTTATTTGTTTTGGAGTTAAGTTATACTCTTTTTTAAAAACTTGTATAAACCAAGATAAGTTATCAAAGCCACACTCTTTACAAACTTCACTTACATTTTTATCACTATTTTCTAAAAGTATCTTTGCTTTTTGCAGTCTTTTTTTTGTTTGCCATTTTTTAGGTGTTGTTTTATAAACTTCTTTAAATTTCTGTCTAAAAGATATATCACTCATTTTTAAAAGATAAGATAGGTCTAAAATACTATCTATATAAGAAAAGTTGTTTTCTATAAAAGATTTAAAATAGTTGTCTTTATAGATTGAGTATAAAAAGCTTTTAAATTCATTTGAGTACTTACTGTTTAAGATATTTAAAAAAGCCTCTTCTAGTTTTAGTTTTATGATTTGTTTATTTGTTGTTTTTAAAGTCTTTACATAGTTACAAGTAGAGTTCATAACGATACTAAGCTCTTGTGTCTTTTCAAAACTTAATATGTCCGTTTCTTTTAGGTTTTCATCTTTAAAAGATATATTATATTTTGAGATAAAATCTAAAAGTGTAGAGTCTTCATAAAAAAACAACATAGCTTCATAATACTCATCTAAAACTTCACTCATCACATAAGTTCCACTTTTTAGAAATAAAAACTGATTCTCATCCACATACATATCTTTATCATTTAAGTGAAGGATTTTTGTACCTTTTATTACAAGTATCAAGACATTTGATTCTAGTAAAACTTCGTTTTTATGCTGTGGCTCTTTTTGAATATAGTTCAAATATGAGAAGCTTTGAGTTTCAGGTATCTTTAGTTTCAATCTTTTTCCTTTTAATTACTCATGTCTTTTATCATAGAATAGTTAATAAGAGTTTGATTTTCTCTTTTTATATGATTTTCTTTTACTTCTTTAAAACCAAACTTCTCAAAAAAAGATTTTGCTGTAATACTTGCATCAACTCTCAATAGTTTAATACCATGATTATCTGCATTTTTAAATATCTGTTCTATCATAAACCTCCCTATTTTTAGACCTTGATGCTCATGATGAACATAAAAACAATCAATATAATCATCTTCACAAATATAAAAACCTACAATTTCATCTTCAAGCATACACAAATAAGTATTTGAAGTTTTAAGCCTATTTTTCCATGCTTTTAAATCTATACTTTTATTTGCCCAAGCATTTAATTGCTCTTTTGTATAGTCTTTTTTATTTATATTGTGTACAGTATTTGTAAAGAGATTTACTACTTCTTTTAAGTATTTTTCTTCATAAGATTTCATATCAAAAGATATATCTAAAATACCATTTTTCATTTTATTTAGGCTTTTGAACTAAAACCTAAGATATAACCATTTATGTCTTTTATATAAAATTCTTTTTGCCCATACCAAGTTTCATAAACAGGTTTTAATATTTCTACATTTTCTTTTACTTTTTCATATAAAGACTCTACATCATCAACTTCTATATATAAAGTTATTGAGGCTGAGATGTCATTAAAGAAATTACCAATATCTTCTTTCATACTATTTTTTTCTTGTAACATCAAAGAAACATCACCTTTTTTTATAAGTGCCCAAATATACTCTTTCTCTTCTTTAACTACAGGATTAAAATCTTCTTGTAAAGAATCAACCAACATCTCAATTTCAAAACCAAAGTTATTTTGATAATAAGCAACACTTTCTTTTATATCTTTTACCGCTAAATTTGGACTTAATGACTTCATAATACTTCCTTTTCAATGATTAAATATGATAATATTTCAGTCATGATTATATCATGAAAATCTCTTTTTTCAATACTTTTTTGAGAACATAAATTTGGCTTTTCATTTGTACCTTTTAATATTATTTCACCTTTTTTTGTACATAAGGAAAAAGAACTAAAAACATTTGCATTTTTTATATTTTTGTATAAAAAACCATCTTTAAAATGACTATTATCTAATACCTTTTGATCTGATAAGTTTACAAATAAAAAATTTGACATAGCATATTTCAAGCTATTTTTATCAAACATTTTTGAGTATTCCATATCAAATAAAACTACTTTTTTACTTGGCAGTGACACTTCTATATTTTCTATGAAATTCATATCAAAACTCTTTAAATTTATACCATTTTCTTTATACCAAGTACAATCTAAACTTTGAGTATTTAAACACTGATTTTTATATGATTCAATATTTAACTTAGCAGATGAAAACAAAGCTAAACTAGTAGCCCCAAGTAAAAAACCTACAGAATTGATGTTTTCATAATCAATACTATCTTTAAATTTTTCAGTCTCTTTTAGCTTTTCAAAAGATATAAACATATCATTTGCCCTAAACCAAGGCTCATAAAAAGCTGTTTTTTTATCAAGTTTACTTCTTGTAAGCAAAACTATAAAACCTTTTTGGGCTAAAACCTTCGCTAACCAATCTATCTGATTAGAAGCACTTCTAAGACCCCCATGAGATAAAAAAATCAAAGGATACTTACCCTTTTTTAAAGCCCCATCTAAAGCAAGGCTTTGAGACACAAAAAGCTTGTGTTTACCTAAAACAAACTCTTCTTTATCAAGACTTGGATAAAAAACCATAGTTTTTATATCATAGTTTCTATGCTTTGAATAAACATCAAAAGTAGTAAATCCAACTTTGTTATTGGCTACTAAAGCTGTAGATATAAAAAAGAAAAGAAGTAGTGTTTTTTGTATGGCTTTTATTGATTTCAATTATATTTCCTAACTTGTTTTATATTTATTATCCTACTTAATTATTTTTATCTCTTAGCTTTTCTATTTCTTCTAATACTTCATTAACACTACTCTCTAACTCAGAACCCATCTTTTTATATTCATTTGGATATTCATCTTCCATAAGTTTCATAAGTGCGAACCATATTGGTTTTATTTTTTCTTTTAAATTATATTCTTTTAATTCTAAAAACTCTTTTGCCTTGTAATATTGTTTTTTAGAAAATAGTGAAACAAAATAATCACTGATTAGATAATTTAACATAATTTGTTCTTCATAATTATTTAAATATTTATCAAGAGAATCTATAAATAATCTATAACTATAATCAAAATTATTTGTTGAAAATAATAAATTTGCAGAAGTAAATGAGATTACTAATGGAGTATAATTCATTTTATAATTCATAAACTTCTTAATATATTTAATTGTATTATCATAATCACCTATTAAGGAATAAGTATTAGATAAAGCAAAAAGTATAATATCACTTGACTTATTTGAACTTTTGAGAAGTTTTATTGCTTTATTATAATCTTTTTGTGAAAAACACATATCTATTTCTTGAATAAGTACTTTATCACTTTTTGAAAGTTCTCTTTTTAAACTAGAATTTATACTTCCAAGATACTCTTGTGTTGCACATTTTAATTCATTTTCTGTTTCAACTTCAATTTCAGCATACGATAATGCTTCACACATATGAAAAGCATAAGATTCTTTAATTTTTCCCTCTTTTAATCTAGTCATAAAATCTATTGCTTTATTTTCCAGTTCATCTTTAGTACACCACGAATTCAAAAATGCAATTAACCACTCAACTCTTTGTCTATCTTTTTTTCTACCAAATCTCATAAGATACCAAATATTAAAAAACCTTTCTTTAATTTTATATATCTTATTTTTTCCAACAGAATCAGATTCAATAATTTCGTATTTTTCAAGTTTTTTTAGTTGAGCTGAAATTGCTTTACTTTCCATCCTAGTTTTTTTTGCTATCTCTTTTGTGTACATACCATCCCAATTTATAGCAATTGTGTGTACTATTTCTTGTAACTGATCTGGTAAATCATCCATTCTATGTTTATATAAAGGTGTTACTTCATCAAGAATTTTAAGTAAATCATCAAAAGCTGTTCCCTCTTCATCTAAAAATATATCAAATAACATGACTAAAGTTCTTGGAACTCCACCTGTTAATTGTCTTATAACTTCTAATCTCTCTGGTGTATTTTCTATAACTTCTTTTATTTTTTTCTTTTCTTCTGTATTTGCATAAGATAATAAAAACTTTTTACTCTCTTCTGAACTAAAACCTTTTAGTTTAACTATTTTGAAAAACTCATAAAAAGGTTTACTATAATCATAATGTTGTTCAAGCATTTTAGTTGAACCACCAATTATTCTAAAAGATGAAGAAGTTAAAAGTATCTCTCTAAATCGTCTTTGCTCTTTTTGGGAAAACTTGCCTATTAATTCATCTATATTATCTACAAGAATTAATAGTTTTTTATTTTGTTTTTTAATATGTTTTTCAAAATATGAAAAAGCTTTTAGTTCATAATCATCATCTTCAAAAAACTCTTCCATATCGTCTAAAATATTTGGGAAGATATCTTCATGTATAGATTGTAGATAGTCAGCTACTTCCTCCCATAACCTCGATAAAGATCTAATTTGATATTGTTCTTCTGCAAATTTTACGGGAATTAAAAATTTAGATAAGTTTTTATCTTTTTTTGTTTCTATAAAAATCTTTCTTAAAAGCGTAGTTTTACCCTGACCTCTTTGCCCAACTATGATAAAATGTTGATTTGCCACCTCATAATCAGAAGCTTTAATATCTTTGAATATCTCTTCAAATACTTTTTCTCTAACTACAAATCTCTTTAAAAATTCATCTTCAGGCATTTCATCTGGAGTATATTTATATCTTGAACTATTAGTTTGCAACATTTTTGTACCACCACATTTTTAATATAGGAGAATTAAATCTATATTCTTTTGGATTATCATTATTATTAATGTATCCATCATGAATAAGCGAATGAATAATTTCTTTTACTTCATCATCATCTAAATCATACCTTACACCAATATTAATAATATCTAACGATTCCATTGTATTATTTTCTGATATATGATTTAATATCTCTTTTGTAAATTTAAATTCATTTATACCTAATGCTTCTTTTAACTTACTTCTCCAATGCTCAAAATGATTTCTATGATTTAATGCATTATTAATAGCTTTATCAAGTATTTCAACTGTTACTTCATAAATATTATTTTCGATTGTTATTGTTTTAATTTCTTGAATGATTAGTTGTATATAAAAAGGTATATACCATTCAACTCTTTTTAGAAACTCATTTATTACTGTATCATCTAAATTCAATTCAAGATTTGATGCTAACACACTAATAAATTGCTTACTCTCAATAAAACTAAGAGGATTAACTTTTATACTATTTAGGTCATTTATATGTTTCATTCCATTTAACTTTGAAACTACACTTTCTAATCCAATAGAACCTGCATAAATAAATGATACTTTACTTGATATTTTTTGATTTTGTCTTAGTTCTCTATGTCTTTTTATAAATTTTATAGCACTTGATGTATCTTCATATTTAATTATATTTTCTACAGTTTGAGCAAATTCATCAATCATAATAATTAGCTTTTTACTAGTATCTAAATCTTTAATCATTTTTTCAAATGCTTCAGAATAATCTAAAGTTTCGCCATCACCAAAAGTAACTCCTGATGCTGATATTTTATCAATTCTTATATTTTTTATTTTTTCAAAAAATGTATTTGAATATGATTTTAATTTATTTACAAAATCTTCTTCTTGTAAAGCATTGAATAATTTTTGCCAAAATTCATTTTCATTATCTGCTGATTCAGTGTCAATATACATAACGATATAATCATCTTTTGGATTATCAAGCAAATTAAACATAATTGATGTCTTACCAACTCTTCTTGGAGCAGCTAGTAATATATGACTACCACTATCTAATTTATTCCAAATAATTGATATTTCACTATTTCTATCCCAGAAATCATTTCCTCTTACTGCTTGACCAACACAATTTTTCATGAATTTTCCTTTGACAACTTTTTTGTTGTTATTATAACTGACAATTTTTTTGTTGTCAATATTTTTAACAACTTTTTTGTTGTTAAAAAATTTCAACTATAAAAAAAGGTAAGAACTTGAATTCTTACCTTCTAGCAATTTCAAGTGAAAAGATTAAAACTTTTTAATCAAGTCCACATAAACAGCAGCTAAGTCTTCTACTTCTTTTACTGTTGTTCTCTCACCTACACTATGAATAGTGTCGTTGATTACTCCAAACTCTATGGCTTCTATTCCAAAGCTTCCGAAGTATCTAGCGTCACTTGTACCACCTGCTGTTGAGTGTTTTGTAGTAACTCCTGTGATTTCTTTGATTGAGTTTTCCATAGCTTTTACTACTTTTGATTCTTTGTTTGTTACAAATGGAAAAGAACCTTGTGTGCTCACAAAGTCATACTCTAAACCTTTTAGATTTTCATGGATGAACTCTTCTACTGATTCTCTTGTAGTGTTTGTTGAGTTTCTTACATTGAACATAAGTTTTAACTCATTTGGTGTTACATTTGTAACTTCCATACCACCTCTTATATCAGTGATTACCATCTTTGAAGGAGCGAAGTATTCATCACCATCATCTAAGTTATGTCCTGCTATTTTTGGTAAAACATGAGCGAAGTTATGTACTGGATTTATACACTTTTCTGGATATGCTGCATGGCCTTGCTTTCCTTTGATAGTGATATATCCGTTGATACTTCCTCTTCTTCCTACTTTTATAGCATCTCCAAATACATCTTCACATGTAGGCTCTGCTACAACTGCGTATTGAGGTATAAAGTTTATCTCTTTTAAATGCTCAAGCATTTTGATAGTTCCATAAGTTCCTTCACCCTCTTCATCAGAAGTCATAAGAATACTTAGTGTCCCATCAAAGTTTTCAGCATGTTTACAAGCATATAAAAACGCTGCATCACCACTTTTCATATCTTGTGTCCCACGTGCTGTAATAACACCATCGATAATATCAGCAGCAAAAGGATCAACTTCCCAACCCTCACCAGGAGGTACTACATCAATATGTCCTGCAAAACATAAGTGTTGTGGATTGTCGTTGAATTTTTTATAATAAAATCTATTTTTTACACCTTCCATATCAACACTTATACATTCCCATGTATCACCTAAATACTCTTCTATAAAATCAAACGCCCCATCATCATCAGGAGTAACTGACTTAAATCTTAATAATTTTTGAAATAGTTCTATAACTGTCATTTAATTCCTTTTATATATAATGGGATTGTAGCGAAATTGTGATTTATTTTGCTATAATAATTAAAATTCTAAAAAAATTATGAATACCAAAAGGCAATGATTATGAGTAGATTTGATAAAATATTTTATACTATCGTAATATCTTTAAGCGTATATGTGACCATAGGTTTTAAACTTATTCCTTATATCCTAGAAGATCAGTTAATAAAAAATCTTGATAAAAACCTAACCCTAAAATCCCATATAAAAAAAGTAGATTTCAACCCCTTTACTTTTAATACGAAAATCCATGATTTTCGGCTTGGTGAATATGAAAAACCAACTATTTCTTTTGAAGAATTTGCATTAGATTTTGGAGTTTTACAGTCTTTATTTGAATTACATATAAATATTGAAAATGTATCACTAAAAAGTGCATTTGTTGATGTGATACAGCAAAAAGATGGAACAATCAATCTTACAAAACTTTTAAAACCATCAAAAGATGAACCAATAAAAAAAGAACCCACAAAAGAAGAAAATAATTTAGCCTTTTTAGTTTCAAAACTATCTTTAATTGATACAAAAATAAACTATACTAGACTAAAAGAAAACGATCCTTTCTTTTTATCAATTGATGATATAAATTATACTTTATATGATTTAGGTAGTTTTGGAAACCCTTTATCATCAAATAGCTTTGCTTTAAATATAAATAAAAACTCTAAACTACTAATTCAAGGTGCTTTTAGACTTCAACCTTTTACTATGTATGGAAAAGCTACACTAGAAAACTTAGAGTTACAAAAGCTTTTAGATTATGAAAAAGAGATGCTAAACTTTACTTTAGATAAAAAAGCAAAATTAGATCTAATAGCAAACTTTGACATTACTACAAAAGACGAATTTAACTTAAAAGTTTTTACAGATAAACTAAACTTATCAAATCTAAATCTAAAAAGCAATGATACAAAACAAGATATATTCAAACTAAAAGAGTTTGATGTAAAAAAAGTGAGTTTAGATTTAAAAGAAGAGGATATAAAAGTATCTCAAGTAAGTCTTTCAAAACCTTTTATAAATCTTATTCAAAATAAAGATGGCTTAAATGTAGCAAAACTTATAAATACTCCAAAAGAAACTAAAAAAGAAGAAAAAACTTCAAACAATTGGAAAGTAAATATAGATAATGTACAGCTATCAAATGGTACTTTAGATTTTAAAGATAACATAAATAATATGGAAGTTAAAAATCCAAATTTTAGCATCAATTCAAATAACATAGATATTAAAGGTTCTGATATTTCATTGGCTAGTTTAAGTCTAAAAAACCCTAACTTATCTTTTGAAGATAAAAAGAACTCTATGGAAGTAAATACAGATGATTTAGACATAAATCTAAATACATTAAGACTAGCAAATAATATAACTTCATTAAATAGCCTAGATATAAAGAAAAAAGCTTTGATTTTTAAAGACAAAAAGAACTCTTTACAAGTAAATACAAATAATACTTCTCTTAAAATAAAAGGAATAAAACTCAAAGACTTAAAAACATCTATAAATACTCTTGAGTCAAATATAAATAAAATTTTTATATCACAAGCAAAAGAAAAACAAACAATAGATGTAAATAATCTTAACTTAGATATAAATACGATCAATCTCAATGGCTCAAATATTGATATCAAAAAAGCATCTATTTCAAAGCCATCTATTCAACTTGAAAATAAAAAAAATCATAGTTTAATAAATGCACAAAATATCACTTTAAATTTAGATGATATAAGTAAAGATGCAAAATCAATAGTAGTGAAGAAGTTAAATCTAAAAGAACCTACTTTAAATATATATAATACAAAAGAAAAAACTAAAATAAATACTTCAAATATTGATATTTTTGTAAAAGATATTAAAAGCTATACAAATGGCTTAATAAGTGTAGCAAGTACGAGTATTATAAATCCAAAAGTATCAATCTCTCTTCCAAAAAAAGAAGCTTCAAAAAAGAAAAAGCAAATAGCTGATAAAAAGAAAAAAGACAACTCAAAAAGTACGGCTAAATTAAATATTGGGCCTGTAAAAATAGAAAATGCTTCATTAGCATTTGAAGATAAAAACCTACCTATTGCGTTTAAAACGGTTGTTTCAAAATTAAATGGTCAAATATCAGAACTTGATACTACAAAAGCTAGTAAGACAAAACTGAAAGTAAACGGTGTAGTAGATAAATATGGAACAACAAAAATCACAGGTGTTGTAAATCCAAATGATATGAAAATTCTTACTGATGTAAATATGATATTTAAAAATATTTCTATGAAAAACTTTACTCCTTATACATCAAAGTTTATAGGAAAAGAATTAGATAGTGGAAAGCTAGATTTAAATCTAAATTACAATATTCAAAAGTCAGATCTAGAAGCACAAAATTCAATAGTAATTACAAAAATCGAATTAGGAAAAGACGTAAAAAGTGATGATGCTGTATCCTTACCTCTTGGTTTAGCAATTGCACTACTTGAAGATTCGAAGGGAGTGATTGATTTAAATATTCCAGTATCAGGGAATGTTGATGATCCAAAATTTGAAATAGGTTCAGTATTATGGAAAGCGTTTACAAATCTAATTACAAAAGCTATCACTGCACCTTTTTCATTGTTAGGAGCGATGTTTGGATTTGATGCAGATGAGATAAAAAGTATAAACTTTGAGTTTGGGAAAAGTGAAATAACACCAATACAAAAAGAAACACTTGATAAGATTACAAAAATATTAAATAAAAGACCAAATTTAGCCTTAAAACTTGTACCTTCTTATGATAAAACAAAAGATATGTTTGCACTTAAAAAAGCTATTTTTAATAAAAAAATAAAAGAAGAAATACCAAATGATCAAATAAGAAACTATGAAGAAAAGTATTTAAATATTATGATGGATATGTACAAAAAATATGATAAGAAACTAAGCTCTAAAAAAACATATATGAAAAATGATAAATTAGATATAAAGAGCTATACAAACTACTTAGAAAATCAACTTATTCAAAAACAAAACATCACAAAAAAAGACTTAGAACTTATGGCAAAAAATAGAGTTTTAAATATCAAAGAGTATTTAGTAAAAACAAATAACATCAAACCTTCTCAAGTTATCATAAGTAATAAAGTAAATATACAATCTCAAAGCAAAAAAACTTCTAGCATAGATTTAGAAATCTCTCAATTAAAATAATAATATAACTAAAACTTATAAATATGTCATTTGACATATTTATAATAATCTGTTATTATTCTATTTTTTAATACATTAATTATAAGGATTAGTTATGAAAAATAGTTTAGTTATTATTATGATACTCTTATTAGGTTTTCTATTTTATGGTGTTTTTACTCAAATAAATAAAACATCATCG
The DNA here is from genome assembly GCF_044841725.1 of Arcobacter sp. YIC-80. Lineage (NCBI taxonomy): Bacteria > Pseudomonadati > Campylobacterota > Epsilonproteobacteria > Campylobacterales > Arcobacteraceae > Arcobacter > Arcobacter sp. YIC-80. The sequence goes on along the minus strand of NZ_JBJBSI010000001.1, from coordinate 237,602 downwards.
AAGAATCTAAAAAGAGTTCCTTGTCAAAATACAACAACAACTTTTGAAAAGATAAATACAGAAGCAGATATTTTAAAAGCTATTCAACTCTTAGAGAGTAACTCTACTAAAATTGATGGATATATTGATTACTCAAAATTTATGAAAAGTAACATAAAAGATAAAGTTTCAAATGAAGATATAAAACAAAGAATATCAAAAATAGTAACTACATATAAAATAAATGATTTAAAAACAAATGACACTCTAAATATAAAATTTTATATCTATGAAAATGACAGAGAAGATAAAAGAAAAAAAGGTGATAGCTGTAAAGTTTATGCTGGATATATTGTCTTAGAATTCTCTTTAAATAACCAACAAGTATATAAAATTCAAACTGACTATATGAAAGAAGATACAAGTGATTTAGATGAAAGAATTAATTGTGCTATAAAATCATTAGTTTTATTAAAATAAAGGAAAAAAATGACACAAAAAATATTTAAAAATAAATATCATATATTTGAAATAGTTTATAAGAAAGAAGAACTTAAATTCAATACTGTAGATGAAGTCATAAATGAGTTGAAAACGATGATTGACAATCATCCTATAATCTCTTATATTGCTATATTTGATCAATATGCACATACAAGCTCTTTAAAAGAAGGTGAGATAAATCCTCATATAAAAGCAGCTAAAAATATAGTTTTTTGTTTTGGGAAAGAACTCCCAACACCAGAGGTTTTAGCAGTAAGACCTAGAAGTATAGCAGTTTGTGAACTAGAAGATTCATTTATAGTAAATTTTTTAGAAGCACCAAATGATGCAGCAAATAAAACTATGGAAGAATTTATAAAAAATCTTAAGAAATAAGAACTAGTTTACTAGTTCTTATCTTCATTACTATCTACATGTATTGCTACCCAAAAACTATAAGGTAAAGCAGCAATAATAGCACTTATAAAAAGTAATCCAAAAATTACATCAAAAACTATATTATTAAACATCAAATACTTCCTTTAAATTATGAAAGAAGTATAGTTAAAAATGGTACTAAAAAAGTACCACTTTTTTAAAGTTTAATAACTTTAGCTCCAAAACCACCTTGACTTGGATGAGCGTCTGTATAAGCTTTTACTTTTGGATGAGAATCTAAAAACTTCTTAACTGCATAAGATAGTTTTCCAGTACCTATGCCATGATAAACTAAAACTTCATCAAAACCTGCTATTAGTGCATCGGATAAGAACTTATCAAGATTATCAACAGCTTCATCTGATCTTTGACCATGTAAATCAAGTTTTACATGACCACTATCTGGTTTTTGTACATTTACTGTAGCTTTTTTAGGTGGTGTTTTTATTTTTGGTGGGTTTCCACTTCTTTGTAAATCTTCAAGTTTTACTTGCACTTTCATACCCATATCATTTTCAATAAAAGCTTTTTTACCTTTTATAGAAATTAGTGTACCTTTTGTATTTCTATATTTTACCCTATCCCCTACTTTAAGCTCAACAGGATCAACTACTTTTTTTGTTTCAATTTCGCTTGCTTTTTTATGAGATATATTTAAGTGCTGATGTCCTTCTTTTACTAATTTAGCTTTTATAGCTTTTTTTGCCTCATCTCTTGCATCTTTATACTCTTTGTGAAGTTTTGACTTTTCAGAATAAATTTGATCATCTAAAGTCTCTTTTTGTTCCTTTAAATTTCTTGATAATCTTTGCATATTTTCTATTTCATCATCAAGTTTAGCAATTTTTAGTTTGTATTCCCTCTCCAAATCACTACTTCTTTGTATTAATTCATTTAGTCTATCTTTATCTTCACCATAAACTTCTTTTGCTTTTTTGATTACATTTTGAGGAATTCCATATCTACTTGCTGTTTCAAAAGCATAAGACTTACCAATAGTTCCTTGTAAAAAATCATAAGTTGGTTTTTGATTTTCTTCATCATATAATGCAGCTATTAATTCTACATCGTCATTTGAAGCCATAAGTGCAGCCAATCTTTTATGGTGAGTTGTAATAATTACTTTAATATCTCTTTTCATTAAATCTTCAATTATTACTTTAAATAAACTTGCAGCTTCATCTGAATCAGTTCCTAACTCAATCTCATCTACCCCAACTATTGCATTTTTAGCACTAAATAATTTTGAAAACTCTACCATTCTTCCTGCAAAAGTAGAAATATCATTTTTAACACTTTGGGGATCATCTAACACAGCATTTATGTTTTTAAAACTTCCGATAACTGTCTCTTTTGAAGCTTTGTAAGGAAGCAAATATTTTGATAAAAAAACTGCTGATAAAATAGATTTTAACATCATTGTTTTACCACCTGCATTTACCCCAGTAATCATAACAACTGATTTAGTAAAGTCAATACTAATAGGCTTAGGATCATGTAATGCAGGGTGAGAAAACTTCACTAATTTATTCTCTTTTTTCTTTGATGGTAAAATAAAATTTTTATCATCTATCTTCGCAAAAAATATTCTTGCTTGATAATGATCAAATCTATCAAACTCTTTATTTATAAATTTTAAAAACATCAAGTTTTTCTCAAAAGTAGAACTTATATCTTTACATACTTTAAGAAGAATTTCTTCTTTTTTATTAACTAAATCATTTTGTGCTTGTTTAAGAGAACTTACACTATGAGGTAAAACATAGAAAAAACCTGAGTTTGATCTATCTAAAACAGAAGCTTTTAATACATGGTTAAAACCACCTCTTACAAGTAAACACTCTTCGCCATTTACATAATGAACTTGTGAATCTACAAGATAAGTTCTTAGATTACTGTTGTTTATTGATTTATAAAGGCTTTGTTTAATTTGCTCTTTGTTTTTTTTGATAGCTTCATTTACTCTATCAAAATCATCATTTACACCATGTTTTAAATTTGATTTTTCATCAAAATAATCACAAACAGAATTTATTTCTGATGGTATGATAATCTTATCTATCCACTCTTGAAGTTTTCCTTCAAAGTTAAATCTTTTTAAATAGTTAAAATACTTAATAATTTTAATGAATTCATAAATTTCATAAACTTTTAAAATACCTTGTTTTTGTAAATGTACAAGTTGATTGTCTAAATTTTCAACTTTTTTTGGTTCATTAATATCATATCTTGAAAGTTCATTTATAAGTTTAAAGTGAAGGTTTATATCCCCTTCTAAGATGATTGATTTTTCTCTAGCTAAAAGTTTAGAGAAAGATTCTATATAGTCTGTTAAATCTAATTTTTTTAATATATTTTGCATGGGCGCATTATAGCCAAAAGGCTATAATACTTTTATTATAAATAATACTGCCAGTAAACTAAAGCTATTGTAGTAATACAAATAATACCAAAGATATTAAATACAATACCAAATTTAGCCATGTCTTTTACTTTTACAGCTCCACTACTCATAGCAATAGCATTTGGCGGAGTAGCAATTGGAAGCATGAAAGCATAAGAAGCACAAATAGTAGCAACAAATAAAATTAATGTACTATCAATATTAGCAACCTGACTTAATGAGTAAATAATAGGTAATGCAATAGAAATTAATGCTGTATTAGAAGTAACCTCTGTCGTAAAAGTAATAAGTGAAGCTACTAATATGATTAAGAATACAACTGGTAAATTAGTAAGTTGTAATAAATAATTTGCTATTTCATTTGCTAATCCTGTTGAAGAAAAAGCAGCAGCAATAGAAAAACCTGCACCAAATAAGAATATAATCTCATAAGGAATCTTTTTTGTATCATCCCAAGTTAAAAATCCTATTTTAGGTAAGAACATTAGTAAACCATAACCAAGTAATATACCTTTCTCATTTATTCCCAGTCCAGAATAGTATGGTTCAATTTTTGAGTTAACTAATAAAAGAACAACTAATGAACCTAAAATATATAAAAGTCTTCTTTGCTCAGAATTTAAATGTTCTCTATCTTCTAAATGAGTATCGAACTTTAAGTTATTTACACCTAGTGATAAAACAAAAGGAATAATTAAAAGCATAACAAAAGCAAGTGGTGCTGTTAAAAAAATCCATTTAACAAATGGTATAGCCTCTATTGCCTGCTGTTCCATAAATCCTAAAAGAATTAAATTAGGTGGCGTACCAATTGGTGTTACAATACCACCAATACTTGCACCATAAGCAATAGCAAGTACTAATCTCATTTTTAGTCTTAAATCATTTGTTAAGAACATAGCAATAGGAATAAGTAAAAGTGCTGTTGTTGTATTTGAAATAAGAGAACTTAAAAATGCTGAAGTTATTGATAGTGAAAATAAAATTCCTCTTGGAGTATTAGGGAAAAGTGTCAATAACTTATTTGAAACATATTTATGTAAATTGGTCTTTTGAGTAGCAATAGCTATCATAAAACCACCTAAAAATAGAAAAATAATAGATTTAGAGTAATTTACAGAAGTTGCATTTGTACTCATAATATCAAATGTAGGAAATAGTAATATTGGTAAAAGTGATACTACACCTAAAGGTAATGCCTCATTTGTCCATAATGCAACAAGAAATGCAATAATCGCAAGAAGTGTTGCATGTTGCGTATTAAACGCATAACTAGCTACAAAAAATGTAGCTAGTGCTAATACTAATGCTATAGCTATTTTTTTCAATTGAATCCTTTCTTTTTTAACTACTATATACATTGTAATTAGAATAGTCTAAATATCAAAAGAAAGTGTATAAAAATTGTATATACTACAAGAATTATTTACCTATAGTAACATAAAAAAATCTTATAACATATTTTCTACATAATAAGTACATCTTATGTACATTTTATATATAATTTACTTCTTCTTTGGTCTAAAAGGTTTAATCACATCTTCATTACATTCTAAAAACGGCCCTTCCATTAAATCAATACAATATGGAATTGCAGGGAAAACAGCGTCTAAACACTCTCTTATTGATTTTGGTTTTCCAGGTAAATTTACTATTAATGAACTTCCTCTTAATCCTGCTGTTTGTCTTGATAAAATTGCTGTTGGTACAAACTTTAATGATTCAGCTCTCATAAGCTCACCAAAACCTGGCATCATTCTATCACATACAGCTTCTGTAGCTTCTGGTGTTACATCTCTAGCTGCTGGACCTGTTCCACCAGTAGTAACAACTAAACAACAACCTTCATTATCAACTAAATCTTTCATTGTATCTTCAATAGTTTTTTGATCATCTTCAATACATCTATAAACACTCTCCCAAGGAGAAGTTAAATAATCATTCATAGTCTCTTCAATAGCTTTACCACTAATATCTTCATATATACCTTTACTAGCTCTATCAGAAGCTGTGATAATTCCTATTTTTGCTATTTGTTTTTCACTCATAAAATATGTCCTTTTTCTTTTATATAATAAACTGTTGCATAATTTTTAAAAAAATCATTTGCTTTTTGTGAATCAATAATTTTATCTTTTTCTCCAAGATAAACTTCAATTTGAACTCCTTTATCAAGGAGTTCTTGAAGTTTTTCTTCACTCCATTGATACATTAAAAGCTCTTCAAGTTCTTCATAAGTACCTAATTTAAAATATTTAGAAGTATCTTTTTTTTCGGGATATGCAATGTTTTCTAAAAAATTATCACAATAAGCTTGGGCATCTTTTTTAAAAAACATCAATTGCATTCTCTTAAACTTTTTATCTTGTGTTTGGAAAAATGCAGGTGAGAAAAGTTGAAGTTTATCTACCCTTTGAGAACTATGTAATACTTCTTCAAAAGCTTTTATAGCTCCGTAAGAAAAGCCTGAAACAGTAAAATCATTATTAATTAAATATTCACTAAATAATTCTTGTTCATTTTCTAAACAAAAACCTGAAAAATAACTTTTAGATATCTTCAATATTTATAACCTCTTTATCTAACATAACATTTTTTAATCTTTCAATATCAGCAGCATTATGAGATAAATCTGCTCTTAATTCATTTTTGATATTTGTGATTAACTCTTCTATAGAACTACTCATTTTATATTTTTCTACTATATCTTTTGCAGTAGCATAAGCACTATCTAAATCTTTATGGTTTATAGCATATTTTTCTTTTTTGATTACTTCAACACCTATAATACCTGCTAAATCTCTTTTTATATTTTCACATAATTCATGGTATGAAGGATATGTTGAATCAAGCTTTTCTACATATTCATCAAATAAAGCAACTTTTGATTTTGAAATAAAAGCTTTTGAAGCTTGATAAATAGATAAAATCTCTTTTTGTTTATCATCAAGTATTTTTATTTGTTTTTTCCCAAATTCAAGTTTATTTTTAGCAACCTCGATATCATCCATATCTAAAACTTTTGAATCTTTTTTTATCATACATAATAAAGCTTCATTAATAAGTGTTGCTAAAGATGCCGAACTAAATCCAGAAGTGTCATTTGCTAATTTTTCTATATTTACTTCATGATTTTTTTCTTTTAAATATAGTTCTAAAATTCTCTTTCTATCTTCTATGTTTGGGAGTCCAACATGAACACGTCTATCAAATCTACCTGCTCTTAAAAGTGCATCATCTAAAACTTCAATTTTATTAGTTGCTGCTATTACAATAACTCCACTATCTCCCTCAAATCCATCCATCTGAGTTAAAAGTTCATTTAATGTAGCTTCTCTTTCGTCATTTGACTTTCCACTTCTTGCTTTTCCTACTGCATCTATTTCATCAATAAATACAATTGCTGGTGCACTTTGTTTTGCTTTTGCAAAAAGTTCTCTTACCTTTTTTGCACCCATTCCCACATATATTTGTACAAATGAAGCTCCACTTTGATAAAAGAAAGGAACATCAGCCTCTCCAGCAACAGCTCTAGCTATTAAAGTCTTACCAACACCTGGAGGCCCAACTAATAAAACACCTTTTGGAAGCTTAATACCATGTTTTAAATATTTGTTTGGTTCATTTAAGAAATCAACTACTTCTTCTAGTTCTTCTTTGATTTCTGCAATTCCTGCAACATCTTTAAAAGTTACATTTGAACTTACAGCTACAATATCTGAATTTAAAACTTCATGTGATGTTTGTGCTCTTGACTTTACTAGTTCTTCATTGAAAGCACTATTTTTAACTGAACTTTTGCCTTTATTTTTCTCAATAAATTTTCTAAGTTTTTCTTGATTAAATTTAAGAACTAGTGCAAAAGCTAAAAGAATAAATAAGAAACCTATTCCTAAATAGTAAGAACTATTTTGTATATGTGCACTACTTTTGTAGATTGTATATAAAAAAAGTATTAATAAAACGATGGCAGAAATTGCCATCAACTTAAAGTTTTTATCTAAATTTTTATCTATCTTATTTGAATTTTGCGACATTTTTATTAGCCTTTGCTTCATAGTCATCTATGAAAATCCAATCTCCTACAATATCAACAGGAGATTCGACTTCTATTTGATTAAAAAATTGATCAAGCCCTATGTATTTTCCATTTTTTTCTTGTTCTATTAAAACTTCAAGTCTTTGCTTGTTATTTTGTCTAAAATCAAGATTTTTTTCTTCAATTATTTTAGTTAATTCGTTATAACGTAATTTAGCGATATCACCTTTTATTTCAGGTTTCATTGTAGCACTTGGTGTACCATCTCTTTTTGAGTATGTAAATGCATGAACATGAGTAAGTGGGAATCTATGAAGATTTTCCATAGCTTCTTTCCATAATTCATCAGTCTCACCTGGATGTCCAACAATAAAATCAGTTCCTAAAGCATATCCATTTTCTTTTAAGAATTCAAATAATTCTAAATCAGATAATACTTTATTTCTTCTATTCATAATCTTCAACATATCTTTTGATGTATGTTGCAGTGCAATATGAAGATGTTTTGCCATAAATGGTTCGTTTATGATTTCTTTAAATTCATCATCAATTTGAATAGGTTCAATACTTCCCATTCTAATTCTTCTAACACCTTTGATTTGTGACATTTTTTTAAGTAATTTGGCTAAAGAAGTATGTTGTTTTTTACCATAAGAACCTACATTTGTACCAGTTAAAATAAATTCTCCAAAACCATTTGCAGCTAAAGTCGTTACTTGCTCTAAGATTTTATCTTCTCTATAAGATCTTGCATCACCTCTTACATAAGGAATAATACAGTATGAACATCTAAAATCACAACCTTCTTGGATTTTAATAAATGCCCTACTTTTGCCAACAAATTCTTCAACAATCGTTTCATCAATATGTTCTAAATCACCAGCTTGGAAAAATCTCTCTTCTTGTTTTAAAAGCTCATTAATATTTTCTTTTTCTGAATGCCCAAATAGTGAATCAACTTTTTGCTCTTTAAACAGGCTTTCACCCTTTGTCCAAACACCACAACCTGTAAAAATAACTCTTGGGTCTTTTGGTAATTTTTTTAAAGAGTTTATATATCCTCTAGCAGTTGAATCAGCACCATTTGTAACTGTACATGAATTAATCACAACAACATCTGCTTCTTTTTCATCTTGTGTAATTTCAAAATCTTTTAAATTACTCATCATAACTTGAGTATCAAATACATTTGTTCTACAACCAAAAGTTTTAAAGTATACTCTTGGTTTATCACTTGTAAAATTCATTAAATATTGTTCCTTAATTTATCTTTTTATTATTGCATCTTCAAGTTCACTTGGCACAGTTTTTTTATGTACTGAAACTCCGTATGCATTATCTGTTTTATTAATATTAATTTGTTGAGTTGGATATGCAATATGAATATCATCTTCTTCCATAAATGCACTAATAATCTCAGGAGACATAGTACTTCTTAGCTGTAAAGCAGCATAAGAGTTTGTTAGATACCACCCTGAAATAACCATACCATGTTGTTCTGCAAAAGTAAAAACTCTTGGCTCAACACCTGTTGCTCTTAATTGATATTTATTTCTCATTTTTGATAACTGTTTTCTTGTAATATCAGTATAACCTTTTGAATAATGTTTTAAAATATCTTTTACTATCTTTTGCGCTTTTTTATGGTTTGAATCAAAAGTAATTGTAACATCAATACCATCCCAAACTGTTCTCAATCCTGAATGAGTATAGTTTGCTATCATTTCAGAAAAAATATAGTTATTTGGAATAAAGAAAATTCTACCTGTTCTTCTATTTACTGTATATGATGTGTATGTAATATCTTCTCTTATTGTAATTTTAAATAATGAAATATCAAGTACATCTCCAACTGCTTCTAAACCATTTCTAGTAACTTTGATTCTATCACCTACTTGAATAGAGCCAGATGTTACGATAACCATCCAACCAAATATTGACATAAACCAATCTTTTAAAGCAATAGCAATACCAGCTGATGCAAATCCAAGGATTGTTACTACATAAGATACATTATCAATATATGAAAAAAGTATAACCATAACAACTAAAAAAACAACTGTGAAATTTATCACTTTATTTGTCATATAATAACTCTCGTTTTGAGAGAAATATTTTTTTAGAGTAAGTTTTACTAAAAATGTAATAAGCCATAATAAAACAATAATTGCTAAAATAATTATGATTTTTTGAATTTGTTGAGATATTTGATCTTTAATTTCAAGTATTACTTGTTCTATTTTTCTTGTATAAACAATTTGTGTTGTTGATACAATCTCTAAAACCATATTAAAATCTTTTTTTTGTTTATCTAAAAATGTGATTTTATCTTTATAAATACTTTTTTGATCTAAATTAAAAAGCTCTAAATATAAAATCAATTCTTGATCTAATTTAACAGTTAAAGCTTCAATATCTTTTTCTAATTTCTGAAACTCTTTTTTATTATCTTCAAGCTTTTTAATATGAGATAAAGCATTTATAATCCCAAAAGGATTAGTAACATCTTCATATTCTTCAATTTCAGGAGGATTGATAAGTCCACCAATAGGTGAGCCTTTATACTCTTTGATTAGTTCAAGCTCATTTTCTTTTACTTTGATTTTATTATGTAATTGAAAAAGTTTCTCTTCATTATGAATTCTTTTTTTATATGCTAAATCTTTTTTTAGATTAGCTAATTCTGTAGAAATTTTACTATACGAAATATAATTTGAATATCTTTTTAATAGAATATTATCTTTTAATTCTAAATCAATTTTTTTAATTTTATCTAGTAAAACATTTATTTTAGCAAGATTTTGCATATCAATTTCTCTTGCTTTTTTTTCTGCTAATTCTCTTGCTTTTTTTGCTTCAAGCTCTTTTTGAGCTTCATCAAATCGTTCTTTTATTATCTTTTGTTCAATTTCATCAACAACAGCTTTATCTTCAGGTGCAATTGTACTAGATGTTTCTGTTACTTGTGAAAAAGAAAGAGAAAAAGCAAAAAAAGAAGACAATAATATTTTTTTAATCAATTTAAAAGTCCTTTAAAATCTCTATTACATCACTCTTACTAACTTCGTCTGTTATAACACAGTTTCCAATACCCTTTGGTAAAATAAACTTAATTTTATTATCCAATGATTTTTTATCTAAGAAAAAATGTTCATAAAAATCTTCAACATCTTTAATTTTATAAGAAGTTGGAATATTATATTTTTCAAGTAAATTCTTTACTTTTAAAGCCTCTTCTTCTTTCATAAGACCAACTTTAACAGCTAGGTTATTTGCCATAACCATTCCAATTCCCACAGCTTCTCCATGTAAATATGTATCGTAATTTGTTTCATTTTCTATTACATGACCAAAAGTATGCCCATAATTAAGAGCAGCTCTAATACCATGTTCTTTTTCATCTTTTGATACAACATCTGCTTTTGTTTCTACAGACTTAGCAATAGCAATTTTTATATTTTCATCATCTGTTAAATCATTTTGTTCTAACCACTCAAAGAATTCACTATTAAAAGTAACAGCCATTTTAACTATTTCTGCAACTCCTGCACCAAACTCTCTTTTTGGTAAAGTCTTTAGCATACTAGGATCAATAAGTACTGCTTTTGGCTGATGAAATGCTCCTATAAGATTTTTCCCATATTTATTGTTTATTCCCGTTTTTCCACCTACACTAGCATCAACTTGAGAAAGTAAAGTTGTAGGAACTTGCACAAAATTTATACCTCTTTGATAAATAGAAGCAGCAAAACCTGTCATATCACCAATTACTCCACCACCAAATGCAACAAGTAATGATTTTCTATCAAGCCTATGTTCAAAACAATGATTTAAAATCATATCAATAGTATTCATATTTTTGTATTCTTCCCCATCAGGGATAGTTACAATACTTAATTCTTTTGCACTTAAGTGTTTTTTTAAATACTCTAAATGAAAACCACTAACTGTTGGGTTTGTAACAATTACAACTTTTGTATCAAAATATATATCGTTTAATTTATCAATCGTAATATCATAAGATGTACTATCTGGTAAAGTAATATTTACTATCATATAAAATCCATTTAATCTAATTTGATAGATTTTATCTAAAAAAATCTAATTATAGGTTTAAAAGTTCTATAAAATCGGACTTTATTAACTGTCATTTAAGATTCATTTGTTAGTGTAAAGAAATAATAATTAAATTTTTTTAGGAGCAATAATGAATATATCAAGTTTTGGCTTTTTTAAAGGTATGAATAAAAATATGTCTGTATTTACTATGCTGATAATTTTAATTGCAGTTTTCTTAACAGGTTATTTTCCTGTAAAAAGTTCTGAGATTTTTGTAACTATAAGACAAGTTCTTAATCCTTTTTTAGAATGGTATTATGTTTTAATTGTTGCATTTTTACTGTTTTTTATGATTTGGCTTGGAATGGGAAGATATAAAAATGTAAGATTAGGTGGAGATTTAGAGCAACCTGAATTTACTTTCTTTTCATGGGTTTCTATGCTTTTTGCAGCAGGTACTGGAGTGGGTATACTTTTTTGGTCAGTAGCACAACCTATCATTCAGTTTCAAAATAATCCATTTACAGGAACACAAATGACCCCAGAAGCTGCTATTACAGGAATGAGTTTAAGTTATTTTCACTGGGGTTTAAATGGATGGGCGATATTTTCATTTATTGCTATTACAATGGCATATTTTTCATTTAGACATAATTATCCTTTAACAATACGTTCTGCACTTTATCCTATTTTAGGAAGGTATACAGATGGTATTATTGGAGATTTTGTTGATGTGTTAGCAGTAATAGGTACTATTTTTGGTATTGCTACAACTCTTGGTTTAGGTGTTGAACAAATGAACTCAGGATTAAAAGAAGTTCTTAATATAAACACTTCAACTACACTACAATTAATAGTTATGGCAGTTATTATGTTAATTGCTACTATATCAGTTTTATCAGGTGTAAATAAAGGTGTTAAATTACTCTCTGTAGGAAACTTTTGGCTAAGTATTATTGCATTAGGATTTTTATTGATTTTTGGTCCTACTCAATACCTTATTGGATTAACAGTAGAATCTACAGGAGATTATATTCAAAATATTTTAAGAATGACTTTCCATACTAATGTAACACATAACACAGATTGGCAAGCAGTTTGGACGGTATTTTTTTGGGGTTGGTGGATTGCTTGGTCACCGTTTGTTGGTATGTTTATCGCAAGAATTTCAAGAGGTAGAACATTTGGAGAATTTGTTGCAGGAGTACTTTTAACACCAACTCTTATTACTATTATATGGATTGGATTATTTGGTGGTACTGCTTTATATGAAGAATTATTTATGAATAAAGATATAGTAAGTGCAGTTAATGCTGATGTATCAGGAGCACTTTTTATAATGCTTGAAAATCTAAATCTTGGTATCTTAGGCAACATCACGTCATTTTTAATGATAGTTTTAATTGCTACATATTTAATAACATCAGCAAATGCAGGAACCCTAGTAATTACTACAATATTAGCAGCAGGTTCAACAGCACCTCCATCATTACATAGAGCTTTATGGGGAATTATCTTAACACTATTAACAGGTGTTTTAATTGTAGCTGGTGGCTTAGAAACTCTACAAGCAGCAGTTATTACAGCAGCATTACCTTTTTCAATTATTATAATCATCATGATAGCTGGACTACTAAAAAGCTTAAGTTTAGAAGAAACGCCTGTAAGATCAGGTAATGAATCTTTAAGTGCAAGAGAACCTTGGATATTAGAAAAAGATGTAGGAGAAAAAGGAACTATAATAGATGAATTAAATCCTAATGTAAAAAAACTAAAGGAACCTGAATATAAATAAGTTTGAAATAAAAGGCTATTTATTTCAAAAAATATAGATTATATGAAGCTAAATTATACACTAAATATAAAAATAATTTTGATGTGTTAAAATTAGCTTCTGATAGAAAAAATGGACAGTTAAGGATTTATATAATGTATGATAAAATTTAATCTTATTAAAACTAAAGGTATATAGTGAGTGTTTACTCTGAACGATTAGCAAAATTAAAAAAAGATATTAAAGCTATAGAATCTGCAAGAAAAAAGAAAAGATGGAAACCTAATCAAAAAATTGTTATTGACTTTGTAAATGGTGTTAGCAAAAATGCAGTGTTTTTAATAAATGATCAAAAAGTTATCTTAAGATTAGGAGATAACAAAAAAGGCTTCAAACATATAATAGAAAGACATTACTGCAAAGGTTGTCCTGGAGAACTTGAAACATTAGATATTATAAATATCACTGAAGTATTTTCAAGAGGATTAAAACTAAATAATATTGGTGTATCAAACACTAACTTAGAAGTATATCAACTAAATAAAAATGGGAAAATTTTAAAACTTGTTTTGGATTCTAAAAAAGATGGGGAATTAATAGTAACTTTTTACAATATATAATGGAAGCAGGACGATAACAGTATTCAACCATCGTGGGCTTACTAAACGCTCTGTATCGTAGCCCCGCTTCACTCTAAGCAGACATTTCTGTCATCAAATACACAATATATGTACTCTATGCCAAAAACAATTTATAAAATTATAGCAAATATCAAACAAATTTGTCAAGACATAATAATGTTTAATCGTCTTAGATTTACTAAGTTCAATAATAAACCCTTATTAAAAACTATCTCTTATTGCCTTAAAATTTATTAATGAGTTTTCAATATTTTCAATAATTTCATCAATTAATATTTCAGGTTCAGACAAGTTTTCAATATCTATTAAGCTATCATCTTTTAACCAAGTTATATCTAAATTGGTATCATCTCTTAATAATATTTCATCAATTTTGTATTCTCTCCATCTTCCTATGCTATTCTTTTCATCCCATTTTTCAGTAGTATTATTTCTATCTTTTAATTTATAGCAATTTACAAAATTTTGGAGATCTTTATATTTTAGAGGATTAGTCTTAGGGGTGTGCCTTACATTTGTTCTATAGTCATAAAACCAAATAGACTCTGTTTTAGGCTTTTGTTTATCAAAAAACAATACATTTGATTTTACACCTTGAGCATAAAATATACCATTTGGTAATTTTAAAATAGTATGGAGATTATATTCTTCTAATAATTTTTTTCTTATTATTTCTCCTGCTCCACCTTCAAATAATACATTATCAGGTAATACAACAGCAACTCTTCCTTTTTCATTAATCATTGTCATTATATGTTGTAAAAATGCTAATTGTTTATTACTTGTTGTTGTAATAAAATCTTTTCTTAAAAAGTAACCATCTTTTTCTGACAACTTAATATCCATAGTAGGAATATCACTACTACTTCTTCCAAAAGGAGGATTTGCTAAAACAATATCTACTTTTTCTTTTACTTCATTTTTTAAACTGTCTGTTACTTCTATAGAGGGAGTATCTTTTAAATTACCAATTCCATGTAAAAATAAATTCATTAAACAAAGTCGAGCTGTAGATGTTTCTATTTCCCAGCCTTTAAATGTTTTAAATTTTAAAAATTGTTGTTGCACTTTTGTTAATTTGTTTTTTGATATATGCTCTAGCGCACTTAAGAAGAAACCTCCAGTACCACATGAAGGATCAGATATTGTTTCATTGGGTTTTGGATCAATACATTGTACTATTGCTTCAATTACTGCTCTTGGTGTAAAGTATTGTCCAGAACCACTACTTTCAGCATTTTTTTGTAGTAATGATTCATATATATCACCTTTTATATCAGAATCACTTGTTGTCCAATTCTCCTCATTAATTAATAAAATAAGTTTTTTTAGTTTAAATGAATCATGGATTTTATTACGGGCATTTTTAAATATTTTAGTTAACATACCCCCTGATCTTCCAAGTGTATTTAAAATAACTTCATATTGAGTTATCAGTTCTCCTTTTTCTAATCCAAGCAACTCTTTCCAATTACATATTTTTGGTAAATCATATTCATTTTCTTTTTCATCTGCCATTTTAAGAAATAATAAATATGTTAGTTGCTCTAAATAATCGCCATATCCTAAGCCATCATCTCTTAAAGTATCACAATATGACCATATTTTTGTTACTAATGTATTTGTTCTCATTTTAATTTCCTATTCACTTATGCTGTACAGATTAAATCTTCTATCCAACTATATTCTCTTTTACCCATTATTATTCTACGTGCAAATACAGATAATTCACTTGATGGTTGCATAAATCTTTGTAAATCACTTTGCATTGAAGGAGAAGGTTCTAAACCAGGATTTTCTTCTAAAAATAAATTAATTTCATCAATCTTTTTATATATTTCTAAAGCTAGATCATTTCTTTTTGTTACAAGTAAATTATGATCTAAATGATAAAGTTTAATAGATTTTAAAACACGTTCTTTTTTTTCATCACTAATATTGGATTTAGGACAAGGTAACCCTTGATATGTAAAGTCTAATAATTGAACATCATTTATTTTACATGGATCTATTAAAATAGGTTTTTCTAATCTTATATTATCCACTTCTCTATAAGCTCTTTTTGTTTCATCTATAAGAGGAAACTCATCACCCTTTCCTTCTGTTTCATTTGTATCAGGATTTTTTCTTTTGCTGTTACAAAATGTACAAGAATAACGATAGTTATTGTAGTCAAAAGCCAACCAAGTATAACCATTATGCTCAGGGTCTGTATTTGCTACACGATTTTTGGGTCGAAAGTGATCTACTGCATTATCTGAACGCTCTTGTTTACATTCACAGTACCAGCATTTATCAAAAGAAAGTTGAGCTAAGTTATCTTTTAATTCCCTCCATACATCACTTAATTCATTAATTTGTTTTTCTCCTGATTCGACTTTTCTTTTAGCTTCAATTGCTCTGTCTTGCCAATTATCTGGAAATATTAGATGTATATTATCTATATATCTCATGATTTTATTTTACTTCTTTTCTTAAATTTTTCTTTTAAACATTCTTCAATATCAGGAAAACGTTTATCATAATTAAGTCCAAAACTCTCTAATTCATTATTTATGTCTTTTAATCTTTCTCTTTCTTTCTCAGTTAATTTTCTGTCTATTATTGTTATTTCCATTTTTTCATTTATTAGTGACATAGTATAAGGATCTAAAGTTGTAGATAATCCAAATAATTCACTAGTTAATATTCCTGCAACTCCTAATCCTCTAGGATCTATATCAGGCTCTACAGTTTCTATTATTCCATTAATATTTTTAAATATTCTTACTTCTTCTTTAGTAAGATTACCGATAACTAATGGATCATGTGTATTAATAATTATTTGTGTTGAATTATGATTTTTAACAACTTTATCTAAAAACTCAAAATATTGCCATTTCCAAAGAGGGTTTAAGTGTGTATCAGGCTCATCTAAAAGAATTAAAGAATCTTCATCTTTAGTAAATTTTAATAATCCAAGAACTGTTAATAGTTGCTGTTCACCTTCACTTAATTCTTTGAATGTAATACTTCCATCAGTATTCTCTTTTTTTACTTTTATTCTTACCTCTTCCATAAGCTTTGAGATATACGTACTTTCTAAAGCTTTAAAAAATTCAGTATTTGATTTATAATTATTGGCTAGCTTCTTTAATTTTTCTTTTGAACTAATATAAAGATACAATCTATCTTGTTTAGTTTCTTCTCTAAAGTCAGTTTTTATTGGTTCTTGATGGTATATTGGGGCTAATGAATTTTCCCATAAAAAATTTAAAAAATTTCTAACTAAACCATTTGCATTCCAAAATCTATCATTAGGATTGTCTTTATCTCTATCTCCCCATGTTGGTTTTTTTAAGATAAACAATATAGATTCTATATCTTTAATATTTAATACTTCACTTAAAAACTGAATTGATTCTTTTTCTTCTTCTTCAAATGAAAAATATGCTAACAAAACAAAATAAGAATGTACTAATTGAACATAAAATAGTTTTCTTAAAGAATCTAATTCTTTATCATTAAAATTTTTATCAATGATTTTTTCATAAAACTTCTCTTGATGATCCCAAAAATGTTCTTTTAATCTATTACTTAAACCAGAATAATAAGTAAATACATACTTAGGCTGAAATATTTTTTTTGACTCATCAGAAAAAAAATTTTTATATGTTTCATCTTTTGAATTATTGTTAATATTTATTTTATAGTTTTTATTTTCATGGTCACAATTAATATTAATTATATTGTTTTTTATTTCATAGTTAATTGTATAAGAAAATAGAGGAAAATCTCTTTTATTACTTGTACTTAAATCCAAAAATTTAAAAATTAAAAGTACAGCTTCTATAAAATTTGATTTTCCAGATGCATTTTGCCCTAATAATACTGTTTTCATTTTAGATTTATCAAAATTAATTTCAAAATCTTTAAGATTTTTAAAATCTTGTATAATAACTTTATTAATTCTCATTTTTTATCCTAATTAATGAATCTTTATTATTATTTTCAATAACTATTTTATCCTCTATTTTTTTTAGTTCAGAATAAAACTCTTCTATATTATTGTTATATTTTGATTGTAAAAATAAATCTTTTGCAAGTACACCATTATCTGATTTTTTAACAATTTCTAATATGGATAAATCTTTATTCACTGTTTTCCCTTTTTTTGGTTGCTTTTTAAGTTCATTTTTTTTCTCTTTAAGATACTCTTTTTTTTCATTTTGAATTTTCTCAAATAATAACTTTGCAGATTCTTGACTTTCTTCTATACTTATTAATTTTCCTTTAAATGCATTATCAAGTATTTTAATTTTTGTTAGTTTTAGCTTTTCCATTAGCTGTTGTACTGTATATTCTAAATTATCTATAATTGAAAATTTAGATTCAATTTCTTGAGTAGTAGTTTTTTGTTCATCTAAACTGTAATAAATAAAATCTAATTCAGAAAATTTAGTTTTATTAATTATAGGAATTGTTGTAGCAGATGTATTTTCTTTTATAAGCTGTTGGAAATCAAGTGAAAGAACTTGATAAAAAATAAATTCTGGAATAAATTCATCAGAAGGAATAATTGCATTAATTTGCTGATTAAAAGCTCCTTCCTTTTTTACTAAAGATACTTTTCCTATTGTACCAATACAAGTTACTAATATGGAATTTACAGGCACTTTTTTTGAAGTTAAGTAACCCTCGTTTGATAACATTTCATTAGATTTTGAAATTTTATCACCCCAATTAAAGTCTGAAGGTTTATAAAAATTATATTTCATTCCATATAAATTGGAATCAGATTTTGTAGGTGTACTTCCTGTAAGAATATTACCTAAATCTTTTATTTTGATTATTTTTCTACTATTGGACTTTTTAGTAAAAATTTTATGAAGAAATGAATACTTATAAATTTCTAATTTTTTTAAAATATTATTTATTTCTTTTTCTTGATGTTCAAAAATAATAAATAACTCATTTATTCTATTGACAATTTTTATCTGTTCATTTAATGGTGGTAGAGGAAAAGGTAATTTTGAGAATTTTTGCGCAGATAATTCAAGAAAAGTAGTTCCACTTGCAATTTTTTCGGCTAATGGTTTTAACGTCTTAAAATAGTAATACACATATTCACTATTTAAAGATTTTGTAGTAACTAAATTTTTAAATCCTTGATTTGTTGATAATTCTTTTTGTGCAATAGCTGTATACCCAATTGGTGCTCTTGAAGAAAAAAGTACTGTGCCTTTAGGTAATAATTTTGCAGAAGAATTATTTAAACCTTCTATTGTAATATTTCTTTTACCTTCTGAAATAAATTTATTAGTATATTTTGATAAATCAGTAGGTGTAATCCAAGATACTTCTCCTCCAAAATATTCTGTTTTTTTTGTAGAAGGTGTTCCTCCACTCATAACTATACCAATCTCACCTATTGTCGTTAAAAACCAGTTACTTGGCAACACATTCTTTTTAATCAAAATTTAATATTTTCCTTTATTCAAATAATTGGAATTATATCTAAAATCTCATATTTTAACTTTAAACATTAATAGTTTTTTTAAGGAATTACCCTTTAAATACTGCTATTTATTTGAAAAGAGTATTTGAATCAAAAAAATAATCAAATAGTGAAAACTTCATTATCAAAAACATCTTTATAGATACATTATAATAAAAACCACAATTTAAAAGATAATATTAATATACATAAAGAAACATAAAAAGATTACTTTATCAAATTTGCCTATCCTAATTACTCTTATGACTAATTATAATATATGCCTACTAGCATTATTAGCTATTTCTTAAAACCTAAAAAATAATATTTTAAAATATATAATGAAAGATTATTTGCTAATTCTAGTCTTTAAAATCTACTTAGATTTAGTATTTACCAAGATATAACAATTAAAGCAAGACTAATTCTAACAAAGATTTGTAATATTTATTGAATTAGTAAATTAAGTTATCTTTTATTGAGTAACTTAATAAATTGTATAAATGAAGTAAAATTGAAAAGATTTAAAATAAGACGAAATAGTTGGCGACCCCAGTGTGATTCGAACACACGTCTTCAGGAGGAAATCCTGACGTCCTTGGCCACTAGACGAAGAGGTCATATTTTGAGAGTGCAATTATATTCAAATTATTATTGAAGTATTCTTAAAATTTATATTTTAATCTAAATTGTTTATTTTTAAGAAATTAGCAGATCTTTGATGACCTAATGCTTTTGCTTTTCTAAGCCATATTGTAGCTTCATTTTTATTTTTTAATACTCCATAACCATTATAATAAAAAAGGCCGACATAATACATAGCTTTTGTTCGACCTTTTTTAGCTGCTTTTAAATAATACTTAAAAGCTTTAGAATAATCCTGAGCTACATCATTCCCTATTCTATATATATCAGCTATTTTTAATTGTGCGTTTATATTTCCACTATTTGCTGCTTTTGATAATAAATCAAGTGCTCTATCCGTATTTTTTTGGATACCATCCCCTACTAAATAAATAACACCTAAATTAAATTGTGCAGCTTCATTATTTGCTTTGACAGAACGTTCATACCAATAAATAGCTTTTTTTATATTTTTTTTTACACCTTTACCATAATAATACATTGAAGCTAAATTATTTTGAGCTATTATTACTCCTTGTTTTGCAGCTTCTTTATACCAGAAATATGCTTCTTTTAAATTCTTTTCTTTTGGAGACAATTCATAAAGCATAGCAAGATTTAATTGTGCTAAAGCATAACCTTGTTTTGCAGACATAAGATAATACTCTTTAGCTTTATGTTTATCTTTTTTTACACCCTTACCTAAAAAGTATATATGAGCTAAATTATTTTGTGCTTGTGGATTTCCGTTTTTAGAAGCTTTTTCATACCAAAAAACTGCTAAATCATAGTTTTTTTCTACACCTAAGCCTTTATAATTCATAAGACCTAGGTTGTATTGTGCCTGATGATTGTTATTCGCAGCTAATATTAAAAGTTCCTCATAAGCTTGAAAATATTTTTTTTCTTTTAAACTTTTAGCAGCATCATCAAAAGTAACTGCATTAAGATTTATAAAAATGAATATTAAAAAAAATAAGAGTTTTTTCATTTTAAATGCCTTTATAATATTTACTCTTTTTTATTATCTTTTATTATCTCTTCAGTTGTTTTTATCTTATCTAATGTTGTATCAATATTTTCATTGACTTCTTTATTTAGTTTATCAATTTCAGAATCAATAATATCTAAACTTTTTTCATTAATTTTTTCATTTAAACTATCTTCTTGCAATAAAATATCCGTACTTGTATCTTCTTCAACACTTAGTTCAATATCTTTTGCTAAAATATCATCTCCATATTGATCTATATTTCTTACTTTCATTTTATCAGCAAAAGATATATTTTTTAACACATCATATTTATTTGGAGTAACTTTATCCCAAAGATCACCATCACACATAGCAGAATCTGAAACATTGTATTCATTACAAGTTGGCCAATTTTTATTTAATCCAAGCATAAAATCAAGTCTTTTCCAAAAGAAAATATATAAGTCTTTTTTGAAATATTTTGGTTCATTTTTCTTAAAATCTACTATTCTTTGTATATGTAATTTTACATGTGTCTCTTTATTTTTTTCTTCAACTTGTATTGACCAATTATCTTCTGTAGTATAAGCATCAAAAATATTTACAACAAGTTTAGGTTTGATTATATGAACACTGTCCCTATATGAATCAATAATAAAATCTCTATTACCTGAATACATAAAAATTTTTTTAGAAGCTTCTAAAATTGCATCTTTATTTATATCTTTATAGACTCTTTTTGTATATTCTTGTCCTTTATTCAAATTTTCACTACTTACAGAACAAGCTGTAAAAAATAAAACTATAAAAAAAACAAATAAACTTCTAAAATTTTTAATATTATTTACTAGTACCATACGCACCTAACCTATCTAATAATTCATAATCTAAATCTAATTTAACACTATCTGCTATTATATTTATATTATGTAATTGACCAAAAATTAAAGTATTTTTTACTTTATGTTTTTTTACCACATCATTAGCAAAACCTGTCGTATAATCCTTATGCATTCTAATATAAGTTATAGGTAGATTTTCTAATTGTTCTAAAGGATACTCTTCATTTTTATATCTTTTTAAAATAGTATTTAGCTTCATTTCATTTGCACTAGTTATAAATCTTATAAAATCGGCTTTATGTAAATATGCACTATATGCCGTAATACTAAATACAATCTGCTCTCGTAGTATTTTATTTTCTTTTGCATATTCATCTAACCATTTCATAAAATAATCATCTTTTATTGAACTAAAAGATAGATTTACTGCTAATTGATATGTACAATTATTTGACTCAATATATTCAAGAGCCTTTCTTATTACTTGTTTATCAAACTCTTTAATAATTCCAAGTTTTTCTGCAACAGACACAAAAGAACCTATTAAAAGTTTTTCATTATTATGATCAAATAATTGAGGAGAAACTTCTTTCATTATAATTTTTTGTGGGTCTTCAAAAGAATAAGTATCTAAAACAAAATCAATATCAAAATTTGACTTTTCAATAATTTCTTTTACATTATTATCAATTTTTTCATAGTTTTTAGCAACATCTTCTTCTGTAATAACATAAAAACTATTTAGTCCAATTTCTTTTGATTTATCATAAGCTTCATTAGCAGAATTTAAAACACTTTCAATTGTTCCATAAAGATCAATAGAAGTTGTACCAACTTGAATAAGTTCATTTGGAACATCAAAGTTCTTAGACATTTTTTCCACAATATTTGAAACTAAAGCCTGAGATATTTCCTTTGCTTCATTTGCATCAATATTCTTAGAAATTACAGCAAATTGAGAGCCATAAAATCTATATATTTTATTTTCTGATTTACTATGAGAATAAACTACATTTTTAATAATACTTGAATAATGCTCTATAAAATTATTTACATAACCTGTATCATGCTTTTTACTTATTGAAGCTAAGCCATCAATTTTTATTAAAAATATATACCCAGGAATTGTAGTAACAAACATATTTTTCAAATCAAAATCAAATATTTTTTTATTAGGTAGTCCCGTTAAAGTATCTGTAGAGACTTTTAATTCAAGAGATTCTTTATTCATATTTAACTCATTAGTTAAAGAAGCTATTTTAGAAGACATTTTTGATACTTTTTTAGTCAATTCTATAATCTCAGGAGTTCCTTCAAATCTATTTTTTTCTATATTAGAGTATTTATTTCCAATAATATTATCAAGATATTTATTTAAATATAAAATTGGTTTATTAACATATTTTTTAAATACATAATTATGATAAAAACCTACAACAAAAACAATAGGAAAGGTCATTACAATAGTAAAAATAGCAAGTTTAAATAAAAATATTTCTAACTCTTTTTTTACAAAATGATTATTCATTTCATAAGTAACTTTTGCTATTTTATTATTTTCAATTATTAAATCATAGGTTTTATTTGAAAAATTTAAATCTATTAGAGAATCTATGCTTGAAAAAAACGATTCATCTTCTTTTTTATCTCGTTTTAGTAAAAGGTTAGAAAAATTTATTTGAGTTAAAAAGTTTTTAATTTCACCTTTTTTATAAAGCTGAAATCTTATTTGTAAAGGAGTTTCTTGATTAAAATTATTTGAAGGAATAAATTCAAAAAAAGAACTATTTTGCATTTGTTTAATTGTTCCATAATTTATATCAACTAAAGTTTCTGTAATTTTCCACGATTTATCATTAAAAGTACTTATTGATTCAATTAATGAATTCTTATCAAAAATAAACTTATAATAATCAACTTTTATTTTATTAAATAATTCTATATTTACAGAGTCATCTATCATTCGTATAGTATTTTCTCTATTTATAAGAAGATTATCTTTAAAGTAATTATTTAAAAAATTTATATTTAAAGTTAAGTTATTTTTTGTTCTTTCAACCAAATTATTTTTGTAGTTTTTATAAAAAATATATGAAGAACTAAAAAAAAGTATAATAAATATTAATGATAATATTAAAATATTTCTAATATTGTTATTTGAATATCTATTTAAAACTTTTTTCATGATTTTATTTACCTAGCTTTTCAATCTTAGGATTAAGCTTTGGATGTATCCCCTCTGTAGCAATAACAGCTTCCTCACTACTTATAAACTTATCATAATAAATAGTTGTTGTACTTATATTTTGATTTAAAATAACTTTAGATTTATCTAATCCATATCTATGAATAAACCAAGTCACTTTATTACTACTTATAGTTCCTAGATTTATAGTGTACTTATATTTTGCTTTTTCTTCTTCAAGCTTTCTTTGTTCTTCAAGTCTTGCTTGTTCTTTTGCTTTTTCTTCTTCAAGTTTTCTTTGCTCTTCAAGTTTTGCTTGTTCTTTTGCTTTTTCTTCTTCAAGCTTTCTTTGCTCTTCAAGTCTTGCTTGTTCTTTTGCTTTTTCTTCTTCAAGCTTTCTTTGTTCTTCAAGTCTTGCTTGCTCTTTTGCTTTTTGTTCTTCAACTGTAGTTTCTTCTAATTTCTCTTCAAATAATACTATTTCTTCTTTTCTTTGTTCTTCTAAATTCTGTTTTTTATTAGCCAATTCTTTTGCTTCTTTTATAACTTTTAATAATTTATTCGAAGTTTCATTAGAAGAGTCTTTTTCATTGATTTCAGTGCTACTATTATCTTTTAAATTATTTTTTAAGTATGACTCTTGTGTTCTAAAAATCTTTTGTATTATTGGCTTATTTCTTAAAATAAACTCTGGTAAAGAAGCTTTTTTATTTTTTGCGATGTCTAAAGTTTCATAAATTCCATACATTATCATAATTTTTCCACTATTAGATACAACTAAAATTGTCTTATCTTCTATATTATTTTTTTCGACATATTCTCTTGCTAAAGACATATTTTCAAATGCAGCAATATTTAAACTATAGTAATTTCTATTTGCAGATAAAAACTCTTTTGTAAAATCTGTTTGAGTTTCCAAATTAATATTATTTTTGATATTTTCTTTTGTTTTGATATCTTTATCTTTAATATCTACTACTTTTTTATTTACATATTCATATTCAACTTCTTCTTTTTTAGAAATATTAAACTCTTTATTCTCATTATAAAGTTTAATCACCGAGTTAGTATTTTGTATAACTGGATAAATATTTTCACCTTTTATTCCAGAATATTGTAAATAATCTTGAGCATTTTTATAAGTATCAAAAATTCCATAATATACTTTTATTAATTCTCCATTATCTCCTGCTCTAAAGAAAAAAGTATCTTTATAAATTTTATTAGTTTTTACTATGTTTTCAACTTCTTGTAATTTTGTAAAAGTACTTACATTAATTGTATATTCATTATTTTTCAAAGCTAAAAATTTATCTTTAAACTCTTTATTAGTAGTAAAAATTTCTTTTTCTTTTGGCTTTAAAAACTTCTCAACAACTTTTACTTTTACCTTTACCTCAGGCTTAGGTTTTTTGATTTCAAGCCCAGATAAATAAGCTAAATAACTCTCTTTTATATTTGAAACTTTTTTAATTTCAGTATTTCTATTAATAAAGTTTGCTTTGTTTTTTATTAAATATTGTTTTGCTTGCTCTTGTGTCTCAAAATTGTTATGAGCAATTTTAGTCTCAATTTTTAAATTATTTATAACATCATAAACTAAAGAGTTATCTTCAATATTATTTTCTTTTATAAAAGAAAAAGATTCAAATAAATTTTTAAAACTACTTATCTCAATCATGTAACTATTTTCATCAAAATTATTAAATTTCTCAATAAATTCTTTAATTTTATCTTCAAGTGATTTTTTAACTTCAACTAAAACATCTTTTTTAGGTTCTTTTATTTCTAATTCTTGTTTAGTTTTCTCTTTCTTTTCTTTTTCTAATTTATTAAAATCTAACCCTGGGGAACTAACATCTTTTTTAGGATAAATAGTATCCATATAATCACTTTTTGAAAAATCAATAAATTTTTGACTTGAAGGATCTATTTCAAAGAAACTTGAAAGATCTCCAGTAAGTTCTAAAATATCAAAAAAGTCCGTAACTTGTTGTTTTTCAAAATTTACAAGTTCAGTTTCAGCTGAATTTAGCAGTCTTTGTCCTTGAAGAAGTGTTGGTAAATCTTGCTCACCTAGTTTAAAAGCATCCCAATATGAACTAATCATTTTTCTTGAAGCAATAACTTCTTCTATCGTACTTTCTAAAGCTTGTGATACCGATTGTACAGAAGTATATAGTTTAGATAAATTCCATTTAATCTTTTTCTTTTCTTCTTCTAATTTATAATTATACTCTCTAATAGCACTATTTACCTCTAAAACTTTATTTTGATCTTTTCCACCATTATAAAGATTATATTTTAACTTTATTTTTCCATTATAATAAGATTCGTGCTCTTCTAAATCTTCTTTATCATTAACTTTTTTATATGACATTTCAAAATCAACTGTAGGTTTAAAAGCAGATTGTGCACTTTTAATTCTATATTTTTCAGCATCAATTGATTTATAATAATTAATCAACTCTTTATTATTATTTATTGCTCTTTTAAATAATTGATCAAAATCATCAATTTTTACATCAAAACTTTTCTCAAAAGGTAATGTTTTCTCAAATCTTGTTCCAACAATATATTCATAGTATCTTAAAGCCTCTATGTATTTAGATTTCACTTTTACAAGTTTCGTCATTGCATTAGCAACACTTGCTTTTATTGATGTTAAATCTCCAATAGAAGCAGCACCATTATCATATTTAACTGTTACAATATCAAGAATTTTTCTTAATTTTTTCATATTTCTTTCATTTACAAGAACTGAACGTTTTGTAAATACAACTTGAAAATAGGCTTTTATTGCTTTTTTGATTTCTGAATCTAATGAAATTTCATATTGATTTTGAGAAACTTCTAGCTTTTTTACTAAATTATTAACATCATTAGTAATTTTTCCACCTGAATATAAATTTTGTCTTAATACAATTCTATAATTATTATCTTTGTATTCTTTATATAATTTGTTGTCTTCTTCACTAGGCTTTTTTAATGTTTTACCATAATTATATTCTAAGTCTATTTTAGGATAATTTTCAGCAAAAGCATTTTTAACTTTTAATTCATTTTGAATTACTTTTTCTCTTTTTGCCTTTAAGATTTCACTTCGTGATATAGTTTCTAATACTACATCTATTAGCCTTACTTTTCTATATCCTTTTGTATCGATAGCATCTTTATACTTATCATTTTTCTCTTTTGTTTTATCAAGTTTTGTATCATCTAAATCTTTTTTTACTAAATCAATATTTGACTTAATACCCTCAACTATATTTAGTTTTTTAATTTTTTCTAAATTTAAATTTGATTTTGCGATATCTTTATTTGTTAATTTAACTTCTTCATCATTTTGAGCAGCAAATAAAGAGGAAACACTCAACAATATTAAACTACATCTAAATACTTTTTTCACTATCTCTTAATCCTAATAACTAAATATCCATTTTGTTTATCAATTTTTTCTTTAACTTCTGTACTTGCTAATAAATCTATTCTTACATCTTTTTTATCATAACCAAATTTTCTAATAAGATTTCTAGTTCCTAAAGATCTTGCTAGTGATATTTGTTTTGCTACTGTTGCACTTGCTTGACCCTGAACATCTGCTGCTGTGATAAGAATCTTATGATTCTTATATTTTTTCTTAATATCTAAAATAAATGATTTTAACTCTTTTGCGATTTTATTATCAAGAAAAATTTCATTTCCTTTATAAGTTATAATAAAATACTCTTCATTTTGTAATAAAACTTGTTTAGAGTCATTATCATCATCTTTTACATCAGCAACATCAACCCCTCCTGATTCAATTTCAGCTTCTTCTTTTTCTTCTGCTTTTACAGTTCTTTCTTCAACAATTTTTCTTAATCTTACAATTTCCTGTTGCATTTTTTGGATATTTTGAGTTTCTTTACTCTCTTCTTGTTCTTCTTTCTTTTCAAGAATTTCATTTATTTTTATTTCTTTAGGATTTGTATTTAGAATTAATTCATCTGTTGCTATCGTTCCTGTATATGAAATTTTAAATTTAAATTGTGCGTAATATCCTAAGTTTACTAATAATACTAATAAAAATAGCAACATAACCAAAATCACTGATGAAAAAATATCAACAAATGATGGCCATGGGTTAAACTCATCTTCACACTTTCTACTCATTTAAAATCCGCTACTTTTTTTCTAATTTATCAATTCTATTATTTAAAGATTCAACTAACTGCAATAATATTCTATTGCTTTCTTCTTGTAGTTCTAGGTTTCTTTTCATTGTTCTATGTTCTGACATAATAACATTAGAAATTTCTTGTAATGATTCCTCCATCATTGATGCATTTGAAAATTGATTTACATTTAATTCTCTTAAATTATTTACAATATCTTCAAGTAACATTGTTTCTTTTTCATCATTTTTATTACTTGAAGATAAGTTATCATTGATGATTTTATACATCTCTTCTGTTGTAGAGTTTGACTTTTCAAGTTTTTCAGTAAAATTACCCATTGTGTCTATAAATACATCTAAAAAGCCAGCCCCTGGTGATGCAACAGCATTTGATGAACTTCCTTGATTTACTATCATTTGAGGTAATCCACTCTCTTCTAAAGCTTCAGAAGATTGCGATTCGATTATTTTACCTTTCATCCAATCTTCAACATCATGTAAGAATGCCGCTTGATTTCTTGTAAGAATATATTGCATTACATTCAAAATAACTGCTGAAGCAACACCAAATAAAGATGAAGCAAATCCAACTGACATACCACCAAGAGGACCTGAGAAACTTGTCATAACTTCACCTAAATCTATATCATCTCCACCAAATGATAAAATAATTGCACCCATTTCATCAATCGCTACAAGTAAACCTGTAAATGTACCAAAAAGACCAAGCATTAATGATGTTCCAACAAAAAAGTTAGTATAACCTTTTTGATTAAAAAACTGATCAGCTAACCAATCACTAACATCTTTTGCTTCATTTTGTGTAAAATAAAGAACACCTTTTTTAGCTCTTTTATTAAACATGTGAGCAATAGTTGCAGGAAATACACCTGTAATTCCTTGGAGATAAAACTCTAAAGCTTTACCTTTTTTATAAGCTAATATACCAAATGTACCCGAAAGCATTGTAAGTTTTATAGCTGCTTGATATAAAATCAATAATCCAATTGAAAAGATTGTAAGAATCGCTACGTTAAAAGTAAGTGTAGCAAAAAAGAAAGTACTAATTAACTGAATATTAGAAAAAACAAGGAAAACTAAAAATAGTAAAAAAATGAAATAAATCTTTAAAATTTTAATACGTCTCATCAGCTAACCTCTTAAAACATAAATAATAGAATTGAAATAACTAAACCTAAAGCAACTGTTGTTACAGTCTTTGTCATTTTATCTACAATATTTACAAAAGAACCACTATTAGCAACTGTTTGACCTATAATTACAACACCTATTACATTTCCATTAAGATCAGAAACTTCTCTAACTGATCTATAAAACTGATCATCTACAGAATAACTTACATCCATCATTTTTGTAAATTCTTCTTTTCCATTTTCAATAATTTTTGCAAAAAACTGTCCATCATATCTAGCTTCTTCAACATATAAATCATTAACTACTTCTCTGTATTTACCATTTCTTGCTTTTATTGATAATTTGTTTAACATTCTACTTTCAAGTAAAAATAAAAAAATCGAATCTTCTTTTGTATATACATCTTTAAAAACATGTAATTCTTCTTTAAGTTCTAAAATACCAACGATTTTATCTTCTAAGATTATAGGTTGAATATAAACTAAATATATTCCATCAAATAAAACTTCCAGTCCAAAAGTTTTATTTTTCGTTGTAATTACTGAATTGATTGTATTTCTATATTGGTTTACTTGATTAATTACTGGGTAAAAACTAAGTTGTAAAGTTTCAAAACCACTATCTTTAAAGCTTTTATTATACTCTTCTATGTTATTACCTACGGCTATTAAATTATTAACTTGAATTTCATTTATAAGATTTTTGTTAGAATTAACAGATAAAAGTATTTTTTTAAACTCTAATTCTTTTTCATAAAACTTATTTTTTAAGTTTTTATCATACGATGAAGCAATATTTGTATAAACTTCTTTTGAAGCATTTTGTGTCATGTGTGTTAATAGATATAAGGAAAGAAAAATACCTGTAATTGATAAAACAGCTAAAACTGTAAACCACAAACCTTTATTTTGCTTAAGGTTTTTAATACTATTTTGAATAAACTTAAAGAAACTAAACATTTAAACCTCTCAATTACTACATAACAGATATGTTACACTAAATAAACTTTTAATAAAATAAAGATTTATTAACTTTTAAATAACTATTATCTTTTATTTTTCACTTAGTGCATTTTTTCTTATATCTTTTAAGGGTTTTATTATATATTCAAGTATTGTTTTTTTACCTGTTAATATATTTACATTTGCTACCATCCCCGGTAAAATAGGTAAATCTGGTGCAAATTGGTTTGTCTTAGCTTCAATTTTCCCAAGATAATATACATTACCATTTCTATCTTCAAAAGAATCAGCAGAAATTGAAGTTAACACACCTTCAAGTAAGCCATATTTAGAAAAATCATAGGCTGTAACTTCTATTGAAACACTTTGTCCCTCCCAAATTAAAGCTCTATCTGATGTTTTTATCTTAGCTTCAATTGTCAAAGAATCCTCAAGTGGAGTTATTTCAGCCATTTTATCTCCAGGTTTTACTATTCCACCTATAGTATAAAAATATAATTTATTTACAATACCATTTACAGGAGAAATAACTTCTTTTCTAAGTTCTCTATCTGTATTAGCTTTATTTTTTTCAATTAATTTATTTATTTCAGTTTTTATAGTTGAATATTTATTTAAATATTTACTTCTTTGTTCTGATTTAACCTCTTCAATTCTTTTTTTTGCTTCTTCAATTTCTTCTTTTATAATAGGAATACTACTTCTAGTATCAGAAAGCTTTGTAACTATATTTTGTTTTTTTGATAGTTCACTAATGTACTCTTTTTTTGATACTGCATTTTTTTTGTATAATTGCTCCAAAATTTTCATATTAACTTGAGCTAAATTTAGTTCAATAGATAAGTTTTCATATTTTCTTTGAGCTTCTTTTAGTTTTAATCTCTTTTGATTTAATTTGTCTTTATAAATATTTATTTTATTTTTGACATTCATTAAATCTTCATCAAATAATCTTTTTTCATTTTCAACTATATCAGGAATTTTTTCTATAAACTCATCTGGAAAATTCAACTCTTTTTCTTCATTTATAAAGGCTTTTAATCTAATTTCACTTGCTTTGTAAGCCAATAAATCAATCTCTTTTGATTTTAAATCTGCCTTAAAAAATTCATTTGACAAAGTATAAATTACTTGTCCTTTTTTAACAGTTTGTCCTTCTTTTACATTTATAAAAGAAACAATACCTCCTTCAAGATTTTGAAGTACTTTTGTTTGACTTGAAGGTACAACTTTTCCAACACCTCTTACAACTTCATCAATTTGACTAAAAGCTGCCCATGAAATAAATGCAACAATAAAAAGCATAATTGGAACTACTGATACATAATAATTCCATTTTTTTTCTTCAAAAAATCTACTATCCATAAAATCCTACTTTTTTTGTTGCAGAGCAGCTAAGACTTGGTTTTTAGGTCCATCTGCTACTATTTTTCCATTATTTAAAACAATCACTCTATCTACTAACTCTAAAGCTGCGAACCTATGTGTAATAACTATTAGTGTTTTTTCTTCTAAAAGTTTTTTAATATGAGTAATTAAAGTCTTTTCTAAACCAATGTCCATACCAGTAGTAGGCTCATCTAAAATTACAACTGATGGGTCATTTAAAATGGCTCTTGCTAAAGCAACAAGGTGTCTTTGACCTACTGATAAATTAGTTCCTCTTTCCCCTACTTGAAGTGCATCTCCTTGACCTGATTTTTTCACTAATTCATTTAAACCTGTAAGTTTAATAATTGACATCAATTTTTCTTTACTTATTGGATTTGATAACTCAATATTTTCTTTTAAAGTTCCTGAAAATAAAAAAGGTTCTTGAGGCATAACACCAATATTCTGTCTTACTTCAACAGGATGAATTGTAGAAATTTCATGATTATCTAAATATACACTTCCTTTAGTTGCTGTATCAAGTCCAGTTAAAAGTCTCATAAAAGTAGTTTTACCTGCACCTGTTTGTCCAATAATACCTACTTTTTCTCCTGCATTTATTTTTAAATTACATTCACTTATAGAAGGATATTTACTATTTTTATAAAAAAATTCAACATCTTTAAACTCAATTTCACCTTTTAATTTTCCAAGACCAATATCAGGTTTTTTCTCATTTTCTAAGGGAAGATGCCAAAACTCATTTATATTATTAAGAGACTCTTTAATCTCTTTAAAT
The DNA here is from genome assembly GCF_044841725.1 of Arcobacter sp. YIC-80. Lineage (NCBI taxonomy): Bacteria > Pseudomonadati > Campylobacterota > Epsilonproteobacteria > Campylobacterales > Arcobacteraceae > Arcobacter > Arcobacter sp. YIC-80. The sequence continues at coordinate 205,239 of NZ_JBJBSI010000001.1, read as the reverse complement.
TTAATAACCATCATAGAAGTTTGAATAACAGGAACCATAGCTCTACTTGAAAGTATTGTAACTGCAATAAGACCTCCAACTGTTAAGTTTTTATTAGCAATTTCAAAAACTCCCACAACAATTACAGCCATTGTTACAAATTGAACAACTGTTTGTGATAAATTCATTGAAAATACGTTTAAAGACTGTATTTTTTGAGTAATAGAATCAGTTACAGCAACTAAATTTCTCCAATTAAATAGTTTTGTTGATGTTGCATTTGATAGTTTGATAATCTCACTACCTTGAATAGTCTCTACTAAATAGCTATTTTTTGATTGAATATTCTCAACATTTTTCTTACTTAAAGTTGATATTGGTATTTGCATAAAAATATTAAATATTACAATTAAAATAGCAACAATAATAGGTACTGCTGCAACTGTTGGAGAAATAAGAAATATTACAAATACAGCTATAAAGAAAAATGGTAAATCAATTACCTGTAGTATAGATTTTGTAGCAAAAAAATCTTTTATCTGGGCTAATTCTCTAAATAAATTTGCTTTTGAACCTACAAGTGTTGTATCATATTCAGATTTTATAGTAAGCATTCTTTTCATAAGCTCTTCTTCTAAATAAACTCCAAGCTTTTTCCCAACTTTCTCTATAATATGATTTCTAACACTTTTAAAATATACATCAAAAAGAAGTATTATCACAACTCCACTAGCTAATACAAATAAGGTTTCTGTTGCATTATTTGGAACTACTCTATCGTAAACACTCATTGTAAACAAAGGAACAGCTAATGCAAAGATATTTATAAAAAGTGTTAAAAATCCAACTTCAATATAAGACCGCCAAAAGGTTTTTACAGGATTCCAAAACCAACTTTTATCTCTTGGCTTTTCTAGAGTCTCTTTTTTATTTGGGTTTCTAAAAACAAGTATTGCTTTTTTAAAATTTTTTAAAAAAACAGGAGATTCTTGAACTTGTTTTTGTGTTATTGGGTCAAAAAGATAAACGTCTCTATCTTTTTTTAAATATATATAAGGCTTATCATTTTCATCTATGATAATACATGGGAAAAAATGATTTGGGATATCTAAAGCATTTATATTTTTATATACAGCACTAAGCCCTACTTCATGAATGACATCTATTGCTATTTCTTCTGTAAATCCATTTGAACTAGTAGCACAAAGATTTAAAATAGTATCAATAGATATTTCACCAAAATAAAAGTCTAAAATATACTTCAAAGAGTAAAGTAAAGGATACTCTTCTCTTTGACTTATTTCATTATTATTTTCTATATTTTCATTTGTATTTAAAGTCTCTTCCAATTACTTACCTATAACTAAACTTTTATTTTAAAATTAGAAAAAAGTTTATCATAAATAGACTGAAATACGCTATCCCATACTCTATTTGTTTTTTGTCTAAATAGTTTTGCACTTGGATACCATAAAGATTTTTCACCTTTATTTTGCCATCTCCAATCAGGTATTTTTTGTAGTGGAACCCAGATTGGTTTATTTAAAGCACCAGTTAAATGAGCAACAGAAGTATCAGAAGAGATTACTAAATCAAGTTCATTTATCAAACTAGCTGTTTTAGAAAAGTCTGTTAACTGTTCTGTTAAATCTATAATATCATTTTCAAAGCCAAGTTTTTTAATATCTTCTTTTTCAGGCCCCACTTGAAGTGAGTAAACATTTACTTTTTTACTTTTAACAAGCTTTTCTAAATAACTTAAATCAAAAACCTTTCCATCATAACTCTCACCTGTTACAGAAGCACTCCAACAAATACCAATATTTAAAGTTCCTTTTTTCTTTGTAACTTTAAAAGTATCATCTTTTTTTGCTTTTAGGTATCCTTTGTGTTGTTTTAACTCTTTTATATTTTTAATACCTAATACATAAGGCATACTCATCATAGGTAAATGATAATCAAATGAAGGTGTATTTTCACTTCTGTCTGTTAAAATATCAATCTCTTCTAAACACTTAAATAGCTCTTTTAACTCATCTCTACATTTTACAGCTATCTTACAAGAAAACTTTTCTTTTATATCAGCTACAAATCTAATAAACTGTAATGAATCACCAAAGCCTTGCTCAGAATGAATTAAAAGTGTTTTATCTTTTATATCTTCTTTACCTGTAAACATAGGCTTTGAGAAAATATCTTTATTATTAAAAATATGACTTTTCATCTCATCTTTTTGAAATCTATACTCATACTCTTTAAAACCATTTTCATAATCACCCTTTGCTAAATACATAGTTGCTAAATCAAAGTGAGCATTTACAAAATTTGGGTCAAGTTCAATTGCTTTTTTATATGACTCTATTGCTTTATTTGCTTGGTTTAAATATTTATATGAAGTTCCTACATTACTGTAAGCATTTACTCCATTGGGAGCTAATTCAATAGATTTTTCATGTAACTTTGCAGCTTTCTTATACTCATGGATTTTATTGTATACATTTCCTAAATTTGTATAAGCTCCTGCATTTTGTGGGTCTTTTTCTATTGCTAAGTTTAAAGAGCTAATAGCTTCATCATATTTTTTTAGTTTATTTAAACAAGCTCCAATATTACTATGTAATTCATGATAGTCTTTATCTATATTTAGTGCAATTTTAAATATTTGTATTGCTTCTTCATACTTTTCTTGTTTATAAAGTATTACTCCTATATTATTTACAGCTTTTGAAAAGTTTGGATTTATTCTTACTGCTTCTTTATAGGCCCATATTGCTTTGTTTTTATCGCCTAATGCTTCAAAAGTAATTCCTAAGTTATTATAAGCACTTGAATTTTTTGGATCTCTTTTTATACAATCACTAAAAGCTTGAATGGCTCTTTTGTAATCTTTTATATCTTTTAAAGCATTTCCTAAATTATTGTATGTCAAAGCATTATGAGGGTTTATTTTTATTGCTTTGATATAGTAATTTATAGCTTCTTTACTATTTCCTAAGGCTTTTGAGACAACTCCTAAATTTCCTAGTGCATCTTCATTGTTTTCTTCAATCTCTAAAACTTTTAAATAAAATTTTTTACAAGCTTCAAGATTTCCTTTTTTATATTCTTGTAAAGCTTGGTTTGTTAAATCTATAACTTCTTTATTTGACGAAATAGTTTTAAAACCTTTTGAATTTCTAAGAAGACTTATAAAAGTAAGTTTTGATATTTTTTCATCTGCTATTTTTATAGGTAGTGAGCTTTCATGAAGTTGTTCAAATCTTAGCTTTAAAATTTCATGGATATTTACTCCATTATTTTTCCAACCTTTATTTGTTGGAACTGCACTTATTTTATTATTTAATACATAAAATAAAGCATCTTTTTTTAATGCTCTTCTAATCGTATCTATTTCCATTTGAGGAGATAAACAATGTTGTAAAACCCAAATACTATATGAAGCATCAAATCTAAAGCCTTTAGCAATATTTACTTCCAAATCTTGTGGAGATATAGCTTTAAAATTTTCGCTATTTACATACTCTTTTGCCATATCTCTCATAGAATTAGAAATATCAACTCCTATTACTTTACAAGATGTTTTTTCAATAAGACCTTTAGCTACTCTTCCTATACCACAACCAAAATCTAAAAGTGTCATGTTTTCATTTACTTGTAATTTTTCTATAATATCATTTACTATGAAAGGTGTCTCTTTTTCCCATCTTTCTTCACTTTTTAAATCACCCTCATTTGTAAGGATGATTTTTTTCGCTTTGTCAATATTTTCTTGTTCAAAAATATTTGGATTATAAACTATTTTACTCATTATGCTCCCTATTACACATCTATTAAATCAATTGTTAAAGTTGTATCACCTAAATCATACGTTTGATTATCAGTTACTGTATTTGCATTTCCATCATAAACTATATCATCTCCTGTACCAGGAGTATTATCTGCACCAACTGCTGTAAATTTGATTTTATCTGCTTGGGCACTATTTAATTTTAAAGTTAAATTATTACTTGCATCTGTCCAAGACTTGATAAGATCATCTGTTAATTCAAACTCTACATTTGTTCCTGTTGTATTTAAAGTTAAGCTAGAAATATCTAAAGCTTCAATATTACTAAAGTCATTATTATCCCCTAATAAAGTATCACTTGATATATCTGTTCCAGTATTACCTGTTAAGTTAACTTCATCAGTATCTGCACCACCATCAATAGAGAATGAGTCTAAATTACTAAAGTCAAGTGAAAAGTCATCATTTCCACCATTTCCATCAATAATATCAGAAGTTCCCTCAATAGCTTGTGCTGTTTCACTTCCTAAACTAACTGTATCAGCTCCATTAGCAAAATCTACTCTATCAAGATTTGAAATATTTGTGAAATCTAAATCAGTTATTGTTCCTGAATCATTAAATGTTAAAGTATCACTATCTCCTACTCCAAAGTTAATATTATCAGCACTTGTTAAATCATCAATATCAATATTTATATTATCACTTCCACCAGCTAAATTAATACTATTATAATCATAAGTTCCTAAATTCATAGTATCACTTCCGGCTGTCCCTGTTACATCTACAGAATCACTAGCATGGAATGAAATACCTGAATTTGCTTCTGCAACACTTACACTTAAAGAGTTTGAAGTAGAATCAACTACATCAACACCTTGTGCATATAAAGCACTTAAATCAGCTCCCTCAATAGTGCCTTGTGCATCAGATAATGTTACTGTATCTCCTGCTGTAAATGAAATACCTTTTGTTGTATCATCAACACTTACAGTTAATACATTATCAATTGCATCTACTGTATCAACTCCAATATCAACCATATCTTGGAATGTTACACTTCCTATATTTGCACCTGTATCATTAAATGTAACATTATCACCTGAATCAAAAGATATTCCATAAGTTTTAACATCTGTAACTTGTGTTTTATCTAGTGTAATTGTTCCGGTACCACTTGCATTGATACTATCTATATTTGTATTTAATGCTGAATAATTAGCCGAACTTAAATTTGAAACAGAATCGATTAATGTTACATTATTTGAACTAGTAAAGGCAATACCTGCTGTTGTTGCTTGAGCAACATTAACATTTAAGCTTCCTGTATTTGAATCAATAACTACATCGTTTGTACTTAAATTTGAAAGATTAGTAAAGTTTGCACTTTGAATATTTGTTGCACTATCATTTACAGTTACAGTATCACTTCCATCAAAACTAATTCCATAAGTATTAATATCACTTGCTTGTGCAGTTGTTAAACTAACTGTGTTATTAGATGAATTAATAGAATCTATATTTGCTCCAAGAGAAGAATAATCAGCACTATTTAATACAGCTGCTGTATCAACTAAAGTTACAGTATTCCCTGATGTAAAGTCTAAACCTGATGTAGCTTGAGAATATGAAATATCTAAGTTATTATCAGTTGAATTTACAGTTGTAATACCAGCACTTACAAAACTTGTAAAGTTTGAAGCTTCTAAAGTTGCTTTTGTATCACTCACTATTACTGTTGTATCTACAAACTCTAAACCTGCAAGGGCTTGAGTTGCATTTACTGTAATAGTTGAAGAACCACTTACATCTACTTTATCTACATTTTTAGAAACTAATGAAGCAAAATCTACTCCTGTAATATTCCCTTGTGTATCACTAAGTGTCACTTCATTTGAAGCAGTAAAAGAAATACCAGCAGTTGTTGCTTGAGACACACTTACATTTAAAGTAGTGTTTGTTGAGTTTATTATATCAACACCTGCATTTGCTAAATTTGTAAAGTTAGCAGCTTCTATAGCTACTTGTGTATCACTAAGTGTCACTGTAGAGTCTACAAAATTTATTCCCGATAAAGCTTGTGCTGTATTTACAGTAATAGCATCAACACCTGAAACATCAACTAAATCAACTCCTATATTTTGAAGTGTTGTAAAGTTTGCACCATTTATGTTTGCTTGTGTATCTACTACTGTTACGTTATTTCCTGCTACAAATTTTGTATTATTTGTATTTAATGTATTTGCTTGGGCTACACTTAAACTTACATTTGTATCGCTTGCATTTAATTCATCTACGTTTGCTCCATAAGAACCTATATTTGTAACTATATTATTTGCTGTATCTACTACTGTTACTGCATCACCTGTTACAAAATCAATTCCTGCTGTTGCTTGTGTTGTATTTATATTTAATATATCATTATTTGAATCTACTATATCTACACCTGCTGTTTTTAGTGCTACAAAGTCTGCATTTTGTATTGCTGTTTGTGTATCACTTACTATTACTGTTGTATCTACAAACTCTAAACCTGCAAGTGCTTGAGTAATATCTACAGTTATTGTAGTTGCTCCACTTATATCAACTTTATCAATACCTTTTGTTTTTAATGCCACAAAATCTGCTGTATTTATATTAGCTTGTGTATCTGTAAGAGTTACAACATCTCCTGCTACAAATGATATTCCTGCTGTTGAGGCTTGTGTTAAACTTACATTTAATATATCACTTGTTGAATCTACAATATCTACACCTTTACTTACTAAGTCTGTAAAGTTGGCTGCTTCTATTGCTGTTTTACTATCAAGTACTGTTACTGTTGAATCTACAAATGTTAAACCTACATTTGCTTGTGCAACTGTTACACTTATTGCATCAACACCTGAAACATCAACTGAATCAACTCCTATATTTTGAAGTGTTGTAAAGTTTGCACCATTTATGTTTGCTTGTGTATCTACTACTGTTACGTTATTTCCTGCTACAAATTTTGTATTATTTGTATTTAATGTATTTGCTTGGGCTACACTTAAACTTACATTTGTATCGCTTGCATTTAATTCATCTACGTTTGCTCCATAAGAACCTATATTTGTAACTAAGTTATTTGCTGTATCTACTACTGTTACTGCATCACCTGTTACAAAATCAATTCCTGCTGTTGCTTGTGTTGTATTTATATTTAATATATCATTATTTGAATCTACTATATCTACACCTGCTGTTTTTAGTGCTACAAAGTCTGCATTTTGTATTGCTGTTTGTGTATCACTTACTATCACTGTTGTATCTACAAATGCGATATTTGATAAAGCTTGTGATACATCAACAGTAATACTATTTCCTGTTGATTCATCAACCCTATCAATTCCTTTTGCTTTTAATGCTACGAAATCAACTCCTACAAAATTAGCATTTGTATCACTTAGAGTGATATTATCACCAGTTGTAAACTTCATAGCTGATGTAGCCTCTGCTACTGTTACATCTAAGTTTGTATCACTTGCATCTACTGTATCAACACCACTTGCTAATAATGAGATTATATTTCCTTCAATATTACTTGCTGTATCTAAAACAGTAATTTCAAAACCATTTTTAGTGATATTTCCGTTAAATTGGTTTACTTGATTTACTGTCATAGTTGTATCTGCACTTAATGAAATACTCGTAGCATCACTTAAATCATTTGATGTGATATTTCCATTTACATTAGTTAAAGCAATATTATCATCACTTCCTTTTGTAATATTTGAACTTCCTAAAGCATTGTATTGAGCTAGCGTCATTGTTGCTGTAATAGAAGAAGAACCATTGTTATTATTTACATCTAAACTATTTACATCACTTAAATCATAAGCACTTAAATCATTTGTCGCTTGAATATCTAAAATCTCTACATTTGATAAAGAACCTATTGTAGCTGTAGTAGTTACATTTAAAGTATCGCTATTTCCAGCACCACCATTAATCGATGTAACGTTTTGAGCTAAATTAATAGTATCATTACCATCTGCTGTATCTACACTATCACTTCCACCTGCATTTAGATTAACTGTTTCTGCTGCATTTGTACCTGTAATAGTATCTGTATTAGATGAGTCATTTATTGTTAAAGTACCTGTTAAGTTATTTGTAATAGAACTTAAATTTGTAACACCACTTGCATTAACTGTGATATTTCCAGCTCCTGTAATAGTTTGATTATTTAATTGACTACCATCTAAAATCAATGTTCCTGAAACAACTTCAATAGTATCTGTGTCTGAAAGTGTACCACCTGTAAAGTTTGTATTTCCACTAAACCTTGCTGTTTCACTTCCACTAACATTTAAGCTTGTTAAATCTGTATTATTACTTCCACTTGTCATAGTAATTATTGCATTACCTGAACCATCAATAGTTTTTGTACCCATAATAGCATCAGAAACTGTTAGAGTAACTCCTGTATTTACAGTAGTTGATACTGTATCATCTAAAGTACCTGTAAATGTTAAAGATTCATTTACAGTTACAGTTGATAAAGCATTTCCTGCTATTGTTGTTAAATCTGCATTATTTTGACCTGCTGCGTCTATTAATGTAACATTTAAAGTACCACTATTTATTTGGTTTATTTCTTGTCCAGTTACAATATCAGCTGCTGCTATTACTGAAACGGCATTGATTGTAGTTACAACTGAATTTAAATTACCTGTAAAAGTTTGATTTTCAGTTATTGTTGCTTTTTGACCTGCTGTTCCATTTATAGTTGATAAATCTGCATTTGAATTTGCTGCTGTTATTTCTATTTCAACTTCACCTGTAGTTCCAGTTTCATTTATAGTAAAGCCTGTTAATTTTGAATAGTCTGCACTTAAAGTAGCTCCATCATCAACTTGAATAACTGTTCCACTTGCGAATGTTCCTGTAAAATCACTATTTGCTGTAACTGTTACTACTTTTGTACTTGAATTAAGATGTGTTAAATCAGCACTTGAGTTACCATCCATTAATACTTCAACTTCACCTGAACCATTTATTGTTGTAAATGAAACTGCTTGCTCATCAGTGATTACTAGTCGTGAACCACTATTTACAGTTAATGTTTCAATAGCATTAATAGTTTGTGAACTCATATCTATAGTTCCTAAACTTGAAGCAACAACTAATGTATCATTATTTGCTCCCCCATCAATACTTGTAACTGCATGGTTAATTGTAATAGTATCATTACCACCTAGTGCATTTATTATATCACTACCTGCGCCTGTTACATTGATAATATCATCAGAAGTTGTAGTTGTAATATTATCATCAAGTGCTGAATCATTGATTGTAAAGTTACCTGTAATACTATTTGTTAATGAACTTAAATCTACTGTACCAGAGGCATTTACTGTCATGTTTCCAGCACCACTAATTGTAGTTGTTTTACCATCTAGTTTATCGCCAGTTGTTACTACTGTAACACCTGAATTAATATCTATATTTGAATCAGCAAAATTCCCTGTAAATGTAGAGTTTCCTGTAAACTTTATTGTTTCATTTGTATTATTATCTAAAGCTAAAATAGATGTAAAGTCTGTAGATGTATCTGAATTTACCTCAACAACTGCACTTCCTGCACCACTTACAACAACTGTACCACTTGTAACTTGTGTTTCACTTAGTGTTACAACTCCGCTTGTAACTTCAATACCATCTATGATATTGTTCACTCCATTTATATCATGTCCTGTTAAATCAACACTTTGATTTACTATTAGATTTATAGTTCCATTTCCTACTTTAGTAATTGCATCAAAATCATGATCAGCTGGAGTATCTGTAGCAATGATATTTAGAACACCAGTATTATTTGTATTTATTGTAAGGGTTTCATCATCTAAGTTTGTTGCACTTATTGTTGCTGTGTTACCATCTTCAACTGAAATGTCTTCAAAATTAAGTAGTGTAACACCACTTAAATCTACACTACCTGATAGAGATAAGCTATCTGTACCAGCTCCTGCATCAAGAGTATCTATATTTGGAGAGCCTGTATAGTTATATGTATCATCACCATTTCCAGTTTTGATAACCTCAACACTTGTAAGTGTATCTGTATTTGTTGTATCACTTACAGTTATAGGATTAGTGCCATTAATAGTTACTGTTAAATCTGTATTATCTGTAATATTATAATCAATAGTATCACTACTTCCTGCACCATCAAAAGTAATATTTGAAACAGCAGTAGTATTTAATGTATCATTTTGTGCTGACCCTTCAAAATTTTCAAAACTCTCAAATGTATCTGTACCAATACTAGAACCTGTTGTTGTTCCGTTTTTATTTATAGTATCTGTTAAATCAATAGTTACATTACTAGTTGCGTGAGCTACACTTAATGTATCATTTCCATCTCCACCTATTAAACTATTATTATAAACATTACCTTTTACAACATCATCACCATCTCCCATTTGAAGATGTTCAATATTTTCAATAGTATCATCTCCATTACCAGTGGCTGTTTTATTTGCTAAATCCACATTAATGTTAATATTATTTGGTGTATCACTATAGTCTAACCAGTCACCTGTTGTATCATTTCCACCATCTATATTATCAATTCCACTTCCAGCAAAGATTCTATCATTTCCAGCTCCACCTTGAAGGTCATCATTTCCTGCTTCACCTCTTAGAGTATCATCTCCTCCAAGTCCTTCTAAAGTGTTGTTCTCACTATTACCTTGTATTGAATCTCCTTGAGTATTTGAACCTCTTAGGTTTTCAATTTCTGTTAAAGTATCAGTTCCATCAATACTTACAGTTGCATCTCCACTTGCTCCTAATGTAACATTTAAAGAAGCATTTACAGAACTATAATCAACTGTATCACTATCACTACCACCATCTATTACATCATCTCCAGCAGTTGTAATAAATGAATCATCTCCAGTTCCACCATATAACTCATCATTTCCAATACCACCATCGATATAATCATTATCAGCATCACCATAAATAGTGTCATTTCCATCTAGTCCATAAAGACTATCAGAACCTGAATTTCCTTTTATCTCATTTTCTCCATCTGAACCATAGATAGTATCTTGACTTGTAGAACCTATAACATTTTCAAAACCACTTAAAGTATCATTTCCTTCGCCTGTTGCAGTATTTGCAGCAATTCCATCATGAGCTGATGTTGAGTCTATATTTATTTTTACACCTGTTAATGAGCTATCATAAACAACCCAGTCATCTAAGCTTGTATCAGTAGTATCATCACCACCAAACATAATATCATCACCTAATCCACCTTCAATAGTATCATTACCATCTCCACCTAAAAGATAATCATTTCCTGCTAAGCCTTCTATAGAGTCATTACCTGATAATCCATTGATTGTATTATCAGTATCTAAAGTTTTAGTTCCTATGATTCTATCATCTTTATCACTACCATTTACATTTTCAATACCTAATAATGATTGATTATATTGTGTTCCCCCTACGCTGAATACAGCATTATCTTGGTCTTCTAAATCAATATTATTATCAATTACACTATCATTGGCTGTTCCATCAATTGTAATTTCAGAGAAGTCAATTAAGTCTTCACTTCCACTATCACCTTGAATTTTATCATCCCCTATTGAGATATAGAAAGTATCATCTAAATCTCCACCAATTAAAGTATTTTCAGAATCATTACCTCTAAATGTATCATTAAATGCTGTACCTGTAACATTTTCAATATTTCTTATAGTTTCTGTATTTCCATAAGAATCAGTTGAGGCATTAGTTGTTCCATCTAAATCTACAACTACACCTTGTGTTCCACCAACATAGAATAAATCATCTATTTCAGTACCACCATCTATTACATCAGCTCCATCTTCATTATAAATAGTATCAAGACCAGAATCACCATTTACATCATCATTTCCTGTTCCTGTATAAATAATATCATTACCTGAGCCACCACGGATATTATCATTATCCGCACCACCATTAAGATAATCATTAGATGAACCACCATTTATATTGTCATCACCATTTTCTCCATAAATAGTATCATTATCTGATTCTCCATTAAGTGTGTCAGCACCTTCTCCACCATAAATTAAGTCAGCTCCATTATGTCCATCAATTCTATCATCTCCACCCATACCAAGAACAATATCATTTCCTTCATAAGCCTCAACATAGTTAGCAGCTTCATCACCAACCATTGTATCTGCTCTAGTAGACAAATAAAATTCTTCAAAGTCTGATGTTAAATCATTTTTTTGATAAATATAATCAGTAAAACCTCTTCCATCTGTAATTTGATAGAATGTATAATCTCCATTGGCTAAAGTATTTAAACCTTCTAATGTTAAAGTTGTTGTAGATGAAGTTACACTTAAATCACCAACATTATCATTATTTGTATCAATATTAGCATTTTGTAAGATTATTTTTGCCCCTTGTGTTGAACCAAAATGATTTCTATAATCAAGTCTATCTGTACCATCACCACCAATTAAAGTATCATTTCCATAATTAGCTGATGCTCTATCATCTCCTGTTCCTAAATCATAAACATCATCACCTTGTCTACCTAAAACATGGTCATTACCATCATACATGATAAATGTATTATCAACTGTTGATCCCCACACAGTTCTATTAGAGCCTGTTTGTTTATCTAAAATATTTTCAATATTATAAATACCATTTGAACCTGAGTTTAAATCAACATTTACTATATAATATTCTAAGCTTAACCAGTCACTTCCTTCTTCTCCATCTACATAGTTATTTCCTATAGAACTAGAATGGAAAATAGTATCATCCCCTTCACCTGCTAAAATAGAATTGTCTTCACCATTTTTTCCACCTAAAATATCTGCGTGATCTGTACCGATAATATTTTCGATTTGTGAGATTAAATCAAAATCTGTAGGAGTATCATTGTTTATAACTTTTGTATATGTTCCATCTAAAGTATCATTTGCACTATCTAATACATAAGTTGAATTAGCAACATTTCCACTTAAATCAACAGTAATAGCACTTGATGAAGTAGAATAATCAATCCAATCTTCCTCCACATCACTTCCACCTGCAATATCACCAAATAAAACAGCTTTATCAAAACTTCCTATAATAGTATCAACACCTTCTTGTCCAAATACTACATCTTCACTACTATCATCTGTATCAGTACCTGAATAAATTCTATCTGTTCCAGTTCCACCATAAATAGTATCAAAACCACCTTGTCCATTTATAGTATCATTTCCACCATAACCATAAATAGTATTGTTTTGATTATCACCTGTTAAATTATCATCATGGTTTAATGTACCTACAATATTCTCTACATCTGTAATTGCACCTGATTCTGTATTTCCAAATCCATCATCATTTACAGTTGAACTTGATAAGTCAACATCTACAGAAGCCCCTACATTATAGAAACTAATAGTATCATTATCATCTCCCCCATCATAAGTGTCAATTCCATCTCCACCTATTAAAGTATCATTTCCTGTATTTCCAAGTAAATGGTCAGATCCTGCTCCTCCATCTATTACATCATTACCACTATTTCCATCAAGTGAGTTATTATTTGCATCACCTGTTAAAGCGTCATTTAGAGTAGTTCCATATAAATTTTCAATTTCTGTAATATTTGTAGTACCTAAACCACCTGTGATAGTTCCATTTTGCATAGCTGCATCAACTGCTGTTCCTAAAGCTTGGAAACTAAGCCAGTCTCCACCACCTACACCAGTTGTATTACCACCACCATCAATTTCGTCAGAACCTAATGTAGCTATAATAGTATCATCACCAAGTCCAGATTTAATAGTATTAGTATTTGCATCACCTTTAATAGTATCAGCGTAACTTGAACCTATTACTTTTTCAACATCAGTAACTTGATCTTTTGTTCCAAAACCATCTTCCATTACTTCATGAGTTACAGAATTGTTATCTTCATCTGTACTATCTAAGAATACTTTTACTCCTGTATTTGCATCAGCAAAATCAATTGTATCAGCTCCTGCTCCACCATCAATACTATCATTACCAGCTTGACCTCTTAGTGTATCTATTCCATTTCCACCAAATAAGGTATCATCTCCAATACCACCATAAATACTATCTCCTGAACCATTTCCATATAAAGTGTCATTATAATCACTTCCCTGATCAGTTCCGTTATATCCTAAAATAACATCTGCATTTGTAGAACCTTTGATGATTTCTATATGATCACCTAAAGTATCTGTATTAGCTCCGTTTACGATAGTACCAAAGTCATTAGAAACTCCACTTCCAAGATTTACTGTAATACCATTTGCTGTAACTTGTTCATAAGTTAAAGTATCTATATCAGCGCCACCTGTAATAGAGTCATCTCCTTCACCTGAATAAATGATATCATCTCCACTTCCTGCATCAATAGTATCATCTCCATCACCTTGAAGTTTTTCTATTTCATCATTTCCTGCTCCACCATAAATAGAGTCATTTCCTGCTCCACCTTGTAGAACATCATTTCCATCTTCTCCTAAAAGTGTATCTTTTTGAGAACCACCATATAAACTATCATTATTATCTCCACCTTCAAGTAAATCAGCACCATCAGCACCTCTTATAGTATCTTTACCACTTCCACCTATTAAAGTATTTGCTTCACTACTTCCTATTAACTCATCATCACCATTAGTACCAATAACTACTTCTATATCTGAAACTATATCAACTACAGCTGTTCCTGCATTTCTATATCCATCATCAGTAACTTGTCCTAAACCTAAATCAACAATTACAGCATTTCCATCATCATCAGTTGTACCAGTTGAAGCATTTGTATCAATCTTACTAAAGTCTAAAGTATCAATACCATCTCCACCTATAAACTCATCTACACCTTTTGAAGCAATAAATGAGTCATTTCCTTTATAACCATCAAGTACATTTACTTCATTGTAATCATCACTACCTTTTAAAGTATCATCATTTTTTGTAGCAACAATATTTTCAATACCTTCAACACTATCAGCATTTGTAGCATTTCCAACTTCTTTGATTTCTGACTCATTATTTGTATCATTATTTCCATCATCCAATGATAAATCAGCATTTATAGCAGTTGTACTTGTGATATAACTATAATCAACTGTATCAGTTCCATCATCTGTATGTGTAGTTCCACTTAATGAACCACCATAAATAACATCAGAATCTAAGCCACCTAAAATAGTATCATTGTCATTTCCACCTATTAATACATCAGCTCCACCTGAACCAATTAGTAAATCATTTCCACCTTGACCTAAAAGTGAGTTAGTATTTTCATCTCCAACTATAGTATCAGCAAGATTTGAACCTATTACATCTTGAATATCATATAATCTATCAGTACCTTCACCAACAGCTGTTTGTGTTCCTAAAGTAGTTGAAGTTTCTCTTGAAAGCTCAATATTACTATCTGATGAAGAAAGATTTAATAAAATTGAATTTGAAGCACTTGTATAATCAACAACATCTCTACTAGAATCCGAACTTGAAACTAATGAGTCATTACCATAAATAATATCATCACCTGCTCCACCTTTAAATGTATCAGCACCTGTTTGACCTACTAAAATATCTTTTCCATCTCCACCTGAGATAGTATCATCATCAGAACCACCATCTAGTAAGTTGTTATTATCATCACCTGTAATAATATCTTTTGAATTAGTTCCTATAATATTTTCAATACCATCAACAAACTCTTTATTCCCAAAACCATCATCTTGAACTCTATATGTAGTGTTGTCATTTATATTTTGTGTAGTACTAAGGTTAATATTAATACCTTGTGTACCATCACTAAAGTTAATTGTATCAGCAGTTCCTTCACCACCATCTATATAATCAACTCCTTGTAAACCTCTAAATGTATCATTGTCTTCACCACCAAAAAGTGTATTATTGTTTTCATCACCTGTGATATTATCAACTCTACTTGTACCAATTACATTTTCAATATTTTTAAGAGTATCTGTTTTACCATTTGATAAAGCAGTACCCTCAGCTGTATTTCCAATATTATTATCTGTATCTAAATCAACAGTTACTCCATAAGCTAAATCAGAGAAGTCAGCTGTATCTTCATTATCTCCACCATCAATTACATCTGCATCAGCTCCACCTCTAATAGTATCATTTCCTGCTCCTGTAATAATAGTATTTGATAAAGCATCTCCATAAATAGTATCATCACCAGCACCTGTGATAATATTTTCAACACCATCTAAGAACTCTTTATTTCCAAAGCCATCATTTTGCACTCTATATGTATCACTACTTCCATCTGTTTGAGGAGTATTCATATTTACTATAACTTTTTGAGAACCTGCTGTAAAGTCAACTGTATCAACTCCACTTCCACCAATAAGTTTATCAGCTCCATCAAGACCTACAAGATAGTCATTTCCTGATCTTCCTTCTAATGTATTATTAGAATTATTTCCAGAAATATAATCACCTTTATTTGAACCAATTACATTTTCAATATTTGTAATAGTATCAGTTCCATACTCATTATGAATTCTTTGAGCATTTGTATTAGATAAATCAACTTCTATACCTAAATATGCATCAACACCTGTCGTATCAATACCAGCGCCATCTACATCTCTAGTATCACCTGTATCATCATTTATTGAAATAGCATTGTAATTTAAAGTATCAGAAGTACCATTAGTAGTTCCAGAGTCTGTATCATCTCCATCAATAATATCATCACCAGCACCTGCTGTGATATAATCATTTCCAGCTCCACCTTCAATAGTATCATCTCCACCCATTTCAGAGATTGTATCATCTCCTGCTAAACCTTTTAAGATATTATTTCCATTATCCCCTGTAATATCATCACCAACACCACCTAAATTTGTTCCTGTAATGTTTTCTATTGAATTAAAGATATCTGTTCCTATAGATGTACCAATAGCAAAAGAACTTGAAATATTTGCTTGAACTGTTGAGCTTTCATTACTATAATCAGCTGTATCTCCTATAGTCTCACCTGTAGTACCTCCAACTAAATTATCATTTCCAGCTCCACCTATTAAAGTATCATCACCTGAACCACCTTCGATTCTATCATCACCAGATCCACCATCTAAAGTATCATTTTGTTCATCACCATAAAGTTTATCATCATCATTTCCACCTAAGATATGATCAACACCTTCTCCACCATAAATAGTATCTAATCCAATTCCACCTATTAATGTTTCTGTGCCAGTAGTATTTGCTCCACCTTCTATATAGTCATTTCCACCAGCACCATCTATATAATCAGTCCCATCATTACCTAATAAACTATTTGCATCTTCATCACCTATTATATTATCAGCTAAAGAAGTACCATATATATTTTCAATATTTACTAAGGTATGATTATTTGCATTTGAGTTAACTGTTACATTTGCTATAGTTGAGTTATTTAATGTTACATCAATACCTGTAGTCATACCTGATGTATTTAAATTACTATAATCAACTGTATCACTTCCTCTTGATGAGTCATCTTCATTTCCTCCATCAATAGTATCACTTGTAAAATCATCACCCTTAAATAAATCATTTCCTGATGAACCAAACATTTTATCAGCACCAGCTCCACCTGTGATAATATCATCATCTGCTCCACCATCTATGTAGTCATTTCCACCAGCTCCTAATAATTCATCATCTCCTTGACTTCCAAGTAATGTATTATCTAAAGAGTCCCCAGTAATTGAGTCATTTCTTGAACTTCCTGTAACATTTTCAATATTTCTAATTTGATCATTTGAATCGCCATTTATATCTACTGTTGCTAATGTTGATCCATTTAATGTTACATTTATGGCATTATTTCTTGAACTATAATCAATAGTATCACCATTTGTTTCATTTGTATTTGTAGTTCCACCATCAATTACATTTGAAACTCCTGTTGCTGTTACAAAATTATCATCATAACTTGAACCTAAAATATTTTCAATAGAAGTTAAAGTATCAACAATACCACCTGTTTCGGTTGCCATGTTGTTTTCTAAGTCTACACTAATACCTGCACCATTGTCATAATCATATCGAACCTCATCTATACCATTTGCACCATTTAAAGTATTTTGTAATGCACTTCCTGTAAAAGTATCATTTCCTGCTGTACCTATTACATTTTCAATTCCATTGATTGTATCATCATCACCTGTTAATACATCAACTGTAGTATCTCCTGTAGCAGCTAGTTCAACAACAATTTTATTTGAATTGTCAGTGATTATACTGTAGTCAATAGTATCATTATTCGCTCCACCAATAATAGAATCACTTCCATCACTTGCAGAAGTAGCTATGAAAGTATCATTACCATCATTACCTAGTAATCTATCATCACCTTCATCTCCATAGATAATATCATCACCTTCATCTGCATTAATACTATCATTGTCAGCTCCACCATGTAATTGGTCATTATCAGCTCCACCATAAAGTGTATCATCACCTGCTTCACCATAAATAATATCAGCTCCACCATTACCACTTAAAGTATTTGTTACATTATTTCCAGTGATATTATCAGCTTCTAAGTTTGAACCTGAAATATTTTCAATTCCATATAATTCATCATTACCTTGATCTGCACTACTTGCTGTTCCTTTTGCATTACCATTAGCTAAGTTTACAGTCATTCCTTTAATAGCTTGTGAATAATCAACTGTATCAACCCCACTATCTGCTGCTGCATCTCCACCATAAACTATATCAATTTTATTATCTGCTTGCTCAAATGAGATAACATCATCACCAGTTCCAGCATAGATTGTATCTGCACCTAAACCACCGTTTATATCATCATTATTTGCTCCACCATAAATGATATCATCTTCTGATTCTCCACGTATTACATCAACACCATCTTCACCATAAATAGTATCTTTTCCTGTACCACCTCTTAGATCATCATCTCCATCACCACCTCTAATAAAGTCATCTCCTGCTTTACCATCAATAGTATCATCACCCGAACCTGCACTATTTTCTTCTTGAGCACCACCATATAAGAAGTCAGAACCTGCTTGACCATAAATTTCATCACTTCCACCCATACCTTGAACTCTATTTAGATTTGCATCTCCTGTTAGAGTATCAACTTGGTTTGTTCCTATTAAATGCTCAATTCCATTTAAAGTATGTGTTTGTCCATTTATTTCAACTGTTACTGTTGAACCTGATTCTAAATCAACTGTTACACCACTTCCTGAAATACCACTATAATCAACTGTATCAAAATCAGCTCCACCAATTATTTCATCACCACTATTTGTTATATCACTATCATCTACAATAAATAAATCATCTCCACTTGAACCTTCAAGTTTATCAGCTCCTTCTTTTCCTTGTAGAGTATCATTTCCAGCATTTCCAATAAATGTATTGTTTGAAGCATTTCCTGTTAATTCATCATTATTATTTGTAGCTTTAATATTTTCTATATCGTATAATCTATCAGTATAAACATTTGAATCATTAGTATTTAATAAAATATTAGCATTACTATAATCATTTGTTCCATCATTTGATGTAGTTGTTAAATCAACAATAAGTCTATTATTATCATTTATAGTATTACTATAATCAGCCATATCTCCTGATGTATGGCTATCTGTATGTAATCCAGCATTATCTAAAGTTCCTCCATAAAGGAAGTCATTTTGAAGAGAACTTATAAAAGTATCATCTCCTCCTGCACCTTGAAGTTTATTTATTTGTGAACTACCTGTGATTTTATCTGCAAGACTTCCACCAATAGCATTTTCAATGCTCACTAAAGTATCACTATCATTTGCATCAATAATAGCTGTACCTGCACTTAAATCAATAACAGCTGATTTTGAAGTTAAATAGCTGTATGTAACAGTATCATACTCTACACTTGATTCACTTTGTCCTTTTTTAAATCCATAAATAGTGTCAATACCTTCATTACCAGATAAAGTATCAGCTCCTGCTCCACCTTGAAGTTCATTTACAGTACTATTAGCAATAATAGTATCATCACCTGCTCCACCTATGATGTTTTCAACATTTTTTATAATATCATTATCACCATTTGTTACACTTACTTCCCAAGAGTCATTTCCTCCAAGTCCATCAAAGTCATGAGTTGCATTAGTACTTAAATCAATACTAATTGCATTTGATGAACCTAAAGCTGAGTAATCAACTGTGTCATTCTTATCTCCACCATCATAATAATCAACTCCATCATTTGCATTTGTAGAAACAATAGTATCATTTCCTTTTCCTGTAATTACAGTATCATTTCCACCTCTAGCTTCAATATAATCATCTTCAGCTTGACTTGTAATAACATTTTTAGAACTATTTCCATAAATAGTATCTTTTGCAAAGTTTGAACCTATAATATTTTCAATTCCATAAAGTTCATCTATTCCTTGACCTTGTGCTCCTGTAGAACCTACTGATTTTCCTTCAATAGAACCATCAGCAGCTAAACCACCAGTTGCAGCTAAGTCTAAGTCAATAGTTAAAGTTTCTAGGGCATTTGTATAATCTACTGTATCAACTCCACTATCAGAGTTGTCATCACCACCATAGATTTTATCACTTCCTAAACTTCCTGTTAATGAGTCATCTCCAGCTTCTCCCATAAGTGTATCATCACCTGCTCCACCTAATAGGGTATCGTTATCATTTCCACCATAAAGTCTGTCGGTTCCACCTTCACCTTCTAAAATATCATTTCCATCATTTCCAACTAAAGAGTTGTTTTGAACATCCCCTTTAATTGAGTCATCATCTTGTGTACCTTTGATATTTTCGATATTTAAAATTCTATCAGTTGAACCACCTTTTACAGTTACATTTTTGGGATTTGCACTATCTAAAGTAAGTGAAATACCATTATTTCCACCATCATTTTCAATTATAGAGTAATCAATCCAATCTTGTGTACCTGCTCCACCATCAAAGTAATCAGCTCCGTCATCACTCCAAGAATCAATTGTTCCGTCATTATCTACATCAACACCCGCAATAATAGTGTCATTTCCTTCACCAGCTTTTATTGTGTTAGCTAAAGATGAACCTATAAACTTATCATCATTTGAAGTTCCTATTATATGTTCTATATTTGAAATAGTATCAATATCATCATCACTTACATTATCAACTACTGTTTGTGCAAGTGTTGTACTTAGGTTTACATTTACACCATTTGATGTGTAATTAACATAAGATATTGTGTCATTAACACTTCCTTTACCATCAATAATATTATCAACATTATCTTCATTCATAATAAAAGTATCTTTTGCTGTTCCACCAATGGCATTTTCAATACTTACTAAAGTATCTATTTGAGTAGATGTTGAAGCTTCATTATTTTTAAAATCAACTTTTACTGAAACTGATTTATCTTCATAAGTTACTGTATCACTACCAGTTCCACCATCAAGGTAGTTATTAGATTCTTTTCCACTTAATAAGTCATCACCTGCTAAACCTTTTAGAGTATTGCTATCGCTATCACCTGTTAAAGTGTCATTTCCTGCACTACCTGTTATATTTTCAATATCTTTTAAATAATCAGTTGTAGTAAGTACTCCGTCTTGATAAATCTGTGCAGCGAAATATCCATCTGAATCTGGTGTACCTGATAGATTTACAATTACTTTATCATTTGCTTCATCATTTGTATCTACATTTACATTTTCATAAGAGATACTATCTCCATTTGTTTCATTTCCTGAACTACCATCAAATTTATTTGAAACATCAAGTTTTGAAACAAAAGTATCATCATAAGCAGAACCTATTGCATTTTCAATTCCATATAAAGTATCAGTTCCTTCACCTGTGGCTTGATTATTTACAAAATCAACAGTTACTCCATTTGCAGCGTTTTCATAAGTTACAGTATCATTATCTCCATAAATTGCATTATCATAATCTGTATTTCCCGAAATACCACCATAAATTTCATCATTATTAGCTCCTCCACTTATAGTGTCATTTCCATATCCACCATAAATAGTATCAGCTCCATCTTCACCATTGATAATATCATCACCATCATTACTACTATTTAGTGTATCACCACCATGAATTATATCAGCTTCACTTCCACCTGAAATTCTATCAGCTCCACTTCCACCGTAGATTAAATCTTCTCCAGCATCACCTCTAATATTATCATCATCAGCTCCACCATAAATACTATCTACTCCTGAACCACCTTGAATGATATCATTTCCAGCTTCACCAAATAAAGTATCTTTTCCATCATCTGAACCACCAATAATAGAGTCATTTCCAGCTCCACCATAAATAGTATCAGCACCTTCTCCTCCATCTAAGTATTCATAAATAGTTGAAGATGTACTATTATCTGTATTATCTCCACCATTTATTATGTCATCATCACCTTCACCATAAATAGTATCAGTTCCATTTGCACCACTTAAAATATTTTTAGAAGTATTACCTCTTATAGTATCTTCACCAGCAGTTCCCGTTATATCTTCAATATTTCTTACAATATCACTATCAACTGAGGTATCATCACTTGATTGCTTGATTACTAATGAATTATTTGATAAATCTGCATCTAAATAGTAAGTGTTAGAAATAGCACTATAATCTATCTCATCTCTTAAACCATCATTTCCAGCAGATGTATCCCCTTCTATTACATCATCGCCATTATTTACACTTGTGATTAAGAATTTGTCATTCCCTGCTCCACCAATAAGTGAGTTATCACCAGCATTACCTGTGAAAGTATCATTTCCATCAGTTCCTTGTACATGCTCAATATTGATTAAGTTATCTGTAACACTTCCACCAATTACTACAGTTCCAGCTGTTAAATCTGCAACAATTGTGTTTGTAGAGTCAGAATAATCAACTTTATCATTTTCATCATTTGTATGCTCAGAATTTGGGTTTGAAAGATCAGTAATACCACCGTTAAATGTATTTGATACAGTATTGTTACCTTTAAAAGTATCTGCTTGTTGAGAACCTATTACATTCTCAATTGAGTTTAAAGTATCTGTTCCTGCACTTGCACTAATAAACTGTGCAACACCATCTAAACCTAGATTTACATTTACACCATCTAATGAACTTGAATAATTTACAGTATCTCCTGCAACTGTGTTAAGTCCACCATCGATGTTATCATCTCCACCAGCCCCATCAATAATATCATCACCTGCTCCACCTTTTAGAATATTATTCTTAATATCTCCTGTTAAAGTGTCATTCCCATCACTTGCTATAATATTTTCTATTGATGTAAAGCTATCATTTGCTGTTGTAGGTGTAGTAGATGAACTACCTGTAACAGTAGCTCCACTCATTGTAGCAACAACTTTATCAACTGTTGCGTCATCAACATCTAATGAACTGTAATCAACTGTATCACTTCCTGTATTACCATCAAAAGAGTTATCTTTATTATAATTTGTTTTGAAAGAATCATCATGAGTTGAGCCTTTAACATTCTCTATACCAATTAAAGTATCACTTCCTTGATCTGCTCCAATTGCCTGAGCTGTTCCATCAATACCTAAATCTACAGTAATACCTGCATTTGCGCTTGAATAATCAGCTGTATCAATATCACCTCCACCATCAAGTCTATCATTTCCAACTCCACCTGATAAAATGTCGTTTCCTAATCTACCTTCTAAAGTATTATTTGAAGCATCACCAGATATTAAATCACCTAATTGTGTTCCTATTACATTTTCAATTTTAGAGATTGTATCGTCATTTCCACTTCCACTCACATCTACTGTTGTAGAGTTAGA
The DNA here is from genome assembly GCF_044841725.1 of Arcobacter sp. YIC-80. Classification (NCBI taxonomy): domain Bacteria; kingdom Pseudomonadati; phylum Campylobacterota; class Epsilonproteobacteria; order Campylobacterales; family Arcobacteraceae; genus Arcobacter; species Arcobacter sp. YIC-80. The sequence goes on along the minus strand of NZ_JBJBSI010000001.1, from coordinate 181,611 downwards.
ACCAGATAAAGTAACTGCTATTGAATTTGAAGTTAAATTACTATAATCAATAGTATCAATATCATCTCCACCATCAATATCATCAGAACCATCTGTTGCACTTGTTGCAACAAAAGTATCTTTTCCATCACCACCTAATAAAATATCATCGCCATCTTTGGCTTCTATATAATCATCACCATCTAAAGCTTTTATATAGTCTGAACCAGAATGTCCTAAGAAACTATCATGACTATTAGTACCTGTAGCAGTTGTAATGCCATAAAGTCTATCAGTTGAAGTTGAATAGTCATTATCATTTAATAATGAGTCCGATTTATAAGCTTGAGCATAAGTATTACCATTTGCATCTGTAAAAGTATTACTTAAATCAACAAATACTTTTGCTACTGTACCTGCTCCATCGTTATAATAATCAACTTTTCCAAAATCACCTAAATCATTATGAATATCATTTACTACACTTCCTGAATAAAAAGTATCATTTCCTGCTGAACCATAGAATTTATCATATTCATCTCCACCAACAAAAATATTGTCATTTCCATCACCTACAAATGAATCTTGATAATCTGACCCAATTACTCTTTCTATAGAGATTAAATTATCTGCTCCACCATCTCCATCTTGAGTTACCTCAGAAGCAGTATTTGTCATATCAACTATTACAGCACTTGCTGCACTTGTATAATCAGCTGTATCAATACCTGAACCACCATTTAGAGTATCATTTCCTTGAGCACCATATAAGGTATCATTTCCTGCACTACCATCTAAGATATTAGCACTTGAATCACCTTTGATAATATCAGCACCAGCACTTCCTATGATGTTTTCTATATTTTTGATATAGTCATTTGAACCATTGTTTACGCTAACTGTTGTAACATCTGTAAAGCCTGCTGTGTCAGATGTAATTGATAAATCTACATTAATATTGTGAGTATTATCAAAAGCAGAGTAATCTAATGTATCTCCATTATTATCCTCTTGACCTTCTTCTCCATCATAATAATCAACTCCATCATCACCACTTTCTAAAGTTTTATCTCCATTCTCATCAAGTCCAGCCTTAAAAGTATCGTCACCATCTCCACCGATTAATGTATCATTTCCTTTGGCACCAACTAGTGTATCATCTCCAATATTTCCTTTTAATATATTCTTGTCATTATCTCCACCAATATAATCATTACCAATAGTTCCTGTGATATTTTCTATATTTTTAAGTTTATCTTGCTCTGTTCCAAGTGAAGCTGTTGCATAGTCATTTGCATCTGTATTCATTAAGTTTACATCTACAAAAATAGATTTTGAAGAGTAGTTAATAGTATCTCCACCATTTGTCTCTTCTCCTTCTCCTCCATCAATAGTATCATTTCCATCACCACCACTTAAAAGATCACTTCCTACTCCACCATAAAGAGTATCATCATCATCTCCACCTGATAGTTCATCATCTCCATCTCTTCCATAAATAGTATCATCACCTGCTTCACCATTTATAGTGTCATCACCTGTGTTTGACTCAATAGTATCTTCATCATGAGTTTCATCTCCACCATAAAGAATATCGTTGTTATCACCACCTCTAATGAAGTCATTATCTGCTCCACCTTTGATAATATCATTACCACTATCACCTCTTAAGTCATCAGCTCCAATTCCACCTTCAATAGTATCAGCAGAAGCTCCACCTTCAATAGTATCATCACCTGCATTACCAATAATAGTATTTTTAAGTCCATCACCTACTATATTATCATCACCTGCTCCACCAATAACATTTTCAATATTTTTAATAGAGTCATTTTCACCATTTGTAATACTTACAGTAACACTTGAATCTGTATCTAATGAAACATTTATTCCTTGATTTGAAGCAAGAGAAGAGTAATCAATAATATCTTTACTACCACTACCTCCATCAACACTATCTTCACCATCATTTGCACCCATAATAAAGCTATCATTACCAGCCTCACCATTTAATACATCATTTCCTGCAAGTCCATCAATAATATCTGTACCACTACCACCATTTATAGTATTAATATCACTGTTTCCTACTAAAATGTCATCAAAAGTAGAACCTGTAAGATTTTTAAAGTTATTAATAGTATCTGTGTCATTTGTACCATTTGAATCTGCGTCAGTTGCTGTTGAGATAGCACTATTAGAACTTAACGTTTGTGTATCATAAGTATAATCACTACTTGAAAGATTTACATTTACACCAGAACTTACACTTGTAAAAGAAACTGTATTATTTCCAGCACCACCATCTAAGAAATCATCACCATCAGCACCATCAATTGTATCATTTCCACCAAGTCCTAAGATAGTATTTACAGAACTATTTCCCGTTAGATTATCAACTGCACTATTTGAACCTGTAATATTTTCAATGTTTGCTATAGTATGATTTGTTGTATCAACTCCAACTTGAACAGTTGTATTTGAACCATCTTCTTCTAAATTTACAGTAATTCCTGAAGTTACTGCACTATAATCAACTGTATCACCACTTGTTTCATCAGTATTTCCACCATTGATTATGTCATCTTTAAAATCACTACCTTTAAAAGTGTCATTTCCTGCACCACCTTGAAGCTCATCGGCACCTGCATTTCCTGTAATTTCATCATCACCTCCTTGTCCATCAAGGATATTTGACTCTGAGTTTCCTACTAAAATATCATTATTATTTGTACCTTTGATATTTTCTATATTTCTTAAAGTATCACTTTGATTTACTGTAATACCATCAGTAACTATTGCATTTGCTGTACTTGTATTTGATAAATCTACATTTACATAGTTTGCTCCACCAATAGAGCTAAAATCAACTTTATCTTTATTTGAGCTATCATCTGTATCTGTTTGTGAGTCTACATAACCATCAATAATATCATTTCCATCGCCTAATTTTACAGTAAAAGTGTCATTTCCTAAACCACCATATAAGAAGTCATTTCCATTTGCACCATCAATTACATCATCTCCACTAAGTCCTGAAATTGTGTTTGTATTTGCATCTCCTGTTAAATTATCTGCTAAATTAGAACCCTCTAAGTTCTCAAAGTTTTTGATAGTATCTGTTCCATCACTACCTGTATTATTTGTTTCAACACCTAAGTTTACAGTAACACCAGCAAGAGCATTTTTATAAGTTAAAGTATCAACTCCATCACCACCATCTAAGATATTATCACTTACATTACCTTCTATAGTATCGTTGTTTGAAGAACCTATTACATTCTCAATAGAATCATATCTATCTGTATTTCCATAACCATCTGTACCAATTACATTTCTTAAGCTAACATCAATAGAGCCTGTATCAAGAGAATAAGAAACCGTGTCATTTCCTGTTCCACCTATTAAGCTATCAGAACCCTCACCACCAACTAAAATATCATCATTTGCTCCACCATCAAGTGTATTATCTCCACTATCACCTACAATAGTATCACTGTTTACACTACCTTTTACATCATCAAAATTTGTAATAGTATCTGTTCCTGTAGTAGCTCCTACTGCTGTTGTAGCATTGATATTATCAGCTGTACCATCACCTGTAATATCACTTGAAATACTTGAACCTAAGTTTACATATACAGAACTTGAAGCATTTTCAAAAGATAAAGTATCATTTGTACCTGTATGGGCGTTTAAAATATTATCAGCATTATCTCCTTCAATAGTATCAGTTCCTGATGTACCAATGATATTTTCTATATTAGATAATTGGTGATCATTTGAAGAGTTAGCTACTGTAACCCCTGCTACTCCTGTATCGTTTAAAGATACTTTTATTCCATTTGCATCACTTAAAGCACTATAATCAACTGTATCACTACCTCTTGAACCATCTGTGTTACTACCACCATTTATAACATCTCCTGTAGTATCTCCTATAGTTTGAATAAATGTGTCATTTCCTTCATTTCCATAAAGATTATCAGCTCCTGCATTTCCTGTGATTTTATCATCGCCTTCTTTTCCTTTGATAATGTTTCCTTGGTTATCACCAATTAGACTATCTGCAAAGTTTGAACCTTCTAAATTTTCAATACTAACTAAAGTATCACTACCTAAGTTACCACCTACATTTTGAGCATTTGTATCTGATAAATCAACTGTAACCCCCGAACCTGTTGCATCTAAATAGCTTGCAGTATCATTTCCAGCACCACCATTTATATAGTCATCACCAGCTCCACCTGTGATAGTATCATCATCATTTTCTCCATAAAGACTATCATTTGAGCCTCTACCTTTAATAATATCATTACCATCACCACCTTTTAAAGTGTTTGAAGCTCCATCGCCTATAAAGTTATCAGCACTATCCGTTCCTTGGATGATTTGGATATTTTCTAAAGTATCACTTCCACCTGCTGTTTTTGTAACTTGTTGGGCATTATTTAAATTTACATTTATGGCTGAACTTTGGTTTGAATAATCAGCAATATTTTCAGTTCCATTTCCACCATTTAAAATATCATTTCCAGCACTTGATTTTAAAATATCATTTTCATCTGCACCAAATAATGAGTTATCTTTATTACTTCCTGTAATATCATCAGCTTCGCTTGAACCAATAACATTTTCTATTGAGTTTAAAGTATCTAATTGTGAGTTATCACCAAATACATTTTGAGCTGTATTATCTGATAAATCTACTGTTACAGCTTTAGAACCTGAGTAATCAACTGTATCATCTCCTTCATCTCCTATTAAAGAGTTAGAACCTGCTCCACCTATAAAAGTATCATCACCAAGTCCACCATCTAAATAGTCATCACCACTTCCACCATCAAGTGTATCATCTCCATCATTTCCATATAATTCATCATTGTCAGCTCCACCTGATAACTTATCAAAACCTGCACCACCATTTAAAATATCCTCACCAGCAGCTCCATCAATAGAGTCATCACCTGCAAGACCATTTATAGTGTTATCTGAAATATTTCCAACAATTACATCTTCAATAGTATTATTATCACCGTCATTGTAATTAGTAGCATTTATATTTTCAATATCTGTTAAACTATCACTATCTCCACCTTGAACAGTAACATCACCTGTAGTTAGATTTGCATTGATTTTATGTCCATCAAAATCACTTCCACTGTAATCTACAGTATCAGTATTTACTCCACCATCTATAGTATCATTTACAGTATCATCAAGATCTTCATTACTTGCTTGGAAGTTTGCAGTAATGATATCATTACCAGCCCCACCATCAATAACATCATCACCAGCATCACCTGATAACTTATCATTATCATCTCCACCTAATAACTCATCATCTCCTGTTCCACCAAATAAAGTATCTTCTCCAGATTCACCACTTAAGGTATCATCACCTGCATTACCTCTTAAAGTATCATCTCCACCTCTTGAGATAAATATATCTTTTTGACTGTCACCAGTCATAGTATCATCAAAGTTTGTAGCAATAATAGTTTCTGTATTTTTTACACTATCAGTTCCGTTTGAGCCTTTACTTACGCTATATTCATTTGTACCTGTGTTTGTTGTAAGTATGATCTTTTGAGTTTGATTTGAGTAATCAGCTGTATCATCATGAGCTCCACCATCAAGAATATCATCTCCTGCACTTGATTTTAAAGAATCATCTCCATCTGCACCAAATAATGAGTTACCTTTAATATTTCCAGTTATTTCATCAGTTGATGTAGAACCAGTTACATTCTCAATTGAACTTAATTTATCATTTTGAGTACCATCACCAAATACATCTTGTGAAGATAAAATAGATAAATCAACAGTTACAGCCTTAGAACCTGAATAATCAACTGTATCAACTCCATCATTTCCTACTAGTGAGTTTGAACCTGCACCACCTTTAAGTGTATCATTTCCTGCTCCACCTTCTAAGTAGTCATCATTATCTCCACCATCTAATACATCATCATCTGCATTTCCATATAGTGAATCTTCTCCTGTTCCTCCAAGAATTAAATCATTTCCGGCATCTCCGTATAGTGTATCATTATCTGCTCCACCATCTATAGTATCATAGCCTGTTCCACCTCGGATAATATCGTCATTATCATTTCCTACTAGTGAATCATCTCCTGCCATTCCATTTATACTATTGGCTTTATTATCTCCTATGATAATATCATCTATTGTATTTATATCTGAATCATCATAGTTTGTTCCTATGATATTCTCTACATTTGTTACAGTATCACTATCTGCTCCATCTGCTGTGATTGTATTTGTTGACAAGTTCGCATTTATCTTATGACTATCAAATTCACTTCCACTATAATCTATTGTATCATTATTTGCTCCACCATCGATAATATCATTTATATTATCTGCATCTTCTCCTGATGTTTGGTAGCTTGCTATTATCTTATCATTACCTGTTCCACCTTGGATATTATCATCGCCTTCATCTCCATAGATTACATCATCATCTGCTCCTGCTGTGATTGTATCATCACCTGCATTTCCATGAATTATATCTGCTCCTGCTCCACCATCTATTGAGTCATCTCCTGCATTCGCATTTATTACATCTGCTCCTGCATTTCCTAAGAATGTATCTGCATTATCACTTCCTGTTAAGTTATCATCACCTTGTGAAGCACTAATAATCTCTATATTTTTTAACTCATCTGCAAAGCCTTGTCCATCATTCGTTACTTGATTTCCATTTGCATCTGGTGTTTTTAGATTTACTGTTATTGCATTTGCTTGATTTGAGTAATCAGCTATATCTTCAAGTCCATCTCCACCATCTAAAATATCATTTCCGGCATTTCCTATTAATGTATCATTCTCAGCTCCACCAAATAGTGAGTTATGGTCTGAATCACCTTTGATAATATCTTTTTGGTTTGAACCAATTACATTTTCTATACTATTTAAAATAACATCATCATCTGCTGTACCACCAACATCTTGTGCTGAACTATTTGATAAATCTACATTAATAGTTGTAGTTGCATCTTCGAAACTTACTGTATCTGTATCAGCTCCACCATTTAATTCATCTAATCCCTCAGTTGTACTTCCAAATAAAGTATCATCTCCTGCTTCTCCTAATAATGAATCATCTCCTGCTCCACCTTTAAGTGTATCATTCCCTGCTCCACCATCTAAGTAGTCATCATTATCTCCACCATCTAATACATCATCATCTGCATTTCCATATAGTGAATCTTCTCCTGTTCCTCCAAGAATTAAATCATTTCCGGCATCTCCGTATAGTGTATCATTATCTGCTCCACCATCTATAGTATCATAGCCTGCTCCACCTCGGATAATATCGTCATTATCATTTCCTACTAGTGAATCATCTCCTGCCATTCCATTTATACTATTGGCTTTATTATCTCCTATGATAATATCATCTATTGTATTTATATCTGAATCATCATAGTTTGTTCCTATGATATTCTCTACATTTGTTACAGTATCACTATCTGCTCCATCTGCTGTGATTGTATTTGTTGACAAGTTAGCATTTATCTTATGACTATCAAATTCACTTCCACTATAATCTATTGTATCATTATTTGCTCCACCATCGATAATATCATTTATATTATCTGCATCTTCTCCTGATGCTTGGTAGCTTGCTATTATCTTATCATTACCTGTTCCACCTTGGATATTATCATCGCCAGCTTCTCCGCTTAAAGTATCAGCTCCTGCTCCACCTTCAATTAAATCCTCGCCAGTTCCTCCATAAAGTGAATCATCACCATCTTGTCCTTGTAAAGTGTCATTTCCAGCTTCACCTCTTAGAGTATCTGCTTCATCTCCTGCAATGAAAATATCATCATTAGAACCACCTGTCATAGTATCTTTGTAATCAGTTCCTACAACTTTTTCTACATTTGTTAAAGTATCTGTTCCATCTGTATCTTTATCTACACTATAGTCAGTTCCTGATGAAGTAAGAATGATTTTTTGATTTTGATTTTCATAAGACATTTGGTCATTATTTGCTCCACCATCAATATAATCATCTCCAGCACTTGCATAAATAGTATCATCCCCATCTAAACCTTTTAGAGTATTTCCACCTGCTTGGTCATCACCTGTAAGAATATCCTTGAAGTTTGAACCCTCAGCATTTTCTATATTTTTGATGATTAAATCAGCATTTCCATCGCCATTTGTATCTTGTGCAGTTGTTTTTGATAAATCAAGTGTTACACCTGCTGTTGGATTATCTGCATAGCTTACATAATCTTCATCAGTTAAACTTATACTTCCATCGGCGTTTTCACCACCATCAAGATAGTCAGTACCTGTAGTAGTACCTCTTGCAAATAAAGTGTCATTTCCTGCATTACCAATAAGAGTATTTGCTTTGTCATTACCTTTTAATATATCATGACCAGAACCACCAATAACACCTTCAATATCTTTAAATGTATCTGTTCCTTGAGATGTACTAATAAATTTAGTTCCATCTTCAATATCAACATTTAAGTCTTCACTTGCTTGGCTATAATCTACTGTATCATTGTCTTCTCCACCATCAAGGTAATCATCACCTGCACCACCTCTTAAGGTATCATCTCCATCATTACCATATAAAGAGTTGTTTTCACTATTTCCAAATAGACTATCGCCTAAATTAGTTCCTTTAACATTTTCAATGTCTTTTATTTCATGATCTTGTGTTCTAGTTCCTACTGTAACTCCTGTAGTAACACCACTTTCACCTAATATAATATCTACTTTTGAAGTTAATGAACTATAATCAAGAGTATCTCCACCATTATCTTCATTTGCTTCACCACCATCAATTACATCAAATCTTGATTCATCGGCAGCTGAACTAAATTTAAAGGTATCATCTCCTGCATTTCCATATAAAACATCTCCCTTACCGCCACCTTGAATAGTGTCATCTCCATCATTACCTACAATAGTATTTACTTTTTCATCACCTATTAAGTAATCATCATAATCTGTAGCATCAATATTTTCAATATTTAAAATAGAGTCATTTTCATCATCTATATCAAAGTCATTATCATTTTGTGTATCAACTGTTGCTTGTCCATTTTCTAAGTCAACTTTTACAGCATTTAATCTATCACTATAGTCAAGCTTATCAACTCCTTCTCCACCATCAAGTAAATCTTCTCCTAAACCACCTTTTAAGATGTCATTTCCATTACCTGCTTTTAGAGTATCATCTCCTGCATTTCCTGTTAATTCATCATTCCCATCACCTGCTATGAAAATATCTTTTTCATCTGTTCCTGTAAGCTCATCGTTAAAATTTGTAGCAATAACTGTATCTATGCCATCTAAAGTATCACTTCCACCTGCTACTTTATTTACTGTATAATCTGCACTACCCAAATCTTGTGTAAGAATAATTTTTTTAGATTGTGTTGAATAATCAACTATATCATTTAATGAATTATCTGATGTTTCATTTCCTCCATAAATATAGTCATCTCCTGCACTTGCATTTATAGAATCTGCTCCATCTAAACCTTTTATGATATTCTTTGAGCTATTTCCAGTAATAATATCATTACCATTACTTCCCTCTACGTTTTCAATGTTTTTGATAATTAAGTCAGCACCATTTATGCCATCAGTATCTTGCTGTGTTGTAATTGATAAATCTACATTAATTCCAGTTGAGCTATAAGAGAAGCTTACAAAGTCACCACCATTTGCAGTATTGTCACCACCATCTAAATAGTCAATTCCTGAACCTGTACTTACACCATTTCCTAGTAAAGTATCATTACCATCATTTCCTATAAGTGTATTTGCACCTGTATTTCCTGTAAGCTTATCATTTCCACTTCCACCAATAATTCCCTCAATATCTTTAAAAGTATCAGTTCCTTGTGAAGTTGAAATAAACTTAGTTCCATTTGTAATATTTACATCTAAATCTTCACTTGCATTCTTGTAATCTACAGTGTCATTTCCATCTCCTCCATCAAGAAGATCATTTCCTGCTCCACCTGATAAAACATCATTATTATTTCCACCATAAAGTTTATCATCTCCTGCATTACCAGTTAAAACATCATCTTCATCATTACCTTTTAGAGTATTATTTTCTGAGTTTCCTATGATAATATCTTTTTGATTTGTTCCATCTACGTTTTCTATATCTTTTATTTTATGATCATTTGCATTTGAAATAAATACATTAGTTTCAACTCCAGCTTCTCCTAATGTTACATTAACTCCATTAGTTACTAAACTATAATCAATTCTATCTCCAGCAACTTCACTACCTTCTCCACCATCAATAAAATCACCTGTAGTTTCATTAGAAGTTTTGAAAGTAAAAGTATCATCACCTGCATTTCCTGTAAGATAATCAGCACCCATTCCACCTTCAAGTAAGTCATTTCCTGCATTACCTATTAAAGTATTATTAGAGTTATTACCTATTAAAGTATCATTTCCAGCAGTAGCTTCTACATTTTCTATATTTAAAAGTGAATCTTGTTCATCTGTTGCATCAAATGAATCATCATTTGACGTATCAATAATTGCTTCACTATTTGTAAGGTCAACTTTAATCTCATCAGTTCTTAAACTATAATCAACTGTATCTCCAATAGAAGTATTATCTCCTCCATCTAAAATATCATTTCCAGTTCCACCAATAAGCTTATCATCACCGTCTTCACCATATAATGAGTCATCCCCTGCATTACCTATTAGTTCATCATTTCCAGAACCACTTTTAAATACATCTTTTTGATTATCTCCTGTCATAGTGTCATCATACGATGAACCTATAACTTCTTCTATATTTGTTAAAGAATCATTAGATGAGCTAGCTGTTTTATTTACTGTATAATTTGAAGTTCCTGCTTGTGTAGTTAATACTACTTTTTGAGTTTGATTTGAGTAATCAACTCTATCTGTATCATTAGATGTAACATCAACTCCACCATTGATATTATCACTTCCTGCACTACTTATAATAGCGTCACTTCCCTCATGACCATCTATGTCATTATTTTCATCATTTCCTGTGATAGTATCTTTTAATTGAGACCCTATAATATTTTCAATACCCTCAACAGTATCAAAATCTCCTGATACAATTTCTTGAGCGGCTGTAAGACTTAAATCGATTTCAATACCATTTGTAGTGTAGTTTGAGTAATCAATAGTATCAACACCATTTGCTCCACCCTTTATAACATTTGCTACATTTCCACTTTGCATGATAAAAGTATCATTGTTTTTTGTTCCTGTAACATTTTCTATGCTATTAAAAGTATCTGTATCAATTCCATTTGAAACAGTTGCAGTATTTGTAGTGAAATCAGCAATTACACTATTTGAACTTGTATCTAAATAAGAATAATCAGCTGTATCATTTCCATCTCCTCCTATTAAGCTATCATCTCCTTCATTACCTATTAAAGTATCATCTCCAGTTTGACCATAAAGTTTATCATTTCCAGTTCCACCTGATAATTCATCAGCACCATCAGTAAATGTTAAGTCATTAGTAGCAGATGCACCATAAATAGTATCATCTCCTGCTCCACCAGAGATAACATCAGCTCCACCCATACCTTCAAAAGTATTTACTACATTATCATCTGTATCACCTTTAATATTATCATTGTTTTTTGAGCCTCTAATATTTTCAATTCCAAAAAGTTTATCTACAAAACTCCCATTGTATTGAACTTCTCCTGCTTGACTTGATGTATCATCGCCATCATTCATATTGGCATTTATTCCAATACTATTTGTAATACCTGAGTAATCAACAGTATCTATACCTAAACCTGATAGGGCATCATTATTTGTTTCATCAATCTCTTTGCTATCTGATGTTTTAGACTCTCCACCTATTAAAGTATTGCTATTCGTACCTCCAATAAGCCAGTCATCACCAACTCCACCAATTAATTTATTTTCTTTCTGATTTCCTATTAGTGTATCATTTCCTGCTCCACCTTCAAGGTTCTCTACATTTTTAATAAATAAATTTCCTGCTGCCCCTGCATTTTGATAAGTATCTACATCTCCATCAGAGTCATTATAAGCATGCCCATCTCCGTCATACTCTAAACCAAGATTTATAGTAACATCTTGAGTTTCATCTTTGATATAACTATAGCTTACAAAATCTGTACCATTTCCACCATCTATATAGTCATAACCCGATGAAGCTCCACCACCAAGTAAAGTATCATCTCCATCATTACCTTTTAAAGTATTTGCACCCGATGTTCCTTTGATAGTATCCTTAAAATCCCCACCAATAGCACCTTCAATAGAAATAAATGTATCTTTTCCTAATCCTGCACCTATATCAACTTCACCAGAAGCATTTAAATCAATATTTAAATCTCCATTTGCATCAGAAAAATCAGCAGTATCAATATCATCACCAATACCACCATTTAAAATATCATCACCAGCTCCACCTTTTAAAGTATCTTCTCCTAGACCTCCATCAAGTGAATCATTTCCATCTTTTCCTTCTAGTGTATCATCCCCATCATTACCTTTTAAAGTATTTTCTAAGTTATTTCCAATAAGTGAGTCATCATTTTTTGAACCAGTTACATTTTCAAAGTTTTTTAAGATGTCAGTACCAACAGCATCACCTGCATTTAAATCTGTTGCTGTTTCATTTGATAAATCTACTTTTACACCACTTGTATATGCTGTAATATCGTCTAAGTAAGAGTAATCAACACTATCACCAACAGAAGTATTTGAACCTCCATCTAAATAGTCATTTCCTCTTCCACCTTGTACATTATCATCACCTGCATTTGTAATAATAGTATTATTTAAATCATCACCTGTAATAGTATCATCACCATCACCTGTTGTGATATTTTCTATATTTTTGATGCTATCATTATCAACACCATCAATTTTTAAAGTAGCTTCTGTTGAGCCATTTAAAGTTACTTCTATATCACCTGAAATATCTTTATAATCTAGTGTATCTAAATCTTCTCCACCATCTATAAAGTCAATTCCATCATTATTACTACCAATGAAAGTATCATTTCCGGCATTTCCTTCAAGAACATCATTTCCTCCTTGACCATCTATAACATCATTTCCTTCATTTGCTATAAATGTATCTGAGTTATCACTTCCTGTTAAATCATCATTGCCTTTTGAAGCTTTAATAATTTCTATATTTTCTAAAGTATCAAAAGAGCCTTGACCATCATTCGTTACTTGGTTTCCATTTGAATCTGGTGTTTTTAGATTGACTGTAATTGCACTTGTTTGATTTGAATAATCAGCTACATCTTCTAATCCTGCGCCACCATTTAAAGTATCATTTCCGGCATTTCCTACTAAAGTATCATTTCCACTAGAACCAAATAATGAGTTATCCTCTGCATTTCCTTTTATAATGTCATTGGCATTAGAGCCTGTAACATTTTCTATTGATAATAGTGTATCATTTGAAGTTCCATCAGAAAATACATTTTGTGAAGTTGTAATATTTAAATCTACATTTATAGCTTTACTTCCACTATAATCAGCTGTATCAACTCCTAAATTACCATTAAGTACATTATCTCCTGAACCACTACTTAAAGTATCATCACCTAATCCACCATCAAGTTCATCTGTTCCACTTCCTGCAACTAATGTATCATTTCCTGTATCACCAAATAGCTTATCATCACCAGCTCCACCATCTAGTTTATCAAAACCTTCTCCACCATGAAGCTTATCATTTCCTGTTGCACCATTTAGTGAATCATCACCTTTTTTACCTTCAAAAGTATTGTTTTGTTCATCACCAACAATAACATCTTCTACAGTAGAATTATCTCCATCATTATAATCTGTACCTATGATATTCTCAACATTTCGTACGCTATCATAGTCACCACCTTCAACCTCAATTTTATTTTGAGATAAATTTGCATTTATTTTATGATTAGTAAAATCAGTTCCACTATAATCAATAGTATCAATACCCGAACCACCATCTACATCATCATTTTTATCATTTGTATCAAAACTAGAAGCTTGAAAATTTGCAATTATTTTATCATCATCTGCACCTGCATCAATAGTATCGTCATCTGCACCACCTTCTAAAACATCTTTTCCAGCTCCACCTTTTAAAATATCTTTTCCAGCTCCACCTAAAAGGAAATCGTCACCATCATTACCTTCTAAGATGTTATTTTTACTATCACCTACTATTCTATCATCTTGTTTTGTACCAACAATTCTTTCAATATCAATAATTCTATCACTTGAACCATCACTAACATCTACAGTTTCATTTTCCATATCTACATCAATAGAAGAACCTGAAAGTTCAGAGTAATCAGCAGTATCAATAAACTGTTTTTGTGTATTTGTAACATTTGTAAAAGAGTCTACATTTTGTGAACTCTGAAGTAAAAGTTCATTTCCATTTCGAACTAGATTACCTAAAGATAAATCTGTATTTTTAGAATTAAAATCATCTACTAAGGCATCTAGCATCATATCTTCATTTGCACTTGCACTTGTAGAAATCGTTAAAGCTCCAATTACAAAAGATACAGCTACTGATGGATTTGTGATTCTTAAAGTATAAGAGTCTTGGTTTTTACCTCCATCAAGTACATCATTTCCACCTCTACCTATTAAAGTGTCATTTCCATATCCACCTTCTAAAGTATTCTCATCACTATTACCTCTAAAAGTGTCATCACCAAAGCTTCCTTCAATATTTTCAACACCTGAAACGATAAGATTCCCTGCTCCTGTGTTTTCTTGCAATGTTGTATCAGATAAATCAAGTTTTACATCTTCATGAGTAAACCCAAAACTAACCCAGTCATTTCCAGCTCCACCTGATAAAGTATCATCTCCACCAAAACCAATTAAAGTGTCATTTCCACCATTACCAACTAAGTTATTTTCTGTGTTTGTACCTATTAAAGTATCATCATCTGTACCACCTAAAACACCCTCAATTGAATCAAATGAGTCTATTCCTAAACCAGTAGAAACCTCTCTTGGTGTTGTAGATTTTAAATCAATAAATAGTTTTTCATCTACATCTGAATAATCAGCTGTATCAAGTCCTTCTCCACCAATAAAACTATCATCACCAGCTCCACCTTTTAGTGTATCATCACCTTCTTTACCATCTAAGATATTATCTTGGCTATTTCCTGTAATAATATCATCATGTTTTGTACCAGTAACATTTTCAATATTTTCTAAAGTGTCAATGTTATTATTATTTAAATCAGTACCCCTGTTATTTGATAAATCAACATTAACACCTTTATTATCAGCTTTAATATTATCAATATAAGAGTAGTCAACTGTATCTACACCATCTCCACCATCAAGATAGTCATTACCTTTACCACCAGCTAGAGTATCATCTCCTTCTTTACCTTCTATGATGTTGTTTTTCTCATCACCTGTTATTTTATCATTTGCTTGTGAACCTATTACATTTTCAACTTGAAGAATAGTATCTTTATCAACTCCATTTTCTTTTAAGGTTGCAGGGTTGTTTGAATCTAAAGTAAGTTCAATACCTCCATTATTTCTAGCACTATAATCTATAGTATCATTATTTCCCTCATTACCATTAAGAATATCATTTCCATCACTTGCAAGTAAAATATCATCTCCACTGTTACCATCAAGTTCATTATTTTCACTATTTCCACCTAAAATATCTTTAAATTGTGAACCTTTAATATTTTCAACATTTTTAACAGTATCTTCTTCTAAACCAATAGTAGCTGTTGCTTCTTGATCAGCTTCTGCTAAAGTTAATTTAACAGCATTTGAAGCAGAATAATCAACTAAGTCAACCCCTGTTCCACCATCAATTAAGTCATCTCCTAAACCACCAATTAAAGTGTCATTATCTGCTCCACCATCAAGTTTATCAACACCTGCACCACCTTTTAGTGTATCATCTCCAGCTTCACCATAAAGCTCATCATTTCCACTATTTCCTAAAAGAGTATCTGAATCATTTCCACCATAAATAGTGTCATTTCCACCCTTTCCATCTATATAGTCAGCCCCATCTAAACCATATAAATCATTTGAAATATTTGAACCAATTATTGAATCGTTTTGAGAGCTACCTTCTACATTTTCAATATTTCTTACAATTATGTCTTGTGTACCAGTATTTTGTTTATCTGTTAAAGAAAGGTCAATAGAAATTGAACTATTTAAATTACTAAAACTTACAAGGTCATCATTTCCTGCTCCACCATCTAAGTAATCATACCCAGAAGCTGAACTTCCATTTGCATATAAAGTATCATTTCCTGCTCCACCTAAAAGAGTATTATCTTGGGCATTTCCACTTAATGTATCATCAGAACTTGTACCAGTTAAATTTTCAATATCTTTTAAAGTATCTGTTCCTGCATTTTTTGTATCTTGTTCAGTTGTAATCTCTAAAGATACATTAACTCCACCTGCTGTAATATCTGCATAGCTAGCTGTATCACTAGAACCATCTCCACCATCAAGAGTATCATCACCTAATCCACCTGTAAGTACATCATTTTGAGTTCCACCTTTTAAAGTATCATTTCCTATTCCACCATCAAGAATATCAGAACCTCTATCACCTTCTAAGATATTATCTTCATTATCACCTGTAATTTTATCATCAAATTTTGAACCAATAACATTTTCAATACCAAAAATATCATCAATTCCTTCTCCCCCAGAAGCTTGATTAGTTGATAAGTTTACTTCTTCAGAAGATGAAGCATTTGAAAAATCAACTGTATCATTTCCTTCTCCACCTTTTAAAGTATCATTACCAGTTCCACCAATTAAAGAATCATCTCCAGCTCCAGCTTCAAGAGTATCATCTCCTTCTCCACCATCTAATTTATCATTTCCAGAACCCGAAGTTAAAGTATCTTTCCCTTCTCCTCCAGCTAAATTATTATTACCTTCTCCACCATCAAGGATATCATTTCCTTCTAAACCCTTAAGTTCATCATTTCCTGCTTTTCCTGAAATGCTATTGTTTTCTGAATTTCCTTCAATAGTATCATCGAACATTGAACCAATAACATTTTCAAAATCTTCTAGGATATCTACACCCTCACCAGTTGCAGATCCTATTTGGTCATTTGTAGTTGATGTCTCTAAATCTACAATAACTTTTTGTGTACTATTTTCAAAAGATACGGTATCACTATTAGCTCCACCATTTAAATAATCATCTCCTTCCCCACCATCTATAGTGTCTTTACCTTCTCCACCTTCAATAAGATCATTTCCTGCATTACCAAAGATAGTATCATCACCTTTATTACCTTTTATAGTATTATCTACACTAGAACCAATTAGAATATCATTATCTTGCGTACCTAAAATATTTTCAACATTTCTTACAGTATCTAATCCATCACCTGTGATGATTCCAGTTTCTAAGTTAGCATTAATACCTATATTATTTTGATTATCAATGGCTGAAAAGTCAATAGTATCTATGCCTTCACCTGCGTCTAAAGAGTCATCTCCAAGGCCTAAAACAATAGTATCATTACCACTTCCTGAATCAATATCATCATTTCCACTTCCAGCATTTATAGTGTCATCATCTTCACCTGATTCAATAACATCATCATTTGCACCAGAATCAATAATATCCTTACCAGTATTACCATAAATACTATCTTTACCACTTCCAGTTATAACAGTATCATTTGCTATTCCACCATAGATTGTATTATCTAAAGTTACTGATCCTTTGATTAAATTGTCATTTATATTTGCAGTTACAACAAAACCTGTAGGAAGTTCATTTCCAGCACTATCAACAGCCCCTTCCTTATAGTAATAATCTGATTTAGTAGGATTTTCAAGAAGCTCTTTGATATTTAACCCATACTCATTTTGTGCAACAATTTCAGTTAAAACAGGTGTTTCTACATCTGCTTTTTTATCTTCTGATACATTGTTTATATCAAATTTTGAAGTAGCTTCTATTTTTAATGTAGCAGTTTCAAGATTATTTACAGTTACATTTGTAGTATCAATTGAAAAAGTAATTTGAGCATTTCCACTACCATCTACAGTGAAGCCTTCAGTCTCATCAGTATCAGGATTATCTTTTGTTAGAGTATAAGTATTCCCTGACTTTGTTGCATATTTAACATCAAAACCACTTGGCAGATCATCTCCACTAATTACAATTTTATCAAGAGCAAAACCAGTACCTTGATTTGGCTTGATTGTAATAGTTCTTGAAGTCTTATTTGTATCAAATAGTGAGCTATCATCAGCATGAATTACTACGTTACTATATTGACTTGCTTCAATAGCAGAATAATCTAAAGTCTCTTTTTGAGATTGATTTAAAACATCACTACTTATATTTGTATCACTTTCAGATGGATAGTAGTTTCCATAAGCAACACCCCCACCACCTTGAACAGTAAGTGTTGTACCATCAGATGAATCAATAGCATTTACGTGTTGAATATCTATATCAAACTCTAAAGTAGGAGTAACACCCTCTGTTTTAGATGTTTCAGAACTACTAGAAGTATCAGGTGCATCATCAGTAAAATCAACCTCAATAATTTCAGGTGCTGGCTCAGGTGGTAATTCAAACTCATTTTCATCAGTTTTTTCTTCAAGATCTTCTTCTGGGGCAACTTCTACTTCTTGAATTATAACTTGTGGAGTTGTTGGTGCATTTTGTTGTGTTTCATCACCTTCTTCATTCTCTTTTGCTGTATTATCAGGAATATTAACATCAATATTAGAAACTAAGGCATCAATTGGTAGAGAGTTTATTTCTTCTACCTCAGATAAAATATCACCTAAACTTAACTTTTTACCAGAATTACTAGCAAAGCTAGGTGGAGTGTCATTGTATCCCATTAAAGCCATAGATACAAAAGTGAAAGTTCCTTGATTTGGAATATCTATTACAATATCCCCACCAACTAATTCATACTCTAAATCTTCTAAATTAATTCCTGGTATTTTAAAATCTACTAAATCTCCAGGTCTTACATAAACTGAAACATTTTCACCAGACTTTGGTTTGTCAATGATTTTTACACTTTTATTTTGATACTTTACATATTTGTTATCTGTTGCCATAATTTATTCCTAATAATACATTATTAGTAAATTATATCTAAATTATTAACATTATATGTTATATTTATTGTATTTATTATGTTATATTACATATCTATATGTCATATCACTATTTTAAAGGATATATATAGAATAAATTTATTATGTTATACTACATATTAAATGATATTAAAAAAGGTTTCTTTAGTTATTATTAAAAAATTTTTTTCTAGTGATGAATTATATTTTTCAGAGCTGGCCTTTAATTTTCCATAAGATATCTTAGCCATATCTTTATCTTCCCATAGTATTTGTACATAAGTGATGTTTAAATTATCATAAGCAATTAAATCAATACTATTACTATTATCCCACCAAGAACCTATGGTTTGTGGTTTATATCCAAATGTACTATCTTTATTTTTAAGAATAAATTCTTTTATACATTTTTTATATGATTTAAAAACTATTTTACTAATAAATTCATCTTCAATAAGTTTAGTAACATCTTCAACATTTGAGGCTTTTAACTTAGCAAAATTTGGATAAATAAATGAAAACCAAAACTTTAAGGTATTATCTTCAATTTCGTATCTACCATATTTTGTTTTTCTAATATCTTCACCTAAAGGCACATTTTTACTTACAATCATCATATCAAGCAATTTTTGCATATATCTCGAAAGATAAGTAGATTTAACATCTAAGAATTGAGCAATATCTCCTATTTTAGTGTTTCCTAAAGATATTGCATGCAAAATAGAGGCATAAGCACCTATATCAGAAAGTTCATTTTTTAAAAGTCTAATACCATAGTCAAAAAGATAAGCATTTGAAGATAAAAATAAATTATAAATATTTTCACTAAAATTTTTTTTAGTATTATAATACTTTAGATTTGTAGTACTTGTTCCTAAAATAGAGTAAATATACAATAAATCTAGTTTATTTATTTCTGGAAAAAACTCTTTTAAAGCACTAAAATCTAAATATTTAAGTTTTATAATATTACTAACAAACTTATCAATATTTTTTTGTAGATTTTCATTAAAAAGTAAAGAAGAGGACACAATAAGTTGTATATTTCTATTTTTTAAATTTTTTTTCCAAAAGCTTAATAACTCAGACAATGCATTTTTATCAATTTTTTGTATATTTTGAAAATCATCAAAAATAATAACTAACTTTTTTTCAATTTCATGTTTTGATAAAAATTCCAAAACCTCTTTAAAGTTAGAAAAAGTAAACTTACAATCTTTTTGATCAAAATAGTTACTAATTATATTTGCTAAAGAAGTAAAAAAATGCGTATTTATCATTTCAAAATTAGATATAAAAAGTGTTTTTTTATCTTTTGTAAACTCATTTAAAAGTGCTGTTTTACCACTATTTTTTGCTCCATATATAAACTCAAAAGTTGCATAAGGTAGTTGATAATCATTGTTTAAAAGTCTTAATTCATCTTCTCTTTGTAGAAACATTTTTTTACTTTATTTTAAATTATCTTATTTTAACTTTTTTTATCTTACTTAACTTATAAATTGAAGAAGATATTTTTTCACTAAAACCATCTTTTTCATTTACTATAATATCACTATTTTCTAAAGCAAACTTTTCATCAAATTTATTTCCTGTAAGGTTTGCAGAAGTTGAATATAATATTTTAAACTTTGAAATAAAAGGATGAAATTTTGAATTTTTATCTATAAGTCTAAAAGATTTTTGATTTGGATAAATATATGTAGTTTTTGAAGCTCTTCTTACTTGTTTTCTAAAGTTTTTAGGCACTCTTGCATTTTGATTTAAAGTTTTAAAAGAATCGACCGTATTTAGTATTTTTTTACTTCTAGGTCTTTGTTTTACATCTGATAGTCTCTCATGTGAAGCACATGAGAAACCTACAGTTGTATCAGTTTGTACTAAATAAACTAATGATGAATTCATTAGTCCTCTAAAAATTCCTGAATAGATTGAACATTTACACCCTCAGTACTTTTCAGTGCTTTCATAGCCTCAATACAAGCTAATGCTGTTGCAGCAGTTGTACCATAAGGAACATTCTCTTTTAATACAGCTCTTCTAATATTTTTACCATCATCTTTTGATGATTCTTTTCCATCTGATGTATTAAATGCAAGTGCAATTTCACCATTTGTAATAGCATCAGTAATATTTGGTCTACCTTCACTAATTTTAAGAACTTTTTCACACTCAATACCAGCTTCTGTTATCACTTTATGAGTTCCACCAGTAGCAACTACAGAGAAACCTTCATCAACTAAACCTTTTGCAATTTCAGGAGCAAACTCTTTATCTAAATCACATAATGAAATAAATACTTTACCGCTTACAGGTAATCCATTTTTTGCAGCACTTTGTGCTTTAGCATAAGCTTCTCCAAAGTTATCTGAAATACCCATAACTTCACCTGTTGATTTCATCTCAGGAGTTAAAATTGGATCTGAACCTGATAATTTGTTAAATGGGAATACAGCTTCTTTAACAGCAATGTGACCTTTTAATTTAGGTTTTAATACACCATTATCTTCTTGTACAATATTTTTATCATATACTGCAAGTGCATCTCTTAAACTCTCACCCCACATAACTCTAGTAGCAATTTTAGCTAAAGGCATACCTGTTGCTTTTGATACAAAAGGTACAGTTCTTGAAGCTCTTGGATTAACTTCGATTAAGAAGATTTTACCTTTATGAATAGCATACTGAGTATTCATAAGACCAACAACACCAAGACCTAGTGCCATAGCTTTTGTTTTCTCTTCTAACTCTTTGATTAACTCTTCTGAAATTGATACAGGAGGTAAAGAACAAGCAGAATCACCTGAGTGAACACCAGCTTCCTCAATGTGTTGCATGATTCCACCAATATAAACTTCTTTTCCATCACAAATACAATCAACATCAAGTTCAATAGCTCTATCTAAGAATTTATCAATTAATACAGGTGCATCATTTGATACAGATACTGCTTCGTCCATATATTGCTTTAACTCATCAGTAGAATAAACGATTCTCATTCCTCTACCACCAAGTACGAATGAAGGTCTAACTAATACTGGATATCCAATTCTTTGGGCAATTTCAACTGCTTGTGTTACTTCAACAGCTGTTCCATTATCTGGTTGTAATAATCCTACTTTTTCAACAAAAGTTGAGAATTTTTCTCTATCTTCTGCTAAATCAATTACTTCTGCTGTAGTACCGATGATTTTACCACCAGCAGCATGAATAGCATTTGCTAATTTAAGAGGAGTTTGTCCACCAAAGTGTACGATAATTCCATCTGGTTGTTCTTGCTCAATTACAGATCTTACGTGTTCAAAATCAATTGGTTCAAAGTATAAAATATCAGAAGTATCATAGTCAGTTGATACAGTTTCTGGGTTACAATTGTACATAATTGTTTTAACACCCATTTCATTTAAAGCAAATGATGCGTGTACACAACAATAATCGAACTCAATACCTTGACCAATTCTGTTTGGTCCACCACCAATAATTAATACTTTTTTATCAGAAGACTTAGGTGCTTCACTTTTTGGTAATTTTGTAATATTTGTAGAAGAGTAAAGATATGGAGTTAAGGCTTTAAATTCAGCTGCACAAGTATCAACTTCGTTGTATTCAAAATCAATATTTAAAGCTTTTCTTGCACTATAAACTTCTTCTTCTGTTTTACCAATAAGTAGAGCTATCATAGCATCTGAGAAACCATTTGTTTTTGCTTCTCTCATAGCTTCTTCACTATTTAAAATAGTTTCACTAATTGATGTTTCAATGTTATAAATTTCTCTAAATTTAGATAAGAACCAAGGATCAATGTTACATAATTCAAATAGTTCTTCATTTGTAAGACCTTGTCTATATCCGTCCATTAGATATCTTAATCTATCAGCATTTGGTCTTCTAATTTCTGCTTTTATTTTTTCTAAATCATCACAAATAGGATCAAAGCCATGAATTCCTGTTTCCATAGAACATAAAGCTTTTTGAATTGATTCATTAAATGTTCTACCAATAGCCATAACTTCACCTACTGACTTCATACCAGTTGTAAGTGTAGAGTTTGCTTTAGGGAATTTTTCAAAAGTAAATCTTGGAATTTTTGTAACAACATAATCAATTACAGGTTCAAATGATGCAGTTGTACCAGTGATATCATTTTCAATTTCATCTAATGTAAATCCAACAGCTAATAAAGTTGCTACTTTGGCAATAGGATAACCTGTTGCTTTTGAAGCAAGAGCAGAAGATCTTGAAACTCTTGGATTCATTTCAATTACAATCATTCTTCCTGTTTTTGGACAAATTGAGAATTGTACGTTTGAACCACCTGTATCAACACCAATTTCTCTAAGAATAGCAAAAGAAGCATTTCTCATATCTTGATATTCTTTATCTGTAAGAGTTAAAGCAGGAGCAATTGTAGTAGAATCTCCTGTATGTACTCCCATAGGGTCTAAGTTTTCAATAGAACATACAATAATACAGTTATCTTTTCTATCTCTGATAACTTCCATCTCGTACTCTTTCCAACCAAGCATAGACTCCATAATCTCAATTTCGTTAATTGGAGATGCTTCAATACCCTCTTCTGCAAGTTTTTTGAACTCTTCCATATTATAAGCAACACCAGAACCACCACCAGCAAGGGTAAATGAAGCTCTTGAAATAACAGGGAAACCAATCTCTTTAGCTTTTGCTATTGCTTCTTCAACAGAATAAGCATTAGCACTTTTTGGTAAATCCATACCAATTTTAATCATCGCTTCATTGAAAAGATGTCTATCTTCACCTTTTTTAATTGCATCAGGATGTGCTCCAAGGAATTGTACTCCATCAAGCATACCTTTTTCATACATAGTAGTTGCTACATTTAATGCAGTTTGTCCACCCATAGTAGGTAAAATAGCATCAATATTTTCTTTTTCTATGATTTTAGCAACAACTTCTTCTGTAATAGGTTCAATATAAGTTTTGTCAGCAAATTCTGGATCAGTCATGATCGTAGCTGGATTTGAATTAATTAAAACAACTCTGTATCCTAGTTCTTTTAGCGTTTTAGTAGCTTGTGTACCTGAGTAGTCAAACTCACACGCTTGTCCAATTACGATTGGCCCAGAACCAATAAGTAAAATAGATTTTATATCTTCTCTTTTTGGCATAAAAAATTCCCCACATATTTTTTTATAAATTTGGGAAGTATAGCTAAAAAGGACTTAAACTAGGGTTACACGAAATGTATAAGAGAAATTTTCTTAAAAAAATAGCATTACTTTCTCATAATGCTATTTTTTTATAGTTTATGCTGTAGGTAAGTTAAATTTCTTTGTAGAAATAACACCCTCTTCATCAAATGAAAGGTAATATAAAACATCTTTTTTTACAGGAAGTCCTGCTAAATATCTAATAGCTAAATTTGCTTGAAGTGAACCAATATGCATTACAATAGGACAAGCAATACCATTTGGTTTTCTATCATTGATTTGGAAAACAGCTTCATAAGATGCTTTATCAAAGAAACATACCTGTCCATGAAATTCTTCAACACTACCATAAATCCAAGCTTGATTATTTTTCATGCAGTATTCATTTATAGCTGCTCTTGTTGGTAGATTGTCTGTTGCATCTATGATTAAATCAAACTCTAAACCTCTTGAAGCAAACTCTTCAAAGCTTTCATTGTAAGCTGTAACTTTTGTATAAGGACATCTATCCTCAACTAATTGCTTTAATACTTCACATTTAGCTTTTCCATCATCACCAACTTTAAAACCAATTTGTCTATGAATATTATGAACACCAACTTCATCAAAATCAACAAAAGCAAATTCTCCAATACCAGAAGCACCTAAAGCAATACCTAAAGTACAACCTAAACCTCCACTACCAATAATAGCTACTTTTTTGTCTTGTAAAGAGTCTTGTGTTTCTTCACCCCAAAGTTTTATCTGTCTGTTAAAAAATTCATGTATTTCACTCATGTTTAAATCCTTAGTAAATAAGTAAAGTTTATAAAAGTTATATTATCTTGTAATGATAACACATTTAGGTTAAATTTCTTTGACTTGTATCAAAATATAATCAAGTAAATAAGTTTAGATAATATTAAATTCTTGGTATTTGAAGGATAAACTGTGAACCTTTATACTTTTTTTGACTTATCTCATCGTAAAATTCTATATTTTTAGCTTCTATTTTGCCATTTAATTCTTGTGTTACTATTTTATATGTTAAATATAAACCTAAACCTACATTTTTAGATTTAAATTTTGTTGTTACGTATGGTTCAAAAATCCTATTTATAATTTCTTTTTTTATTCCACCTGCATTATCTTTTATTTGTATAATCAAAAAGTTTTTATTTTCAAAAAGTTCTATCAAAATCATCTTATTTTTTATATCTCTTTCTATAAACTTTTCTTTAGCATTTGTTAAAATATAATCTAAAATCTTTATAAATTCTTTTTTATATGTATATAAATATAAATTTTCTTTTAAATCAAAACTTATATTAATTCCTGAAAAATCATAAGTTAATAAAAAATCTTCTAATATTAAATCTATTTTTAACATTTCTTTTTTCTCATTAACTATATGTTTTTTAGAAAATTCTTCTATTATTTTTGATAAATATTGAGCATTATCATTTATGATTTGTCCATTTTTTATTATTTCACTTAATTCTATGTTTTCTTTTTTATACATTTGCATTGAAGTTGATAGTAAGGATATTATAGTTAGAGGTTGTCTCCAATGATGTGCTATATTTGACAGGAGTTCTTTTATAGATTTTTGCTTAGCTTGTTCTAAACCAAAATGAAGTTTTGATATCTTTTCTTCATAGTCATCTATTCTCTTAAGAAGTATTGTCTTTTTGTTTTTCATTTTAAAAAAAATAAAAGTTAAAAGTATAATATTAAAAAAAATCAACAAAATAAAAAATAATCTTAATTTATTTCCAATTATTCCAGCCACCTCATATTCATATATCTTTAAATAAAAAAAATAATTTAAACAACAAAATATTAAAAACACAATAAAATTCACTATTTTTTCTATCATACATAGACCTTTATAATCTTAGGAAAAGAAGCAATTTATATTAAAGTAAATTACTTTTATATTCTACAAATAAGAGAATTAAAGTTCTATTAATTAAATAATATTTTTAAATACAATTATGAAAAAAGGAACTAGATGAATATACACGAGAGAATAAATAGTTTAATACAAGAAAAGAATCTTACAAAAAGAGAATTTTCTAAGAGATTAAGAGATTTAGAACCTAAGCTAAATAGCACAGGAGAAACTCCTACAGAAAAAACTATTTATAAATATCTCGATGGAAGCAATGCAATTAAAATTGAACTTATTCCTTATATTGCGGAAGTTCTTCAAGTAACAGAGCAAGAGCTTTTTACAAACGATAAAAAAAGTAGAAAGAAATTTTTTCAAAATATTTTAAAATCTGCAACAAATGAAGAGTTACAGATGATAAAAAGTAAACTAGAAATAAAAGAGTATGAAAACTTTGTAGTAAATGAACCTAAAAGTGAATATAATAATTCAAAAAGTTTAGAAAATGAAGTTATTTCTCTTTTACCTTATGCTCCTAAACCACTACTTGAAAATTTAAAACTTAAATTAACTGAATTAAAAGAGTTTAATAACTCTATCTAAAATAATAAAATTTTACAAAATCCCCTCTTCTTGAAAACTATAAAAGCCCTCTTTTGTAAATATCAGATGATCAAGAAGTTCTATTCCTAGTATTTTTGCAGACTCTTTTAGTCTTTTTGTTACGTTTATATCTTCATTACTTGGTTTTAAAATACCACTTGGGTGGTTGTGAGCTACTATGATACTAGCACATCTTTTTTCTATGGCATAAGAAAAAACTTCCCTTGGATGTACCAAGCTTTGATTTAAAGTACCAATACTTATAACTTTTGTGTCTACTAGGTGATTTGCTCCATCAAGATAAAGAGCTAAGAAGTATTCTTGTTGTTTGTGATGATATTTTTTTAGTTCTTCATAGACTTGTTTAGAAGATGATATTTTTATCCTATTGTTTTTTATAAGATATCTTCTTGATAACTCTATAGCACTTACTATTTGACAAGCTTTTGCTTTTCCTAAACCATGTACTAAAAGAAGTTTTTGTAAATCTAAACTTTCAAAATCATTTTCAAATAGTTTAATTATCTCTTTTGAAAGTGTTATCACATCTTTATCTTTTACACCACTTCCAAGTAAAACTGCTAAAAGCTCATAATTTTTTAGATTAGCACTTCCTAGTTTTAGAAGTCTTTCCCTTGGTTTATCTATATTTTCTAATTTTTTTATACTACTCATGACTATACCTTATTTGACAAAAATATTTTACTATGTTATAATTTTTCATAATTCGCCTACGGGCACACCCGCTTTTTTAAGTGGGGCTAACTATTTTTTGACACTTCTCCACAATAAAATTGAAATCACTTTTATTTACAATTCCGACTTTATTCATAAGTCTTTTTATACTATACACTCTTAATTGTAATATCATCGCTGAATTATATACACATCCATTTTGTTTATTATCATATTTAAAAGAATGGAAATAGTCATTATTCTTTATAGTACTTGTCAATGGCACACCAATAAATAAATCACTTGTTAATCTTCTTATGATTATTACTGGTCTAGCGAAGTGTTTATCTTTCCCATACTTTTCACTTCCAATATTCAATCCAATCTTAGCCCAAAATATTTCTCTTAGTTTAATACCTAATTTTCTTTTATTTTTATTTGTAGTTTTCTTGATGCCATTCCAATCATCAAAGTCTTGTGTGAGTGTTTTCATAAACTTCTCCTATATAGAAGAAGTTTATCTAAGTTTACATAATAATATTATAAGTTATATATTAGTTTTTATTTTCAGTTGTAAAAATAAGTTTTGCTTCATCTAAAAGCTTTTGAGCTTCTTCTAACTCTTTCATTCCTGTTTTATATACTTCTAGTGAATCACTTAGTGTAATTTCTGGATTTGAAAGTTTATCTAAAAGATTTTTTGCTTTTATTATTTTATCTTCAAATACTAATTTTTCTTCTTTTATTTCTTCACTCATTTATTCTATTCCTTTTAAAATATCTCTTACATGGTCTTCAAACTTCTCAACCTCAACTAAAAATGAGTCATGTCCTGATTGGCTATCTACCATTTTATATGTTACTTGATTTTGCTTTCCAAGTTTTATCATAATATCTCTTATTTCTTCCATTTCTTCAGGGAAGAAAAGCATATCATCTCTAAAAGATATAAGGTGTAAATTACACTTAACTTTATCAAAAGAGTCTTCTAGTTTATCTTTATTTCTTGCTGCATCAAAGATATTCATTGTTTTACAAATATATAAATACGATAAAGGATCAAAAAACTTAGGAAAACTATATGAGTTATATTCTAAGTATCTTTCAACTTCAAATCTACCAAATAGTTCATATAAACCGTCTGTTCTTGAATACTCTCTTCCAAATTTATCATTGAATAATGTAGGACTTAAATATGCTATTAAGCCTGCCATTCTACCAATAGCAAGTCCTGGAAGTCCTTTGGCTTGTAAATCATCAGGTTCATAAAAACCATCTTTAAAAGCTGGGTCGTGTCTGATAGATTCTATTGCTATTTTATTTATAGCAATTGCCCATGGTCTTGTATATGCTGTTGTTGCCATAGCTATTACTGTATCGGAAAAATCAGGTTGTTCAATAGAATAACAAAGTGCTTGCATTCCACCCATAGAACCCCCAATAACAGCTTTTGCTTTTTTAATCCCTAATCTATCATAAAGCCTCATTTGAGCTTTTACAACATCTGAAATTGTAAGTATTGGAAATTTAAATCTATACTCTTTTCCAGTTGAGGGATCAATACTTAAAGGATTAGTTGACCCAAAGGTACTTCCTAAGTTATTAGAACAAATAACAAAATATTTAGTTGTATCTACTACTTTTCCATCACCTATAAACTTATCCCACCATCCAGGTTTTGCTTCGTTTGCATATCTTCCTGCTGCATGGTGTGAACCTGCTAGTGCATGACAGATTACAATTACATTTGATTTATCCTCATTTAGTTCTCCATAAGTTTCATATATCAACTCAAAAGACTCTAAAATCCTACCACTTTCTAAATGTAAAGGTTCTTCAAATTTTTCAGTTTTAGTCTCTATTCTCAAATTTTACCTATCTTCTTTAATATACTTAATATTTTTAATCCTATTTATATTAGCAAAATTTTTATAAGAATTTGGTTTAGTTATTATTTCTTAAAGAGCCTTTTTTAAGTCTTCTAGGCTGGTTTTCATCAAAGTCTGCCATGTTTTATTTGGACTCCATTGCTCAAATATAGATAAATCTATATTGTCAAAGGGAGTTTGAAGTATATACTTATGATATACATACATAAAAGCACTAACTCTATAGTTTTTAGCACAATGAACTAAAACTTTATTTGATCCTAAAGCTTGTAAAATATTAATAAAAAGCTTTAAATCACTTAATTTTGGTTCCTCAAAATCCACAGGTAAGTGAATATAACTCATTCCTAATTGACTTACTATTTTATCTTGATCTTCTATTGCATTTGAAGAGTTACATAAAGCTAAATTTATTACTACTTCAAACTCT
Source organism: Arcobacter sp. YIC-80 (assembly GCF_044841725.1). Lineage (NCBI taxonomy): Bacteria > Pseudomonadati > Campylobacterota > Epsilonproteobacteria > Campylobacterales > Arcobacteraceae > Arcobacter > Arcobacter sp. YIC-80. Next base: position 151,809 of record NZ_JBJBSI010000001.1, on the reverse strand, counting down.
TCTTCTTTTAATTTTTTAAACTGTTGTTTTGTTGGTTGTCCACTTGTATGTATTAGTTCATTTATCTTTATATAGTTTAAAAGTTCTTCCATTTTAAAACTCCTTTGCTACTTGCTCTACTTGTTTTAAATACTTTTGTTTTAATTCATCATTTATAAAAGCACTTTTAAAAGAGTTTTTTACAAGTGTTACAATATCTTCTTTATTTAAATCTATATTTTCATAAAGATTGAAAAAGTTTTGATTCATGTATCCTTTGAAGTAAGCTGGATCATCTGAATTTACTGTAACATTAAGCCCATAGTCTAAAAGCTCTTTTATATTATGTTCTTTATAGTTTTCAAATACTTTTAACTCTATATTTGAATTTGGACAAACCGTAAGAGGTATTTGCTCATCTTTTAGTCTTTTCATTAAAGTTTTGCTATTTATAGCTTGTACTCCATGGTCTATTCTTTGTATTTGAAGTAAATCAAGGGCATCTTCTATATAAGATACATCTCCTTCTTCTCCTGCGTGAGCAACTAGTTTAAAACCTTCTTCCTTTGCTTTTTTAAATACCTTTTCAAACTTCTTAGGAGGATTTCCAAGCTCTGATGAATCAAGTCCAATACCTATAATAATATCTTTATATGCTAAGGCTTCATTTAAAGTTTTAAAAGCTTCTTCTTGAGATAAATGTCTTAAAAAACACATGATTATTTCAGATGTAATTCCAAACTTTTCTTGTGCATCATCTAAGGCTTGTTTTATTCCACTTATTACTACATCAAAGCTTATATCTCTTTGGGTATGTGTTTGTGGATCAAAAAATATTTCTGTATGAACTACATTGTTTTCTTTACATTTTAAAATATATTCCCAAGTCATATCATAAAAATCTTGTTTTGTTATAAGTACATTTGCACCTGCATAATAAATATCTAAAAAACTTTGTAAATTTGTAAAGTTATAAGCAGTTTTTACTTCTTCTACACTTTTATATGGAATTTGTATTTTATTTCTTTTTGCTAGTTTAAACATAAGTTCAGGCTCTAAAGAACCCTCAATATGTAAATGTAGTTCTGCTTTTGGTAAAGCTTTAATTAATTCTTTCATATTTATTCCTACTTAATCTATTTATTTTCTTTCCAATCAAAATCCATTTGTTTTGCTGTTTTATACGCAAGCTTTTTATTTTTGATTTTACTTACTAGATACAAACTCATATCAATTCCAGCACTAATACCAGCTGAAGTAATTATATTTTTTTGTTCAACCCATCTTACATTTTCAATAACTTCAAGCTTTGGGAACTGTTTTCTTAAATCTTTTATATCTTCCCAATGAGTTGTAACTTTTTGTTTTTTAATAACCTTAGCTTTTGCTAATAAAAAAGCCCCTGTACAAACAGACGCTGTATATTGTGCATTTTCTGATTTGTGTTTTATCCAAGAGATTACATTTTGTTTTTTTAACTCTTTTTGATGAACTCCACCTACTACTATTAACACATCTAAAGTAGGACAGTCCGCAAAACTATACTTAGGATAAACGCTAAATCCACCCCTTGCTTGTATTGCTTTATTTTCTTCTGATACTAAAAAAACATTGAATTTATCTTTATTTTTTAAAAATCTTGATGCAGTTGAGAAAACCTCAAAAGGCCCACTAAAATCTAAAACTTCTGCATTTTCATAAATATATATTCCGATATTCAATAAATTTCCTTTTAAAAATTTTCGGAAGTATAACTAAACATATATAAACTTTCTTAATAGTTTTTTATACTGCTATGTTACAATTAGGAAAAAATTTGAAGGTTTTATTTTATGAAAATGATTATGGCAAGCTCACAAGAAGCTAAAAATGCTTATACACTTACAAGAGCTTTACAAAAAAGATTTGCACAAAAGCTAAATGAATTAAGTAAAAAATATGGACAAAACAAAGAGTTTGAAGAAGTTTTATGGTTAAGAGATGAAGGAACTCATGGAGGAGGAAGTAGATTTGAAGCTAGAGATGAGTCTTTATTTAATACTGCAAGTATAAATGTATCTCAAGTTCATTATGATGATATGAAAGAAAAAAAACTACAAAGTGCCACAGCTATTTCAACTATTATTCATCCAAATAATCCAAAACTTCCATCAATACATATACATATCTCACTTACTTGTTTAAGAGATTCTCATTCTTATTGGAGGGTTATGGCTGATTTAAATCCAAGTATAGAAAATGAAGATGACAAACAAAAGTTTGAAACAGCAATTAAAGAACTTTCAAAAGAAAAGTATGAAGAAGGTGTAAAACAAGGGGAAAAATACTTCTTTATTCCTACACTTAATAGGCACAGAGGAGTTAGTCACTTTTATTTAGAAAACTATAAAACTGATGATAAAAAAGCTGATTATGATTTTGCCATGAATTTTGGTGAGGGAATTATTGATACTTATGTTGAAATTTTAGAAAATGCTATACAACAAAGAGCTTTATTTAGTGTAGATGATATAAAACAACAATTAGATTATCATACTTTATACTTATTTCAAGTTCTAACACTTGATAGAGGAACAACCTCAGGACTTTTAGTACATAATCAAAATGATGCAGGTATTATGGGTTCTCTTCCTAAATATATAAATAAACAGTTATTAAATTCATGGATTACAAAAGTTCCAAATATTCAAAAATCTTTAGTTCAAGACTTAGTATCGTGCATAAGTGATAAAGGTTTAATTGATATTGATACTAAACTACGCTTAGCAAATAAAGTTAGAGAATTTTATAAGAATAATAAAGAAGCTTTAACACACCAAGCAAGTGGGAATACAATACCAAGTACTGTTCAAAATCATAAAAAATAATAATTTATTTTAGGTGCCTGTTATTTTTTTTAGATACCATGTTTAAAATAATAAATAAAGGAGTCAATATGGCTATACAAGAAAATCAAGTAGTAACAATGAATTACGAATTAAAAGTAAATGGAGAGGTAGTTGATAGCAATATTGGTAAAGATCCTTTAGAATTCACTTTTGGAATTGGGCAGTTAATTCCTGGTTTAGAATCAAGAATTAATGAAATGAATGAAGGTGATACAAAAGAAGTTACTGTACCAGCAGCAGAAGCTTATGGAGAATATAACCCTGAAGCAAAACAAGCTTTACCTAAAGAACAATTTGGAGATATGGAACTAGAAGTTGGTATGTCACTACAAGGTCAAGGTGAAAATGGTCAACCAATTCAAGTTGTTGTTGATGAGATTAGAGACAATGAAATTGTAGTTGATTTTAACCATCCTTTAGCAGGACAAGAATTAAACTTCTCTATTACTATTAATACAATTATCTAAATTATAAAACCCCAAGACTACTTGGGGTTTACTCTCTTAAATACTTTATAAAATAACTAACTAAATTTATTTCTTTTATGATTTTTATTACAGCAACTTATTTATAAACATTTGGTTATAATTTCAAAAAAAGGAGAGGTATGAGTAATATTAAAAAATTAGAAGAACTATTAAAAACAGATGTACTTGTAGAAGTAAATGAAACTATTAATGAACTTGAAATAAATATAAAATCTGCCAGTAAAAAAGATGCTAAAGACTTAAAAGCTGAATTAGAATATATAAAGCAAGTAAAACAATACTTTGATGAGGTTATTTTAGATATACAAAATGATAAATTAACAGAAGAACAAGCACTTGATATTTTGGAAGGTCTTGAAGATATGAGAACAGAAAACCAAGAGGTTTAAAATGGATTTAGAAGTATTTGAAATAATAAACATACTAGGTCTTATAATAGGTCTTGCTTTTGGAGCAATAGCTCAAAAAAAACAGTTTTGTTTTAGTGGCTCAATCAAAGACTATATGTTAACAAAATCTACTAAAAGAGGTTCTTCTGTACTTATGGCTATGATTATAGCTATTATATCTACTACAATAGTTGCACACTACTTTGAGATAGATTTAACTGAGTCAAACTATTATAGAGAAAATATAAATTATTTTTCTATTATTATTGGTGGAGCTTTATTTGGTGCAGGAATGATGATAGCTGATGGTTGTGGAAATAGACAACTTGTAAAGTTTGCACAAGGTGATCCAAATGCACTAATAGCTTTAGTATTTATAGGTATTTTTGCCTTTGCTACTGCAAATGGACTTTTAAATGGTTTCTTTTCACCCATTACTAAAAATGAAACTTTACTTAGCTGGTCTGCAATACTTGGAAATGTAACTATGAATGTTTATTTTGTAGTTGGTATTTTAGTTTTAATTCTTGCATTTGTTATTAAAAGAACAAAAAGATTAATTAGCTTAATTGATGGCTTTTTAATTGGTCTTTTAATTGCAGCTTCATGGTATGTAACAGGAGTTATGGGTGAAGAGAGTATTGAAAGAATGATTGAATTAAATGGTATTACTTTTATATATCCTACTGCCAAAACTTTTGAGTTATTTAGTTTCTATCAAGTAAATGTTCTAACATTTAATATTGCTGTTGTAATTGGTGTTGTTTTAGGAGCTTTTGCTATGTCTAAAATAAATAGACAATATAGCTTTGGATGTACAGCAAACCAAAATATAAATAGATCAAAATACAATATGTTTGGTGGTGCACTTATGGGAACAGGTGGTGTTTTATCAATAGGATGTACAGTTGGTCAAGGGCTTACGGGTCTTTCTACTTTAGCTTTAGCTTCTGCTGTTGCGATTATTTCTATTTTTATAAGTGCAGTTATCACTGCTAAATACTTAAATAAAAGAGATAAACTACCTATGTGTTTTATCTTTGACTGGGATGATAATACACCTGATTATCAAATCTAAAACTTAATATTTGGGTTCTTCCCAAGTATTAATAAAATCACTTTTCTTATTTGCTTTATTATTGGATAAGCAATCTTTTTAAAAAGCCAAGTATCTACTAAAAACAATTTTTTTTCACTTAATTTGTCTAAAAATATAACTGCATCACTTCCTTGTAAAATCTTCTTTTCATCTATAAAGATTATAAAACCTTCATTTATATCAAAGCCTTTTTCTTTGAATAATAGAATATCTTTTTGATTTTCTCTTGCATTTAATATATTTACTTCATGATTTTGTTTTAACTTTAAAATCTGAGCATATTTTCTACAAAAAGGACACTCTTTATCATAATATAGTTTTATTTGCATTTTATGCCTTTTATTTATTATGTATTATATATCATAAATATTGTATACTTCATTTAATTTAAACAAAGGAAACTATTTGAATATAGATATGACTAAAGTAGCAAATGTAATTTTATATATGTTACATAAGCAAGTAAAACATCTAAATGACAAAAAACTATCAATAATGCTTTTTTTAATGGATTTTAACCATTCAAAACATTGTGGAAGTAAAATCTTTAATGAAGAGTACATAAAAGCAGCTAGAAATCCAGAACCTGCCGTTTTAAGTGAATTATTTGACATAATCGCAAATGAAGAAGACTTAGACGAAGAAGATCCAAGACTATTTTTAATTCAAGAATTATTAGACTACTTAGATATTGAAGTAAAAGCAAATGATAAATTTATTGAGTTAAAATTTATCAAAATGGAAGAAGAGTTTGATGAAGAATTGTTTGAAAAAGAAGAATTAACTACAATCCATAAAGTTGTAGAAAAATACCTAGAAACTTCTCCTAGAAATACAGCAAATGATTGTTTTAAAATTGAAGAAGTAAGAGCTACTCCAAAAGGAGAGATTATAATCTAATGAATATTAGAAGTGCTCTTTAAAGTTCAAAATATCATCATAAGTTAGATTTAAATTCTGCTTTTGGTTTTTTTGCAAGATAGGGTTCATTAAAGCGCCCTGCTCTTGTATATGAGGAATACCTACTAAATGAGCTATCTCATGGGCTAAAATTGCTTTTAGTTCTTTTAGATTATCAAAGCCATAAATTTCTATTTTATTCATACTATTTGTTACTGTTTTTTCTTTTATAGTAACTCCATCTTTTACATAGGTTTTTAAAACTATTTGTTTCTCACCTATTGCTTGACCTTTTACTTTTTTAAATCCTCTATTTAAAGACTCAATTTCATTAGCTAAATTATGATAATTTTGAATATGAGTATTATATAAATGAACTTTATTATTAAAACTATTTACTAGTCTTTTTAAAGCCCTTCTCTCTACTCTTAACTCTTTTAGTTTTTGATTTATAACTACTTTTTTAGCTTTTACATAAGTTTGTATTTTTTCATACTCTTCTTTTGATATATTTCTTCTTTGATTTACTTTATGAATATAGCTATTTAACTCTTCTGTTTTTTTATTTACTTCTTTTTCTAGGGATTTATAGTTTTTTGTTTGTCTATCTATTGTAAGTTTTTTAGAAGTGAACTCTTTTTGATAGGCATGTATTTTTTCTTTTTTTCTTTCAAATCTATTCATAGCTCTGTTTATTCTTCTTTCCATACTTGATGGTTTTACATAAAGAATATCTATAGGTTTTCCCATAGAAGAGTAATCAAACACATCGAAGCCAAGTTTTGACTCAAAATGCTCTTCTATTTCATCTAAAATAGTTTTTAATTGCCTTTCATTGATTTTATCTTTATAATAACTATCAATTTTTCCAATTCTTACTTCTTGAAAACCTGCATATAAAGATGATGCTATAAATAGTGTTGAAAATACTGTTTTTTTAATCATAAAGGCATTTTATTCAAAAAATATTTAGATACTATTTAGTAGTAATGCTAAAGCACTTAAAATTAATAGACTTCCCATAAATATATTGAAAACTTTTATTTTTAAAGGTGTATTAAAAAATATACTTGCCTTATGTCCTAAAATACCCCATAAACTTAAACATATATAACAAACAATAAAATACATAATAATAAAAATAACAAGTAAAGAAAATTTTTTTATTGTACAAAATTGAGTTGATACTCTTTTGGAGTTGTAGCTACAAAGTTTAAAAAGTTTCTATGTAAATGACTTTGATCATAAAAACCAGACTCTAAAGCAGTTTCAACTATACTCATCCCCTCTTTTAAACATACTCTTGCATGATTTACTCTTAAATTTAATAAGTATGAATGAGGTGTAATATTTAAATGCTTTTTGAAAAGTCTTATTATATAGTATTCATTTAAATCAAAACTATCTGATATATCCTTTAAAGTGATATTTTCTTTATAGTTCTTATCTATAAAAGCCTTAATCTCTTCAAACCTTTTATCTGTTTTAAATTCCCCATCTTTTTTTAGATATAAAGCAAAAAAGTCTAAGAAAAATTCTATGAGTTCATTTTCTTTATCCTCTATGCTATTATCTCCATAAATAAACTCACATAAATTTAGAAATCTATTATAAAACTCTTTTGATTCTAATATTTTTTTATCTACAGCTACAAATTTTGATATACGATTATTTATGATTTTTTGTATTTTTGAGCACCAAGAAGTATCTAAATACATCATATAATATTTATTCAAAGTACTTCCACAAGAATTACAAGAATGAAGCTCATAAGGATTCATGATACTTAGTCTATTTTTATCAAGAATAAACTTCTTATTTTGATTGGTATAAATACTTAAACCCTCTTTATTTATACCTAAAGAAAAAGAAGAATGAAAATGCTTTTTATAGTGCTTATTTGAATTTGAATATCTAAGTTGAAGAAAAGGAAGTTTCTTATTTGAGTATATTTTAGTAAATATCTTATTCATAAAACTGCCTTTTTATATAAGTATATCTCAATAGAATTTTTATCTCTTGTATAAAATTGACATAACTATTGATTTTTCATTTTTAAAAGACCCAATCCCATAAATATAAATAATCCACCTGTTATTTTATTTACAATATTTATTCTTCTTTGATTTTTGAAAAATGCTTTTGATTTTTTCGATATGTAAGAATAAGTACATAAAGAAGAAAATGAAATAAATAGAAAAATGCCTGTCATTATGAAAAACTGCGGAGCAATAGAACTATTTAAATCTAAAAACTGTGGAAAAATCGCTGTAAAAAATAGTATTGGCTTTGGATTTGTTACGGCAAGAATAAAAGATTCTAAGAAATATGACTTTTTACTTTTTACTATCTTTTCATCTTCTAAATCAGAGATATTAAAACCTCCTTTATTTCTTAAAAATTTATAACCTAAATATATTAAGTATAAAGCTCCAAGTATTTTCACAATCATAAATAGTGTTGATGATGTCTTTAAAATAACACCTAAACCTAAAATAGATGCCGTAGATAAGATAAATAACCCAATAATATTTGCAAGTGAACTTATCATAACTGTTTTCATATCAGCTCTTAGACCATTTACAATTGCTAAAATTATTGCAGGGCCTGGACTTGTAACATAAAAAAATGTTACAGTTGTATAAACTAATAATGTTTCAATATTCATATTTTTCCTTTATAATCTTTATTTTACCACTTTGGATTAAACCCTACTCTTTTACCATCATCTGTAGTATGTTCTTCAAGTGAGTTTTCTTTTGATTGTATTACCATATAGGTCATAATTTCATTAGAATCATTTCTAATACCTCTTTCACCTTTAGGAGCTACTCTTATAACTGAACCTTCTTTTATTTCAAAACAATCTTCATCAACTTGAAAATAGCCAAAGCCTTTTAAGATAATATATGTTTCTTCATTTTTTGTATGAATATGAAAGTATGGCTGTTCAGTATTAGGAGCTAAAGAATTAAATGATATTTCTGTACCAGTAGCTTTTGTAGCATCTTTTAAAAATACTTTTCCTTCAATTTTTTGCTTATTTACTTTATGAATCAATGAGTATTTCATTAAATTATCTAAATTTCCAAGATCTACTGCTGTATAGTTTTCTTTATCAGCTATATTTTCAATTGTTGTCATTTTTATCCTAAATATTTAATTGTATATTTTTACTTATAACTAAATTAGATTTATATTATGATAAAATTCAAAAAACAATATAAAATGGCAAATATGAATACAAATATACTTGATATAATAGATAAACAAATTATTGATTTAATAAATGATAAACAAACATATACCTTTGAACAATTAAAACAAAAAGTTGAAGAGATACTAAAAAATGTTGATATATTTTTGATTGAAGATGAGCTTAACACAAAAGCCGTAGATTTATACCTAAAAAACGTCATAACGAAAAGAAATAATATTCAAAAAGAAAATGAAAAATCAAAAATAAATAATTCAAAAGAGACTAAATATAAATTAATTGAAAATATTTGTAAAAATTATGAATTTTCAACGCAAGAAGAGCTTATAAAAAAAATAGAAGAGTTAGAAAAAAAATCAAACTTAGAACTAGACAAAATCAATAATAGTATTAAAACTAAGAGCTAAAGCAAAAGCTTTAACTCTTAAAACTTACTACTACTTTTCAATAGCAGCAAACATATCAGTAGTTACTTCTGATACGTCTTTTGTACCATCAAGTTCTACAATAACACCCATGTTAGTATAGAAATCAATTAATGGAGCAGTTTGCTCATGATAAGCTGCTAATCTTTTTGTTACAGTCTCTTCTGTATCATCAGCTCTTTGGATTAGATCTTCTTCTTTTTCATCTGTTGGTGGGTTAAATTTCATGTGGTAGATTTTACCAGTAACTTTAGAAGTTCTTCTTCCTGTAATTCTTTCTACGATTAATTCATCTGGAACATTTAAAGAAATAACCTTATCTAAAGAAATTCCCATATCGTTCATTAAAGCATTTAAAGCTTCTGCTTGTGGTAACGTTCTTGGGAAACCATCAAGGATAAAACCTTTTTTACAATCTTCTTGAGCCAATCTATCTTTAATAATACCAATAATAGTTGAATCAGGAACTAATTGCCCTTCATCCATAAATTTTTTAGCTTCCATACCCATTTCAGTTTTATCAGCTATAGCAGCTCTTAAGATATCACCTGTTGAAATTTGAGGGATATCATACTTTTCAATTAAAAATTTTGCTTGTGTACCTTTTCCTGCACCTGGTGCACCAAATAACATTAAATTCATATTAGATTTCCTTGATTTTCTTTTACGTGATTGTATAAAAAAAGTAGTTAATAACACCTAAGACAGATTAATTAGATATACAAATTAAATATCTATCTTATAAACTTTTTTAAATTTTCTAATTTTAGTTCTTACATTTTTCATAGGTGCTGATGTATTTAACTGTATCATTCTTCCTAAAGTATAGTTTTTATACCAGTTGCTTCCATATAATTCATCATTGTCTAAAGATGAAACTAATTTTAATATACTATTTATCGTATTTTCAAATTCTAATAGCAATTCTGAATATGAATATTGTTTATAACTCAAATAAAAATGTTGTGCCAAAGAGCCTAACTCATTCCATTTAAAACCACTTTCAGGAAAATCAACTTCCAAATTTTTTGATTTTTTATCATACCATTTAAGAACAAGCCTACCCCAACCTATTAAGTAAGATAAAGTATCAGATACATTTATTTTGGTATTTTTTAAATTACCCTCAATTTCATTTATTTGAATATAATCTAAAGATATTTTTTTATAATCAGAAATAAGTTTATGAAAAGCATCTTCAATTGATTTAGATAAATTATCTTTATTTGTTGAGATAGTAGATACTTTTTTCATATAATTTCTTTACTACTTTTTACTTTTCTTTTTAGAAGCTTTTGCAGCTTTTCTTTTTGCTTTTTTCTTAGCTAATTGACCATTAGTACTTTTTCTAGCATTTACTATTTGCTCTTTTTGATTTTTATCTTGTGAAAAAGCAACTCTTGTGGCATTTTTATTTTGATTTCCTTTAGCTGCTAATTTATCACCTTTTGTAGTTTTTACACTAGATATATTTAATTCTTTTCCAGACATTTTCAACCTTATTTTTAAAGTTTGGTATTGTAGTTAAATTTTCATAAAAAGTAGAAATATTAATCTTCTTTTTTAGGTGCTGGTAAAATATTATTAAAATCATAAGGTACAATATCATGTTCAATTTTTTCAGTGAAATCATATAGCTTTATACATATACCAAATAAAATAAGCCATACAAAAACTTGATTTATAATAGGAATTGAAAAAACAATACCAATAATAACACCTAAAATTCCAAGCTTAATTAAATAGCCATCAATATCTTTTTGCTTAGCTAATTTATAATATTTTTTTACCTTATCTAACATAATAGCTTCCTTTTTATAAATAATAGTACCATTTATAGATAAAAAAAGTGAAAAAATAGGATAAAAATATTGATAAATTTTCAAATATTCTAGAGAAAAGTTTAAAAAGTTTTATTCTATAATCATTTTTTAACTATAATCCAAATAAAAATAGGAATTTTAATGAGCGAGAAATCAAACGAATTTTTACAAAGAGCAGATGAACACATAGCAGTTGCTAATGAACAATTAGAAAGAGGATTAACTTTAGGAGAAGTAAGTGCTTCACTTATGTATGGTTCAGCTAGATTTACTACTTATATGACATGTACATCATTTGACAATGCAGAAGATATGTTAGCTGAAAAAGAAAAAATTATTGAGTATTTTACAAAAGAGTATAAATTAGCATTAGAAGAACATATAAATAATTTTGCTGTTACACATGACTTTTCACAAAACCCTTAATAAGTGATTTTCTAAGCTTAAAACTATAGTAAATCCTAAAGTTAAAAGATAAGCTTCATTTTTATCAGTTAAAGTCTCTTTTAAAACTTTAGAAGAGACTTCCAACTACCAGTATTATGTACATTTTCAAAGCCCTTTGTAATCAAAAGTCGTCTTGCTAAAGCACTTCTACTACCACTAGCACAACAAACAATTATAGGTTTACTATTGTCTAACTCATCTATTCTTGATTTTAAAGAACCTAAAGGAATATTGATACTTCCTTCTTTATTACCTTCTATAAACTCACCTTTGGTTCTAACATCAATAATCTGCCCACCCTCTTCTAAAAGTGATGGTACAAGTTTTAATACCTTATATTGAGTATATTTTTTATAAAATATGAAAGCTACTATTACAAGAATTGGATAGATTATCATTTCATTCATAAATTTTCCTAATTAATTTTTTGTGATGATGATTATATCTATTTTGGTTTAATTCTAACACTTTAAATTTATCTATTGACATTATCTAGCATAAAAGATATACTTAGGATATACATTAAGGAGTTAAAATGACTGCTAAAATTTCAAAATGGGGTAACTCTCAAGGACTTAGAGTACCAAAAGACATAATGGAAAGTTTACAACTTCATATTGGAGATAATGTAAATATTACAATAGTAGATGGTAAAGCAATTATTGAACCTATCAGACAAGATATTCCAGATTATGATTTAAATGAACTAATATCTAAAATACCACAAGACTATAAAGCAAATGAAGAGTTTGATACAACAATAGGAAAAGAGGAATGGTAAAAAACTATATTCCTAAAAAAGGAGATTTAGTAATACTTACGTTTGACCCACAAGCTGGACATGAACAAAAAGGTCGAAGACCAGCACTAATTATCAGTAATGAAGCCTTTAATAAAACTTTAGGATTAGCAATAGCTTGCCCTATCACAAATACAAATAGAGACTTCCCTTTTCATGTAAAACTTAAAAGTGAAAACCTAACAGGCTTTATAATGACTGAACAAATTAAATCTATTGATTATAATGCTAGAAAAGTGAAGTTTGTAGAGAAAATAAATGAAAATACTTTAAATCAAGTTCTTGGAATCACTAAGAGTGTGATTTTTTAAATTATACAAAAATTTCAATTTCTTACTCTTAGTGTAAATCCGACATACTTTATAGTCATTGATAGCTTTTCACAAAATCTTTAGAAAAACTCTTTTACTCCAAATTAAGAATTTAGGAATAAGTTAAATATTATATCCCAAGAATTTTTAAATTTTTTCATATTCGTCACAACGACCACTACTTCTAATCCCTAAATGTTTTAAATTTATCAAGTTATTAAATTTTAGTAATTCTTAAATTTGCATCTCGTGTAGTCTCTTCAAATGCAATATTTTGTATTTCAATCTTTTGTTCATCTGAGATACTAGAATTATTTAATGCTTCATGTAATCTTGACTTAGTAATTGTCAAGAAAGTTGTCTCTGGAACTTTTGTAAATAAGTATTCCTCACTTCTGAAACTTTCTAATCCATTATTAGTTAATGATGAATACATTTCTAATCGTTTTGATTCATATCTTTCACTTAATTCATTTAATTCATTTTTTATTTCAGTAATTTCTCTTGCAATACTTTCAATTGACATATTATCCCTTTTTTTATTTTTATATAATTAATAATTATATAATATTTTCTACTAGAAATAACTTTAAAAGTGATGTTAGAAGTATTAGATTTTAGATTTAGTCAAGGCGAAGAGTGATTTTTTCTCGGAGTGTACACAAAGTACATGAGAATAAAAAATCAATCTTCAACGCAGAATAAGTTTAAAAGATGATGTTTATAACATCACTTTTAAACATGGTAATTAGGAGCTTCGTTAGTAATAGTTACATCATGTACATGAGACTCTTTAAGTCCAGCAGATGTAATCTCTACAAATTCAGCTTTTTCTTGGAATGTTGGAATATCTTTAGAACCTAAGTAACCCATAGAAGCTCTAAGTCCACCTACCATTTGGTGAATGATATCTTTTACACTTCCTCTGTAAGCTACTCTACCTTCAATTCCTTCAGGTACTAACTTATCAGCTGCTGTTCCTTCTTGGAAATATCTATCATTACTTCCTTTTGTCATTGCACCGATAGAACCCATTCCTCTATAAGTTTTGAATTTTCTTCCTTGGAATAATACAACTTCACCTGGAGACTCATCAGTACCTGCTAAAGCAGAACCCATCATACAAGCAGATGCACCAACTGCTAAAGCTTTAGCAACATCACCAGAGTATTTGATACCACCATCAGCGATAACAGGAACACCTAATTTTTTACCAGCAGCTGCACACTCATCAATTGCAGAAATTTGAGGAACACCTACACCTGCAACAATTCTAGTTGTACAAATAGAACCAGGTCCAATACCAACCTTAACAGCGTCAGCACCAGCTGCAATTAAGTCTTCAGTTGCTTCAGCAGTAGCAACATTACCTGCAATAACATCAACATCAAATTCAGCTTTTATAGCCTTTACACTATCTAAAATACCTTTTGAATGTCCATGAGCAGAATCAAGAACTAATACATCTACACCTACATCAACAAGTGCTTTTACTCTGTCCATTTGTCCTACACCAATTGCAGCACCAACTCTTAGTCTTCCAAATTCATCTTTGTTTGCATTTGGATATTCTCTTTTTTTATTAATATCTTTAATTGTAATTAAACCAATTAATTTATTATTTTCACCAACAATTGGTAATTTCTCAATTTTATTTGCATGCATTACATCAGCAGCTTCATCTAAAGTTGTACCTTCTTTAGCAACAACAAGTGGCATAGCTGTCATTTTTTCTTTTGCTAATAAACTAAAATCTTTAGTAAATCTCATATCTCTATTTGTTAAGATACCTAATAAAGTATTATTTTCATCAACAACTGGAACACCTGATATTTTATAAGAAGCCATGATATCTTCTGCATCTTGTAAAGTTTGTTCAGGACCAATTGTAATAGGATCTATAATCATTCCTGATTCAGATTTTTTAACTTTCTTACATTGTAATGCTTGTGATTCAATATCCATATTTTTATGAATAATACCAATTCCTCCAAGTCTTGCCATAGCAATAGCAGCTTGGTATTCTGTTACTGTATCCATAGCAGCTGATACAAATGGAATATTTAATTCAATATTTTTTGTAAGCTTAGTTTTAATACAAACTTCTTTTGGTAATACTTCTGATTTTGCTGGTACTAATAAAACGTCTTCAAATGTTAATGCTCTTTTTCTAATTCTCATAATATATTATCCTAATCTTTTCTTTATTTATAATCTACGGCTTTTTCTAATGATAAAGCACCATCAAACACAGTTTGTTCATCATACGCTTTTCCAATTAACTGTAAACCTACAGGCATACCATCTTCATCTCTATTAATAGGTAATGAAATTGCAGGTAAACCAGCTAAATTAACTGAAATTGTATAAATATCACTTAAATACATCTCTAATGATGTTTTAAAACTTCCAAATTCAGGAGCTGTTGTAGGAGCAACAGGAGAAAGAATTAAATCAGCATCATTAAAAATAGCTTCATACTCATCTTTAATTAAATGTCTAATTTTTTGAGCTTTAATATAATAAGCATCATAATAACCAGAACTTAAAACAAAAGAACCTAACATAATTCTTTTTTGCACTTCTTCACCAAAACCTTGAGTTTTAGTTTGAGTATACATATCTTTTAAACCAGCTTCACCTTTTCTATTTCCATATCTAACCCCATCAAATCTTGATAGGTTAGCAGAAGCTTCAGCTGTAGCAACAATATAATAAGATGATAAAATTTTACTAGTATCTAACATATTTTTATGAACAATAGTATGACCAGCTTCTTCTAAAGCTTTAATAGCTTTTTCATATCCAGCTTTAATAGCAGGGCTAGCTTGCTCAACAAAACTATCAATCACTGCAATTGTTAATTTTCTATTAGAATCAAGTTTAGGTGCAACTGCCTCATATTCTACATTTGCAGATGTTGAATCCATTGGATCATTACCAGAAATAATATCATATAAAATAGCAGCATCTTCTACATTTTGAGTGATTGGTCCACACTGATCTAGTGAAGAAGAATAAGCAGTAATACCATATCTTGAAACTCTTCCATAAGTAGGTTTCATCCCAACAACACCACAATAAGCAGCTGGTTGTCTAATAGATCCACCTGTATCTGTTCCTAGTGCCGCAACAGCAATACCAGCAGCAACTGCAGCAGCTGAACCACCTGAACTTCCACCTGGAACTTTTGTATTATCTACAGGGTTAAGAGTTTTTCCATAGCAAGAAGATTCAGTTGAACTTCCCATAGCAAACTCATCCATGTTTGTTCTACCAAACGCACTTAAACCTGCTTCATTTAATTTATTAATTACAGTTGCATTATATGGTGAGTTATAACCTTTTAAAATATTACTAGAACAAGTAATTTCCCAATTTTTAACATTTATATTATCTTTAATAGCTATTGGAATACCAGAACCTGATTCAGAAATATTTTGTGAAGTTAATTGCTCAACATACGCGCCAGTTTTATCATCTTTAATTTTTTGTTTTAAATCATCTCTTAATTTTTTAATCTCATCATCACTTAAAGTAAGTGCTTCTTTTAGAGTTATCAAAAGGCTCTCCTGTGTTTTACAATTATAGTATACACCCGATTTTATCTAAAAAATGATTAAATTTTGGTAAATTAAAATTAAATGAAATTAAAAAGAAATTTTTAAGCTAAATAGTATTTGAAAGTATTATTTTTTTGTAAAAAAAAAGGTAGAAGTTAAAACTTCTACCTTTCTTATATTGTATAAATAAAAATTATACGAATGAAATGAATGCCATTTGAGTAGCATCACCTCTTCTAATTCTTGTTTTAACAATTGAAGTATATCCACCATTTCTTGTTTCGTACTTTGGTGCGATTTCATTGATAAGTTTTTTAGTAGCTTCTTTGTCTTGTAATGCTTTGAAAACAGCTCTGTGAGTGTTTAAATCTGCATTTCTAGCAGTAGTTACTAATCTTTCAATATATCTTCTTAATTCTTTTGCTTTTGGAACAGTTGTTTCAATTTTTTCTCTCTCGATTAAAGCGATTGCCATGTTTTTTAATAACGCTTTTCTATGAGAAGAAGTTCTGCTTAATCTTCTATATCCATGCTTATGTCTCATATTACTAACCCTTAATTATGCTTTTAGTTGCTCTAACTTTCTTCTTAATGCAGAAGCAACATTTTCTGGAAGTGTATCTTCAACTGGGAATCCTAAAGATTCTAATTTCTCAGCAATCTCATCGTAAGATTTTTTCCCTAAGTTTTTAATATTTTTTACTTCAACTTCACTCATAAGTACTAATTCACCTAAGAATTTTAATCCAGCTCTATCTAAAGAGTTGAATGATCTAGCACTTAAATTTAAATCATCAATTTTAATAATTAAATCTTTAAGTTCTACTGGCTCTTCACCTGCATCACTTACTGTTACTTCAGATAAATCAAATACTTTGTTAAATACTGACATTTGTGAATACATAACAGATACTGCTTCTTTAAAAGCAGTAATTGGAGAAATTTGTCCATTTGTTTGTACGTTAAATACAGCTTTTTCAAAGTTAGGATTATCTTCAACTAACATTTTTTCAATATCGTAAACTACCTTTTTTACTGGTGTAAAGAAAGCATCGATTGGAATGTAATCTGGTCCAACAATATCTCTAATATCTTCAGAAGGCATATATCCTATACCTTTTTGAATAATTACAGAGAATGTAAGATTACAATCTGAGTTAATAGTAGCTAGGTGTGCATCTGGAGAAACAACTTCTACATCAGCATTAATTAAATCTTCACCTTTAATCTCTTTTGGTCCGTTAAAAGAGTATTCAACTACTACTTGCTCTTCTTCGCTATTTATTTTAAACTTAATATTTTTAAGATTAATAACAAATATAGCTATATCTTCTAGCATCCCTCTTAATGAGTCAAACTCATGAGAAGCACCTTCAATTTTAACTGCAATTGGTGCGTAACCAACTGAAGAGCTTAATAAAAGTCTTCTTAAAGGGTGTGCCAAAGTAATTGCAAAACCACTCTCAAATGGATATGCAGAAATCTTAGCTTCGTTATCACTAATAGCTTCAATTTCAACTTCAGTTGGTAAAAACGGTGTATCTGCAAACTTCTTCATTGGCTACCTTTTTGCTCTCAATTATTTAGAATATAACTCTACGATTAATCTCTCTTCTACAGGAATAACAACTTCTTCTCTAGTTGGGATTCTTGTGAAAATTCCGAATACTTTATCTTTATCTACATCTACCCAGTCAACTAGTCCAGTTTGGTTAGTTAACTCTAAAGATCTAACGATTTGTGGGTTAGTTTTAGATTTTTCTCTGATTTCAATTTTTTGACCTGGTTTAACAACGTAAGAAGGAATATCAACTTTCTTACCATCAACTAAAATGTGTCCATGAGTTGTAAATTGTCTAGCATTTGCTCTAGTTGAAGCAAATCCCATTCTATATACAACATTGTCAAGTCTTTGCTCGATTAAAGTAATTAAGTTAGCACCTGTATTACCTTCTCTTCTTGCAGCTTCTTTAAAGTATTTTCTGAATTGTTTTTCAGAAACACCATACATGAATTTAGCTTTTTGCTTTTCTCTTAATTGTAAACCATATTCAGAAATTTTAGTTCTTCTTTGTCCGTGTTGTCCTGGAGCAAATGGTCTTTTTTCTAATGCAGATTTACCGTTAAGTCTTCTTTCACCTTTTAATCCAAGGTCTGCATCTAATCTTCTTTCGATTTTTTCTACTGGTCCTCTATATCTTGCCATAATTGCCCCTTACACTCTTCTTCTTTTAGGTGGTCTACAACCATTATGTGGTAATGGTGTAACATCTTTAAACCAAGTAACTCTGATACCTTCAATAGCACCTACAGATTTAACTGCAGTATCTCTACCAGATCCTGGTCCTTGAATTTTAATACCAACGTTTTTAATTCCATGTTCCATTGCTTTTTGCATTGCATCTTCAACAGCAGCTTGTGCAGCAAATGGAGTTGACTTCTTAGAACCTTTAAATCCTAAGCTTCCAGCACTTGACCATGCGATTGCATTACCTGCATTGTCAGATACAGTAACCATAGTATTGTTAAATGTTGCAGCAATATGTACAACACCGTCAGCAATATTTTTTCTTACAATTTTTTTTCTAGTAACTTTTCTTTTTGCCATCTACAATCCCTTATTTAGCTGCTGCACCAACAGTTTTCTTTTTACCTTTTCTTGTTCTAGCATTAGTCTTAGTCTTTTGCCCTCTACAAGGTAAACCTTTTCTGTGTCTTAAACCTCTGTATGAACCTAAGTCCATTAAAGCTTTAATATCCATAGCAACTTTTTTTCTTAAATCACCCTCAACTTGGTAGTTCTTTTGGATTTCAAGTCTAATTGCTGCTGCTTCATCTTCTGTTAATTCGTGTGCTCTTTTGTTTCTATCAATACCTACAGCATCTAAGATTAATCTAGAGTTATGTAAACCAATACCGTAAACGTAAGTTAACGCGTATTCCATTCTCTTTTTATTTGGTAAATCAACACCTGCGATTCTTGCCATGTCTTTTTATCCTTGTCTTTGTTTGTGTTTTTTGTTTTCGCAGATTACTCTTACGATACCATTTCTTTTGATAACTTTACATTTATCACACATTTTCTTTACTGAAGCTCTAACTTTCATCAGTCATTCCTCTTTTTGTGTTTATTACCACTTTTCAACAGGCAAGAGACGTAAACAAACGATATAATCTTTACCGTATCATTTGTCTTAACCTATATTTTCTCTAAATATTCAGGAGTAAAAATAGTAGGCTATAGTAAAGCGTTTGCTTTAACGCTACTCCTACCAACTCTTTATAAAACACAAATATTTTATAAAAACTTCCTTGATGGTTGAAAAAATGGATTCGGATTATAATTAATTTTTACTTAAATATAGTTTAAAGCTTAAACTTATTTCAGCTTTGTTGTTGTAAAATACGAATAACACTTATAAAAGGATTTAAATGTCTAAAATTTTTACAAATGAATTAATAAACATACAAATTGAACAAAGCGAAATTCCATGGCTTAAAATTTTCACAAATAAAAATTTAAAAGAATTATCTCATTGTGATACTGAAACTAAAATGGAAATATTTAGATGTTTAGATATTATTGAAAAAACAATGCTTGATTATTTTAATTGTGACAAAGTAAACATTGCTTCATTTGGAAATTATGTACCTCATGTACATTTTCATGTAATGGCAAGATTTAAAGAAGACTCATATTTCCCTGAACCAATGTGGGGGAAAAAACAAAGAGAATCTGATCTTAGACTACCTTCTTTTGAAGGGTTTTATGAATTAATAAAGAAAAGTTTATAAACTTTTCTTTATTTTATGGAGTTTATCCATCTGCATTGATTTGTGTAATTAATTCTTCTAAAACCTTTGGTGCATCCTCATGACTTGGTTGACATCCACCAGCTGCCTCATGTCCTCCTCCATCATATTTAAGCATTAACTCACCTACATTTGTTTTTGAAGTTTTATTTATAATAGATTTACCTGTACTATAAACTACATTTTGTTTATCTCTTCCCCAAACAACATGTATTGAAATATTTGTTTGAGGATACATAGCATAAACTAAAAATCTATTACCTGGATAAATTATTTCTTCATCTCTATAGTCTATAATTACTAAATTTTTATGAACTGTAGTACATCTTTCAAGTTGTTCTTTAAACTCTTTTTCATATTTAAAGTATAAATCAACTCTTTCTTTAACATCTCTCAAAGATAAAATATCTTCAATTGTATGATCTTTACAGTAATCAATTAAATCCATCATTAATTGATAATTTGACACTGTAAATTCTCTAAATCTTCCAAGTCCAGTTCTACTGTCCATTAAAAAACTTAATAACTCCCAACCTTTAGGATTTAATATATCTTCTTTCGTAAATGCTGCACTATCTGCTTTGTTAGCTGCAATCATCATATCATCAAAAGCTTCTGGAAATTTTTCTTTTCCTCCATAGTATTGATATACAACTTCTGCGGCACTTGGTGCTTTTGCATCAATAATATGATTATCTTTTTTTTCATTTCTTAATGTTTCACTAAAATGATGATCAAAAGCTAAATAAACACCATTAACGTAAGGTAAATTTGTAGTAATATCATTAGAAGTAATTTCTACTTTTCCATCTTGCATATCTTTTGGGTGTACAAATGTGATTTCATCTATTATTCCAAGATACTTCATAAGTGTTCCACACACTAAACCATCCATATCACTTCTAGTAACAAGTCTATATTTCTTATCCATAAGAACTTCCTAAATTAAAGTTTTGATTATTCTATCATAAATGATTATTAAATTCTATTAAATAATTATATTTAATTAAAAAGTATTAAAAGGTTTAGTAAAAAAAGGGGTTTCCCTTTTTTACTATTTAATGTAGTTAGCGATTATATCACCCATTTCTGCAGTTGTTACAACTTCTTTAGCATCATAAGCGGCTAAATCTTTTGTTCTGTATCCATCTTTTAGTACATTTCTAATAGCTGTTTCAATTTTATTTGCAGCTTCTTCTTCACCTAATGAATATCTTAACATCATTGCTGCACTTTCAATAGTAGCAATAGGATTAGCAATACCTTGTCCTGCAATATCAGGAGCTGAACCATGAATTGGCTCATAAATTGCTGTTTTATCACCAGTTGAAGCTGATGGCAATAATCCAATTGATCCAACAACCATTGAAGCTGTATCTGATAAGATATCTCCAAAAATATTTCCTGTTACAATTACATCAAATTGTTTTGGATTTCTTACAAGTTGCATAGCTGCATTATCAACATACATGTGTGTTAACTCAACTGATGGATACTCTTTTGCAATTTCCTCCATTGTATCTCTCCATAATTGAGATACTTCAAGTACATTCGCTTTATCTACAGAACAAACTCTTTTGTCTCTTTTCATAGCAAATTCGAAAGCTTGTCTACCAATTCTTTCAATTTCTGGTTTTGTATAAACCATAGTATTATAAGCTTTTTGTCCATCATTTGCTCTTGGTTGACCAAAGTAAATACCACCGATTAACTCTCTTACAACCATAATATCACAACCTTCAATAACTTCAGGTTTTAATGTAGATGCATTAACTAATTCGTCATATACAATTGCAGGTCTTAAGTTAGCATAAACACCCATTTCTTCTCTGAATTTTAAAAGTCCTGTTTCTGGTCTTAATTCTCTTGGTAAAGTATCCCATTTTTCACCTCCAATTGCTCCAAATAAACAAGCATCAGAATTTAAAACACCATCAATTGTTTCTTGAGGTAAAGGAACACCTGTTTCATCAATCGCAATTCCACCCATTAAGTATTCTTTATAATCAAGTGTAAAATTACAAGCCCCTGCAACTGTATCTAAAACCTTAATAGCTTCATCAACTATTTCAGGACCAATTCCATCACCTTTAATTAAAGAAATATTATATCTTTTCATTTAGTTATTTTCCTTTTCTTTTGCTGCTTCAATATTAGCAAAGTTAATTAATCCACCAGCTGCAATTAGCTCTTGCATAAAATCTGGAATAGGAATAAATTTATATGTTTTATTAGTTGTATTATTAGTAATTTCACCTGCATCTAAATTAATAGAAATTTCTTCACCTTCTTTAATTTCTAAAGACTCAGGTAATTCAAAAATAGGTAAACCCATATTAAATGCATTTCTATAAAAGATTCTCGCAAATGAAGGTGCAACTACTGCTGCAACACCTGCTGCTTTTAAAGCAATTGGTGCATGTTCTCTAGAGCTTCCACATCCAAAGTTTTCACCTGCAACGATAATATCACCTTTTTGTAACTTCTTTGGGAAGTCTGGATCTGCATCTTCCATTACATATTTTGCTAAATGTTCAGGGTCTGAACTATTTAAATATCTTGCTGCAATAATTACATCTGTATCAATATTTGCACCAAAATTCCATACTTTTCCAGTAATTTTATTCATATTTTGTATCCTTGTATTCAATAAATCTTTAATCTATTAAACATGATTATTTTCAGAAAACATACATTTTATCTAAAATTTTAGTAATATTTGATTAAATAACATTTTTTTAATAAGTTTCTTATGTAATTTCGGTATAATAAATGCCTATCTTAAGAAGGGGATTTTTCGTCAATGAGTGCCAAAGATTTAAATAAAGCTATAGAGCAAACTGTAAAAGAATACAAAGACTCTATTTTAACTTATGAAAAAATTATTAAAATCTTTCCTAAAGCTCCATCAGCAGCAAATGTAAAAAAACTTTTAGCTTTTATACAACTATACAACGTAACTGTTATTAGTTCTCAAGAACAAGCAAAAAGAATGAATGCTGAAGAAGCCAAAAAGAAAAGAGAACAAAGAGAAAAATTAATCGAAAATGAAGATGATGTTTTTGATTTATTAAAGAATAAAGAATTATTAGAGTGGTCTAGATCTGATTCTCCTGTAAGAATGTATTTAAGAGAAATGGGTCAAATTCCATTACTTACAAAAGAAGAAGAAATTGAAATTTCTAAAAAAATTGAAATGGGTGAGGATGTTATTCTTGATGCCATTTGTTATGTACCATACTTAATTGATTTTATTTTAGAGTACAAAGAACCTCTTGTAAATAGAGAGAGAAAAGTAAAAGAACTTTTCAGAAACTTTGATGATGAAGATTCTGATGATTCTGCTGATGATGTTGAAACAGAAGTAGATTCTGATGATTCTGATGATGAAGCTGGAAAGAAAAATAAAAAACTTGATAAAAGAGCTCAAACTATTATTGATTCTTTTAAAATTTTAGAAAAAGCTAAAAAAGATTGGCTTAAATTCTTAGCAAAAGAATCAGCAAAATCTGATGATGAAATTCATCAAATGCAATTTAATTTAGCAGTTGCTTATAAAAAAAGAGTTTTAAAAGAAGCTTTATTAGATTTAGGTCCAACATCTAAACTTATTACTGAAATTGTAAAAGCTATGGAAACTGCACTTAAATCTGATACTGGTTTTGATAGTGAACTTAAAAGATTAGAGTATAGATTACCTTTATTTAATGATACATTATTAGCTAATCACCAAAAGATTTTAGATAATATTGTTAATTTATCAAAAGTACAAATTACTTCTATGGTTCCAGAAGCAACAATGGTTTCTACTTATATGGAAATTAAAAAGTTATTTCAGACTAAAGAAGCCTCAAAAGGTGGATTTGATCTTGAACCAGAAGAGCTTAAAGATGTTTTAGAACAAATCAAAAGAGGTAAACAAATTACTGATAAGGCTAAGACTAGAATGGCTAAATCAAACCTTAGACTTGTTGTATCTATTGCAAAAAGATACACAAATAGAGGTTTACCATTCTTAGACTTAATTCAAGAAGGTAATATTGGTCTTATGAAAGCTGTTGATAAATTTGAGTATAAAAAAGGTTATAAATTCTCTACTTATGCGACATGGTGGATTAGACAAGCAATTTCAAGAGCAATTGCAGATCAAGCTAGAACTATTAGAATTCCAATTCACATGATTGAGACTATTAATAGAATTAATAAAATCATTAGAAAAGGTATCCAAGAAAATGGTAAAGAGCCAGATGTTGATGATATCGCAAAAGAAGTAGGACTTGCAGTTGACAAGGTAAAACAAGTAATTAAGATTACGAAAGAACCTGTATCACTTGAAGCACCTATTGGATCTGATGATGATGGTAAGTTTGGTGACTTTGTACCTGATGAAAAAGCCCCAACTCCAGTTGATAATATTATGAAAGAAGACTTACAAGGACAAATTGATCAAATTTTAGCACAGCTTAATGAAAGAGAGCAAGCAGTTGTTAGAATGAGATTTGGACTTATGGATGATGCTTCTGATAGAACACTTGAAGAAATTGGTAAAGAGTTATCAGTTACTAGAGAAAGAGTAAGACAAATTGAATCAAGTGCAATTAAGAAACTAAAACATCCTAAAGTAGGTAAAAATCTTAAAAATTACGTAGAGAGTTAAAATGAACTTCTTTGAAGACTGGGTTGATTTAGATTTAAACCCTATAATATCTTTTAATCAAAGTGGTAAAATTACTTACTCCAATAGTGAAGCTCAATTTTTGCTTAGTAGAATTAAGCAAAATGAGCTTTTTGAGTTAGCATTAAAATATGCTTCTCAATCTTTTGGAGTAAAAACTTCATACATTAATTTAACTATGAAAAGTTATACTTTTTATGCAATAACAGTTAAATATGAAGATGAAGACGAAATTCACATTAAACTTTATAAAAGTGCAATGGTAAAAAAAGAATCAAAACTAAATATTTCTAATGTTGATAATACAAATATTTTTACAATACTTGATTTGGCTATCTCAACACAAAAAATCAAAAATAATATTAACTATATAAAAAATTATGACCCTTCTATTCCTGATTTTAAAATAGAAGCAAGTTCTTTTATAAAAGTAGTAAATGAAATATTACAAACATTTAACAATGCAGAAACTATCAAATGTTCTGTAATGCTTAAAATTGGTGAATATATTAGAATTGATGGGAAAAAATACTCTTTAATAAGTGTAAAATTTCAAGCAGATAAAAAAGCAGATGTTACAACACTTAAAGCAAAAGATCATTCATCTTTTATTTTAAGCTGTGAAGAAGACAATATTATTATTGATCTACCTCTGATTATTTAAATTATTCTCTAAGTTCTAAACACAAACTTAGAGAATAAAACACCAATAGGAACTACACCTAGACCAATTAAAAAAGCAATAGGTAAAAATAAATTATTATTGTTTAATGCAAAAAATGAAAAAACTAACAAACCATATCCTAAAACTCTATAAATAGATAAAAAGCCACCTGCTGAAAATATTGTATTTTTTAAAGAATTTCTTTTTACTTTTGATTTCTCATCATTTATTATTTCTTTTATTTTTTCAGTAGTAAGTTCATCTTCTGGAATTTCCTCATTTTGACTATATAAATCATAAGGATCATCAATTTCATCTATCTTATCTCTTTGCTCACTTGAATAATCTTGCTTAGAATAATCAACAGTAGAAAGCCTATTTTGTATATTTCTTTTATAAGAGAAGAAAGATGTAATAGTAATAAATAAAGAAGCTATAAATGCAACTTGTGCATTTAATAGCCAATATTTATCATGAAAAAATAAAGAATATAAAATTAAACAAAAATCAATTACAATAAAAACCTTTGCAAAATCTAAAATAGTTTTATTAATCTTCATCATCGTCGTATGACTTGTCTCCATGTTTAGCTCTATGTGCATATCTAGGATCATTTTCTAATCCTTCAAACTCTTTTTGCGCTCTTTTATATGCTTTTACAATATTTAAAACAGCTGCTGCTAACCCCCAAAATACACCAAGCCATAAAGTCCATTCATAGCCTGTTAAACTTTTAAGTCCATAACCAATACCAAAGCCAATGGCAACAGCAGCGACCATTGAAATACCCAAAGATAAGTTATCTAATGCTCTTAGTTTTCCTTGATGTTTTGGTTCTTTAAATTCTTTATTTTCCATTTAAAGCCTTTATTTTATATATGAACAACAATAATCAGTAATTGTTTTTACTTTAATATCAAAGCTTGAATTTGCTGGTACATCAAACGAAGTGTTTGCTGTATATGTATTCCAAGTATCACTCCCTGCAAGTTTTACTTCAACTTCTCCATCAAGTATTTCCATTAACTCAGCAGCATTAGTCCCAAAATTATACGATCCTGGCATCATAATACCTAAAGATTTATCTTCTCCATTTGCATCAACAAAAGATCTACTTGTTACATTTCCATCAAAATATATATTTGCTTTTTTAACTAGGTCTACGCTTTTTAAAATTTCCATTTTATTCTCCTATAAATTTTTCATAACTTCATTAGCTGCTTCAATACAAGCTTCAATATCTTTATCTGAAATTGCCGTTGATATAAATCCTGCTTCATATTGAGAACAAGCGAAATAGAAACCTTTTTTTATCATTTCATGATGGAATTTAGCAAATCTATCAAAATCACATTTTCCTACTTCTTTAAAGTTTGTCGGAACTTCCTCACAAAAGAAGAAACCGAACATAGAACCTCTTGTGTCAACTTGTAATGCAATATTATTCTTAGTTGCTACTTCTTTTAATCCAGTTACTAATTTAACTGCTTTTGCATTTAACTGTTCATAAATTTCTGGATTTGATTTTAATTTTTTTAGATTCACTAATCCTGCACTCATAGCAACTGGATTTCCACTTAATGTTCCAGCTTGATATACAGCACCATCAGGAGATAAATGCCCCATAATTTCTTTTGAAGCTGCAAATGCACCTACTGGCATACCAGCACCAATTACTTTACCAAAAGTAATAATATCTGCTTGTTGTTCTAAAATTCCACTAGCACCTTTTAAAGAAGCTCTAAAGCCTGTCATAACTTCATCAAAAATAAGTAATGCACCATTTTCATCACATAATTCTCTACAAGCTTTAATAAACTCAGGACTTGCAGGAACTAATCCCATATTTCCTGCTATTGGTTCAATAATAATACAAGAAATATCAGAAGAATCTTCAAAACATTTTTTTAAGTTTTCAATATTGTTATATTCACAAAGAAGTGTATGTTTAGTTAAATCAGCTGGAACACCAGGACTACTAGGACTTCCAAAAGTAGCTAACCCTGAACCTGCTTGAACTAATAGTGAATCAGAATGACCATGATAACATCCTTCAAATTTAATAATATCATTTTTACCTGTTACACCTCTTGCTAATCTAATAGCTGACATTGTAGCCTCAGTTCCTGAACTTACAAATCTTACTTTATCAATATTATCAAACATTTCAACAATTTCTTGGGCTAATTCAGTTTCTAAAGTAGTTGGTGCACCAAAAGATAAACCTTTTTTAGCTGTTTCAATAACTGCTTTTTCTACATCTTTATCGGCATGACCAAAAATAAGTGGACCCCATGATTGTACAAAATCTACATATTTATTTCCATCTATATCAAAAAGATAAGCACCCTCACCTTTTTCAATAAAGGGTGGTGTTCCTCCTACACTTTTAAAAGCTCTTACAGGTGAATCTACACCACCTGGAATAACTTCTTTTGCTTCTTCGTATGCTTTTATTGAATTATCAAACATTTAATATCCTATTCAGTAGTAATTTTAGGCATAGGATACCTAAAAAACATTTATGTTATAGTAAATCTATATACTTGTGTTAATCTTGTATTAGTATTTTTTTTATATAATCTTTTTTATGAAAATAATACTTGTTGCTTTTTTACTATCAATTTCACTTCATTTCTTATTTCTTTTTTCCATAACTAAAAAAGAAGTCAAGAAGAAACCTTTACAAGAACAAACAAAACAAATAAATAAAACACAAGTAAAATATGTAAAACTAAAGAAAAAAGAAGTTGTTGAAAAAGAAAATATTATAAAAAAAATCGAAAAAAAAGATAACCCAAAAAAAATTATAAAAAAAACAACAAAAAAGAAACTAGTTAAAAAAAATAAAGTAAAGGCAAAAAATAAAACCACTAAAAAAGTTATAAAAAAACAAATAAAAAAGAGTAATGAATTACAAAATAAAATATTAAAGAATCAAATCGTAAAAAAAGAAAACTCTATTCAACATAAAACTCTTGAAGATTTTTTATCTCAAAAAAATCCAGAAGAAGAAAAAATGTTAAGTCAAGTTGAACGTCTTTATGGAAGAGAATTTGAAACTTTTACTAAGGTTCAAAAAGCATTTATAAAAAAGAATCTTAATAGATTTCAAGCTATTACTCAAAGAGTTTTAAATAGATTAGGATATCCTTATATTGCAAGAAAAATGAGATTATCAGGAAATAATCAAGTTTCATTTATTTTTCATCCAAATGGTGATATAACAAATTTAAAAATCACAAACTCATCAGGATATTCTATTTTTGATGAATATTCATTGGAATTAATTAGAATAGCATATAAAGACTATCCTAAACCTAAAACACCTACAAAACTTATTTTTAATGTACACTATAGACTTTATTAAAAGGAATACTTAAAATGACA
Source organism: Arcobacter sp. YIC-80 (assembly GCF_044841725.1). Taxonomy (NCBI): domain Bacteria; kingdom Pseudomonadati; phylum Campylobacterota; class Epsilonproteobacteria; order Campylobacterales; family Arcobacteraceae; genus Arcobacter; species Arcobacter sp. YIC-80. The sequence goes on along the minus strand of NZ_JBJBSI010000001.1, from coordinate 122,939 downwards.
AAAATAAAAGAATTAATAAAAAATTTACTTAAAGGAAAAATACCATTAAAAATTGTATTTTGGATATATTTTATTTTAGTAACATTTTTATTAAATATTTTTATTCAAATAGATTTAAATAATAGCTATTATGAATTAACATTTAATAAAACTCAAACATATATTAATTTAGCTTTATTTTTTTTATTATTTATTTATACTATATTTATTTTTATTGCTGTAATTAAAAGTGCAAACCAATATAAAGGCTCTAAATTTTTAGCTTTTTTAGCTAAACTTACTGTTACAATAAATTTAATTAGTACTCTATTTTCAACACTTGATATTTTAAAAGTTTACTATTTTGAAGATTATTTTATTGGTTCTCAAATAAAAGCCTATAAAGCACAACTTCCTATAAAAGTAAACTCATACACTAACTTGAAAAATATTGATAAAATTGAAAATAAAATATTATATACTTATCAAATTGTAAATAAAAAATTTTCTCATATTGCCAATTTAAATTTAAAGAGCTTCAAAAAAGATGTTCAAAATTCTTTATGTGAAGATGAAACAACACTTGACTTATTAAAAAAAGATTATGTTTTAAAATATAGCTATTTAGATGAAAAAGGCAACAAGCTTATCAATATAGACACTACAAAAAAAACTTGTGGCCCAAGTATTTATGATTTAGATATTTTAAAAGAAATACTAAGCAAACAAGGACAAATGTAATTTTTTAAATAATTTTAAACATAAGATAGTAAAATACGATAATTTTAATGATTTATATTAAGGTATTAGATGTTAACAGACAAAATAAGAAATAAAGAAGAAGGTATTATTTTATATGGTATTACGCCACCTAAAGTAAAACATACAGAAGAAGAAATACAACAAATAGCAAAAAAACATGTAGAAAGAATTTCAAAACTAAATGTTGATGGTTTAGTATTATATGATATTCAAGATGAATCAGATAGAACTGATGAAAAAAGACCTTTTCCATTTATCAAAACTATCAATCCTTGTGAGTATTCAAAAAACTACTTACAAGAATTAAAAACTCCAAGAATAGTATATAGAGCAGTAGGAAACTATAATGAAGAGAGGTTTTCTGCTTGGCTTGAAGAAACAAAACAAAGTCAAGTTCACTCAGTTTTTGTAGGAGCAGCTTCCCATGAGCAGCAAACAAATATTACATTGAAACAAGCTTATGAATTAAAAAGAAAAGTAAATGACAATCTTTGTTTAGGTGGAATAGCAATACCAGAACGTCACTCAAAAAAACATGATGAGCATTTAAGAGTTGCTTCAAAAATAAATAGTTCTTGTGAATTTTTTATCACTCAATGTGTTTATGATTTAGAAGCTTCTAAAATATTTTTAACTGATTATGCAAAATATGTAAAAGAAAATAACCTACAAATGGTTCCAATTATTTTTACATTGACACCTTGTGGTAGTGCAAAAACACTTGATTTTATGAAATGGTTGGGAATTAATATTCCAAACTATTTAGAAGAAGATTTAAAAGAATCTGGTAATATTTTAAAAGAATCAGTAAAACTATCAAGGGATATTTTTGAAGAACTTTATATTTTTGGTAAAAAAAGAGGTATTCCTGTAGGTTGTAATATAGAAAGTGTTGCTATTAGAAAAGAAGAGATTGAAGCTTCTGTTGAGCTTCTTGAAGAAGTAAAAAAAATAGTAAAAGAAAATTAAAGATTAAAAATAAAAGTATAATAAAAAAGGGCAACTACAAATGTAGTTGCCCTTTTTTTTAGTTTTCTAAATTTTGGGCTACAAATTCCCAGTTTACTAATTTCCAAAAGTTTTCTAAATATGTAGGTCTTGCATTTCTACAGTCAATGTAATATGCATGTTCCCATACGTCACATACTAAAAGAGGCTTTAAACCTTCTACTATTGGAGTGTTTGCATTTGATGTTGATATAATACTCAAATTATTGTCATCATCTTTTATCAACCATGCCCATCCTGAACCAAAATGAGTTGTAGCTTTATTAATAAATTCTTTTTTAAACTCTTCGATTGAACCAAAAGTTTCTACTAATTTATTTTCTAAATTTGTTGGTATTTGTTTTTCATTTGGACTTAAACTATTCCAGAAAAAATCATGATTGAAAACCTGTGCTGCATTATTAAAAACACCACCATCAGAAGTTTTAATAATTTCTTCTAGTGATAAATTTTCATATTTTGTATCTTTAATTAAATCATTTAATTTATTTACATAAGTTTGGTGATGTTTTCCGTAGTGGTACTCTAAAGTTTCCTTTGACATCAAAGGCTCTAGTGCATCCATTTCATAAGGTAGTTTCATTAATTCGTGTGTCATATTCTTATCCTTTCGCATAAATTTTTCTACACAAAATAATGATACTTTTTTAACCTTAAAAAGAAGTAAATCTGTTATTTAATAGTTGCTAATACTAATTCTCTTAATGTTTTACAGGCAACTGCCGTTGAAACGCCACTTGCATCATGTTTTGGACTTAACTCAACAACATCAAGACCTACAACATTTTCTAATTTTGATAAAATTCCTATAATTTCTAACATTTGATGAAAATTTATTCCACCTGGTTCAGGAGTTCCTGTTCCTGGGAAAACAGAGGGATCAAAAACATCTAAATCAATAGAAATATATACAGGTTTGTTTTTTAAAGCCTCTACTCTACTTTCAAGTGTGTTATAAGTAAATTTTTCTAAGTGCGCATGAGTTTTTGCCCACTCAAACTCTTCTTTTAATCCACTTCTAATACAAAATTGATTTAATCTTCCATCTCCCAATAAATCATAAACTCTTCTAAAAACTGTAGCATGAGAAAATTCTTCACCTAAATAATCTTTTCTTAAATCTGTATGAGCATCAAAATGAATAATATTTAAATCTTTGTATTTTTTGCTCAATGCTTTTATTGGGGCATAAGATACTAAATGTTCTCCACCTATCATAATAGGCTTTTTATCAGAAGCTACTATTTCATCTACTATTTCTTCAATCATTGCTAAAGCACTCATTTTGTCACCAAAAGGAAGCTCTAAATTACCATAATCAAACAACTTTAAATCTTCTAAATCTTTATCTAAATAAGGAGAATAACTCTCAATTGCCCAAGACTCTTCTCTCATTGCACTTGGTGCAAACCTAGCTCCAGGTTTAAAAGATGTTGTTCCATCAAATGGTACACCAAATAAAACTGCTTGTGAAGAACTAAAATCGTCTTCAAAACCTATAAAAGTATTACTTTGAGCTTTCATATTTATAATCTCCTCTCATAATTATACATATCCATGTATCTAAAAGCTAATAAATTTTCTAATATTGCGAATATTATCGCAAAATTAATAAAAGAACTTCCACCATAAGAAAATAGTGGTAAAGGAAGTCCAACTACTGGTGCAAAACCAATAACCATTAAAATATTCACACTCATATTAAAAAATATTAATAGTGCCAATCCAGAAGCAAAACACCGTATGACGTAATCATCTTTATAATAATAGTTCATACTAAGCAAATGCATTATTAGTAAAGCATAAATAAAGATTAAACCTAAAGAACCTAAAAAACCATATCTCTCAACAAAGTAAGCAAAAATAAAATCACTTGTAGCAATTGGTAAAAACTTCAATTGAGTTTGGGTTGCATCTTCACTTACTTTTCCTACAAGACCACCTGAACCAATAGCAATAATTGATTGTTGGACATGATAACTTGGTTTTTCAGAAATAAAATCTTTAATTCTTTTCTTTTGATAATCTTTAATTAAATATGTATAAATCAAAGGTGAAGCTAAACCTATACTTAAAATAATTGTTGCCCAAATTTTCCAGTTTACACCTATAATAAATAAAATACCATAACCTACTAAAAGCATTACAAGAGCTGTTCCAAGATCAGGTTCTTTGGCTATTAAAATAAACGGTAATAAAATATAAAATGAAAAATATAAAAAATCTTTCACTCCATAACCATATTTTGGTGGAGGTCTATTATGTATTAAATAACCTAACATCAGAATATAGATAGGTTTTATTAGTTCTGAGGGTTGCATTGTTGTATTTAAAATAGGTACGGGCAACCATCTTTTTGCACCAAGTTTTGTTACTCCCCAAAACTCTACAGCTAAAAGCAATGCTATTCCTACCCAATATAAAAATGGAATTAGTCTTAATTTTTTCCTAATTGGTAAAATAAACACAAATGCAAAAGCAAATAGTGAGATTGAAAAATAAATTAATTGTTTCTTTGCTAATATTTCATTTGTTTCACTTATAAGATGGTGCGATAAAAACACCAAAGGTAAAACAAATATCAGTAATAAATAATCAAAATGGGATATAATTCTCTTATCAAATAAACGCATAGTGAAAGAGTATCTAAATATGGATAAAATTTTTATTGTTCAAGAAGCAAATAGACTAGATAAATTTCTCGCATCACAAATTGATGCATCTAGAAACCAAATAGAACAACTTATAAAAAAACAGTTTGTTAAAGTAGATGGTAAGACCGTTAGTAAGACAGGTCTTAAGTTAAAAATAAATCAAGAAATTGAAGTTCATTTTCCACAAACAGAATTAAATCCTGTAAAAGATGAAACTTTTGTAAAAGAATCTCTTGAAGGAAAAGATGTAAAAGTTATTTATGAAGATGAACATATTTTAGTTATAAATAAACCTTATAATCTTACAGTTCATGATGCCCCAAGTGTAAAAGATGCGACTTTAGTAGACTGGTTAAAACTTAAAAATATATCTTTATCTACTATTTCAGGTGAAGAAAGACATGGAATAGTACATAGACTTGATAAGGGTACAAGTGGTGTTATGGTGGTTGCTAAAACAAATGAAGCTCATATTGGTTTATCAAAACAACTTGAAGATAAATCTATGGGAAGATACTATCTTGCAATCATTGATTTACCTTTAAAAGATAATATGATAATTGAAAAACCAATTGGAAGAAATCCAAATAATAGACTTAAAATGTCAATAGAAGTAAGTGGAAAAAATGCAAAGTCTGCTTTTTCAAAAATAATGCAAAGCAATAATGAAAAATATGAACTAATTGCAGCAAAACTATTTACAGGACGTACACATCAAATTAGAGTACACTTAGCTTCGATAAATAGGCATATACTTGGAGATAATTTATATGGTTTTAAGGGCGATTTAAATAAAATAAATAGATTTTATTTACACGCATATAATTTATATTTAACTCATCCTATAACAAAAAAACAGATGAGTTTTAAAGCAGAATTGCCAAATGATATGAATGACTTTTTAAATAACAACTTTCAAACGGAGATTTTAAATGACAACATTGGTGAAAACAACATCATTAACAGCTTTAGTTCTTTTACTTAGTGGTTGTAGTATAAACAACCTAAACACTCCTATTAAGCCTAAAATTGATGATACTCTTGAAGTAATTGATAATAACTCTATCAAAGCTATTTCAGATATTACATCTATTGCTTTTGAATGGAAAAAAGTAGAAGACCCAAGAGTAGTTGGATATAACTTCTATAGAGCTAATATGCATAAAGATGGAAGAAGATTAAAACTTATTGAAAGTTTAGACAACAGATATACAACTCACTTTGTGGACAAAAACCTAGAACCAAATACAAAATATGTATACCAAATCTCTTCAAAATCTAGGGATGGAATGGAATCAAAAACTACAAAAGCCTATGTTGCTTCTACAGCAGCTAGAGCTTTACCTGTAAGTTTTGTTCAAGGGATAAATGATCTTCCTAATAGAATTAAAATTGTATGGAGACCACATCCTGATTTAAGAATTGAATATTATAAGATTCAAAAACTTGATGTTAAAAATTCAAAATGGCTTACTTTAAAAACTATCAAAGGTAGACTTAACGCTGAATACATTGATACAAATCTTGGAAACAATGAGACTTTTAAATATAGAGTAATTGCTTATACTTTTGAGGATATTGCTACACAACCAAGTAAAGTTGTAACTGCAAAAACAAAACCTTTACCAATTGGTGTACAAAACCTTCAAGTATCTATAAATCAACCTAAAAAGATTGTAATAAAGTGGGATCCAAGTCCTACAGAAGATGTTTTAAAATATGTAATTTACAGAAGTCCTTTTCAAAGTATTGGATATACAAAACATAAAGAGTTTACAAAGAATACTTTAGACTATACTGATCACATTGATGAAGATGGGAAAAGTTATTACTACAAAGTTTATGCCATAGATAAAGACTTTTTAAGAAGCTCGGATAAAATAGATGGGAAAAAAGGTATGACTCTTAGTAAACCATCTAAGCCAGTGATGACATTAGCCCAAATTCAAGGTTCAAAAGCTATATTAAACTGGTCTGCCGGAGATAATAGAGCTGTTTCTTATAATGTTTACAAAACAACAAAAACAGGCTTTTGGGAAAGTAAAACTGAAAAGTTTACAGATATTAAAGGTCTAAGATTTGAAGACAATAATATCATCAATGGAGTACAATATAAATACTCTATTCAAGCAAATGACACTTATGGATTAATTTCAGATAAAACTGATGAAGCTGAATTAATCTTACCAAAAATTCAAAAATAGTAAAGAAGAAAATGCCGCATATCGTATACAAACAAACAGACCTAGTTAAAACACCATCATCTTGTGATGGTGTTGATTTTAAGTTTATTGCAAAATCATATAATTTTACACAGAAAAAAAGAAATACAGAGTATAAAATAGCTGTACAAAAAGATAATAGAGATTTTTTATTAACAATTAGACCCAAAGATGAAAATCAGATGGTTAAATTTGATAAAGTTACAAGGGTTTCTCCCGTTAGTGTAGTAAAAGATGCTATAAATAGTTATGCAAAAGCAATTGAGGCTGATATTGTTTTTTCAAATACTAACAATTTTTCAAATAAAATAGTTCCTCAAAATAAATATATAAAAGATATAAACTATTTTGTTGATGAGTTTGATACAGACAAAGAAATACAAATTGAAATTGGATTTGGAAGTGGTAGACATCTGATTTATCAAGCAAAAAACAATCCTAATGTACAGTTTATAGGTTTAGAAATTCATACACCATCAATTGAACAACTATCAAAACAACTTGAATTACAAGAAATTGAAAATGTTTTAATTGTAAATTATGATGCAAGACTATTTATGGAATTTATTAAATCAAATAAAGTTGGTAAAATCTTTGTTCACTTCCCAGTACCTTGGGATAAAAAACCCCATAGAAGAATCTACTCAAATGAGTTTATAAATGAAGCTTTAAGAGTTTTAAAAATTGGTGGAACACTAGAACTTAGAACTGATAGTAGAAAATACTTCGACTATTGTACTGAACTTCTTACAAATCTTCCTAAAGGAAGAATTACAATTGATATTAATAAAGATTTAGAAGTATCTAGTAAATATGAAGATAGATGGAAAAAAATGGGTAAAAATATCTATGATGTAGTTTTAGTATCTTCACAAGAAGATGAAGCTATTGATATAAAGCCAGATTTTGACTTTGATTTTGAAATTGAGGACTATTTACAACTTATAGAAAATATTCCTACAAAATCTATAGTTGAAAATGGTTATTTTGTTCATATTGAAGATATTTTTACTTTAGAGAATAAAGAGAATTCAGGAATGATACAACTTACAATGGGTAATTTTGATAGACCTGTAAGTAAATATATTTTAGTTGAGGAAGGAAAGGTTTCTTATTATCAAGGAAGTCCTATTCCTACAAGCTCTAACCTAAATGCACATAAAAAATTAAAAGAGATTTTAAGTAAATGATTGAAGCTAAAAATATATACTTATCTTATGATGATAATAAATATATTATAAAAAAAGGTAATTTTACTATTAAACAAAAAGAGTTCATCTTCATAGGTGGAAACTCAGGTAGTGGTAAATCTACTTTATTAAAATCATTTTATGGAGATATTCCCTTAAAACATGGTAGTTTAAAGATTGAAGGACAAGAAGTATTTGGTATTGGAGGTAAAAAGCTAAGGGTTTTAAGAAAAGATATTGGAATTATATTTCAAGACTACAAACTTATTAGTGAGTTTACTATTGAAGAAAATATAATGATTCCTCTTAAAATCAATGGTTACTCAAATGAAGTTTCAAGAGATCAAGCAAATAAGCTTCTAGCTCATGTAAGACTTTCTCATAGAGCTGGATATTATCCAAATGAAATAAGTGGAGGTGAGCAACAAAGAGTAGCAGTAGCACGTGCTTTAGCCCATAACCCTAAAATAATTATTGCAGATGAACCAACTGGAAATTTAGATGATTATTCTGCTGAAGTTGTTTGGAATTTACTTAAAGGTGCAAATGAACAACTTGGTATTACAATCGTAGTTGTAACACATAGAGTACCTAAGAATTTAGGAATAAAGTTTAGACAGTTATCTTTAGAGGACGGTATGATATATGAAGTTTCTTAAGAATATTTTCGCTTTTTTAATTCCTCTTACAGCAATGCTAATTACTTTTTCAATCTATTTATTAATAGATAATGTGGTAGTAAATTATAAACAAAGAATAGCAAATGATTATTCAATAGTAATAATTACGAATACACCACTTATTAAAGAAAATATAAATACGCTAGCAGGAATTGATGTAGAAAAAATTCAAACTCTAAAAAAGAACCGTATTATAAATAATATTAAGTCAAATTTATCTGATACTTCAATCAAATTATTGAAAAGAAAACTACCAAACTTTTATCAAATATTTTTAGAAGAGTTTCCTACAACAACCCAACTAGAAAAAATTAAAAATACTTTACTTCAAAATAAAAATATTAGGAAAGTAGAAGTATTTTCAAAAGACCATAATCAAACATACCTTTTACTAGTTTTATTAAATAGTATTACATTTATTTTATTTTTTATAATTACAATTTTTGCTATTATTATCATAGCAAAACAAGTAAAACTTTGGTTTCATGAACATAGTACAAAAATAGCAATTTTGAGACTTCATGGTGCTTCTATTTTATATAGTGCCTCAAGTGTGTTAAATTATGCTATTCTTAGTTCACTATTTTCGTTTATAATTGTTGGTGCATTTTTATATTATGTCTCTGGTAACATGATGGTTATTTTCCCTTATGAACTTATGGATATAATAGATGTTAAGATAGACTTTTACAATGAATTGTTTAAACTATTTATACTATCATTTGGTATATCTTTGTTTACAATAATTGGTGTTTTACTAAAGTATAAAATTAACAATGATTAAAATATTTATAACAGTAATTTTACTAAGTACTTTTTCATATACATCTACAAATTCTATAGATAAAAAGATTCAAAACAATAAAAAGATTTTGAATAATAATGTATCAAAAAAAAGAGCAACTACTCAAAAAATAAATGAATTATCAAAAAAGATAAATAAACAAAATGACAATATTTCAAATCTTGAAAAAGATATAAAAAGAATAAATGCTGATATAGAAAAGCATACAGAATTACTTGAAGAATCAAAGAAGAAAATCTCATTATTAAAAACAAAATCTTCTAAACTTATCAAAAAAAAGAAAACAAATGAAGAACAAATAGTAGATACTATTATTGAAGATTTTTCAACCTCAATTGCTTTAAAACTTGCTTCAAAAGATAGTTTAAAAGAACTAGTTGATAGTGAGATATATACTATACTTTCTGAAAATTCAAAAGATGAAATATTAAAACTTAATAATAACTATGAACTTCTTACAAGTAATACAAAAGAAAATCAAAAAAAAATCAAAAAAATTTCATCTTATATAAAAGAGAGACAAGAGACTAAAAGAACTCTAAATACTTTAAAATCTAAACACTCTAAATCTCTTACAAATCTAGAGAAACAACATCAAGAATATCAAGAACAATTAAAAGAAGTTGTAAGAAAACAAGAATCTTTAAAAAGTTTACTATCAAGACTTAATATTTTAAAAAAAGAAGAAATACAAAAAGAACGTGAAAGAAGAGAAAGAATAAGAAGATTATTAGCAGCTAAAAAGAAAAAAGAAAAAAAATCTAGCTCAACTAAAATAGAAACAGCTCAAGATAGAAACCAAAGGTACGCTCAAAAACTAAATCTTGATGTAAGAAAGATAGGTTCTTCAACCTCTGGTATTAAAATCACAAAATATAGGGGAAGTAAAACTATTGCACCTCTTAAATCTTTTAAAGTTGTTAAAAAATTTGGTACATATTATGATCCTGTATATAAAATCAAACTATTCAATGAATCTGTTGTTTTAAAAACAAAAAGACCAAAGGCAAAAGTAGTTTCAGTATTAAATGGAAAAGTAGTATATGCAAAAAAAAATGCAGGAATGCTTGAAAATGTTGTGATTGTACAACATCAAAATGGATTACATACAATCTATTCTCATTTAGATGAAATTGCTCCTACTTTAAAAGTTGGGAAATGGATAAAAAAAGGCTATGTGGTAGGAAGAGTTAATAATAACTTAACTTTTCAAGCTACTAAAAACTCTTATCATATAAATCCAAAAGATTTATTTAAAATATAAAAAAACAAAGGAATAACATTTTTTTAATCGACTTATCAACAAAAAAGCAGTTTGCGCTTTTTTGTAAAAAAAACAATCCAAAAGATATGCAAACAGCAATAAAGTACTTTAGTGTATTTGGTGGATATGACTTAAAGATTGATACTACTAAACCCCTAGAAGAATTAATAAAATCTCATATTCTAAATAACTATGAAGAATTAAAAAAAGAAATACACTTACTTACGGGTGGCTATCATATAGATCATGCTGTATTAACAGGTATTGCATTAAGTGATAGAAGAACTAATGCTTCTTTTAAAAGAGCTCATGTAAGTTTTGAAGAAGGAATGACTTGTGTTGATAACCTTTGTGACAAAGGTATTATAGAAATTGAATCATCATTTAACTTTTTAGCTAAAAAAGTAGATAATAGTACTATTGCTAAAAAACTTTTATTTACCACACCATTTTTAAGATTTTGGTTTGCTTTTATTTCTCCTATTTATAAAGGAATTAGAGATAGTAAATATACTGAATTTGATGAGAGATTTAAAAACAACTTTACACAATTTCAAGAGTTTATTTTTGAAGAATTATGTATGGAATACTCAAGAGATTTCTATGAAAAAGATGGAATAAAAGACTTAGGTAAATACTGGGATAAAACAAGACAAATAGATGTAATAGTTCAAACAAAAGACAATAAAATAATCGTAGGTGTATGTAAAAACACTACCTCAAAAATCAAAAAAGCAGTACTTACAAAACTAATGCAAGATTGTAAAGACGTAGGAATACAAGCTGATATATTTATGATATTTGCTAATAATGGTTTTACAAGTGAACTAAAAACTATGAAAAGTGAAACACTAAAACTTTTCAATGCAAAAAGTCTAAAATTACTTACTCAATAATGAAACTAGTAGATTTAGATTATGAAAACAAAAAAGATAAAGAGCTTACACAGCTTTTTATCAACTCAAAAGATACTAAAAAATATATTTTAGGTATAAATAAATTTGAAAAAGCAGTTATTAAACATATCCATGTTGATGGCATAATAGATGACTTTACAAGAGTTCAAAGTTCAAAAAAGAAAGATATTTTAAAAATAGAAGATATACCTAAAGAAAACTCTATAATATTAAGTGCTTCAACAGGAAGCCCTCTTGAAGTAAAAAATAAATTAGATGAACTAGGATATAAAAACTTTAACTATCTTAGCTTTTATTATTATAGTGGTTTTCAATTACCCTCTCCTATTTTTATGGGTGATTTTAAAGATGACTTTTCTAAAAACAAAGATAAATATAAAAAAACCTATGAGCTTTTAAAAGATGAAAAATCAAAAAGGATTTTTGAGAAAGTAATAAATTTCAAAATAAGCTATGATTTAGAGTTTATGAAAGGTTTTACAAATGACCATGAAAATCAATACTTTGACAAAGAAATAATACCTCATATAAAAAATATAAGTTTTTTAGATGGTGGTGCTTATGTTGGTGATACATTAGAATATATACTTAAAAACTATCCTGATTATAAAAAAATTTACTGTATTGAGCCAAGTTTACTTCATATAAACATAGCAAAAAGAGAAAATCCCAATTTAAAAAATGTAGAATTTATAAATTGTGGATTAGGAAATAAAACTCAACTTATAGAAGATAACTTACAAGAACCTCAAAATAACTGTAGGCACGACTATCAAACACAAAATATAAACACCGTAGATAAGCTTATAAAAGAAAAAATAGATTTTATTAAGCTTGATATTGAAGGGGATGAAATAAAAGCCCTAGAAGGTGCTAAAAACACCATAAAAGAATATCAACCTATTTTAGCTATATGTATTTATCATAAAGCAAGTGATTGGTATGAGGTTCCAAACTTAGTGTTAAGTATTAGAAATGACTATGATATATACCTTAGACACTATATGGAAGGTATATACGAAACTGTTATGTACTTTATTCCTAAAATATAATAACTTTAGATAATAAACAAAATCTCTTATAAAATTTAAGTTTATTATCTAAATATTTTTTTAAACTAGTTGCTTTTTAATAATTTATCATCTACACTTATTTTACCTGAACCAAAAGCAAATAATACTATAAGTATTGATATATAAGCTAAAGGAACTTCCACACCAAAATTTGATGCAGCAAAGCCATTATTTATATTTACTAAAAAAAATGCTACTACCATAGTGAAAATTAATGGTATACTTATAAATCTAGTTAAAACTCCTAAAATAAGTAAAATACCACCAATACCTTCAACAGCCATAACTAAATATAAATTTATCATTGGAAATGGTAAATCAAGTTTATCAGAAAATAGTACTACATAATTGTCAAAACCTTGTACTTTTTTAATAGCATATACTAAAAACGTCCCACCCATAAATAATCTTAATAATAATAAAGCCAAGTCCTCAAATACTCTTTTTTTGTTAAATAATAATTCAAACATAATCATCCTTTTTTTAATTGCAGACGAATAGTAATATTTTTTTGTAAAGAGTTTATTTACAAGTTATTTAGTAGAGTTTTTATATTATAATAAATTTAATTTTCTAAAAAAGGTTTAATAAATGAAACATCTGTTTTTAACTTCTTATTTTTCAAATACTACTAATCTATTTCTTGATTATATAAAAGATAATAACTTTAAAGTAAAAAAAGTAACTTTTATACCTACAGCAAGTAAATTTGAAGAAGTAGACTTTTTTATCAAAGAAGCAATAGATTTTTTTAAAAGTATTGATATTGAAATAGATATATTAGAATTATCTACTTCATCATTTGAAGATATTAAAAATAAACTTGAAAATAATGATTTCATTTATATAGGTGGAGGGAATACATTTTTTTTATTAAAAGAACTAAAAAGAACTGGAGCTGATAAAATTTTAATAGAACAAATAAATTCAGGTAAACTATATGTTGGAGAATCTGCAGGTAGTATAGTTTTATCTTCGAGTATAGATTATATTCATTATATGGATAGTAATGAAGAGGTAAAATTGAAGAATTTTGACTCTTTAAATATAGTAGATTTTTATCCTGTCCCTCATTATCAAAACTTTCCTTTTGAAGAATCTACAAAAATGATTATAGAGAAATATCACAAGTCTATAAATCTACTTCCTTTTAATAATAATGAAGTTATCATTGTAAATGATAGTAATTATAAGGTTATAAAAAAGACCTAGATTTCATCTAGTCTTTTTTGATACTAGTTATTAATCCCATATCTATTGAACTAATACATGCTCTTGACATTTTTTTATTTTTTATATATGATAACCAAATCTTAATAAAAAGGAATAATTATGAAAATTGTTATCTCAAAATTTCTTAAATCAATTATTATTCCTACGACCACCCTTACATTTTAATTAATCTCGTAAAAAATCAAACTGTTTAAAATATTTATCATTGTTATTTTAAAAACAATATGTTTTTTAAGTATTATAATAAAATATAATATTATTATAATACCCCTAAATACTCTTTAATTATATAAGCTAAATATATTTGTTCAATAACATATTAAATATTGAAATCACACTATAAAGTATTAAATTAAAAGGAAATTATAATGCAAAAAATGAATGATATGGATCATAGGATATTAGGAAAAAAATTAGAGTTGTTTATGTTTAGTGAATTAAGCCCTGGGATGGCTTTTTGGTTACCACAAGGGGCAAAATTAAAAAATAATCTTAAAAATATAATATATAAATCTCATATATTAAGAGAATATAAGTATGTAGAATCTCCAGCAATGATGGAAGATACTATGTGGAAAATATCTGGTCATTATGAAAACTATAAAGAGAATATGTTTCCATCAGCTGTAGAAAAAAGAGACTATCTACTAAAACCAATGAATTGCCCAATGCATATTTTAATGTATCAAAATAGTATAAAATCTTACAAAGAGTTACCCGTAAGATATTTTGAATTTGGTCAAGTTCATAGAAATGAACTAAGGGGAACTTTACATGGATTATTTAGAGTTAGAGAGTTTGTACAGGATGATTCTCATATTATATGTATGGCAAATCAAATAGAGAGTGAAATCTTATCTATACTAGAGTTTATAGAATCATTGATGAGTTTCTTTGGTTTTGAATATCGAATAGACTTTTCCTCAAGACCAAATAAATCAATAGGGAGTGATGAAAACTGGGAGAAAGCAGAAAACTCTATAATAAATGCTCTAGCAAAGTTTGGACAAGAGTATCAATTAAATGAAGGGGATGGAGCATTTTATGGACCAAAAATTGATATTAAAATAAATGATATACATAAAAGAGAATGGCAACTAGGAAGTATTCAAATAGATTTTAATTTGCCCCAAAGATTTGATATGAAATATATTGATAATGAGGGGAAAGAGAAACAACCTGTGATAATTCATAGAGCTATTTTAGGAAGTATTGAGCGGTTTATTGGAATTTTATTGGAGCATCATAAGGGTGTTTTACCTGTATGTATATCCCCAAATCAAGCAGCATTTATACCAATATCTTCAAATAGTCAATCTCAAATGCAATATATAGAAAAAATAAAAAAAGAGTTATTGTTAGATGGTATAAATATAAAAGTTTATAACTCTGATGATACTTTAAATAAAAGAATTAAAAGTGCTGAAAAAGATAAAAACCCTTTAATATGTATCATAGGAGATAAAGAGCTTGAGCAAAATAGCTTAAATATTAGAGATAAATTAAAAAAAGAGAGTTATCAATCCTCTTTAAATGATTTTATTGAGTATTTAAAATATGAGATGGATGTAGTGATATAAATAAAAAATCATATCAAATAATATGGAGGGAAAGGGTGGGAGAGAACAACTTATCCATTAATATATGGAAATACTAAATGAGGAGGTAGTATAATGATTATTGTTGTTTTTCGTTTTCACTTAATGCCAAATGCAGATTTAGAAAAGTTTGCAACTTTAAGTGAAAAGATGGGAAAAATTGTAAGTAAAATGCCTGGTTTTTTAGGTGTTAAGGATTTTTCGGCTCAAGATGGTGAGATTGTTGTAATCGCAGAATTTGACTCTCTTGAATCTGTAGATGAATGGAAATCGCATCCCCAACATCAAGCTGTACAAAAGCTAGGTAAAGAAAAATTCTTCGCAGATTATCAAATACAAGTGTGTGACTTAATTCGTAGTCAAGAATTTAAAGTCTAACAAAAAAGCTCTAACAGCCAAGAAACATTCTTGGTTGGCTGTTTATTAAAAAAGGAATCATAGATGAAAAAAGATATTAGAATTGCTTTTGTTGGTGATTCATTTGTAAATGGTACAGGGGACCCTGAATATTTAGGATGGACTCAAAGAGTTTGTCAATATATTCAAAAAAATAATCAAAATATTGAACTAACAGCGTATAATTTAGGTGTTAGGAGAGAAACCTCATCAGATATATTAAAACGATGGGAAGATGAAGTTCAAGCACGACTTATAGATGGTGATAAATTTATAGTAGTTTTTAGTTTTGGAGTGAACGATTGTGTGACGATTGATGGAAAACAAAGGGTAGATTTAGATATAAGTGTAAAAAATTTTCAAAATATTTTATCAAAAGCAAAATCAAAATATGATGAAGTATTATTTATAATGCCTCCTACTATTAATGATAATAAAGTAAATAATCATATTGAAGAACTTATTAAAGACTATACTAAAGTTTGTATTGATTTAGAAATTAATTACATTAATAAATTTAATGAACTAAAAAGAAACAATATATGGAAAAAAGAAACAAATCAAAATGATGGTGCTCATCCTAAAAGTAAAGGATATAGTATATTTGCTAATTTGATTTTAGAAGATGAAAAAATGATGATTCTAAAATAATTTTCTCACTAGTAAATAATAATATGAAAAAAAAGACCTAGATTTCATCTAGTCTTTTTTGATATTCTTCTTCAATCTCATCTAATTCATGTTGATTTATTTCAAGCTGTTCAAACTTATCCTCAACTAATTTTTCATTTTTTACTACTATTTGAGAAAGTTCGATAACTTTACTATTATCACCTTCATTTGAAGCTTTTATAAGCTCTTCTTGTTGAGTACTTACTTCATCTTCAAGTTCCATGATTTCATTTTCTAATTTTTCTAACTTTTTCTTAAGGGGTGATGTTTTTTTGCTTCTTTCTTGAATTATTTGTGCTCTTAATTTTTTATTCTCTTTTTTATTTACTTTTGGAGGTGTTTTCTCTTTTTTTTCTTCTTCCTCTTCTTCCCAACCGATTTTCTCTAAGAACTCATCATATCCTCTATCAAAATAAGAAGCTGTTCCTTTTGAAAAAATAATAAGACTATCACAAACTTCTCTTAAAAGCTCTTCTGAGTGAGTAACTATCAAACATGAACCCTTAAAGTTTTTTATAGCTTTTATTAAAGCATCAATTGACTGCATATCAAGGTGATTTGTAGGCTCATCTAAGAAAAGTAAATTTACATCGGTTGCAAGTATTTTACCAAGCATTACTCTACTTTTTTCTCCACCTGATAAAAGAGATATTTTTTTCTTGATATCATCACCACTAAACATCATAGACCCAGCAATACCCCTAACAGTTGATTCTGCTAGTTTTGCATTTCCTAAATATATTTCATCCATAACTGTATTTTCAGGATTTAAATGATCTATATTTGTTTGTCCAAAATGTCCAAGTGTAGTTGAAGTATGAAAATTAATTGTACCACTTAAATTTTTTAGTTCACCTGCAATGGTATTTAAAAGTGTAGATTTACCCTTACCATTTTTACCAATAATTCCAATAGTTTCACCTTTTTTAAGTGTAAAAGATATATCTTGAAATAATAAGTTAGTTTCATCATAACCAAATGAGATATCTTTTACATCTAGTAAAACTTTTGCTTGAGTATCTTTATAATTAAAATCAAAATCTAAAGTAGCTTCATTCTGTAAACTAGAAAAGTCTTCCATTTTATCAAGCTCTTTTTGTTTTGATTGAGCTTGTGCTGCTGTTGAAGCTCTTGCTTTGTTTTTTGCAATAAACTCTTCAAGCTCTTTTCTTTTTCTCTCATTACTAGCTTTTTGTTTTTCATAGTGTTCATCATTTGCTTCAAGCTGAGCATAAAACTTATGAGTACTTCCAGGAATTATCTCTAAGTTTTTTCGCACTAATCCCATAGTATGAGTAGTGACACTATCCATAAAGTCTCTATCATGTGTGATAATTATTACTTCCCCATCAAAAGATTTCAAAAAGCTTTTTAGCCATCTTAAAGATACAATATCTAAGTAGTTTGTAGGCTCATCAAGTAATAAAAGGTTTGGTTGTGTTACAAGAAGTTTTGCTAAATTTATTCTGATTTGATAACCACCTGAAAAACTTTGTGGTGATTTATCTAAATCCTCATCCGAAAACCCTAACCCAAAAAGAATTTTTTCAACTTTATAGACATTGTATTTATCTTCTTCATTTAAAGCTTTAGCACCCTCTTGCCTTACTGTCTTTTCAGTAAATACTAAATGCTGTTTTAAAGCTCCTATCTTATAATTTTTAGGTATGTTTATTTCACCATCATCAGGATGTTCTTCTCCTAAAATGATTTTAAATAAAGTAGATTTTCCACTACCATTTCTTCCTACTAAACCTACTTTATTACCTTTATTTAGTCTAAAGTTTAAATTTGTAAATAACTCTTTATTTGCAAAGCTTTTTGAAATATTTGAAAGTTCTATCATAACCAGTCTTTTTGTTAGTTTTAAATTAAAGTGAGATTATACGTAAATAGTATTTACAAAGTGGTTATATATTACTTAATTAATTTAATATAATCTTCTTTAGTATCAATATCTATAGCTAATGAATCCTCAAGCTCTATACTTATGTAATTTTCTTCTTTTATTAGTTTTTTTGCCCCTTCATGACCTTTAAGATTTTTCAATGTATGAATATACTCTTTAGGAAAAACACAAGGAACTCCAATACTTTTATTATATTTTGAGCAAATAATCATATCTTTTACTTCATTTGATTTTTTAATGAGATTTTTTAAATGAGATATTGGAAGAAGTGGCATATCACATAACATAACTAAAACTTTTTGAGTTTTGCTAATTTGAGAAATGCCAAAACTCAAAGAAGATCCCATTCCCTCTTCATAATTATTATTTATTTTATACTCAACATTTAAACCCTTTATTTCATTTATACATTTATCTGCATTATGACCTAAAACCACTAATATATTTGAAGTTAAAATCATTGCTTTTTTAGTAGCTATTTTTAAAAGAGATTCATTCTTAAAAGTTAATAATTGCTTTGATTCTTTCAATCTAGTAGATTGTCCCGCAGCTAAAATTAATACGGTAAGATTATTAAATTTTTCCATTTTTTCTCGCTTCTATTTGTGAACATATAGAAAGTGCTATAGATTGATGAGTGGTTCCTCCAATATCTAAACCAACAGGTGCATAAAATCTCTTATCATTTTCTAAGTTAAATTTATTTTTTTTCTTTTGCATATTTTTTTTATTACCTAAAACACCTATATATTCAACCTTTGATTTAAGTAAAGCTTCTAAATAAATATCATCTTTTATAGGGGAATGACTTAAAATAACAGAAGAGTTATAAGTAGTTAAATCCATGTTATTTATATCTTCTATTTTATCTAATTGTATTAAATAATCTGCATTTAAAACTGTTTGCTTTTTTATATTTGTATCTATAACTGTTGTTCGCCAACCCATTAAATTTGCCATTTCAATCAAAGAAGTAACATGATCTCCTGAACCAAATATCAATAAGGAATATGGAAATTCTATACTTTGATAGAACAAATTATTTTCAAACTTTATTTCACTTTTTTTATCTAAAAAACTATACTCACTTGTATATATATTTCTAACTAAAGTTTTTCCAATATTTACTAATGCCTCACCTAAAGCTGAATAATCATCTTCATAAAAAAATGCTTCTACTAAATAATTACTTATTCCATGTCCTGACGATTTTGATTTAGGTTCATTTTTAAAAAATATTATTTCTTTACTATTTAAAGTTTGTTTAGATAAATCTAGTATTTTCTTATGTAATGCCGGACTTCCTAAAACACCAACAGATTCAAAGTTTGAATTTATTAACATCATATTTCCAGACTTGGCATAAGTAGAGCCAAGTGTATTAACTACGCTTGCCACTACAATATCAAGTTTATCTTTTTTGCTCTTTTCTATAAAACTTAGATACTCTTTATTATTAAACATAACTTATCCTATTTTAATAGGCATTGATGTATAAAGTTTTTTTGTTGCATCAAATATTGCATTTGGTACAGCAGCTAAAATAGGAGGAGTACCTGGCTCACCTATACCTCCAATTTTTTCTCCTGAATTTATTATACTAACTTCAATATCAGGAGCATCAGAAATTCTTGTTACCTTATAATCATAAAAATTACTTTGTACAGTTGCTCCTTTTTTAATAGTAATTTCACTATTTAATAAAGTTGCTAAACCATAATTTATTCCACTTATCATTTGATTTTCCACATTTTGGGGATTAAATGCAAAACCACAATCAATAGAACACCAAACTTTTTCAACTTTAAAGCTATTCTTTGTAACCCTAACTTTAGCAACCTGAGCACAAATTGAACCAAAAGATTCAACTATTGCTACACCATAACCTACATTCTTTTCTTTTTTTCTCTCTTTCCATTTAGAGTTTTTTGCTACATCATCAAGTAAATCTATAAATCTTTGGTTAGTAAGCATTGATTTTCTATACTCTATTGGATCTTTTTTTGCTAAATATGCAGCTTGATCAATACTACACTCTACAGTTTGTGCAGATTGAGTATGCCCTACTGATCGCCACCATAAAACAGGAATTGGTGACTCTACAATATGTGCTTGCATGTCATGGTTATCAATACTATATGGATGATTAACTAAGCCTTCTTTTTGTGCTCCATCAACGCCATTTGAGTATCCAAATGCTTCAAAAACTGAACCTTTGAAAATAGATTGACTAACTACTTTTGCATCAAAGGCTGTAATATCACCATCTTCATCAAGAGCTAATTTTACTTTATTTTTATACTTAGGTCTATAGCTTCCAAGTTTTATATCATCTTCTCTTGTCCATAAAGTTAATATAGGATATCCTTCATCTTTAGCAACAAATAAACCATCTTTCACAAAATCAAGATTAATAGCCCCTCTTCTACCAAAAGCACCTCCCAAATATGGTGTGTTGTATGTAATATTTTCTGATTTTACTTCTAATATTTTGGAAGCAGCATTAAAAGCTAATGTTTGAGATTGAGCACCTGACCATAAAGTTGCTTTATTATTTTTGTGTTCAACAGCAAAACTTAAAGGCTCCATAGCAGCATGAGCTAAAAATGGAAAATCATAATCAAGTTCTATTATATTTTTTGCTTCATTAAATGCTTTTTTTGAATCTCCATCTTTTCTCATAATAGAACCCTCTTTTTTAAGTAAAGAAGCATATTGCTTATCTATATCAGAACTACTTACGTTTACAAAACTACCTAAATCCCAATCCACTTTAATTTCATTTAATGCTTCTTTAGCTATGAACCAACTATTAGCAATAACAGCAATACCTGAGGGAATCTGCTTAACTTTTATAATATCTTTATTGTTATTAAGTGCACTAGCATCATAACTTTTAACTTTTGCACCAAAAACATCTGGATGTAAAACAGCAGCATATTTTAAATTATTTGTTTCTATATCTAAGCCAAAGTTTGCTTTGCCTGTTACTTTTTCCCAAGCTTCTTTAGAATGTCTTGCATGAGGCTTACCAATTATCTTACAATCTTTTAGGTCTTTAACTTTAGGATTATTAGGAACGTTTAAAGAAGATAAATCTTTTACTAATTCTCCATAAGAAAGCTCTTGTTTTGTCCTTTTATTAATTACTTTTGCTTTCTTTGTTTCTATATCATAAACTCTTACTTTCCATCTTTTTGCTGCAGCTTCTTTTAACATTATATTTAAAGAAGCTCCAATTTTTCTCATTTCTAACTGTTTTGCAATAATAGAAGAGGAACCTCCCGTAATCATCAATGGTCCCCAAAGATGATTATAAACAGGAGCAACTGTTGCTGGTTTTATATTTATATCTTCCAAATTTACTTCTAATTCTTCTGCTATACACATAGCAAGTGTTGTATATGTCCCTTGACCCATTTCTACTTGACCTATAATGAAACTAATTGTATTATCTTCTTTAATTTCAACAAAAGCATTTGGTTGTAAACTCTTATCTTCTTTTTTTATAGTTTGAGCTTTTGATTTTTCTGGAATATAAAATCCTATAACAAAAGCTGACGTTACAATAGATGAAGTTTTAATAAAATCTCTTCTTTTCATATTACACCTCCTTTGCAGCAATTTTTATTGCTGTTTTAATTTTATTATATGTACCACATCTACAGATATTTCCATTCATTGCTTGTAAAATTTCTTCATCATTTGGATTTGTATTTTTATTTAAAAGTGCTGTTGCATTCATTATTTGTCCAGGTTGACAGTATCCACATTGAGATACATCTTCTTGAATCCAAAATTTTTGTAACTTCTTTATAGTTTTATTTTTGGTATTTTGTATAGTTGTAATCTTTGAATCCCCTATATTTTTTAAAGAAACGGAGCAACTTCTTATAGCTTCTCCATCTTTAAGTACAGTACAGGCTCCACACTGACCTACTCCACAACCAAACTTTGTACCTTTTAAACCTAAGTGATCTCTTAAAACCCATAATAGTGGAGTATTATCATCTACATCAACACTATAACTCTTTTCATCAATAATTAGCTTTTGGCTCATTTAATTTCCTTCTAGATTTTATTTTCAATTTAAAATAATCTTCATTCATTTTTAGTTTATAAAAAGCTATCTTAACAATAAATTAAACTAAACCGTATAGTTTAGTTTAATTTGTATATTTTTTGGTATAATTAAAATATGAGAAAAACAAGAACACTAAATCAAGAAAAAAAAGAAGCTATTTTAAAAGCTGCCATAGAAGAGTTTTTTATTAAAGGATATGATGCTTCATCAATGGATAGTATTTCAAAAAATGCGAATGTTTCTAAAGCAACTGTGTATAATCACTTTAAAAATAAAGAGGAATTATTATTATCAATAGCAAAAATATTTAAAAGCAGAATTGAAAATAGTTTTAAATACACTTACAGTAATGAAAAAAATATTACAGAACAACTACATGAAATCGCACAAAAAGAAATGAGTTTTTTAAGCTCTAATGAAAACATAAAACTTATTCAAATTATGACTATAATAATGATTCAAAAAAATAGTATTGGTCTAAAAATAATTGAAATATTAAATGATGATTGTTTAACAATGACATCAAGTTGGTTTGAGGAAGCAAAACAAAATGGAAAACTAAACTTTAAAAGTTCAACTTTTGTATCTAAACAATTTATTGGGATGATAAAATCTTTTGCTTTTATACCACAACTTTATGGTGCACCTATATTAAATGAAGAAGAAAAAGAAGAAGTAATAAATAAAGCAGTTGAGATGATAACTACTCTTTACTCAGTAAACAAGCAATAAAAAAAGACAAGATAAAATCTTGCCTTTTTTAGTGTGCTAGTTTAACTTTTATTTTTATACTAGTGTAAATCAGCGTTTAACTTAACTTCTCTAGTTGATCTCATAGCAATTGTTTGACCTGTAGTTGAATTTACTCTAAAGTGAACTCCATTTACTCCTAAGAAATCACTACCTTTCATAGTAGTAGAAATTTCTTTATCTGGATTAATCTCTTTTAATGCAGCAACAGCTTTTTCAGATAATGTGATTTTAGTTCCTGGTAAAATTGTTACACCTGCATCTAAAATACAACCATCACCAATAGCAGTTCCTGTACAAGAGTTAGCACCTAATAATGTGTTTTCTCCAATAGTAACAGGTACACCATCAGTTCCTGATAATACACCAAGAATAGAAGCACCACCACCAACGTCAGATCCAGCTCCAACTTTAGCAGATGATGAAATTCTACCTTCAACCATTACAGCACCTTCTGTACCAGCATTGAAGTTAATATAAGCTGCACCTGGCATAACAGTTGTTCCACCAGCTAATTGTGCTCCAAATCTAACTTTTGAAGTCTCTAAAATTCTTGTATTATCAGCAGGAATTACATGAGATAAGAATCTTGGGAATTTATCAACCATATCAATAGTTGGCCATTTATCAGCTAATTTTAATGCAATTTCATTTTCTCTTAACCAGTCTAATTCAATTGGTTGATTACCAACCCATGCACAATTATGTAATGCTCCGAAAATTCCATTTAAGTTTAAGCTTCTAAGTGCTGCTTTTCCTGTTGATAAAGCATATAACTTTAAGTAAGCTGTTTCTACAGACTCAACCGCTGTATCTTCAAAAATAAATACAACTCTGTAATCCTCAGCAGTTAATCCTGAATCAATTGGTAATGAAGCTAATGTAGAAATAACTTGAACATTTTTATGATCTTCACCCTTTGCTTCTGGAATATAAGGTCTAAATGCTTCTACACACTCAGCTAAGAAAGTATCAGAAATTTTACAAACTAACTCTGATTTTGAAGTATCAACATCTTCTCCAGCTTTTTTAAGTGCATTTAATAATACCGCCGCACTTCCATAATTTTCTTCCCAGTTAATTAATGGGTAAGTTGCTTGAAGAATTTTTTCAGGGTTTAACTGCCCTCTATCAATTCTTGCTATACCAAAACCAATAGGGTTTTTATACCACTCTTGACCTTGAACGTCTTCTACTAATTTTTTGAAATCTTCTTTTGTATAAGCCATAATATCTCCTAAAAATTTTGCCGATTATACAATAATTTTTCTAATATAAGATTAAAATAATCCTATTTACAAACAATAACTTCTTATTTAATAAATAGTATCCATATCTATAATAGCCATAGGTGAAGTAACACTATGTAAAGCTTCAAGCATAGCTTTTACATTTTTAGATCTTAAAACTATCTCATATCTATATTTATTTGCCATTTTAAAAATAGCACATTGTCCAAAACCAACTACTTGAATATTAGGGTTTGATTTTAAAATCCTTACATATTTATCAAGTTCTTCTTTTACTTTTAAACCATTGGTATGGGCAAAAATAACCTTTGAAAGTTTTAAATAAGGAGGGTATAACTCTTCTCTAAATTCTAACTCACTTTCTAAAAACTCTTTATAATTGGACTCATTTAAATAATAATCAAAAAACTCTTCATTTTTTGTTTGAATTATTACTTCCCCATCACCTTTTCTTCCACTTCTTCCAGCTATTTGAATAAGTAAAGATAGTGCTTTTTCTCTAGATTTATATGAATTCATACTTAAAACAGAATCAATTCCCAAGACAACTGCAAGCTTTACATTGTGATAATCATGACCTTTTGAAAGCATTTGAGTTCCAACTAGAATATCTATTTGCCCTTTATTAAAATCATTTAATACTGTTTTTAACTGTTTGTTTGTTTTTATCTCATCCCTATCAAATCTTTTTATACTTTTATTTGGGAAAATCTCTTTTAACTCTTCTTCTATTTGGGCTGTTCCAACTCTTAAGTTATGAATAATTCCCGTACCACAAGAGGGACAACTATCAGGAATTTGTTGAGCATAACCACAATAATGACACTTTAAAGCTAAATCATTTTTATGCAAACTCATTGACACAGAACAATAAGGACACTCAACCGATTTACCACAAGAAGTACAAATTTGATATTTAAAATTTGCCCTTGTAGGTAAAAATATAATCACTTGATTTTGTGACTCTATTGTTTGTGAGATTTTATTTAAAATCATAGGAGTTAAACATGAATCTCCATCATCAAAAACATATTTTTTAGAAGTATCATAAAATGTTTTGTCTAATCTATAATAAGGCACTTTAGCAAAAGAACTAGCTGAAACAGTTGCACTTCCTAAAATAAGTTGCATATCAAATTTTTTTGCCATATAAATAGATAAATCTTTGGTATTTAACCTTGGTTTTGAATCACTTTTGTAAGACTCATCATGCTCTTCATCTACAACTATTAAACCTAAATCTTTATAAGGTAAGAAAAGAGCAGATCTTGCTCCTGCTATTAGTTTTATCTCCCCTACTTGAAGTTTTTGTAAAATCTCATCTTTTTTCTTTCTTGTGATTTTTGAGTGCCAAATAGCAACGCTCTTATCAAAAACTTTTTCTAATCTTTTCTGCATTTGAGGTGTTAATGAAATCTCAGGCATCAACAATACAGCTTGTTTATTTTGATTTAAATGTTCTTCTATTATTTTAATATAAATTTCTGTTTTTCCAGCACCTGTATTAGCAAAAAGTAAAGCTTGTTTTTTTTCATTTAAAAAATCATAAGCATTTTGTTGTTCTTGTGATAATCTTATTTTAGAATCAAAAATCTCAAACTCACTACTTTTTTCAAACTTTTTTGAAAAAGGACTATACACACTTAAGGCTTCACCAAGTGAACAAACATAATATTGAGATACAAACTTTGCTACTTGAAGCATTTTTTCATCATAATACTCTTCGGTAAGCTCTTCAATATTTACACACTTAAAAGTTGGTTTTTCAACTTCTTTTATAACAACTGCTTCATTTAGTTTTTTTCTATTTTGTAACTTTACTAGAACTTTTATACCAATATCTAAAGAGTCTTGACTTTGGTAAGTTAAAGGATTTAAAGGAGATTTTAAAAGTGCCAATTCATAATAATACATTTTAATAAAGCTCCTCACAAACTTCTTTGGGTTTTATACAAGAAAAATTAGAATCTAATAATTCAAATAATACTTCATTTTTATCATCTAAAATAAATACATATTCTTTTGAACTTTTTTTATACCAAAAACCCTTTTGCTTTAATGTGTTACTTGTTGAGTTTAATGGATACTGTAAAATATTTGAAAAAAGTTTTTCATTTGCATTGAGATTTAAAGCACTATCTAAAGTATCTATTTCCTCATAATTGTTTTGTAAAACTTTTTGTTTTTTTAAGTTTGTAATACCATTTTGAATAAGGGCTATATCTGCTTTTAATTTTAAAAAATTTGTATTTTGACTTATCAAATTAAATTTAGGTATTGTAAAACTTAGAATTATTGAGATTATTAAAATAACAATAATTACTTCTAAGATTGAAAAGGCTTTTTTCATTAAAACCTTGCTAATTTTTCTGAAATTTGTTCAACCTCTTTTTTGAAAGTTGAGTATTCTTGAGTTATTCGAATATATGCAGCTAACAAATCTTTTGTATTATTCTCTTTATCTAGCTCTAAATATTTCGTAAGTTGTTGTTCCATCTCTTCATCAACATTGATAGTATATGCCATGTGATTGATATAAAATGTAATCTCTTTATTCACTTTTTCGTGCCTTCGTTAATGTTAAAGTACTATCAATTCTTAGAAACATATCTTGATTATTTCGAATGAGTTCATCATTGTCATTCTTAAGAGTTTCTATCTCTTGTTTTAAAGACTGGTTTTCTAGTTTCAGTCTTTCATAATCATGTAAAATTTTATCAAGCTTAGTATTTAATGTCTCTATTATTTCCATAATGAGATTTTATCAAAAGTTTCCTACTAAGAAAGTTTAAAGAATTGTAGTTATGCCTCTTTTTTATCATTTATAAATATTTTTGCTACTTGATACAACATAGCTACTGATTTACCCCATTGAGAAAAATCATCTGCATCTTCTAAAGAAATATCAAATTTACTACATATATTTTTTATTAATTCTTTTTCATTTATATCAAAGTTATTATCAATATGAATTAGTATCATAAGTTCTAAAAGTACTATTTTTTGGCTTTTCTTTGATTTGAAATCATTTAAAATAGTTTCTAAACAAAAACTATTTTCATCAAACATGTCGATATTATCAATACCCATTTCAGAACAATACTCTAAAATTATCTCTTCTTCTTTTTCACCAAAACTTTTATCAATTCTTGCCAAATAATGAGCAAGTTGTAAAAATGAAAATTTCTCTTTTGTTTCTAATTGCATTAACAGCATTTATGTAAATTCCTAAATAGTTTTTTAATTGTTATAAATATTATATAACTTGATAGTTAATGATAGATAAATAATAATTTATAAAATAGTAGCCGTATTTTAGCTACTATTTCTTTTTTAAAGTTTAAGCACCAAGATATTTTGCTCTAATTTCATCAGAGTCTATAAGTTCACTTCCTTTTCCTTCTAAAGCTATCTCACCGTTTTCTAATACATAAGCATAATCAGAGATTTCTAAAGCTGCAAAGGCATTTTGTTCTACTAGTAAAATTGTAATACCTTCGTTTCTTAATTTTTCAATAGTTTGAAATAACTCTCCTACAATTTTTGGAGCAAGTCCAAGAGAAGGTTCATCTAGCATTAGAAGTTTTGGGCTTGACATCAAAGCTCTAGCAATTGCTAACATTTGTTGTTCCCCTCCACTCATAGTTCCAGCTAACTGACCTTTTTTTGATACAAGTCTAGGAAATAACTTAAACATGTGTTCCAATAATTCCTCATATTTATCGTCATTATTAAATGCACCCATTCTTAAGTTTTCTTCAATTGTTAAGTTTTGAAAACATCTTCTTCCCTCTGGAACAAGTGCAATATTGCTTTGTATAATCTTATGGGTTTTCATCTTTGAAATATCATTATCAACATATACAATACTTCCAGTTTTTTTAACATCATTTACAATTGATTGTAAAGTTGAAGTTTTACCAGCACCATTTGATCCAATAAGTGAAACAATTTGTCCTTCATTTACTTCAAAGTCTATACCTTTTACTGCGTTTATTAATCCATAATATACTTTTAAATCTTTTACTTTAAGCATGTTTAAAATCTCCAAGGTAAGCTTTTATAACTTCTTCATCTTTGATGGCGTCTTTAATATCACCTTCAAAAATAGTTTTCCCATAATCAAGAACCATTACCCTATCACAAAGTTTATTTACAAACTTCATATCATGTTCAATTAATAAAATTGTAACATCAAATTCATCTCTAATCTTAAAGAAAAGTTCTGCTAACTCATGAGTTTCTTGAGGGTTCATACCAGCTGCTGGTTCATCTAAAAGCAATAGTTGTGGAGCTGCTGCTAAGGCTCTTGCTATTTCCACTTTTCTTTGCTGTCCATAAGATAAAGATGTAGCCATTTCATCTGCAAACTCAGCAATTCCAAGTACTTCCATAATTTCAAAAGCTCTTTTTCTAATTCGTCGCTCTTCTAAGAAAAATCTAGGAAATCTAAGCATTGCTTCAAGATATGAATAAGAAGCTTGATAGTCAAAGCCAATTAAAACATTATCTAAAACAGTCATTGAATTAAATAGTCTAATATTTTGAAAAGTTCTTGCTATTCCTCTATGTACAATTTTATGTGGTTTTATACCATTTAATGTTTGACCATGAAACTTTATTAGTCCTTGTGTTGGTTCATAATTTCCTGTAATAATATTAAACATAGTAGTCTTACCAGCTCCATTTGGACCAATAAGACCATAAATCTCTTTAGAGTTTACATGAAAAGAGGTATCTTTTATAGCTGTAACTCCTCCAAATTTCTTAGTTACGTTACATACTTCTAAAATCATTTATTCCCCTTTTTTCTCTTAAAAATTTTAAGATCAAATAACTCTTTTTTACCCATTAATCCTTCTCTTGCGAATAGCATTACAATTATAAGAATTAATGAGAAAACAACCATTCTCATACCTGGTGTTCCTTCTGTTTGGAAACCAAAAATATTCATAGGTTCATCCAAGAATCTCATCCATTCTAAGCCAGCCATTACAAAAATAGTTCCTAAAATTGCCCCTGTAGTTGAACCTAAACCACCTAAAATGATTATGATTAACAATTGGAACGTAAGTAAAAATGTAAATAAATCTGGACTGATAGAAGTTAAAAGGGCTGCTAGTAAACCACCACCAACACCTTCAAAAAATGCTGATGTACTAAAGGCTAAAGTTTTTGTCTTAAAAGTATTTACTCCCATTGCAGTTGCTGCATCTTCATCGTCTCTTACAGCTTTCATAGCTCTTCCATATTTTGAATAAATCACATTTAAAATAGCAACTACTGCAAAAATAGCAATTCCACCTGTCCAGTAAAGGTTTGAAAACTCTGGAATATCATTTAAACCTAATGAACCATTTGTAATTTGAGGATTATTAATAGCTAAGATTTTAATAATAAAACCAAACCCTAAAGTAACAATAGCTAAATAATCCCCTCTTACTCTAAATACAGGAAAAGATAAAGTTAAAGCTAAAAGTGCTGAAATAATACCTGAAAACAGTAATGCCCAAGCAAAATCAGCTTGTAATGCTAAGACCCATTCAGATGGATCTTCTAAATAGAATTGATAAAGCATAGTATCTGCATCTAAAGTTAAAATAGCAGTTATGTAAGCTCCAACAGCAACAAACCCGTTTGGTTCAAGTGATAACTGACCTGTCACACCATTTATAAGATTATATGAAACAGCTAAAATTATAAAAATACAAACATTATTTATAATTCTTACTGTATAGTCGTCAAAAGTTACTTGAGCAAACCATGTAAACCAAATAGCTGTGATTATTAAACTTAAGTTTATTAGTCTTTGTTTTGTAAATATTGTATCGTTCATCATGACTAAAACCTACTCTTTTCTAAATCTTCACCCATAATTCCAGTTGGTTTAAATAAAAGTACAAGAATTAAGAAAATAAATGCAAAAGCATCTTTATAACCACCAAGTTCAGGCCAAAATGCAATTACAACAACTTCAGTGAAGCCAATAATAAAACCTCCCAATACAGCCCCTGTTACAGAACCAATTCCACCAACAACAGCAGCAGCAAAGGCTTTAAGACCAACTAATACACCCATCATAGGCTCAACTGATGGATAGTTTACTACCCAGAAAATACCTCCAACTGCTGCAAGAGCAGAACCTAAAGCAAATACAAGCGAAATAATCATATTTGCATCAATTCCCATAAGGTTTACAGTTTTAAAATCAAAAGATAAAGCACGAATAGCCATACCATATTTTGTTTTATATAATACAAATAAAATACCAACTAAAAGAACTAAAGTAACAATAGGAACCATTATAGAAGATACACTAAAAGTGATACCTGCTACATTAAAAATATTTTCCATATACTCAGGAACAGGGAAAGCTCTTGGAACTCCACCTGCAAAAACAGTAAAAGAGTTTTCTAAGAAAAAAGAAATACCAATAGCTGTAATAAGTAGTGAGATTCTTGGTGCTTCTCTTAAAGGTTTATAAGCAATTTTGTCTGTTAAAATACCAACTAAAGAAGATAGTATAACTGCTAATAATACTGCTAAAGAAAAAGGTAACTCAAAAATTGCTATAAAAGCATAACCTAAAAAGGCACCAACCATCATGATATCTCCATGGGCAAAATTAATAAGCCTTAATACCCCATATACCATCGTATAACCAATCGCAATTAAAGCATACATAGATCCCAATGAGAATCCGTTTACCATCTGTTGCATAAATGTTAATAAATCCATTAAAACTCCTGAATTTGTAAAAAATCCATTTTTACAATAGAAAAAGCAACCCTATTTCTTTTCCTAAAGCAAAAAAAAAGCCTAGCAATATTTGCTAGACTTTTAAAAAAATGATTTTCTATTATGGGTTAACCGTCGCTTTAAAGCTAGCTTTTCCACCTTTAATCTCTTTAATAACTGCAGATCTTGTTGCATTTCCTTCTTTGTTAATAGTGATTTTTCCTGAAACTCCATCAAAGTCAGTAGTTTTCTTAATTTCATTATTTATACAAATAGAATCAGTTGGATCTTCACATCTATTCATTGCATCAATTAAAATATTATAAGTGTCTGCACCTAAAGCTGTAAATGAATTCATTTCAGCTTTTCCAGTCTCTTTTTCATGGAATTTAACAAATTTTGCTGATGTTTGTGATGGAGGATTTGTATAGTCAAAGAAGTCTGTAAACATATAACCTTCTACTGACTCACCGCCTAAGTCAATAAATGTTTGGTTAGCAACTCCATCTCCACTAAACATTGGTTTACTTAATCCTAATTGTTTTGATTGTCTAGCTATCATAGAAGCTTCTGGATGATATAAAGGCATAAACATAAAATCAGGATTGATTTTTTTGATTTGAGATACTACAGCTTTAAAGTCTTTATCTCCTGAAGTAACTTTAATAACTTTTACGATATCTCCACCATTTTTCTTAAATGCTTTTTGAAAAGCTTTAGCAAGTCCAAGTGAATAAACCTGTGCTTGATCAACTACAACTACAGCAGTTTTATAACCTTGCTTTTTTGCATAATTAGCAACTACTTCGCCTTGAAAGGAATCTGTAAAACAAACTCTATTAGCAAAAGTTCTTCTTGCCGTTAATCTATCATTTGTAGCAACAGAAGCAATTACAGGTACTTTTTTCTTATCTGCAATAGCAATTGTTTGAGCTGTATTTGTAGATGTTAATGCACCTAAAATAGCAACTACTTTATCAGAAGAAATTAGTCTAGTAGTTGCATTTGCTGTCTCTACTTTATCACCTTTATTATCTATTAAAACAAGTTTAATAGTATCCCCATTTTTTAATGTAGGTTGTAACTTATGTGCTAACTCTACCCCTAAGTTAGTTACTTGTCCATAAGCTGCTAATGGACCTGACATTGGCATTACTGCACCTACTTTTATTTCTTTTGCCAAAGCTATACCGCTAGTTAATGCAGTGGCTAATGCTAAACTTAATACTTTTTTCATCTATACTCCTTTTGATAAAAACGATATCATAATTTTATGTAAAAGTTATGTAAGAATAGCTTATTAAAATGTATTTTTTATAGAAAAGTTATATATTTTATTTACTTTTATGCTTATTTTATACAATTATGTTTTTGCCTTTATCTTTTGCCGCATATAAAGCTTTATCAGCTCTGATAATAATATCATCAATACTATTATCACTTTCAATATAACAAGCTCTTCCTATACTAAGTGTATAATTATATTTTTCATTAAACTTACTATTTTTTATTTTCTGAGCTATTTTTTGTGCTACATTAAAAGATGAATCCAAATTAGTATTGGGAAGAAGAACCAAAAATTCATCTCCTCCATATCTTATCAATAAATCATTTTTTCTAACTGCTTGTTTAGTAGTCTCTACAAAATGCTTAATTACTTCATCACCTATATCATGACCATAAGTATCATTGATTTTCTTAAAATCATCAATATCAATTAAAAGAATAGATAAATCATTTTTTTCTCTTTTTACAATTTTTAGATAACCTTCAATAAATTCATCCAAAAATCTTCTATTATACGCTCCACTTAAAGCATCAATATTTGCTAATTTTTCATTTAGTACTCTTTTAGTCTCAGATTCAACTAACTTTTTTGTTCTTAAATTTAACTCTTTTGACATTTTATTGAAATTTTCACTTAATTTATCTATTTCAACTATTCCACATTTTTCCAATTTTGACACTTCACTTAATCTACCAATATTTCTTGTTAGGTCAATGATTTTTGATATTGGTTTATTGATAGTATTTACTAAATATTTTGCTTTAAAATATAAAAATATAAAGAATACAAAATAAAAGACTAAAATACATGCAATTATCAAATATCCTAATTTCTTATAGTCAACTTTTAAATTATTTATTTTTTCTAAAACTTTATCTTCTGATATTAAAGAGATTATATACCATGAAGTATTTTCAAGTTTTTGTGCAAATAATAGATATTTTTTATCTTCAATTAATATTTTATTATTATAGGGTTTGGATTTTAAAATATTTTTAAAAGTATTAGCTATTTTATTATTATAATAATTAAGAAGGTTGAATTTTTCTGATTTATAAATTGTTTTTTCAATTCTTAAACTATCTTTATAATTATAAGCAGTAACTTCACTAATATTTAATATACTTTCAATCTCTTTTTCCATTGCCACTATCTTACCACTTGAACTAAGGATAAAAGATTTACCTTGATATGGTAGTTTTATATTTAAAAAATCATTAATAAAGGTATTAATAGTTACATCTATTCCTGAAACTCCTTCTAAAATATTATTATTATAAATTGGAGCAATACTACTCATCATCCAACCTTTACCTGCTGGATCCAAATATACCTCTGTCCATATAGGCTTTCTTGAAGGATTATATTTATCAAGTGCTTTATTATAAAAATCATAATTTGTCATTTCTAAGTTTTTTGGCAAAACATCATAAATATTTTCAATAAAAGGATAATATCTAGTAAAGTTTTCTACGGAATTAAAGTGTGTAGCAATTATACTGCTATCATTTTGAACTATTGACTTAAAAGTCTTATCAAAATATTCTGTTAAATATATTTTTTCTTCTACTTCTTTTGTAAGTTGTGTTTTCTTTGAAAGAATCAAAGAACTACCGCCATTATCTACCTCTTTATAAAAAACGCCATCATCTGTATATTTAAATAAGTTCTTATGATTTTTATATATAAACATATCTTTATTTTCAAAAAAGTATTTATGTTCATTTTGTAGTATTTTCGTAAGATTTTCAATTTGTGAAAACTTATTGGATAGATTTTGTATTTTTGTTTCTACTAATTCATTTGTATTAGTCTTAATATCTTTTAATAAAAAATCAATACTAATCTTAGCCATATTACTATTTACTGAAAAGTAAATAATGATTAATAGTATTTCTATCAGTAAAATTGAAGTTAAAGAAGTTTTTAAATAATTTTTATAAATTAATTTTTCTAAATATATTTTTTTCATAAGAACTCTTATATAAATGATTTTTTATATTAAGAGTATCTGTTATTAATTTAACTTTTTATTAACTCATTTCAAGGGACATTAAGTACATATCCTCTCCATCTATAACTTCAATATCGTTTTCTTGGCATTTAGGACATAAAAATTCATTTTTTTCTAAAGTAGACTCTGTTTTACAGTTATTACATTTTATAGTTATTTTTTGTATACTTAAAACAAATTCAGCATTATGACAAATTGTTTGTTCTTTAAACGTATCAAATGCAGTTTGTAATAAATCAGGCTCAACTCCTGATAAAACACCAATTTTTACTACTACTTTTGTAACTTCTTTTGCTTCATTTTCCCTTGCGTGTTGCTCACAAGATTCTAATAATGATTGAACAATACTATATTCGTGCATTTATATATCCTTTAATCTTTTTGGTGTGTTTTTTGGTTTTACTTTATTTACAAAGTTATATCGAAGTGAGTGAAACTCTGAATCTTTTTGCCAAAACTCATCATACATTATGGCTAACTCTTTTTCTTTTTTTTCTTCCATTAAATCTTCATCATCATAAAATCTATCTTTTTTCTTATCTATTAACTCTTCAAAATTATCTTCATCTTCTATAAGTTCATTGGCAAAATCTTGAAGTGATTCAAAGTAGTTTTCAGTTTCAAATACCTCATCAATCATACCTATATTTTTAGCTTCACTAACACTTAGAGGTAAACACTCATCAAGTAAGCTTTGAGCTTTTTCTTGTCCTACTCTTTTTGGTAAGATATAAGTATGATACTCACTTCCAGAAAGTCCCATAGTTTTATAGTGAGGATTTAAAACAACTCCATCACATCCTACTACATAATCACAAGCAAGCCCTAAGAATACTCCACCAGCACCTGCATTTTTGCCAAAAGATGCAATAGTTATAATATCGCTTGCTTCTAAGACTGACTTAACCACATCATTAATAGCATTGATATTACTCCAGCCATCTTCCCCTTGTTTTTTACTATCTTCTAAAATATTTAGATGAATACCATTACAAAAGAAATCATCACCACCCATTAGTACTAATACTTTGTACTCTTCTTTTAGATAATCAATAGCATACTTTAATCTAATAGCTTGGGAAGAACTCATAGCTCCATTGTAAAAGTTAAAGTATAGATATACAACTTCTCCGTCTTCTATCATTGAGATTTCATGATAGGTTTTAGATTTATAATCAACAATAAGTGGTAACCTATTCTCTTTTATACCTTTAATTTTCTCTTTTAGTACATAAGTAGCGGGAAGTTTAAAAGAACCAACTTCTTTTATATGAGAAATCCAAATTGCTCCATCAACTGTTCCTAAACAAATAGCTCCATCCCTTTTGGCTAAAATCTCTTTAGGTTCACCTTTGAAGTTTTCTTCAAAACTTGCACCATATAAATAACACTCAATTCCTTGGATATTATCTCTAACACCAGGATAGGAATCTGACATATTTATCTTTTTGATTATTTGCTCTGTATTATCTTTATCCCAATCTATGATTCTTTTATCCATAGTTATTGGTTCATGAATGTCATTTAGTATTTGAGGTGTTGGGATAAAATCTTTATTTTGATAGTTTTCTAAGAACTGCTCTAAAGCTTTTAAAGTAGCTTTATTTACTTCATTTCTATAGATACTTGCTTTACTTGCAACTCTCATATCAAATGAAGCTTGGGCATATATATCACCTGCATCAAGATCTTGAGCGGCCTTTAGTATTACTACACCCCAGTTTTGAACTTCATTATTTATAGCATGGTCAAGGGAGTTGTGACCTCTATCTCCAATGATTCCTGGGTGTAATATAAAACTATCGTAGTTTTCAAATATTTGTGCAGGAAGATACTCTTTTAAAAAGGGAGATAATACTATATCAGGTTTAACTCTTTCAACCTCTTCTATCATAAGTTCTTTTGAAATAGCGAACTTTACACTTACTTCGTGATTTAGTTCTCTAAGCTTACAAAAAACACTTTGAGATAAAGAGTTAAAGCTTGATATTATTAAAAGTATCTTCATACAAAACTACTAACAGATTCTTGGTAATAACTCACCAGTTGGTAATTCTAAAAATCTTTTTGTTCCCCATGATGAGTGAAGAACAACTCTTTTTTCATAAGCTTGCGAAACTTCTGCGATAATTGAAGCATTTGATGAGTTCTCGAACTGTTTTAAAACTTCAAGTGCCTTATCAGCTTCATCTTTATTTACAGCTAATACAAAAGTTCCTTCATTTGCTAAACTCATAGCTTCAAATCCAAGTAATTCACAAATACCTTTCACTTCATCAGCTACTGGTACTTTTTCTTCTTGAACTTCAATACATACATTAGATTGATTAGCCCATTCATTAAGAACTGCACTAACTCCACCTCTTGTAGCATCTCTTAAAGCAGTGATTTTAATACCTGAATCAATTAAAGCTTTTACTTGTGGCCATAAAGAAGCACAGTCACTTTGTAAATCTGTATTTATATCCATACCTTCACGTGCTGCAAAAATAGTAGCACCGTGTGCGCCCACATCACGGCTTACAATAATCACATCATCTTCAGATACACTGTTCGAGCTAATACCTTTTTGAATAACTTCTCCAATACCAGTAGTATTAATAAAAATCTTATCAACACTTCCTTTTGGAACTACCTTTGTATCACCACTTACAACGATAGCATTATTTTTAGCTAGCTCTTCTTTCATAGACTTTACGATCTTCTCTAAGCTTTTTATCTCAAAACCCTCTTCAATAATAACTGAACAAGTTAAGTATTTTGGTTTTGCACCCATCATGCTCAAGTCATTACAAGTACCACAAACTGCTAGCTTTCCAATATCTGCACCATTGAAAAACAAAGGACTTACTGTAAATGAATCAGTTGTAAAAGCAAGACTACCATCTTGGATAATCGCAGCATCTTCGCTTTTATTTAAAATATCATTTTTAAATGCTCTATAAAAAACCTTTGAGATTAACTCTTGGTTTTCTGCTCCACCATTTCCGTGAGCCAGTGTTACTGTTTTCATATTTTCTCTCTTTAAAATATTTAAAATTGTTAATAAGGGTTAGATTTTTAGTAAAAATCAAGGCGGAAAGCAAAATTTAGCTAGGAGCTTACTTTTAATAAGTGAGTAACTAAATTTTACTTTTCAACGCAGAGTTTTACAAAAAGCTGGTACTTAATAACTATTTTAGTAAGTTTCCATACTTGTAGTACGCCGCACATGCACCCTCACTAGAAACCATACATGAACCAATAGGACGAGTGGGCTTACATGCAGTTCCAAATACTGTACAATCAGGAGGATTTGCAATCCCTCTTAAAATATCACCACAAATACATAGTTTATGATCTTCTATTTCTTGCATTGGTAATACATCTTTATAAATTACTTTTGCATTGTATTTTGAATACTCTTCTTTTAGTTCAAGTCCACTTGAAGGGATATTTCCTAATCCTCTCCATTTAAACATCACTTTATCAAAGTATTTTTCCATCATATCTTGTGCTCTTTGATTTCCATCGTAAGATACAAGTCTTTTATACTCGATTTCAAGTTCACATCTATCTTCAATAAACTGTTTTAAAATCATAGAAATTGACTGCATTACATCTACTGGCTCAAACCCTGCAACAACTACTGGTCTTTTATAATCTCTTGGAAATTGCTCATAGATTTTTGAACCACTAATAACAGATACATGAGAAGGCCCTAAGAAAGCATCAATTCTGTTGTTATATGAATCTACATGTTCATCTCTACTATCTATTAACTCTTTCATTACTTCTGGAACTGTTACATGATTGATATGGAAAAATACATTTTCAATACCTTGTTTTACAACAGCTTCTAAAAGTGAACATGTCATAGGTGTAGTTGTCTCAAAACCAATAGCAAAGAAAATCACCTTTTTACTTGGATTCTCTTTGGCTATTTTGATACAGTCCATAGGTGAGTAAACAAATCTTACATCAGCACCCTTACTTCTTGCATCTTGTAAACTTCCCTTACTTCCTGGAACTTTAATCATATCACCTAAAGTAACTAAGATTACGTCTTCTTGAAGTGAAAGGATATATGCACTATCGATTCTCTCTTTTGGCATAATACATACAGGACATCCAGGACCATGAATGAAGTTAATATTATCTGGTAATAATTGAGGAATACCATACTTCATGATAGTGTGAGTGTGACCACCACATACTTCCATGATATTTATAGTTTTTCCTAATTTTTTAGCATCTTCATTTATGATTTTAGCATAAGCTTTAATAACATCTGGGTTTCTGTAACCGTCATAAAGATCTTTTAATTCTAATTCCATAATCGCTCCAACATAGGCGTATTGTATGCTCGTACCTCACATAAACAATCGCCGTGCGAATCTAAAAATGATAAACTGTTATCATTTTTTTTACGATTCTCCTCTTTTAATTCTAATTCTTTTTCCATACTATTACCCTATCGGTTTGGACAATTTTCAGACTCAGCAATAATCTTACCTATCTTGCCGTCTTGCGGTGTTTGCTTCGCATCCACATCGCAATCGGCGTGCGGAGCTAAAGAAGACAAACTATTGTCTTCTCTTTGACGCTCCTCCTCTTCCATTTTGTCTATAATTTCTCGATAAATTTTCAATGACTCTAAAGCATCCTCTTCATCAATCTTATTCATAGCAAAGCCAATGTGTAACAGCACATAATCACCAACTTTTACTTCTTGGTCAATTAAGTCTAAAGAAGCAGACCTCTCAACACCCATAGTATCAACTACACAAGTGTTCATCTCTTCATCGATGCTTTTAATTTTTGAAGGAATTGACAGACACATATTAATTTTTCTCCTTTATTGTACGCCCCTCCATCGTGCTTAAGCACATGATTACGGGCTCTAATCTAAAAAGGTAAAGCAGTTTACCTTTTCTTAACGCTTATCGCATCTTTCTTTTAAATTCAATCCAGTCAATTACTCTTTGAAGTGACTCTTTATCATTGATATTTACTTCTAAAATATCTACATTTGGTTTTAATTTTCTAGCTTCCGCTTTTTCTTTTTCCACATCATATTGGAAGTGAGGAAGTAAATCTGTTTTTGTAATAAGAATTAAATCAGCTGCTCTAAACATAACTGGATATTTAGCAATTTTATCTTCACCCTCAGGTACTGATACTAATACAATATTTAAGTGAGTTCCCACATCATAAGATGCCGGACATACTAAGTTCCCTACATTTTCAACAAAACATACATCTAAGTCATCTAAAGGCATATCATGTAAACCTTTATGAACCATAAATGCATCTAGGTGACATGCTGAACCAGTTTGAATTTGAGTAGCTTTGATTCCCTTAGCTTTTAATCTATCGGCATCTCTATTAGTCTCTAAGTCACCCTCAACAACACCATATTTAAAATCAACCATATCAGCTAAGTTCTCAAGTAAAGTTGTTTTTCCACTTCCAGGACTTGACATAAGGTTA
Source organism: Arcobacter sp. YIC-80 (assembly GCF_044841725.1). Classification (NCBI taxonomy): domain Bacteria; kingdom Pseudomonadati; phylum Campylobacterota; class Epsilonproteobacteria; order Campylobacterales; family Arcobacteraceae; genus Arcobacter; species Arcobacter sp. YIC-80. The sequence continues at coordinate 82,981 of NZ_JBJBSI010000001.1, read as the reverse complement.
ATACCTAATACACCTTGTTTATCAAAGTGTGCTCTATTGTGAGCTGCTTCGTGGTCATTTTTATCTAATATTTTTTTAATAACTGAAATAGTTTTAGTATCATTTAACTGTGGGTTATGATGTAAAGTATCATGTGCAGCTTGATGAGAAGCTGAATCTCCATGAGAGTGGTCATGGTCATGATGATGGTGGTGATCTGTAATACTACATCCGCAATCTGTACACATATTTTATTCCTTTTTTGTGAATAGTTATTCATTTTTATTAGTTTATCTCATATTTCATAAATTTAATCTAATTTTATTTGTCTCTTGTGTACTTTTTGGAAAAAATTATTATTAAAAAACTATTGTTTCTAATATAATAAGTAATAGTTATACCTAATATATTGAGTTTTATAGTATTATATACAGATATAACGATATTTATAACAAAAAAGTACTAACCTTAATTTATTCTTTAATAATTTTAAGCAATAATTAATATTCGTTTTATTAAATAAGGGAGATACCAATGCTAAAAAACATTAGTACAAAAGTAAAACTATTAATACTACCTATCACATTTATAGGAATTGTAATAGTTTCAAGTTTAGTTTTCAGCTACTTTAATAGTATGGCTGAAAAGAGAATTCACGTAGCAGTAGAGACAGATGTTTTTATTCAACAAGTTCTAAAAGGTAGAATTTCAGTTTATCAATTTTTAAGAGCTCCAAGTGAAAAGACTGCAAATAAAGTTAGAAATGATTTTAAAAACTTAAATAATCAAGTCACAAAATTAAAACCTTTACTTGATGATGAAAAAAATTTAAAATTAGCTAACAGTATTCTTTCTTTATCAGATGAATATATCAAAAATTTTGATAAATTTGCCTCTGATAAAATAACTGATTTTAAAAATGGTAAAAAAGAAGATAGTCCTAAAGTCTTAAATGTTATAAAACAAATGGTTCAAAAAGGATTAGAACTTGAAAAAGAGTTAGCATCAATAAATGAAAATGCTATAAAACACAAAGATGAAGCACAAGCTATTATGAGTAATGTACTTATTGCTATTGCAGTTTTATCTATTTTATTATTCTTAACATTTAGTCTTTTATTATCTAATCAGTTATTAGGTTCAATTAAAAACTTCCAAAATGGTCTTTTAAGCTTTTTCCAATATGTAAATAAAGAAAGTGATCATGTAAAAATGTTAGACGATTCTGCAAAAGATGAGTTTGGAGCGATGGCAAAAGTTGTAAATAAAAATATTCAACAAGCAAAAGATACTATAGATGCAGATAATAAATTCTTAGATGAAATAAATGATATTGTTCATGTTATAAAAGATGGATTCTTGAATAAAAGATTAGATCATGCAACAAAAACTGCAAGTTTAGAAAACTTAAGAGAGCAAATAAATGAAATGCTTTATAGCTTACAACTTAGAGTTTGTACAAATATAAATGATATTTCTTTTGCACTAGAAAGATATGCTGCTCTTGATTTTACGCATAGAATTCATGGCTGTAATAGTGGTGTTACTGTGGGACTAAATAATCTAGCTGATATTATAAATGATATGTTAGTAGAAAACAAGTCAAATGGTTTAACACTAGGAGATAGTAGTAATATTTTACTTAATAATGTTGATACTTTAAATAAAAATTCAAATGAAGCAGCTGCATCACTAGAACAAACAGCAGCAGCAATTGAAGAGATTTCTAGCAATATATCAAATAATACTCAAAATGTAGTTGAAATGTCTAAATTAGCTTCAAGTGTAACAAATTCTGTTTCACAAGGACAAGCATTAGCAAATAAAACTACAGATGCTATGACAGAAATAGATAATGAAGTAAATGCAATTAATGACGCTATTACAGTAATTGATCAAATTGCCTTCCAAACAAACATCCTTTCACTAAATGCAGCGGTAGAAGCTGCTACTGCGGGTGAAGCAGGAAAAGGTTTTGCAGTTGTTGCACAAGAAGTTAGAAACCTTGCAGCAAGAAGTGCTGAAGCTGCAAAAGAGATTAAAGAATTAGTTGAAACAGCTACAATTAAAGCCGATGAAGGTAAAAAGATTTCTGATGAAATGATTAGTGGATATGAGCAGTTAAATACTAATATTAACAAAACTATTGACTTAATCAAAAATGTTGAAGCTTCTAGTAAAGAACAACTCTCAGGTATTGAGCAAATTAATGACGCTGTGAACTCTTTAGATAGACAAACACAAGAAAATGCAATGATTGCAAATCAAACTTATAAAGTTGCAGTGCAAACTGATAATATTGCTAAGTTAGTTGTTGAAAATGCAAATGCAAAAGAGTTTATCGGAAAAGATGAAGTAAAAGCAAAAACTCTTGATTCAAAAACAGAACAACAAAATGCAACATATAATATAAAACTTCCAAAAAAAGAAAATAAAACTTCTAAAATTGAAAATCAAAAATTTGAAGATAATTCTTCAAAAGATGATGACGAATGGACAAGTTTTTAAGCTTGTCTTATAATCTATAACTTTGATAAAAAGTGCTAAAATGTTTTTATGAGATGTAAAAACTGTAACAATAGTACTTTTTATCATATTGAAAACAATTACATAAAATGCAAAAATTGCAAGAAAAAATACTCTCTTAAAAAGCTCAAAAAAGACACAAAAATTATTGAATATTTTTGTAATAACATAAATGCAAATGAAGCAGCAAAACTTTTACATATTAATTATAGAACTGCTAAAAATAGATATGATCAACTAAGATATAAACTATCAAAATATTTAGAAGAGGAATACAACAAAACAGCAAAAGATTATAGTAATTATGAAGAGTATTATTATTTTAATACAAAACAAAGACAAAAAAAAATCAAATCTTTATTTGAAGCTGTTAATATTATTGGTTTTTATTCAGAAGATAAGGTATATACACTTCTAATGCCTCAAATACCAAGTAGAACAAAAGAAGAGAGTGAATATTTTCAAGAGTATTTATCTTGGCATAAAATTTATTCTAAAGAATCCTATAAAAAAACAAACCTTAAAAAGTTTTGGCTTTTTTTAGAAGAAAACCTTAAAAAATATAAAGGCTTTAATCAAGAACACTTTTTTTACTATTTAAAAGAGTGTGAGTTTAAATTTAATTATTCGAAAAAAGAACAAATTACTATACTTAATAAAATTTATTAAATCTTTATTCTTTATCAAAACTATCTACAATAATAGCTCCCATAGAAGCAGGCATAGTAATTACTATTAATCTTTTTATTGCTATTATAGGCTCTGTTAAAAGAGGTAACTTATCAATAGAAATTAAAACCAAAGCTACAACTAATGCAGAAATAATATATGCAATAATAATTCTTAAAATAAAAACAAATATACGATGAACTACTCTTCCTTGAAAGACACTTTCATAAGCAAATAAAGCTAGAAAACTAACAGATAATAAAAATACTAAAGTCAAATTTGTAAAAGGAAGACTCTCACTAATTCTCCAAGCTTCTTCTGAAAAAGATATTGGTACAGCAAAAGCAAATGACCCTACTGCTATTTGTCCTATGTCTTTCATATCTATATTTAAATTCATTTTATTAAACCCTTACTTGATTTTTTCCACTATTTTTTGCTTTATAAAGTAATTCATCTGCTTTTTTTATAATATCTTCTTCATCTTGTTTATCATAAATATTTTCATTAGAACTTATTCCAATACTAATTGTTATCTTCATATTATCTTTATATTCTTCAAAAATAGCTAATCTTATTTTTTCTGCAATTTGAAAGGTATCATCTTTATTTGTATCAGGAAAAATCACACATAACTCTTCTCCTCCATATCTAAAAGCAATATCCATTTTTCTAATATTTTTCTTTATAAGAGATGAAATTTTTGATAATATCTCATCTCCTTTTTGATGACCATAGGTATCATTTATATTTTTAAAATCATCTATATCAATCATTATAAAAGAAAATATAGACTTCTTTCTTTTTGTTTTTTCAAAAATCTTTTTAATAAAAACATTTAAAACATCTCTTTTATAAAGTCCTGTAAGTTCATCAATTGTTGCTATTTTAGAAATAGAATCAAACTCATCTTCAAGGATGATTCTCATATCCTCAGAAACACTTTTTATGTTTTCTATATAATCAACACTTGCTACGTTTATTCCTACTTTTCTATTTAGTCTTTTTTCTAAACTTTTCATGTGAGAAACAAGTTTTTTCCAAGTATCCTTTGCTTCTTTTTCATCAAGTTTTTTATGAATTAAAACAGATATGATTTTTGAATAAGGATTTTTTATTTCACTAATAAAATTTTTTAGATTTTTTTCATTATAAGCTAATTTATTAATTTTACTTGAATCTAAATTTTCTAACCTCTCATTTTTTATAATCGTTTCAATCTGCTCTTCACTCATATATTTTTTATCCTAGTTTATTTTTAAATATCTTTTTACATTATACTTATATAAGATTAATTAAAAAAGTACGTATGCACCACATCAGCTAAAATATATAAAACTAATAGGGAAAAGATAATCTTATTTGTATTCATAAATCCTCTTTTTATAATTCTATTGTAAGTATATTAACTTACTGTAAATAAAACTTTCATATAATCTATTTTTTATTACAAAGGATAAAAATGTTAAAAAATTCATATTCTAGATTTAGAATTATTTCTTTTTTAGAAGGTCTTTCTTATTTAATATTAGTTTTTATTGCAATGCCAATAAAGTATATAGGAGAAAATCCTTACCCTGTTAAGATAGCAGGTATGGGTCATGGTGTGTTATTTATACTTTTCTGTGTTTTTTTATTTGAAGCATTAAAAAAATGCAATTGGGATAAAGGTATAGCTTTTCAATATTTTGTATATTCATTAGTTCCCTTTGGATTTATTTTAATAGACAAATCATTAAAAAATCAAGCACAAGATAACTAGAGTGTTTTTCGCAGCCGGCTTTTTAGGAACGAAAGCTTTTTTATTTATGGATGTAGTGACAATCTTTTTTGCACTACTTCCTTTTTTACTAGCATATAGTATTAAACTAGCAGTTGATAAAAAATATAAACTTCACTTTATATCTCAAACTATAATTTTAGTTGTAACTTTGATTATGGTTTTAATATTTGAAATTGGAGTTAGAATATCAGGTGGTTTTATAGAGTATGCAGAAAAGAGTGGTGTCTCTTATGATTTCTTACTTATATTTTTAATTGTACATATTGTTATTGCTATTTTTGCTATTGCTGGTTGGTTGTATTTATATATAAGTTCTTTTAAACTATTTAAAAAAAGTGGGTTTAAAGAGTTTTCAAATACAGCTCATAAGAAAATAGGAAAAGCTATTTTTGCTTCACTAACTCTTACTTCTATTATGGGAGTGAGTATTTATATATTTTTATTTATATAAAAAAAGGGCTAGATAAAATATCTAGCCCTTTTTTGTTTATAGTTATAAAATACTAGAATTTAAAAATTCCTGTTTCATTTAAAATTACAACAATTAATGCAATTGGAATAATATATCTAACCATAAAGAACCAAACTTTTGTTAAGAAGCTTCCCATTAAAGGAACTAGTTCATTTTCAACTGCTTCTTTATCCATAAAGTGTCCGATGAATACTACTACTAAAATTCCACCAATTGGAACTAAAATAGTTGAACAAACGAAGTCTAACCAGTCAAATAAACCTTTTTCTCCTATCATTAACATAGGTGAATAATCTGAAATATTTGATAATAATGCTGCAATACCTAAGATATAAAAGAATACACTACAAATTATAGCAGCTTTAATTCTTGACATACCAAATCTATTTATGAAGTATGATACTGTTGGTTCTAACATTGAAATAGCTGATGTGATACCAGCAAAAGCAATAGCAATAAAGAATAATAATGCTAAAGTTGAACCAATTGAACCGAATTCATAGAATACTGATGGTAATGAAATAAATACTAAACCTGCACCTTTTGTAGACTCTGCTCCTTTATCAAATAATAAAGTAAAGATGATAAGACCTGCAACAATTGCTACCATTGTATCAATAATTGAGATTAAAATAGATGACTTAACAATATTTGCTTCTTTTGGAAGAGATGCCGCATAAGTAATAATAATACCCATACCTAATGATAATGTATAAAATGCTTGCCCAATAGCTACAATAATAGCTTCTGAAGTAAGTTTCGAGAAATCAGGATCAAACATAAAATGAACAGCTTTAGAGAAACTGTCAACATTTATAGAATAAACAAATAATATTGCTAAAATTAGTGCTAATAAAGGCATTAGAATTTTATTTATTTTTTCAATACCATCTTTGATACCTTTTAAAATAATTGCAGTAACTAAAACAAATACAACAGTATGATACATAAGTTGTGTTTTTACATCACTTGTTAATAATCCCATAAAAATATCTTTTGATTGTTCAACTGTTGAAGGTAATCCTTGTAAAGATATAGCTATATAATGGAAAATCCATCCAATTACTACAGAGTAATAAGATAAAATTATTAATGGCACAATTACCATAAAGCCAGCCCATTTCCAAAGCTTTTTGTTTCTAACTGCTAAATTTTCAAACATTGAAACAGCATCACTTCTTCCTAGCTTACCAATAAGTAACTCTGAAATTAATACAAATACTCCAATAAATAAAGCTGTAATTAAATAAACTAATACAAAGGCTCCACCTCCATATTCACCTGTAACATACGGAAATTTCCATACATTTCCTAAACCAACTGCTGAACCTACAGCAGCTAAAATAAATCCAAACCTTGTAAATCTTGATGAATTCATAGTTCTCCTTAATTTAAAAACAAAAGATTTTATCTAAAATTAAGTTAAACTATTATGTAACAATTACATAATTATTTCAAAATTAATTCTTATTTTCTATAATATATAAATTTAATAGTAACTTTATGATTCGATAATAATTGGTGAATATATATTCATAAATATAACCTCACTTATAACGTAAAAAGCAAAAACTGTAATGTTTTTTTTATTAGAATGAAGTAATTTTAAAAAAGGAGCATACAAAAATGAATAATTTTACAATCAAATCTAAACTGATTATTTCATTTTCAATTATCAGTATACTTATAGTTTTGCTGGGACTATATAGTGTATTTGGTATATACAAATCTACAGAAGGCTTTTCTAATTATAGACAGATGGCTAGAAATACTGTTTTAGCAAGTAGAGTTCAGTCAAATATGTTGATGGTAAGAATGAATGTTAAAGATTTTTTAAATACTTCATCAAATAAAGATATTGAAGAGTTTGAACATTTTTATAACAAAACCAAAAAATTAGCAGATGAGGCTTTAAATAAAATTTATGAGCCAAAAAGAAAAACTTTGATAAAAGAGTTATCAAAAGATTTATCTAATTATAAAAAAAAGTTTTTAGTTGTAACAGAATATGTACAAATTAAAAATAATGTTGTTGCCACTAATTTAGATATAAATGGTAAAAAAGTTGAAACTCTTTTAACAAATCTTATGAATAGTACTGAAAAAGATGACGAGTTAAAAACTTCCCTTGCTACTGCAAAAAGTATAAGAAACTTACTTTTAGCTAGACTTTATACTTCTAACTTTTTAATTTCAAATAAAAAAGAAGATTATCTAACAGCAAGAAAAGCCTTTAAAAACTTAAATAAAGACTTAAATAAGATTCAAAAACAACTTCAAACACCTCAAAGAAAAAAACTTTTAAAAGAAGCTATTTTATTAATAGATACATATTCAAATGGTTTAACACAAATTACTGCTTTAATTAATGAAAGAAATAAAGTAGTTAAAGAACTTGATATTATTGGTCCAAATATTGCTAAAATAGCAAATGATATAAAACACTCAATTAAAAAAGATCAAGATGTTGTTGGGTCAAGTGTTTCAAAAACAAATAACAATTTAGAAATAGCTGTTGAACTTATTTCACTTATAGTAGTATTAATAATTCTTGCACTTGGTATTTATATACCAAGAGATATAAACTATCAAATTAGTCAGTTCCAAGAAGGCTTACTAAACTTCTTTAAATACTTAAATAGAGAAACTAATACAGTTGAGCAATTATCAAATACAACAAATACAGAAATAGGAATAATGTCAAAAGTTGTAAATGAAAATATTCAAAAAGCTAAAAAAGGCATCGAAGAAGATAGAGCTATTATAGATGAGACTATTACAGTTTTAGGTGAATTTGAAAAAGGTGACTTATGTCAAAGAATCACAACAGAAGTAAACAATCCTGCATTAAATGAACTTAAAAATGTTCTTAATAATATGGGTTCACACTTAGAGCATAATATTGAAAATATTTTAGATGTACTTGAAGAGTTTTCAAACTACAACTATTTAAATAAAGTAAATACAAAGGGAATAAAAGAGCATTTAGAAAGATTAGCTAATGGAGTTAATAGTTTAGGTGATTCTATTACTACTATGTTAATTGAAAATAAATCAAATGGTTTAACACTAAATAGTAGTTCAGATGTACTACTTAAAAATGTAGATACTTTAAATATAAGTTCAAATGAAGCAGCAGCATCACTTGAACAAACAGCAGCAGCACTTGAAGAAATCACAAGTAATATATCTTTAACAACACAAAAAATTACTAGAATGAATGATTTAACATCAAGTGTTACACAATCAGCAAATAAAGGTGAAAACTTAGCACTTAAAACAACTACTGCTATGGATGATATAAACACACAAGTTGATTCAATCAATGAAGCAATAACAGTAATCGATCAAATAGCATTTCAAACAAATATTTTATCACTAAACGCAGCGGTAGAAGCAGCAACAGCTGGTGAAGCTGGAAAAGGTTTTGCTGTTGTTGCACAAGAAGTTAGAAACCTTGCAGCAAGAAGTGCTGAGGCTGCAAAAGAGATTAAAGATTTAGTAGAAAAAGCCACATTAAAAGCAAATGAAGGTAAAACTATTGCTCATGATATGCAAGAAGGTTATGTTCAATTAAAATCTAATATAAATGAAACAATTGAACTTATAAGTGATGTATCTAATGCTTCAAATGAACAACAAACAGGAATAGTTCAAATAAACGATGCCATAAACTCTTTAGATGCACAAACTCAAAAAAATGCAAACATAGCAACTGAAACTCAAAAAATAGCTACAAATACTTCTACTATAGCAAATACTATTGTACAAAATGCAAATGAGAAAGAGTTCCAAGGAAAAGATGAAGTAAAAGAAAAAAAAGAAATTTGGGAAGATTTTTAAATCCTAAACTTTTTATATAATGAAAGAGGTTTTAAACCTCTTTTAAAATCTATATGAAAAAGCTATTGACATAACTTTTGTATCTACATCCTCTTTATTTTCAGGTAACTCTTTTCCATTTTGAAAAGAATACTTTAAAAAAATATCAAACTCTTTAAATTTTTTACCAACACTTAAGATATAAGTTTTATCTTGCTCCATGGCATGATGCTGAACTTTAGTTCCATCATCAAGTACAGTAAAAGCTCTCTTTCCAAAAAAAGTAGCTACACTTCCTATATAGCCCTGATGATTAGCTACAAGTTTAATACCTTTTGTTAGATAATCTTTTTTCTTAAAAGTATAAGAAGCGTATTTATCTCCATGAATATCTATTTTTTTTACAAAGCCAATTATCTTTAATTTTGTATTATCAATTTTAAAAGCTTTTTGTATAGCTAAATCATATTGTCTTACATCAAATTTTTCATAATCACTATTGTATATATCAGCTTTTAAACTTAAAGCTTTTGTAAAATTATAACTTCCACCCAATCCATAAATTTTTCCTTGATCAGTAGGAGCTAGATTATCAATAATTTTTAAATAACTTGTTTTCAACTTTATATTTTCATTTAGTTTATATAGATATTTCAAATTGTATTTTTCTATATCTAACGAAGGCAAAGTAATTTTTTTTATTGAATGTTCTCTCTTAACTCTATCACTTTGATATCCTAAATTAAAAGAATGATTTTTAAAGTTATGAAGAATGCTAAAATTATGAATTTTTGCACCACTTTTTTTTGTCATAGAGTTATTAAAATCTTTAATAGCATAAGCATAATTTAAAGTTGTGCTAGCATAAATTGTACTGCTTAAAATAAGAGAACCTAATATTAGTTTTTTCAATATAATTCCTTTTTTACAACTAAGTTGCATAATTTAAAGTTATAATTATACATAGTATATTTTAAATGCAACTTAGTCGCAAAAAAAGAAAATTAAAATACGAAAACTAAATCATTGATAGTAAGATTGTAAATTTGAACTTTTACTCCACTGCTATCTAAAATAGAATATGTAATAGTAAGATCATTAGGATTTTGTATTTCAGGATTTAATTCTACAAATTTTTTAAACTTATCAAAATCTACAATGCTATAAATGAACATTGCTTTTTCTTTAAACTTTTCATTATTTATATACTTTTCATATACTTCTTTGTAAGTAACTTCATCATACTTATCATAAAAATTCTTTTTATACATTGCTTCACAATATTCTTGTTTTGAAAATTTATCCGTGTTATAAGTATTATACTCTTCTGCAATAATTGCTTCTAAATCTGGATGTATTTCAAAAAAATTATATTTTATATATCCATTTTCATTTGAGATTTCATGAGTTGTTTTAATCATTTTTCACCTTAAATATTTTTTGTGATTTTAACATATAAAATTTTATATATTAGATTTGAATTTATTTTGTATTTATTTAATAGTATTTAAATATATACATTTTATATAAATTTAAATCAAATTTTTGAAAACTATTTTCATCTAATTTTTCTAAAAAATTATTTTTTCAAATAAAGCCTATATATAGAGTTTTTAGAATATTTTCATACATAATATTATATATTTATTCCATTAATATCTTATATATTTTGTTATACTTTTACTTATTATATAATGTAGATTTTTTATAGTTTTTATTTTTATATATCAAAAAGACTAAAGTAGAAGAAAAAGAATCTAAATAGTCCCTACTCTATTTAGAAGTTTTCTTTTTAAAATTAAATTATATGGTAAATTTGACCAACAGAAATTCCACCATCATTTAAAGGAATTTCTTTAGAATAGTAATATTTTGTATTTTGATTTTTTAGCTTTTTACATACTAATTCTAAAAGAGTTTTATTTTGAAAAACTCCTCCACTTAGTACAACATCTAAATCTTTATGAGTAGAAGAAATATCAAGTATTAGTCTGACTAAAGTATTAATAAACTTAGAACAAATAAGTTTAGAATCTTCGTCTTTTAGCATTTGTTTTATCATTTGGCTTATATCTATTTGTTTATTCTCAATTTTATAATCATAGCTCTCAGTTATAGTTTTATCATAGTTTTGTTCTATTATAAGTCCTGTTTGACCTTCATAGCTTTGAATATGAAGCAAATTAGCAATACTAGCAACTGCATCAAATAGTCTTCCAACAGAGCTTGTTAATGGTGCATTTAAACCTTTTTGCCACATTGTGTGCATTAACTTAATTTCACTTTTTGAAAAAGCATTTATTACACTATTATCAAGTAATAAAACTTCTTCTAATGAATAAATATCGAATAACAAAGATAAAGCAACTCTTTTAGGTTCTTTTACAGCTTTTTCTCCTCCTAAAAGTTTGAAATATTTTAAATGATAAGCCCTTTTATACTCATTTTTATTACATATAAAAACCTCACCACCCCAAATATTTCCATCATCGCCATATCCAGTACCATCAAAAGAGATTCCTAAAACATCGTTTTTTAACTTATATTCCGCCATAGTTGAAAGAATATGAGCATAGTGATGTTGAACTTGTACAAGTTCAATATCTTGAGATTTTGCCCATTTTACACTCTCATAATTTGGGTGCTTATCACAAACAATCATATCAGGTTTAAAATCATAAAAGTTTTTAAAAGTATCAATAGTTCTAACAAAATACTCAATAGAATCTATAGAGTTTAAATCTCCAATATGTGGAGATACAATAATATTATTTTCTATAGCTAATGCAATAGTTGATTTTTGGTTTGCCCCTAAAGCTAATATTTTCTTTTTGGTCTTTTTTTCTAAATTTATAGTTGTTGGAGCATATCCTCTAGCATTTCTTAACTTTGAAACATCATTGTTGACAACTTGTATAACAGAATCATCACAAGCATTTACAATATCTCTATTAAAATCAAGTACAAAATCTACAACGTGTCCTAATTTTTCTAATATTTCATCTTTAAATCTAATAATTGGTTCATCTTTTAAGTTAGCACTTGTTGCAACTAAAGGCTTTTTGAAAAACCTAAATAATAAATGATGAAGTGGCGTATAAGCAATAAAGCACCCTAGTCTATCAATATTTGGAGCTACTAAAAAAGAAAGATTTGTATTTTTTTGTTTTTTCACTAATACTATTGGTTTTTCTTTTGAGTCTAAAAGCTCTTCTTCTTTATTTGATATAACTGTATAAGTTTTAATAGTATTTAAATTTTCAAACATCAATGCAAATGGCTTATGAGGTCTATTTTTTCTATTTCTTAACTCTTTAACACTCTCATCATTTGTAGCATCACAAAGTAAATGAAACCCACCTAAACCTTTTATTGCTACTATTTTTCCATCATTAATATAATCTGCACATTTTTTTATTGCTTCTATATTTGAAAATAATGCTTCTTTTTTATTATACAAAACTACTTTTGGACCACATTCCTCACAAGCTACAGGCTGAGCATGATATCTTCTATTTGTAGAATTTGTATACTCTTCTTCACATTTAGAGCACAATTTAAATTTAGACATAGATGTGTTTACTCTATCATAAGGCACTGTTTTTATAATAGAATATCGTGGACCACAATTGGTACAATTTGTTAAAGCATAATTGTATCTAAAGTTACTCTTATCATTTATGTCATCTATACAATCTTGACAAATTGCCATATCAGGTGAGATAATAGTACTCTTATTATTCTCATTGGTACTTTGAATTATTTCAAAACTTTTATACTCTTTATTTTCTGTTATTTTTACTATCTCAAAAGAATCTATCTTTGATAAAACAGGAGGTTTACTTCTTAACTCTTCTATAAACTTAGTGCAGTTTTTTTCAGAGGCATAAAGAACAATATTAACTCCTTCTTCATCATTGTTTACCCAACCTTTTATATCATATTTTAAAGCTAAATTATATACATAAGGTCTAAACCCTACTCCTTGAACTATACCTTTTACTTTTATTTTTTTACTTATCATTTGCACACTTTATTTAACTATTAATTTTGAAGATACTTCTAAAAGTATTTTTCGATTTAATCTTCTTTCTATTTCTTTTCTTATTGCTTTATACTCTAAAGTACTTGTGAAACTATTACTTATAAGCTCCATTCTTACATAAACATACTCTTGTTTATCTTCTAAATCTAAAAGTTTTAATACTATATCTTTATCATTTACATTTACTTTTTTTAACTCTTTTATTTTATTTGAAAGTTCATTTTTTTCGACCATTTTTTCAAATGTATTTACTAAAGGTACGCTAATAAATACTAATAATAAAAACGTATAAAGTAAACCTTTTTTTGCTTTTTTAATTGGTGAGTATCCTAAAACAATAAATGTTAAAGAAGCACTAAGAGTAATCCCCACTAAGTTGGTAATAAAAAGTAAAAATGATCCATAAATAATATCTAAATCCATTAGACCAATACCTATACCCGTTACACTTAAAGGAGGAACTAAAGCAACAGCTATTGCTACTCCTGCTAGGGATTTGATTACCTCTTCTTTTGAGTTTGCATAAGCTCCTGCTATTCCAGAAAAAATTGCTACAAGTAAATCTAATAAATTAGGATTTAATCTACTTTTCATCTCATAAGTTATTTCATCTAAAGGCATAAAACAAGTAAAAATTGAAGATACAAATAAGGCTATAATAACCCCATAAGTTAAGGTTTTAATACTTTGTATAATCAAAAAACTATTTGCTCTTACCACTCCCATTGATAGTGATATCATAGGAGCCATTAAAGGGGCTAAAATCATCGCACAAATAATAACAGGAGAAGAGTTAGCAAAAAGTCCTGTAGTTGATAGTAAGGTACTTAAAGTCATTAAAGTAGAAAAAATAAATGTGATTTTTGCACTTTTTTTAAGACTTAAAAATAAATCTTTAAAATCCTCTTCAGAAGCTCTTTTAAAAAATGGTAACTTCTTTTTTAATAAAACCTCACTTAATTCCTCTTTTGGCAAACTATCTACTTCTATAGATTCTTTTTCTTCCTCATCATTTTTTTCATCTTTTATATACTCTTTTAATTTACTTCCTAAATGTAGGTTAAAAGTATCTTTTAAAACAAAAATCTCTATGCTTTTAACATTTTTAACTACTATATCATCAGCGATATAATCCATAGCTTCTTTAGATTCTATTTTTAAAGACTCACTTTTTATAAACCCTAAACTTTTAGGAAGAGATAAAACAGAGATTTTTTCATAAAAAAATATTGAGATTAAATATATAAAATAAGCTAAAAGTGATCCAGGTGATAATATCAAAGCATTTAATTTTCCATCTTGAATAGAGAGTTTATCTTTTAAAGCACTATTATTACTATTTAAAGAGTGTTCTAAAATAATAATACCCGAAGCCACTGTCTCAAAACTATAATCTTGAGAAGTTGTAAACTTATATGGTTTAAATTTTATATTAAATAAGTTTTTAAAAAAAGTTTTTATTTTATCAAACTTTGTATTTAACTTATAGCTGTTTATACCATGCATATCACCTATTTCTATTTTATTTAAAATAATCTCATCATTACACTTAAGTAAATCTATTTTTGTTAATAGTTTTTGATTTAAGGCATCGTCAAGTGCTTCTTTAAGATTCTTTGATATACCATAGTTTGACATACAATTATTAGCATCATCATTTGGTAAAATAGCTAGATTTATATCATGGTGGATATGCTCTTTAAAAAAACTTTTGATTTCATTGTCATTTAAATCAAGAAGGTAAAGAGCATTTTTTTCTTTTATTTTTTTTTGATAATTTCTTGCAGTTACTTGAAGTTTGTATTTTTCTTTAAGATATTTATTTATTTCATCTTCATTATTTTTACTATTCTCACTAAAAAGTAAATATATTTTTTCATACATTCATAACCCCAAATATTTATTTCTGTATTACAAACTCCTTATTATAGTAAATGTTGAAGTTTTTAGTAATACTTTTTTCTACTAGTGCAGTAAATATATCATATCTAAACATATCACCACATAAACTAACTCCATCTAAATCATAAGAGCTATTTATATTATCTAATTCATACCCTATAAAATGGGCTAAACTCTCTATAAAACCTAAGGATATAGTCTCTTCATCTACCCCAGCTAATTTAAAACTCATTGCTGATTTAATAAGTTTTACATAATCAAATTCTCTATTATAAAGCTTTTCATCTTCTACAAGTTTATAATCTATTCGCGGGCCTTTTTCTAGCATACATTTGTTGGCATTTTCTAAAATATCTTCTTTAAAACATAATATTTGTTTTGCGATTTTCCAATAATTATAAAAAGATTTTGTTTTATAAGAAGAAATATCACTTTTTAAAGCTTCATTGTAATCATCTTCAAACTTTTCTTTATAATTTTGCAGTAATCTACTACTTGTTTCATCGTTTTTCATTGTCTCAAAAAACTGTTCTATACTATTTGGAATATAAAAAGGTTTTACAATATCTATAAGACCATCAAACTTTTGACTATAAAAAGATAAACCATCATCATCTTTTGTACTAATATAAAAGTTCACGATTGATTTATCAAAAAGTTCATTTTCAGCTAATACTGTCATAAATTGTGATTTATTTTTTTCTTCAAATTTACTATAAATTACATCTAAACTTTTATCATAAGAGTTTGATTTTAAAATAAATTTTTTATTTTCAAAACATTTTATAAGAGGAATATCTAAAACTTTATTTGTTTGTGTTTTTTCTTCTATATCTAAAAATATATCAAATTCATTTTCTTTATTTTCTATATTTAAAAAATTTATATTTAATTTTGATAATTCTGTGCATAAAAAATATAAAGTCAAATCATTAGCAAATCTTATATTTATAAAATCTTTTTTAATTTGGTTTTTAAGTTTGTATATTTCATTTATTTTAAAATCAATTGAAGGTTTTTCTATACATGCAAGAGAAACAATATCTGTTTTATTTTCAACTACTAAAGAAGATATATTTACTAAATTTGTAGCCAATAGATTTTCACTTGAATCTAAATCCTTTAACTTTGAAAAAACAAATGTTCCACTAAGAGTTTTGATTTTGATTTTTTTGTTTTCATTGATTTTTTCTGCTAGGTTTTCAAAAAGTTCTTTTGATGAGTTTACTTTGTGATTATCTAAAATAAAATTAGCTTCTTTATAAGAGTCACAAATTTCACAAGATTTAAAAGCATTATAGTAATCTTTACTTTTTTCATCTTCTACAGTTTTTAAACAAGTAGGACAAAATGAGATTAAATTATCTTGCTCTAAAGACATACTTTGTACATTTGGAAGTTCATCAAGAGGATTGACACTTACATCATAATAAAAAATAGACATAGGAAGATATAAAGATAATGAGTTTGAAAAATCACTCAAGCTTTCTTGTGAGCATTTTATATATAAATATATAAAATCTAGTTTTTGAACTATTTTATACTCACAAGAACTTTTTTTTGCAGCAAGATCTAAAAACTTCCCAAAGGTTTTATTTTTAGATAAATATTTAAATTTAAACTCTAGGACCATTTTTAATCTCCCGTTTAAAAGAAACCTCACTTATTGATTCTATAGTTATATCTGAATTAATAATCTTTGATTTCACATCTAATTTTTCAAGATATTTTATCACTACATTTTCCATTGTATTTACAGCATTTACAATTTCATTACTTAAATCAAAAGTAGTATCATCAGCAACTCTTTTTGGTATAACACCCAAAACATTTGTTGTTGGTAAATCACGATTCATATCAATCATATTTAATGTTTGTAACATTTCAATTTCATGGGCACTTCCTTGCCAGTTAATGTGAGAAGGTGTTTTTTTGTAATCAAAAAAGTAAACATCTCCAGCTTTTGAATCTAAAGCATCTACACAATCAACAACAATAACCTCATCATATTTAACTATTTCAGGTATTAATCTTTGAGCAAGAGTTCCACCATCTACAATACTAACTGTAGAATTATCTGATATAAATTCATATTTTTCATCTAAATAATGTATAAAATGTGCGCCAATTCCCTCATCTTGGAATAGGATATTTCCTATTCCTAGTATTAAAATATTCATTTTTTATCTTCCCATTTATATCCTGAAACAATAGAATCCATTGCTCCACTTTTTCCATAGATTGAGTTAAATACTGCTAAATAAATATGAACAGGTAAAAATACAATAAATACCCACATAAAAATATGATGTAGTTCTCTAACTACTGCTAATCCACCCATCATAACTTCAAGAGGCCTCAAAATATCATATAAAAAGCCACCTAAACCCTCATGATATACATGAATATGTAAAATTAATCCTGTAATACAAATAGCAATAATAGCTACATAAACTCCCAAATACGCGAAGAATTGTAAAGGATTATAAACACCTTTTAAGTGAGCATGTTTACCAATTAACATATAATATTTAATCTGTTTTATCCAAATTTTTGGATTTATGAAATCCCAAAAAGAAACTCTTTCAAGCTTACTTTGCTTATCAAAAATAAACAAATAAAACTTACCAATAGTTACAGCAATTAATACAAAACCAAAAATAATATGCCAAGATCTCATTAAAGCATATAAATAATTGTTTGGTTCCCCTTGATTTAGTGCAGCACTAATAAAAGGAACTGCTATATAAAACCCCGTAAAAGTAAGGATAACAATAGCAATAACTCTAATCCAGTGTGTTATTCTAAGCCAAGATGAAAACTCATAATGTTTTTTTATCATGACCTACTCCTTAACAAGACATTCCATAAATAGGATCAACTTTATATGTTCCTAAATCTGTTCCTTTTTTGTCCATAACATGAACAGCACAAGCAATACAAGGATCAAAACTATGAATAATTCTAATAATCTCTAAAGGTTGAGAAACATCTTCAACTTTTAAACCAATTAGATTGGCTTCATAAGGACCTACTTGACCAAGAGAATCAATAGGACCTGCATTCCAAGTTGATGGAACTACAGCTTGATAGTTTTCAACCACTCCATTTTTTATTCTAATCCA
This sequence comes from Arcobacter sp. YIC-80, assembly GCF_044841725.1. NCBI lineage: Bacteria > Pseudomonadati > Campylobacterota > Epsilonproteobacteria > Campylobacterales > Arcobacteraceae > Arcobacter > Arcobacter sp. YIC-80. The sequence goes on along the minus strand of NZ_JBJBSI010000001.1, from coordinate 64,658 downwards.
GTGAGATAACATACCTCTTGGAACATCACCAATAAATCTACCTTTATATTCAAGGTTTTTATCAATTTTGTATGAAGTATATGTATCTTGATCTACTTTTAGATTCTCAATTAAAGTATCAAAAGCTTCTAATCCATATTTAGCAATTGCTCTTGCTTGAATCATTCTAGCAGCTGTTCTTCCCAATGCTGTAAATAATGCAGCTTTTGGTAATCCAGTTTTAGCTAAGAAATCATCTACTAAAGGAACAATTCTTTCATTTCCTTTTGCATAAGAGATTAAAATACAAGCAAGTGGCCCTACTTCCATTGGTTTATTATCATATCTTGGGGATTTAATCCAAGAGTACTTTCCTTTTTCATCAATAACTTTTGAGTGAACTTCTGTCCCATCTGCACCAATAGTATCCATATCTCTAAAGCCTGTGTATTCAGGATTTGTTTTTCCATCATAAGGATGTAAAGGTTCATTGTCAGAATACCATGAGTGAGTAGCTTCTTCTGTGATTAAATCCTCATTAATATCAAATACTTTTGATAAATCACCTTTATAGATAATTCCTGAATCAAATAAGAATTCACTTCTATTTAATTGCATCTCTTTATGTGACATAAAGTTCATAACACCAGCTTGTTGAGTAACAGATGGCTCATCTTTAAATACTTTCCCTGCCATAATAACATCAGCTTGGTAGGCATTTTCTACAAAATCAATACCTATTTTAAAGTTAGTTAAATACTCACCCATTCTAGAAGGATCAAGTAAATCCATAATACAAGTAACTCCACCAACAGTAAGACTTTGTGGGTGTGGTTGTTTTCCACCGAACATAGCCATTAATTTTGCTAATTCTCTTTGAACTTCTAAAGCTTTAAGATAATGAGATAATAAAATCAAGTTTTGTTCAGGAGTAAATCTATATGTTTTATGTCCCCAGTATGCGTTAGCAAAAGGTCCTAATTGTCCTTTATCTACAAACTCTTTAACTCTTTTTTTAACTTTAATTAAGTCATTTTCACCAGTTGCTATTGGAGCATCTGAATACTTAAATGCCTCTTTTGCAGCTTTTGCAGGATCTGCATCTAATGCTGCAACAACATCAACCCAGTCAAGCCCATGCAAGTGATAAAAGTGAACAACATGATCATGCATAAATAAAGCTTGATTCATTAAAGACCTAGTAAGCTTTGCATTTAGTGGAGGAACAATTCCTAGTGCATCTTCAACTGCTTCAATTCCTGCTCTATAGTGTGAAAATGTACAAACACCACAAATTCTTTGCATTAAGAAACCTGCATCTCTTGGGTCTCTATTTTTAACAATAGTCTCTAAACCTCTCCATAAAGTTGATGATGAGTAGGCTTTTTGAATTACATTATTATCATCTACTTCAACCTCAATTCTTAAGTGTCCTTCAATTCTTGTGATTGGGTCTACTACTACTCTTTTATTTGCCATTTTTTACTCCTCACCATCTTTTGGATTTTTAAACTTTGAAATTGCTGCATGTGCTGCTATACCAATACCAGTCACTGTTAATAATCCAACTCCAACTTTATCAGCAGTTGCATCTGCACCTAGTCCTTTAAATACTGTGTCATATAATCTGTTTGCAACAGGCTCTTCAAATGGTCCCATAGTATCCCAAAAATCAGGCTCACTACATCCAATACATCCGTGACCAGCTTGAATAGGCCATGATATATGAGAGTTAAACTTATTTTTTGAACAGTTATTAAAAGTATAAGGTCCTTTACAACCTACTTTATAAAGACAATAACCTTTTTTTGCACCCTCATCACCGAACTCTTCTACAAATTCACCTGCATCAAAATGACCTCTTCTTTCACATAAATCATGGATTCTTTGCCCATAAGCCCATTTTGGTCTATTGTAAGCGTCAAGAGCAGGAAGTGTTCCATATAAAATATAATGAAGTAAAGTCCCTACAATATTCTTCTCACTAGGAGGACAACCAGGTACATTAATCACAGTTTTATCTGTAACTTTTGATAAACCAACAGCTCCTGTTGGATTTGGAATAGCAGCTTGAACACCACCATAAGAAGAACATGTCCCAATAGCAAAAATTGCTGCAGCGTTATTAGATGCATCAATAGCACTTTGTTCACCTGTTTTACCATGTCCACCAATAGTTAAAAATGAAGCACTATCCCCTGATGGAATACCACCCTCAACCATTAAAATATATTGACCCTTATATTTTTCAATTGCATGCTCTAAATTGTGTTCTGCTTGCCAACCAGCACTTGCCATTAATGTTTCATGATATTCAAGTGAAATATAATCAAAAATTAATGAATCAATAGTAGGAGCATCTGTTCTAAGTAAAGATTCTGAACAGCCAGTACATTCAGCCATGTGAAGCCAAATAATAGGTAATCTATCAGATAATTTAGCAGCTTTTGCAACAAGTGGAGTAAACGAAGCAGGAAGAGCTAACATAGCAGTAATTGCAGTTGCCCATTTCATAAAATCTCTTCTTGACACACCTTTTTCATCTAAGTGTGTAGAGATTGATTTATCCTCTTTTAGTTTTGGTAGTTTTTCTAAATCTAACAATCTATTAGATAGTTTTTCAAATAGTTTTTTAGTATCCAAAATATGTCCTTTAAATCTTATGAATGACTATTCATTTATTATTTAAAGAATTCTATACTAATGAAGGTTAAAGTTCCTTGACCAAAATCAATAAAATGAATGATTATTCATAAAATTTAGAAATTTGCCTTTTTGGGGGCATTTTAGTGACATTTTTAAAAGTTTTTTATATTAATCCAATAAAGAATCAAAATAATTAAATTGATTTCTATATTGGTATTTTTATTTCTAACATAGCCTAAAAAATATTTAGGCTATTGTTTTTTAGTAGTCTAAAGGATACTCTTTAGGAAGAATGAAGTTATAGTTTTTACTTAGATTTTTGTGAGTTTTTGAAAGTAATATAGAGTTTGAAAACATATTCCCAGTCATTACTACATCTTTTGCTTTTATCTCTTTTGCTACTTCATCTACATAATTACAGATAAATTCACTAAGACTTTCATAAAATGAATATACTAAAGTTGCATTATCTACATCTGCCATTTTATAAGACATTATAGATTGAACTATTCTTCTATAATCAAGATAGTTTATACCTTCTATATTTACCAGTTTCATATCTATTTGAATTCCACTTTTTATGCTAATATTTAAAGCTGTATCTTCAAACTCTTTTGCTCCACCTTTCATACCCAAAGCTTTTGCACACATATTTATAATAGATTCAAATCCATGAGCATTTTTATCTACACTCATATCTTCAAAATATGTAGAGAATTTCTTTTTATAATTTAAAACCAGTCTTTCACAAAACTCATCTATTTCAATTATTTCTTCTAAACAGTGTTCAAAAGAGTTTATTATATTTGGTATTGCTATTACTTCTTTTAAACCTTTTGTTGGAAGATTCATCAAAATAGCACTTTTATTTGAATTAACTGAAAAATAAACCCCAACACTAGGAACTAATCTTTTATTATATTGAGCTAATGAGGCTTTATAAACACCACCATTTTCATCAAAATACTCTTTTGATGAGTTAAACTTTTTATTTGCTATATAATCAAACTTAGGAAAAAGTCCTTTATCTCCATGAATAATAATATTCTCTTCATTAAAATAAGTAACCTTTAACCCATCTTGATAAACATCATCATTTACATATAAAACATGAGAAATATCTTTTTGTTTTAGAGCTTGTGCAAATAAAACTGTTTCTTTATCATCTGGAATTTTCGCATATATAAAGTTTGTAGAAGAGTATTCATTTTCTTTATTTTGTAAAAGTTTAAATTTTAGTTTTACTAAAGGTCTTTCAATAGAGCATAAAAGTTGTAAATCTTTTGCACTTACATCAAATAAATCTGTAATTTTATTTATATCTGTAATTAAAAGTTTTACTTCATGACCTTTTTGTTCAAAATCTTCTCTTATTGTTTTATTTGGTAAAAATAAATCTTTTAGTCCATTGTGTGTTTCAAATCTTGAAATTTCACCTTTTGAGATTTTTACTATATCATTTAAAAAATCGATATTATTGTTTTCTATTATATTTTTAATAGCATCATTTGTTAAAAGGGTAAGGTTTTGTTTTACTTCCTTGCATTCAAGTTCTTCAAGACTTTCATCAAAATCTTCTATTACATAAGATTTACCTAAAAAAATTGAAACAGGAAGTTTCTTTTCTAATAAAGCAAAAAAACTCTCAATATTCTCTGCACTTTCCTCAAGTTTTAAAATTATAAAACCTTTATATTGTTTGCATACTGCATTTACATTTGCTTCTTTTATTAATTTATTTATTATATATTTAAAGTATGAGTTAGTTGTATTAAATTCTATTTTATATATTAGTTGCATATCTTATATCTTCTTCATTTGGGATTCTACTTAAATGTTCACCATTATAACTACCTATCATACTTTTTACAATATCAGGAATGGCTATATTATTTACTTTTTTTGCTTTTATACCAAGAGATTCTATTTCTTTTACTGCATTTAAAATAAACTCTTCAAATCTATTTTCAATAGTTTTAGTTAAACCAATTCCAACACTTATAATATCTTCTGGAATTATTCCTAAAATAGTTACTTTTGCATGAGAGTCTAAAACAGATACGATTTCAAGCATTTCTACTATTTCTACTTCATGGGCTGTTTTTCTATAGTTTCCCATCCCTAAAAGTACATCAGATGGTATTCTATATATTTCACCTGCATTTTCTTCAATAGATACAGTATCTAAAATGATAACATTTTCATATTCTTGGAAATATGACATTAGCTTAAATCCTAATGTACCCCCATCTATAATTTCAATATCTCCATCAAACTCATAGTTTTGTTTTAAAAATTCAGAAGCATAAATACCAACGCCTTCATCTTTAAAAAGCATATTCCCTACGCCTACTACTATATTTTTTTTCATTTTATAACTCCATGCTATCAAATTTATATCTCTTTTATAAGCACTAATTCTTACTGCTTATAAAAAAGATAAAAACAGGAGATTAATCCTGTTTTTTCTCTTCTTTTTTATCTTCTTCTTTGTCTTCAACAAACTTATGTCCACTAAATACAATACCAATATCACCCTCTCTCCAGAAAATAGTTCTCCAAATTTGGTAATAAATATGACACATAACCCACATTAAGATTAAATACATTGTAGTATGATGAGCGATTCTAACTCCCATATTTCCACCAAATACATATAGTGTCCAATCAGTAGCAAAATGCAACATCCAAGGCCACCAAGCACCAATAGAACTATGTCCAGAGGCTAGTCCATGTACATATAACTGTAAACCTGTTAAAAGCATAAATACTAGTAAAATATGAAAAAGTGTAAAAAACATAATGTTATAAGAATCACTATGTGTTGAATCAAACTTTTTTCTTCTATTAAATGTAATTAAATTAAAAAATACTTCACAAAACTCAATAAAGTTTTTCTTAGTTGGTAAAATCTTTTTATATGGCTTTTCAAACCTAGAGAAAAGATATAAATAACCTATTAAAATTGCTGTTACATCAAAAATAATAGCAGCAATAAAATGCCCCCATCTATTCCAAGCCATTACATACTTATCCACAGCAGGATCAGCAATAAATGTTTGATAATATGGGTAACCTATATATAACCCGGTTGCAACTGCAACAATCATACATACAGCATTCATCCAGTGAATCGTACGCATGATTGGAGTCATTCTCTCAACCCGTTTCATTTTAGGCACAGCTAGTTCCTCCTATTGGGTCCACTTTATAAACACCTAACTCTTTACCTTTTGAATCTATAATATGTACAGCACAAGCAATACAAGGATCAAAACTATGAACTGTTCTTAAAATCTCTAAAGGTTGATCAGGGTTTGCAACTTTTGTTCCAACTAGTGAAGCTTCATAAGCTCCAAGTCTTCCTTTATAATCTCTTGGTGCAGCATTCCATGTTGAAGGTACTACAGCTTGATAATTAACTACTTTACCATCTTTGATTTTAACCCAATGACCTAAACCACCCCTTGGAGCTTCTGACATACCAAAACCTTGTGCATCAGCTGAAACATCATCAAAATCAAATTCAGTCCATGTCGATAAATCACCCATAGCAACATTTTTAGCTAATTCATCAACCCATTCCATCATTACATCAGCCATAAGTTCTGTTTCAATTGCTCTTGCTGCTGTTCTTCCTACTGTTGAGAATAATACTTTTGTTGGTAAGTTTCCATTTTTTAAGAAAGTAGTTACATATTTAGAGATTCTTTCATCACCTTTAGCAACCCCAACTATCATTCTAGCAAGTGGCCCTACTTCCATTCTTTCATCATCATATAATGGTGATTTAATCCAAGAATATTTGTTTTCTGTATCTAAATAAGCAATATTATCTTCTTTTCTACCAAAACCAGTGTAATTTGGCTTAGTTTCTCCATCATAAGGATGTAAGTTTGTAGTACCTTCATACCAAGCATGAGTAACATCTTCTGTAATTTTCTCTTGATTTACTTCATATACTTTCGATAAATCTTTATTTTTAACAATACCTGATGGGAAAAGTTTTGAAGACTCATAAAATGGTAAATCATCTAAGTTAAAGTCTCCATAAGTCATGAAGTTACCTAAACCTCCACCAATTCCTTCAAGTGCTTCATCAGCATACATTGTTCCAGCCATATAAACATCTGGTAAATAAGCTTGTTTTGTAAATTTTCTACCAAGTTTTAAAATCTGTTTAAACTCAGCAATTCTTGCAGGGTTCTTAATATCTTGAACACAAGTTACTCCACCTACAACTAATGACTGTGGATGTGGATTTTTTCCACCAAAAATAGCCATCATTTTTCCTAAATCTCTTTGAATTTCAAGTGCATCAAGATAGTGAGATAAACCAATTAAATTTTGTTCAGGAGTAAGTTTAAAACCTTTAGAACCCCAGTAAGCGTTTCCAAAGATACCAAGTCTACCTTGTTTTACATACTTTGTAACTCTTTCTTGAACTGCTTTATAGTTATCTTCACTAGCATTCCATGGCTTTTGACCTGAAACATTTGCCCATTTTTGAGCTTCTTGTACTGTTTTTTTAGGATCAGCTTCAAGCGCTTTTGTAATATCAACCCAATCAAGTGCATGTAAATGATAGAAATGCACAATATGATCATGAACATATAAAGCACCTTGAATTAAGTTTCTCACTAACCTTGCATTTTTTGGAATAGTTACATTAAAAGCATGTTCAACTGCTTCAATACTTCTTTGGTAGTGTGTACCTGTACAAACACCGCAAATTCTCATAGCAAGTAAACCACAATCTCTTGGATCTCTTCCTTTTAAAATCTCTTCAATTCCTCTAAACATTGTAGAAGAAGAATAAGCATCAGTTACAACATTGTTTTCATCTATAATTGCCTCAATTCTAAGATGTCCTTCAATTCTTGTAATTGGATCAATTACTAAGTGTTTTTTTGCCATTATTTTTCTTCCCCTTCTTCACCTGATTTTTTACCCGCAACTGCTGAAGCAACTGCATGAACACCAATACCAACAGTAGTAGCTGTTAATAGCCCAAGACCAAACTCATCAACTGTTTTTTCAACTCCACCCGTAGGAGCTTTTATATTTGCATTTGCCATTGGTCTTTCATAAGCATATTTATCCCAAAAATCTGGTTCTGAACAACCAATACAACCACGCCCTACACCAATAGGCCAGTTGGCACCTTCGTTATATCGGATGATAGAACAGTTGTTAAATGTCATTGGGCCTTTACAACCAACTTTATATAAACACCAGTTATTTTCAGCACCAACATCTCCCCATTCTTCTACAAATTCACCTGCATCAAAATGTGCTCTTCTTTCACAGTTATCATGAATTCTATATCCAAATGCAAATTTTGGTCTAAGTAATGAATCCAACTCAGGAACTTGACCTGTTAAAACATAATGTAAAATAACCCCAACCATATTTGCAGGATTTGCAGGACAGGCAGGAATATTTACAATAGGCTTACCTTTTACTAAATCCATCACACCAACTGCACCAGTTGGATTTGGAGCTGCTGCTGGAATACCTCCAAATGTAGCACAAGTACCAACAGCTACAACTGCTGCTGCGTCTTTTGACATTCTTTGTAAGTGATCATGGAAAGTCTCACCCATTGCACCAATAGTTCCATATTTTCCATCATTTGCCATAGGAATAGCACCTTCAACAAATAATAAATATTTACCTTTAAAATGATGAACAGCTTCTTCAAGTTGCTTATCTGCATCATGTCCAGCTGCTGCTTGTAATGCCTCATGAAATTCCAAAGAGATTACATCAAAAAGTAAATCATCAACTGTAGGAGCCGAACTTCTAAGTAATGCCTCAGAATTTCCAGCACAGTCTTGAAGTTCAATCCAAACAACAGGAACTCTATTCATAAGCTCTGTTGCTTCTGCCACTAAAGGTGTAAACATAGGAGGTAACATAAGTGTAGCAGTCGTAGCACTTGCCCACTTCATGAAATCCCTTCTATTTACACCTTCACTCTCAATAACATCCATCATATCAATATCTTTAAGTGGCTCTTGAGCTCTTAAAGCTGATAATCTTCCTTTAGCTTTCTCAAATAAAGAGTTATAATATTCTTCACCCTTATTTGTTTCCACTCTACCTGACTTTTGGGTAAAAACTTTTTTTACCATTTCTGCAGAATCAATCATACACTCCCCTTTAAAAAATGAATATTCATTTACTATTGTAAAACTAACACTATGAAACTTATTGTTTACTTAATAATATTTATTGTTTTCTAGCATTAAAATAGCTTTTAGTTTATGTTTTTAGAGGAAAAAGGCAAGGAGTAACCATCTTGTGGTTATTTGTTGAATGATTATTCATATATTAGTTAATCAATTTTTCATTTATAATTTAATTATTATTTATTTAATATTTTTAATTTTGTATAAAAAAGTAACAGTTATTTAGTGAGTAGTACAAACAGAGCAAACATCAAAACTTCTAAGCACTATCTTTGCTATATCAAGTGAAGGTGAGCCAATAATAGCTCTTTGAGCCACACCCTCTTCATCTTTTATCTGTGGTCCCAAATTCCAAACTGTTGGAGTAATTACATCATATTTTTTAATAATACCTTTTTCCAAAGAAATATTGTGATAAAGAGAACCTCTACAAGCTTCCACAACTGATTTAGCACTAGCATTTTGTATATCTTTTAATGATATTTTTGGTTTTATATATGATTCTTCACTTATATCAACTTGTTTTATTAACTGTTTTGTACTTTGTAAAAGGCGTGCTATTTCATCTACTCTTGCCATTACTCTTGTGAAAACAGAATCCTTATATGATTTATGTAACTGACTAATAAACTGATTATTTGAAACCAAAGATCTTGATAAAGGCCCTGTTTCATAGAACATTAAGTCATAAGTAACAGCTTTAGACCAAGTGTGCTTTTGATTATCTTTTATATCATTTTCTATGCTAAAAGTTCTTTGTGTATTTTCTTTTATTTTAGTTAAATCAAGTTTATCTGTAAGTCTTTGTCTTAATCTTCCTCTTTTGGAAACTGATGAGTCACTTAAAGCTATATGTCTATCATAAGATGTACCATATTTTTGAAGTGAATATTCAAAACTTAAGTTTGTAAAATATTTTAAATCTCCATTTAAAAGATTTAAATCATCAACACTACTAAAAGATAAATATTTATCAAAACTAACTCCTGAAATAGAGTTTTCAAAAAAATAAGTAGCTGAATCTAAATAATTAATCATAGAAGTTAAATCAAGAAGAGTTGGATCACTTACAACTCCACCTGGTATCATATATGAAGTATGTGGCCATTGCCCTCCAAGAATTGCTAAAGCTTTGATAGTTTCACTTGCTACTTTACAAGCTTCAAGCCATCTTTGACCTTTAAGTGGAGTATATTGGTCTAAATCTTTTTCTTTTAGTTTTATCACATCAGGTAAAATAAACATATAAAACCATTTTATATGAGAATCTAAGATTTCTATATTTAAACCTATTTGTCTTAATATTTTTGCTTTATTTGTAATAACTAATTCTTCATTTATATCTTTATAAATATTCTCTAAGGCTTCTACTGTAGCTTTTAAGTGAGCTTGCCCACATATACCACAAATTCTTGGAGTATAAATAAGTGCATCAAGAGCAGGTTTTTCTTCTAATATATACTCAAACCCTCTAAAATTTAAAAAGTCAATCTGAACATCTTTTACAATATTATCTTCCCAAGTACAATTAAGTCTTGCTTCACCTTCTATTCGTTCAACTATATCTATTGTTTTCAAAATTAGTCCATTAGTTTTTTATTTAATCTATCTATTTTAAAAGTTTTAGCAACACCTGTTATTGAAAGATATGCTCTTTTAGGAATTCCAAGTGGTACTTCAAGTGGTATTCCAATGTTTTTCTTTGTTTCAAGCATATTATCTCTTGGAAAATCCTTTTCAGTACAACCAATACATGGCATTCCAGCTCTTGTTTTAGAACTAACATCATTCCATAAAATCTTATTACATGAGCTATGTGTCATAGGACCACGACAACCTTGATCATAAAATAAACATCCCTCTTTTTGCCCAAAACTTCCTTCAACTTTCCACTCAAAATATTCATTTCTTGTACAACCATGATGAGCTAAATTACTATAAAGTTCAATTGGTCTTTTCTCACTATCTAATGTAATTTTCTCAAAATTGTTTAAAGTAAAAAGTGTTTGAAGTATCCATTCAGGATGTACAGGACAACCTGTAAGGTTTACTATTTCATGTTTTAAATTTTTATACTTAATTTTATTTATAATATTTTCAACACCTAAAATACTATTATCTTTTTCAAATTTTTTATGTACTCCTCCATAAGAAGCACATGAACCTACACTTATAATATATTTTGCTTTACTTGATAGATTTTCTAATATTTGTTTTGTTGAGCTTTTATTAATTGAATAGTACTTATCATCTGAGCTTATAGCTCCTTCAACTAATAAAAAATCAATATTTTCAAGACTTAAAACATCATCTAAACTCATATCAATAGTAAGAGAAGGATGATAAATGAGATTAAAGCTATTTAAGAATAGCTCTAATCTTGAAGAATTTGCACTAAGAAGTGAGTGGGTATTGCCATTACAAGTGATAGCTTGAAACCATACAATTGTAGGTTTATTACTCTTCATACTTTAAGGCTCTGTATATATTATCAGCAATTGCATCTGAATATTCTAATAAATCCTTATCAAGTACAGCCTCTCCACTTAAAAAAGCAAAACCACCTAAACAACCCATAATCATAGCAAAGGCAGGGAAAAAATCTTGTTCTCTAAACTCTTTATTTTGAGCTCCTTCATCTAAAAGAATCATAACTTCTGTTACAAACTCTCCAACACATAAAAAACCTTCACAACCTTGCTTGAATACTTCTCTATTTGATAAATAAACTCTTAAAAAGTATTCTACTACCTCAGGTGAGTTTTTTACACTTTCAAAATATCTTTGTACAAAAAGATATACCTTTTCTTTAGAAGTTATATCCATTTGGTTTATCTGTCTTAACTGTGCTGCAAGAATATTAGTAGAATATTTAATGGCATATTTTGCTAACTCTTCTTTTGAAGAAAAGTAGTTATACATATTTCCAACACTCATTTTCATAGCTTTCGCAATATCAGGAATTGTTGTATTATAAAAACCTTTTTGAGAAAAAAGTTTTAATGAATTTTCAATAATATTATTTTTTTTAGTCTCTTTTGAACTAGATATGATAAATCCTTAAAATTGTTTTGTTAATAATACACTATTTCTAATTAATAGTGAATGAGTTTTTATCATACAAATATATAAATATAATATCTCATTTAAGATTAGATTTTTATTCGATTTTTTTTTAATATTATTTATTTAAATAAATTAAGGGTATAAAAATGAAGAAGAATTCAAGTTTTTCAAGAAATCTATTATTTACGATTATGTTAATAATATTTGTTTCATCTGGAATAAGTACTTATCTAATACAAGATAAATCTTTTACAAGTAGTGAAAAAAGTGCAAAAGATTATCTTACAAGTTTAGCTGAAATAAATGCTTATAAATCTAAAGAGGATTTAAATAAGGCTGTTGTTATATCGCATAGTTTTGCTGCTAGTTTAGAAACTTTTTTAAATCAAAATCAAAATTATACAAAACAAGATATTATTGAATTAATCAAAAAGATTCTTATCAAAAATTCAAGTGTATTTGGGATTTGGGTAGAAATAAACTCAGGAGTTTTATTTAAGAATTCACCATTATTAGCTAACAAAAATGGTCATGATAAAGACGGGAGATTTGCTCCTTTTATTGTAAAAACTGGTGATAAAATTGATATTTTACCTGGCGCTGATGAGAATTATCCAAATAGAACATGGGTAACAGGTTCAAAAAAAACAGGAAAAGAGTATATAACTGAGCCTTATTTTTATCCTGTTAACGGAATAAAAACATTAATTACTGCGGTATCTGTTCCCTTATATTTTAAAGGAGAATTTATAGGAACAGTAGGTGTAGATATTGCACTAAAAAAAATGTCTAATAGTATAAAAAATATTAAGATTTTCAATAATGGATATGCTAGTTTAATAACACAAAATGGAACAATTGTAGGATATCCAGATACTGATGTTTTAGGTAAAAAAATATCCACTATTACGAAAAATACAAAACTACTAGAATTATCTAAAAAAATTTCACAAAATAAAAAAGCTGTTTTTAGAGAAATTGATGAAAGAAATAATTTCATGTCAGAATTTATAATGGTACCTTTTGAAATTGCTAATAGTGATATTAAATGGGGTTTAACTATTTCAGTTCCTACAGAAGAATATTTAGTTGATGCTATAGCTATAAAATGGTTTGCCATCATTACAGGTATTATTAGTTTTATTCTAATTACAATCACACTAATATTAAAAACTAAGACATTAAATAATAATTTGCTTCTTATTTCAAATGGATTAGATTCTTTTTTCAAATATCTAAATAAAGAAGTAAATTCCACAAAAAAAATTAAAATCAATACAAATGATGAATTTGGGAAAATGGCAAATCAAATAAATCAAAACGTTTCTATTATTCAAAAAAATATAGATCAAGATATAAATCTAATTCAAGAAGTAAAAAATGTAGTTGAAAATGTAAAAGAAGGTAAAATCAAGCAAACAATAAAAGAATCAACTCAAAATGAAAATTTAGAAGAGCTTAAAAATATTATAAATGAAATGCTTAAAATAATGTCAAAAAATGTTGGAGAAGATTTAAATAGAATTTTAAAGGTTTTAGACTCATACAATAATTTAGATTTTACTGAAAAAATACAAACCCCAACGGGAAAGATAGAGAAAGGCTTAAATACTTTTTATAATATTATTAATAAAATGTTAGACGAAAATAAAAATACTGGTATAAATCTTTCAAATAGTAGTAAGATTCTACTTGAAAATGTAAATCTTTTAAACACAAACTCAAATGAATCTGCAGTTGCATTAGAAGAAACAGCAGCATCATTAGAAGAAATTACAAGTAATATTTCACATAATACAAACAACGTAATAAAAATGGCGAACTATGCAAAAGAGCTAAATAATTCAGCAAATGAAGGTAAACAGTTAGCTGAGAATACTACAATAGCAATGAATAAAATAGATGATGAAGTAAGTGCAATAAATGAAGCAATAACTGTAATTGATCAAATAGCATTCCAAACAAATATTTTATCACTAAACGCAGCAGTAGAAGCAGCAACAGCTGGTGAAGCTGGAAAAGGTTTTGCTGTTGTTGCACAAGAAGTAAGAAATTTAGCTTCAAGAAGTGCTGAAGCTGCAAATGAGATAAAACAATTAGTTGAATCTGCTACTACTAAAGCTAATGAAGGTAAGCAAATTGCAAAAGATATGATAAATGGATATTTAGGTTTAGATAATAATATATCAAAAACAATTGAATTAATAAATGACGTTGAAAATGCTACAAAAGAACAACAAGTTGGAATTGAACAAATTAACGATGCAATTAATTCACTAGATTCTAAAACTCAACAAAATGCAAATATTTCAAATAAAACAAATGATATAGCTAATAAAACAAATAAAATTGCGGAAAATATTGTTCAAAATACAGATGAAATGAAATTTTCAAGTAAATAAGGCAGAATTGGGAGCATTAAAAAATCTGTGTCAATCTGATAAAATAAAAGAATTGACACAGTTATTTTACACTCTCTTTATAGTCTCTTTAAAATCTTGTTTTGAAACAATTTTATACTTAATATTCATAAATTCAAATTCTAAACAATAAGCATGAAGCATCAATCTATGTGCTTTTGTAAAGTCATTTATTTCTTCTTGACTCATACTTTTTTTAAGAATTTTATCACAAATTTTTTCATCTATTCCATATATAGGGTCTCCGATTATTCTATGACCTATTGAATCTAAATGTACTCTAATTTGATGTTGTCTTCCAGTTATGGGAATAGCTTCTATTAATGTAATATCTTTTTCTTGATTATAAAAAATAGGTTTTATTTTTGTTAAAGACTCTTTGCCTTTATTGGATGTTACCATTTTTAATTTTATTAAACCTTTACTATTAGTTATTTTACTATCTATATTTAAAGACTCTTTTATTTTTCCTTCTACGTAAGCTAAATATTTCTTATCATATTTTTTTTCTTCAAACATACTGTTTAAAACCATTTGACTATATGGATTTTTAGAAACTAAAACCAAACCTGAGGTTTGAGCATCTATTCTATGAACTAAAGATGCTTCTTTTCCTAAGTAAAATTGAATTTCATCAAGTAAAGTATACTCACTATCAATAGCACTAGGATGAACTTTTATACCAGAAGGTTTATCAAAAATAGCAAAATGAAAAGTTTCAAATAAAGGTTTTAATCCTCTACTTTGTGGTTCAAAAACATATACACTTATATAACCCTCTTTTACTAATTCGTTTTTTTGTACTCTTTTGTTTTTATCATTAAAAATTTTTCCTTTTGATACTAGACTATTAATAGTATTTTTATCTAAATTTGTATTTTTTGATAAAAACTCTTCTATTTTCATACTCTTTGAAACATTAATTTTTTTTAATATATAGGGCAAATAAAACCTTTTTATTTTTTGAAATTATACACTATAAAAATAAAATTTAAAATAGCTTTATAACAGAGTAGTTATGTTAGTATTTTAATAATTTTATTTTTAAAGGCAAATGTTGAAGAATATAGATATTATATTTTTTTTATTAACATTTTTTTTAATGTCTGTAACTTTATTACCATTACTTAAGCATAGACATTGGACTGTAAGACTTTGGGAGTTTCCTAGATTAAACTTTATTGTTTTTGCTTTTTTATTATTAAGTTTAGAAATCATTTTTTTAGATTTATCGGAAATATTTTCTATATTTTTAATTGGCATTACTTTTTTTATTTTATTATATCAGTCCATACAAATTATTCCTTACACTATTTTTTATCCTAAAGAAGTGGAAGATATAAAAGAAAGAAATAATCCAATAGATATAATGACAGCAAATGTATTAATGCACAATAAAAATGTAGAAGGATTTATAGAACTTGTAAATAAATATAATCCCGATATTATTATCACATTAGAAACAAATACTTGGTGGGAAAAAAAGTTAAGTATACTGGAACAAGAATACACATATAATGTAAAATGTCCCTTAGAAAATCTTTATGGTATGCACCTTTATTCAAAGTTTAAAATAGAGTGTTCAGAAATAAAATATTTAGTTGAAGATAAAGTACCTTCAATACATACTAAAATACAATTACCTTCAAAGCAAAAAATCAAAGCACATTTTTTACACCCTAAACCTCCAAGTCCAACTGAAAATGAAAAATCAACAAATAGAGATATTGAACTAATTATGTTAGCAAAAAGTCTAAAAGAAAAAGAGTTGCCAACTATTGTTACAGGGGATTTAAATGATGTAGCTTGGTCAAAATCTACTAAAACCTTCAAAGAAATTAGTAAACTCTTAGATCCAAGAGTAGGAAGAGGTATCTATAGCACATATAATGCAAAATACTGGTTTTTTAGATGGCCTTTAGATCATCTTTTTCATAGTAGTCATTTTAAAGTAAATAAAATACAAAGATTACCCTATTATGGTTCTGATCATTTTGCTATATTAACAAGTTTAGATCTATGTGAAACTCAAGAAAAAAAATAAACCAATAAATATAGGAGATAAAATGAATATAGATAAAAAATATATAAAATATATCCCAATTATTACAAGTTTTATTTTTATGATACTAATGATAATTTTATATTTTATAAATGATAGTTTTAAGAATAATATAAATGAATTATGGGAAGTTTTTAATACAGGAAATAAAGAAGAAATTTCAAATCATATAAAATCTTATGGTATTTGGGGTGCTGTTATTCTAATACTAATCATGGTCTTTCAACTATTCCTAGTTATCTTTCCATCTTGGCTTCCTATGATAATAGCTGCCTTAGTTTATGGTTTTATACCTTCTGTTCTAATAAGCTTAACAGGGGTATTTTTAGCTTCAACTCTAGCTTATGTTATAGGAAGCTCACTTAGTGAAAATACTCTAAAAAAATATATTAGTGAAAAAAGTTTTGATAAATTAGACTTTTGGGTAAATAACTATGGTTTTTTTAGTGTAGTTATTTTTAGAATATCACCATTTTTATCAAACGATGGAGTAAGTTTAATAGCAGGTGTTTTAGGTATGAAGTACTTAAAATTTATTTCTGCAACCATTCTTGGAATAGCCCCCTTAGCTATAGCTATTTCATTTTTTTCTAGTAATATTGATGAATTAAAAGAAGGTTTATATTATATAAGTGCTTTAGGGATATTAATTTATGCTGTGTTTATATATTTTGATTATAAGAAAAGAAGAACTAAATAAAAAATATTTAATATCTTTAAAATAAACAAAGAGGATATTTCCTCTTTGTTTTAATTTAAGATTATCTTGAAGTAACTAATGTAGTTAAGTGATCTTTAGATACTTGATTGAAGTTTAAGTATTTGTAAACTCCATCTTTATTTTTTTCAGTAATTTTTTTAGGTACAATTTCCATATACTCTTCTTTAGATGGAAGTCTTCCTAGAAGTGCTGTAACTGCTGCAACTTCTGCTGATCCTAAGTAAACCTGAGAACCTTTTCCTAGTCTGTTATCAAAGTTTCTTGTAGATGTAGAGAATACTGCTGCACCCTCTGAAACTTGTGCTTGGTTACCCATACATAAAGAACATCCTGGAATTTCAATTCTTGCACCTGCTGCTGCAAATGTAGCGTAGTACCCTTCTTCTGTTAATTGAGCTTCATCCATTTTTGTTGGTGGTGCAACCCATAATTTAGTAGGAACTTCACCCTCACCTTTAAGAACTTCACCAAGAGCTCTGAATAATCCGATGTTAGTCATACAAGAACCAACGAATACTTCGTCAATTTTGTGGATTCTGTTTTCATCAGCTAAGATGTTTGTTAAAGTATCAACGTCATCTGGATCATTAGGACAAGCTAAAATTGGTTCAGTAATTTCATTTAAGTCAATTTCAATTACTGCTGCATATTCTGCATCTTCATCTGGTTGTAATAACTCAGGGTTCTTTAACCATTCTTTCATTTTGTCAGCTCTTCTTTGAAGAGTTCTAGCGTCTTCATAACCTTCTTCAATCATTTTTTCAATTAAAGCAATATTTGACTCTAAATACTCAATGATTGGTTCTTTATCTAATTGAACAGAACAAGCTGCTGCTGATCTTTCTGCTGCTGAATCTGATAATTCAAATGCTTGCTCAACTTTAAGATCTGGTAATCCAGCAATCTCAATAATTTTACCAGCAAAGATGTTCTTTTTATTTTTCTTAGGAACAGTTAATAATCCATCTTGAATAGCTTGGTAAGGAATAGCATTTACTAAATCTCTTAAAGTAATTCCTGGTTGCATTTCACCTTTGAATTTAACTAATACAGACTCTGGCATAGTTAATGGCATCATACCTGTAACACCTGCAAATGCAATAAGACCAGAACCAGCTGGGAATGAAATACCAATTGGGAATCTTGTATGAGAATCTCCACCAGTTCCAACTGTATCAGGTAAACATAATCTATTTAACCATGAGTGAATAACACCGTCACCTGGCTTAAGTGTAACACCACCTCTTGAATTGATAAAATCTGGTAATGTATGTCTTAATTTAATATCTGCTGGTTTTGGGTAAGCAGCAGTGTGACAGAACGATTGCATAACCATATCAGCACCAAAAGATAATGCTGCAAGTTCTTTAATCTCATCTCTTGTCATTGGTCCAGTTGTATCTTGAGATCCAACAGTTGTAGCGATTGGCTCAACGTACATACCAGGTTTAACACCTTCAATACCACAAGCTTTACCAACCATTTTTTGTGCTTGAGAGAATCCTTTACCATTATCAGCTGGTTGCTGTGGAGCTAAGAATAAATCAGATGCACCTAATCCTAATGTTTCTCTAGCTTTTGCAGTTAAACCTTTACCAATAATTAAAGGAATTCTACCACCTGCTCTCATTTCATCAGTCATAGTATTTGGAGCTAAGTTAAATTCAGAAACAACTTCTCCATTCTTTTCGATTACACCCGCATAAGGCTTAACAACAATTTCATCACCAGTTTCTAAATTATCAACTGGAGCTTCAATTGGTAAACATCCTGAATCTTCTGCTGTATTGAAGAAAATTGGAGCAATAATAGAACCAATTACAACACCACCTGTTCTTTTATTAGGAACACCTGGAATATCTCTACCCATGTGCCATTGAACAGAGTTGATTCCTGATTTTCTTGAAGATCCAGTACCAACAACATCACCAACATAAGCTAAAGGGTTACCTTTTTCTTTTAGTTCTTTCATTGTATCTAATGGATTTTCCATTCTTGATTGTAACATTGCAGTTGCATGTAATGGAATATCAGATCTTGTAAATGCAACAGTTGCAGGAGATAAATCATCTGTATTTGTTTCACCAGGAATTTTGTAAACAGTTAATTTAATTTCTTCTTCTAAAGCTGGCTTGTTAGTGAACCACTCACCATTTGCCCATGATTCAATAACTTCTTTAGCTTTTGCATTTCCAGCATCCATTAAATCTTTTACATCATTGAATGCATCGTATACTAAAATTGTATTTTTTAATTGCTCAGCAGCAGATTCAGCTACTTCTTCAACTTTTAAAGCTTCAACTAATGGAGATACGTTGTATCCACCCATCATCGTTCCTAAAATTTCAATAGCATCAGCTTTTGAAATTACAGAACATGAAACATTTCCTTGAACAACGTCATTTAAAAATGCAGCTTTAACATAAGCAGCGTCATCAACACCTGGGTTAATTTTATTTTTGAAAAGTTCTAAACAGTACTCTGCTTCCTCAACAGAATCTGCTTTTAGTAATTCTACTAATTCAGCAGTTTGCTCAGCAGTTAAAGCTAATGGAGGTAATCCACCTTCATTAAGTCTTTCTTGTGTGTGTGCTTTGTAATCAGCTAATAAACTCATATATTTATCTCCTATTTGATTTAAAAAGTTTAAAATATTATAACATAAACGAAAAAATAAGTATGTACAAAAATTGTAAACTATTGTACAAGTTTTAATTTATGTAAATAAAAGTTACAAAAAGAGCTATGTTTAAGCTATTCTATCAAACTATTACTATAGAAAATTAGTATTTAAGGGCAATAAGAAGAGTTTATTAAAGCTATTTTAGTAAATTTATTAACTTTTCTTAAATTTCTTTAAATTCAACTTTTTATTGATATGTACAATTTTTGTGCTAGATTTAAGTAAAAATTAAAAAACAAGAATTTCTATTATTTTAAGTATTTAAGACTATAATTTTACTAAAATTAATTATAATAGGAAAATTTTTGATTAATAAATTACAAAATAAACTACATAACGAGATACCACTAACTAAGCTTATGAATATTGAAATTGAGAGTTATAGTGAAAAAGAATTAATTACAAAAGCTCCATTGGATATAAATATAAATGATAAAGGAACTGCCTTTGGTGGAAGTTTAAGTACTATGACAATCATCTCTTCGTGGAGTATGTGTTGGTTACTTTCACAGGAATTAAATATTGATAGTAAAAATATTGTTGTTATAAAAAATGAGAACTCTTATAGAAAACCTGTAACAAAAAACATCTCTTGTCATACAATTAAACCTTCAAAAGAAGAGATTAAAAAACTTGAAAATAAAATAAAACAAAAAGGTAGTGCTTCTATAAAAATAAACTCTTCAATAATTGAAGATAATGAAGTTTGCGTAGATTTTGAGGGTATTTATGTGATTAAAGTGTAAGATTTCTCTTACACTTTAGCTTTTATCATCTCTTGGGGTCTTACATACTTATCAAATTCATCATAAGTTAAAATACCTAAATTCATAGCTTCTTCTTTTAGTGAAGTCCCATTTTTATGTGCTGTTTTAGCTATAAGAGCTGCTTTTTCATATCCTATATAAGGGTTTAAAGCTGTAACTAACATCAAAGATTCATTTAAATATTTTTCAATATTAAATTTATTTGCTTCGATACCAACTGCACATTTATCATTAAATGCCAACATTGTATCACTTAATAATCTAATTGATTGAATAATATTTAAAGCAATTACTGGTTTAAATACATTTAACTCAAAGTTACCTTGTGAAGCAGCAACACTTACAGTTGTGTGATTTCCCATAACTTGAACAGCAACCATTGTCATGGCTTCACTTTGAGTTGGGTTTACTTTACCTGGCATAATTGAACTTCCAGGTTCATTTTCAGGAATACTAATCTCACCGATTCCACATCTAGGTCCAGAAGAAAGCCATCTAATATCATTTGCTATTTTCATAAGATTTGAAGCAAGAGCATTTAAAACTCCACTTAATACTACTTCTCCATCATGTGCTGTTAAAGCATGAAATTTATTTGGATGAGATTTAAACTTATATTCTGTATTTGTTAAATCATTTAGAACTTCTGCAACCATTGGAGAAAAATCTGGATGTGAGTTAAGTCCTGTTCCTACAGCTGTACCACCAATAGCAAGTTCAACTATGTATTTCATAGAATCATCTATTTGTAATAAAGCTTTATCAAGCATATCTACATAAGCTGATATTTCTTGTCCTAAAGTAAGTGGAGTTGCATCTTGTAAATGAGTTCTTCCTATTTTTACAACATCTTCGAACTCTTTTACTTTATTCTCAAAGGTAGCCTTTAACTTATTTATAGATGGAATTAATCTTTTTTGTATCTCTAAAACAAAAGCAATTCTCATAGCAGTTGGATAAGTGTCATTTGAACTTTGACCTTTATTTACATCATCATTGGGATGAACTGGCTTTTCAACTCTAAAATCACTTCCTAAAATTTCACTAGCTCTTGAAGAGACTACTTCATTCATATTCATATTTGATTGAGTTCCTGAACCTGTTTGCCAAACAACTAAAGGGAAATTTCCTTCAAGTTTTCCATCAATAACTTCATCACAAGCTTGTGAAATAGCATTTGTTTTCTTATCATCTAATCTTTTAAGTTTATTATTTACTATAGCACAAGCTTTTTTAAGATACGCAAACCCCTCAACTACTTCTTTTGGCATTTTTTCTTCACCAATTGGAAAATTTTCTACACTTCTTTGAGTTTGAGCTGCCCAATACTTATCATTTGGTACTTGCATTTCTCCCATCGTATCTTTTTCTACTCTATATTGCATTTACATTCCTTTTGATATAAATTTATTTATTTTTATTGAATATTTCTTTTTTCGAAATTAATTCTTGCATTTCCAAAAAATTATCTAATTTTAGAACTAATAACAATGAAACTGCTCCAACAAACAAAATACATATTAACATTATAAAAAGTAATTCCATTTTCTTACTCCTATTTTGATATCAATTATCATTATATATTATAGTTTTTTAAATTGCTCTTAATTTACTACTATTAAAAAAGTAAAATTATTTTACACCAATACTTTATTAATATCAAAATAATTATTTTAATTTTATTAATAATCTATATTACTTAATAAATAAAGATGTTTTTGTTATAATCACAAAAAAGTAGGATAAAGATATGTCAAATGTTGAAAAATTAGAAAAGATACTTAAAGAAGAGTTTATTCCTGAACTTGATGAAAGTTTACTTGAACTTGCGAATATAACTCAATCATGGAAAGCGACAAGTGATGATAAAGAAGAGTTTGAAGATTTAAAAGAAATGAAAAAGTTCTTTGATAATGTTGTAGAAGATTTAGAAAAAAATGATATAAATGAAGAAGAAGCTTTAGAAATAATCCAAGCTTTAGATGAAATGAGATTAGAAAAATAAAAGGATTTAACCTTTTATTTTCTATTAAATATAAAATTCTTAATTAATTTAAAATATGCAATTGAACTTATAAAAGAACCTGAAATAATAAAAATACAAGCCATTATAACTGCAAATGTAAACTCTCCAAAACCTAACATAACTAATAAAAGTGTTGACAAAAGTGGAGTAAAATATGAAATTGAACCCAATAACTTTATATCTGCATTTTTAACTCCATAATCCCATAAGTAAAAAGCTCCCCCAACTGGTCCTAAACCTAACATTAAAGCTCCAAAAAGTTCACTCATATTTGGAATTACTGTTGTTTCAAATATAAAATGACAAGTAGCAGAAAAAAGTGCTGTAGCTATACAAAAACCTGTTACTGCATAAGTTGGAATATGAGAAAGT
Source organism: Arcobacter sp. YIC-80 (assembly GCF_044841725.1). Classification (NCBI taxonomy): domain Bacteria; kingdom Pseudomonadati; phylum Campylobacterota; class Epsilonproteobacteria; order Campylobacterales; family Arcobacteraceae; genus Arcobacter; species Arcobacter sp. YIC-80. The sequence continues at coordinate 41,722 of NZ_JBJBSI010000001.1, read as the reverse complement.
GTTCTTGATATAACAGAATATAAAGACCAAGTAAATGCAGCTATTAAAGCAAATATATATCCCCACATATATTGCATATCAAAATTAAAACTACCATCTTTTGATACTAAAAAAAATGCTCCTATTAAACCTAAACAGGCTCCTAATATATGATACCATTTAAGCCTTTCATTTGGTAAAAAAGCTGAAAAAACTACAATTAATAAAGGCCATAAATAATTTAACAAATTTGCTTCTACTGCTGGTGCATTTTTCATGGCTAAAAAATAGAAAAAGTGATAACCAAATAAACCACAAATACCAATAATCCAGCCTTTTATAGGTATTTTAAATAATTTGTTAAAAGAAATATCTTGTTTTTTTAATAAACTTAAACCTATAAAAGAAGCAACAAAAAATGACATTGCTGTTAATTGAAACGCAGGAATATTTGTAGTCATAATAGAGAATAAACCCAATGATGCCCATAATAATATCGCAAATACTCCAAATATATTACCTCTTTTTACTTCCATATTACCTCATTATTAAATAAAATTTTTTAGCAAGAATTGTACAACTTTCTTGTTTAATAATTGTTTTCTTAAAAAATAATAAAAAATTTATATTAAAAAAATAATTTCTATTTCTTTTTAATTTTAATGGTACAATAGTTTTAAATGTTCATTAGTGAAAGGATACACTATGGATTCAAATAATTTTAAAACATTCAGTGAGCTTTTCTCTCACATAATAAATAACTACAAAAATGAATCTTTTCTAAACTATTTAGAAAATGGTAAATACAAAAATATTTCTATTGAAACTTTTAAAAATAAAGTTATTTGTTTAAGTTTAGCAATGAAAGATTTAGGTATTAAACCTGGTGATACAGTTGCTATTTTTGCTAACTCATCTCCTTTTTGGTTAATCTTTGATTTTGCTATTCATGAAATTGGTGCTATAAGTGTTCCTATTTTTGCCAATATCTCTTCAAAAAACTTGAATTTTGAAATACAAGATGCAAATATCAAATATATCTTTATTGATAATGAAGAAAGAATAAAAGATATAGAAGATGAACATAGTGATCTTATTTTTATCACTCATAATTTTTGTATTAAAGAAGAAAGATTTTTTAATGTTGATGATATTTTAGTTATAGGACAACAAATATGTGACTCAAAAGGATTTGAACCACATAAACCAAATGAAAATGATATATTTTCTATTATTTATACAAGTGGAAATACAGGGACTCCAAAAGGTGTAATGCTTACACATAAAAATATAATCTCTCAACTTCATGATATTAATACGCTCATATCATTAAAACAAAATGAAACAGCCTTATCTCTTTTACCCTTAGCTCATATTTTTGAGAGAACTGTTATGAGTTATTATTTAAGTCGTGGTATTAGTATTTATTTTGTAGATGATATTACAAACGTAGCAAATCTTTTAAAAGTAGTTAAACCTACTATCATGACAGCTGTTCCAAGATTACTTGAAAAAATATATAATAAAATTCAAACAAATATCTCGAATAAACCTTTTATCAGTAGATTTTTAGCCTCAAAGGCTTTTGAGTATGCTCAAAATGAAAATATGAATAAAGATAGCTTTTATTTTACGATTTTCGATAAAGTTGTTTATAGTAAATTTAGAGAAATTTTTGGATTAAGACTTACTAAACTTGTAAGTGGTGGTGCTGCTCTTCCTAAAGATATTGCAGTTTTTTTCAATAATATTGGTGTACCTATTTATCAAGGTTATGGACTTACAGAGTTTTCACCAGTTATTTCTACAAACTATCCAAATAACAATAAATTAGGCTCTTCAGGAAGAGTAATTCCAAGTGCTACAATTAAGATTTCCCAAGAAGGTGAACTATTAGTAAAAGGCCCTTCTTTAATGAAAGGCTATTTAAATCAAGAAAAACTAACTAATGAAACTATTGATAATCAAGGGTGGTTACATACAGGCGATATAGCAAGAGTAGATGAACAAGGCTATTTATATATCACTAGTAGAAAAAAAGAAGTTTTTAAAACATCAACAGGAGAATATGTAGCGGCTGTGAAAATAGAACAAAAATTAGCAAAAAATAAATACATTGAGTTTGCTGTAGTAATAGCAAATAATAGAAAGTACACAACTGCCCTACTTTTTGTAGATAAGGAGATTTTTAATGAAGCAAAAAGACTAAATAAACACTTAACAATACAAGAGTATTATAATAATGAAAAAATTACTTCTGAAATAAATAATCATATAAAAGAGGTAAATAAAGACTTAAATGAGTGGGAGAAAGTAGTTCAATACAAATTAATAACAAATGATATTTCAATTGAAACAGGAGAATTAACTCCTTCAATGAAAATATGTAGAGCCTTTATTGAACAAAAGTATGAAAATGACATAAATAGTATGTATTAGGAGAGCCATCATGAAAGAAAGAATAGCAATAATAGACGGACTTAGAAGTCCTATCGCTAAAGCAAATGGCAAATTAGATTTAGTTAGTGCAGATACACTTGGAGCTATTATTACAAAAGAGCTTGTAAGTAGAAATAATCTTGATTATAAACTTTTTGATGAAGTAATAATAGGAAATGTAGCTCAACCTGCAAATGCAGCAAATATAGCAAGAGTATTAGCTATAAAAGCTGGTTTCCCTCAAAGTACTATTGCATATACAGTTCATAGAAACTGTGCTTCTGGAATGCAAGCAATTTCATCAGCTATTGAAAAAATTCATACAAATCAAGGTGATTTATACCTAGCAGGTGGAGTTGAATCTATGAGTAATATTCCACTGCTTCATAGTGACAAATTAAGAAGACTTATTACAAAACTAACTTATGCAAGAAGTTTTCAAGAAAAACTTAAAATATTAGGAAGTTTTAGACCAAGCTTTTTAAAACCTGTGATTGGATTAATATCTGGATTAACTGACCCAATTTCAGGAAAAATTATGGGTATTACAGCTGAAAACTTAGCAAATGAATTTAAAATCAGTAGATTAGCCCAAGATGAATATGCCCTAAACTCTCATCTAAAAGCTCAAAAAGCCATAGAAGATGGAGTTTTAAAAGATGAAATTCATCCTATCATGACAAAAGATGCTTCAATTATTGATGATGATGGAGTAAGATTTAATCAAAATATGCAAAGCCTTTCAAAACTAAGACCTATTTTTGATAGATTAAGTGGAACAGTTACAGCTGGAAACTCATCACAAGTATCAGATGGAGCTTGTAGTTTAATAGTTACTACTGAATCAAAAGCAAAAGAGTTAAATCTTGAACCACTTGGTTTTATAAGTGACTATTCTTATGCAGGATTAGAAGCTTCAAGAATGGGCTTAGGGCCTATTTATGCAACTAAAAAACTTTTTGATAAAACAGGAACTTCACTAAAAGATATAGATATAATAGAGTTAAATGAAGCCTTTGCAGCACAAGTAATAGCAAATTTAGAAGCTTTTAAATCAAAAAGCTTTTGTAAAAAAACTTTTGGAAGTGATGCACTTGGTGAAATTGATGAATCTATACTAAATATAAATGGTGGAGCTATAGCTCTTGGTCACCCTGTTGGAATGAGTGGTGCAAGAATAGTTTTAACTGCACTTAAAGAACTTAGAAGAAGAAAAGCTAAAAAAGCCTTAGCAACACTATGTATTGGTGGTGGACAAGGTGCAGCTTTCTTATTGGAGGTGTAAAATGAAGAATTTAAATTTAGAAATCAAAGATAGTATTGCAAGAATTACTTTTGACTTAGAAAATGAAAAAGTAAACAAACTATCTACAAAAGTCTTAAGTGAATTTGATGAGACTTTAGATGTAATAAAAAACAATTCTTCTATAAAAGCTCTTTTAGTTCAAAGTGCTAAGAAAAATATTTTTATTGCTGGTGCTGATATTGAAGAGATTGAGACTTTAAGTAAAGAAGAAGAGATTTATGAACTTCTTATGAAAGTACACTCTATTTTTAATAAATTAGAAAATCTTCCATTTCCATCTATTGCTTATATAAATGGTGCTTGTATGGGTGGAGGTTTAGAATTAGCTTTAGCTTGTACATATAGAGTTGCCACAACAAGTTCTAAAACTAAACTTGCTTTTCCTGAAATAAAACTAGGAATATTCCCAGGTTTTGCAGGATGTTTAAGAGCTCCAAAAATAGTAGGACTTGTAAATGCCTTAGATATCATATTAAGTGGTAAAAACCTTGATGCAAAAAAAGCTTATAGAATAAAACTTGTTGATGAGATTTTTGATGATGGACAAAAAGAGTTTAAACTTGAAGATTTCATACAAAAAGCTATAAAAAATGAAGTAAAAAGTAGAAAGAAATTTGCTTTACTTGAAACATGGCCTTTAAGAGAAATAGTATTTTCAAAAGCTTATAAAAATTTAGAGAGAAAAGTAAATAAAGATTTCAAAGCTCCTTATGTAGCGCTAGAAGTTATAAAAGATACTTTTGCAAGATCATTTAATGAAGGTTTAAAAGTAGAAGCAAGAGAGTTTTCAAAAATAGCAATAACTCATGAATCAAAAAACATGATAAAACTATTTTTTACTTTCCAAAAACTAAATAAAAATTATGAGAAAACTTCCAATCCTATAAATAATGCTGTTATTTTAGGAAATGGAGTTATGGGTAAAGGTATTATTTGGCTATTTTCTAAATATCTTCAAAATGTAAGAATCAAAGTTAGAAAAATTGAGCAAATTCATAGCATTTTAAAAGATGTATCTAAAATATATGATTTCTTAGTAAAAACTAGAAGAATGACAGCAAATCAAGTTGATTTTAAACTAAATAAAATCACTTACACAGATAAGTTTGAAGGTTTAAAAAACAGTGATATTGCTATAGAAGCTATTATTGAAGATGAAAAAGCAAAAAAAGATGCTTTTAAAAGCTTAGAAAATAGTATGAAAGATGATGCAATTATTGCTACAAATACCTCATCTATATCTATTGAAAAACTATCAAGTGATATTAAAAACAAAGAAAACTTCTTAGGAGTTCACTTCTTTAATCCTGTAAATATGATGCCACTAGTAGAAGTAATACCAACTTCACATACATCAAAAGAGACTATAAACAAAGTTTTTGAACTTTTAATCTCTTGTGGTAAAACTCCTATTTTAGTAGGAGATTGTGCAGGATTTATTGTAAATAGAATTTTACTTCCTTATTTAAATGAAGCTGCATTTATTTTAGAAGAGCATGGAGATATTAAACATATTGATAAACTTATCAAAAACTTTGGTATGCCAATGGGGCCTTTTACTTTAGCTGATACAGTTGGAATTGATATTGGTTATAAAGTTGCTACTATTTTAAATGAGGCTTATGGTCAAAGAATGCCAGTAGCACCTATAATAGAGAAAATCTACAACAAAAAAGAATTAGGAGTTAAAACAGGTTCTGGTTTTTATACATACAAAAATAAAAAAGTACAAGATATAAATACTAATGTTACGTCTATGCTAGATAACAAGAGTAAAATTTTAAATGACGAGGATATTATTAATAGATGTATATTTATTATGATAAATGAAGCCTCAAGATGTTTAGAAGAAGGAATTGTTGATGATCCAAATATTATAGACTTTGCTATGATTACAGGAACAGGTTTCCCTCCATATAAAGGTGGACTTTGTACTTTAGCAAATAAAATTGAGATTAAAAATGTTGTTAAAAGTTTAGAAAAATATGAAAGAACTTATGGGGAAAGATTTAAACCAAGCTCTTTATTATTAAAACTTCAAGAACAGGACAAGAACTTCAATACAGGAGAAACATTATGGAAACACTAATTTTAATTTTAATACTTTTAGTTTTGGGATATATGAGTTTCCCATTATATGCTTATTTTACAGTTGTTGGAGTTTATTCATTAATATTCTTTGACTTTGGTGTAATATCTTGGCTTATATTCTTTGCTTTAGCTGCATTATTTTTAATTCAGCCTTTAAGAATAAAGTTTATTACACAAAAGCTAGTTAATTTTATAAACAAAAATGGTTTACTTCCAAAAATTTCACAAACAGAAGAAGCAGCACTTCAAGCAGGTACAAACTGGATTGAATCAAGTTACTTCAAAGGAAGAGTAAATTTTAGTGAAGTTTTAGAAGAAAAAGTCACTGAATTAACACAAGAAGAACAAGCCTTTTTAGATAATGAAGTTGAACAATTATGTGCTATGACTACGGATTGGCAAATCTTCCAAGATAGAGATTTAAGTCCAGAAGTTTGGCAGTTTATCAAAGATAAAAAATTTTTTGGAATGATAATTCCTAAAAAATATGGTGGTCTTGGATTTAGTGCAACTGCACACTCAAAAGTGATTGAAAAGCTTGTATCAAGATCTCAAGTTTTAGCTATTACAGTTATGGTTCCAAATTCACTTGGACCTGCTGAGTTAATAGAAAAGCATGGGACAAATGAACAAAAAGATAAATACCTAAAAGATTTAGCAACAGGTAAGCAAGTACCTTGTTTTGGTCTTACAGAACCAAATGCAGGAAGTGATGCAACATCAATTAAATCAAATGGGGTTTTATTCAAAGATGAATCAGGAAAAATAAAAATAAAACTTAACTTTGAGAAAAGATATATTACTTTAGGAAATATAGCAACACTTATTGGTCTTGCATTTGTTTTAAAAGACCCTGAGCATTTACTAGGTGAGGAAGAGAATCTTGGAATTACTTTTGGTTTAGTTGACCATAAAAAAGATGGTGTTGATAATTCAAGAAGACATGACCCTCTTACAATTCCTTTTGTAAACTCACCTTTATATGGTAAAGATGTAATTATTGATTTAGAAGATATTATTGGTGGAATTGATGGTATTGGTAAAGGTTGGCAAATGTTAGTTGAATCTTTATCTATAGGTCGTGGTATTTCACTTCCTTCTGTATCTTTAGGTGGAAGTAAATATGCTTTAAATATTGTAAGTTCATACTCACAATTAAGAGAACAATTTGGATTAAGTATCAACCACTTTGAAGGTGTTGAAGAAAAAATTGCTAAAGTAGCTGCTTTTACTTATATGTTAAATGCAAGTAGAAACTATACTTTAGATGCAATTGATAATGGTCAAAAACCAGGTGTTATTAATTCAGTTATGAAATATCATGCAACTGAGAAGTTTAGAGAAGTTATAAATGACTCTATGGATGTTTTAGGTGGTAGTGCTATTATTAGAGGTAAAAACAATCTATTAGCTCATGCTTATTTTGCTTTACCTATTTCTATTACAGTTGAGGGAGCAAATATCTTAACTAGAAATTTAATGCAATTTGGACAAGGACTAATAAAATCTCATCCATATATTTATAAACAAATAAACGCTTTAAAAGCAAACAATGTTGAAAGTTTTGATAAAGGTTTCTTTTCCCATGTAGGTTTAGGATATACATCATTTTGTAAAAGTTTATTTTACTATTTTACAAGAGCTTATATCGTTTGTGAAAAAGGTGAGTTTAGTAGATACAAACAAAAAGTAACTTGGGTTAGTTCAGAATTTACATTTTTAACAAACCTTGCCTTAGGTATTTTAGGACCTGCACTTAAAAAAAGAGAAAATATTAGTGCAAGATTTGGAGATATACTTTCAAACCTTTATTTAATTACTGCAACATTAAGAGAGTTTGAAAACAATCCAAAAGAAGAACATAAAGACTTAGTTAAATATATTTGTGATTATTGTTTCAATGATATTCAAATAGCAAGAGAAGAAATAATCTCAAATCTTGGTGGTTTATCTTGGCTTTTACCAATAGTAAAACTAAATCCTTTTGGAGTAAAAGCAGCAGATAAATTAAATGCAAAAATTATAAATACTTTAAACAATGAAGATAGTTTAAAAGAGCTTTGTTCAAATATTTTTATAGATAAAAATGAAGAAGATAGATTCTCAAAACTTCAAAAAGCAGTTAAATTAAATAGACAAAACCAAGATAATTTTAAAATTCTCAAAACTGCTATAAAAGAAAAAAATATAGAACAAGGTGAGTTTAAAGATATGGTTGAACAATTGATTCAAAAAGGTTTAATCACAGAAGAAAAAGCAACATCAATGATTCAAGCACATGAACTAAAACAAGAAGTTGTAAGTGTTGATTCTTTTAAAGTTGACGAATATAAGGCTTCACGATGAAAAAAAAAGATTTGCTAATAAATACTAATGGTTATATTTTAAGTTTGCTAGAAAAGATTTTAGATGCAAATGTACAAATAAAAGGTATTGAAAATATACCTAAAAATAATCCTAGAATATTTGTAGCAAATCACTTTACAAGAACCGAAGCAATGCTTGTACCTTATACCATGTATAATCTAACAGGGAAAAAAGTAGGAGTTATTGCTGATGATTCACTATTTAAAACCTATTTTGGAGATTTTTTAAGCAATTTAGGTGCTATGAAAAAATCAGACCCCCTAAGAAACAATCATATTATAGGAGATTTAGTTACGTCATGTAAAGACTGGATGGTTTTTCCAGAAGGAAGAATGGTAAAAGCAAAAGATATAGAAAAAATAGGTAAACACTTTTGTGTAAAGATAGATGGAACTTGTCAAAGAATTTATACAGGTGCCAGCTATTTTGCCCTTCTCTCTCAAGCTTTAAGACAAGACTATTTTAACCATAAAATAAAGAATTTCAAAAAATTTCAAAGAAAGTATTTTATAAATGATTGTAGTGAAATAAATGAAAATGATACAATGATAGTACCTATTAATATTTCTTATTCAAAAATTAGAAATGGCAGAAACTTTTTAATTGATATGGTTGAAAAGCTTATAGATAATATAGGTAAAAACTTCAAAGAAGAGTTAGAAATAGAAACTAATATAGTTTTAAATTCTAAAATTATTATTCAGGTGTTAGAACCTATTAGTACAAAGCAACTTCTTCAAGCCTATCAAAATGAACCTAATCACTCTAAAACAATTAGTGCTATTAGATATGAAACTACACATAATTTTATGAATACAATTTATCAGTCATTAACTATCAATTTTGATCATATTTTTATTTTAGTACTTTTCTTATATCCAAAAAAAAGAATTAATATAAAAGTATTTAAAAGATTGATTTATTTAGTAATAAATAAACTAAGAAACCGAAACTATTTTTTAGATGATGATATTGATAAAGATTTAATTTATCTAATCTCTTATGAAAAATATGAACAGTATGAAGAAGTTTTAAAAATAGCAATAGATGATGATATCTTATATGATGCGAATGATGAATATATAATCAATAAACAAAAACTTCTAGCTAGTTATACTCATCATACAATAAGAATAAAAAACATTTTAAAAGTAATTTTAAATGAAGTTTTAGTAAATGAGAAAGTTGTAAAAATAACAAAAGACTATGTAGAAAATAGTGAAGATAAAATAAATAAAAAAATCGTAAAACTTCTTATAAAACAACAAAAAGATTCATATTTAAAAAGTTATATGAAGTTTAAAGAGTTTGCAGATGTAAAAAATATTGATATTGGAGAAAATAAATATTTAGACTTAGAAACAAGTGATACTTGTATTATTACAGTACATGGTTTTTCTTCAAGCCCAAAAGAAGTTGAACAATTAAGTATTTATTTACACTCAAATGGTTTTGCTGTTTACTCCCCAAGATTGGATGGACATGGAACTAGCCCAGAAGATTTGAAAAATAAAAAATGGGAAGATTGGTACAAAAGTGTATCTCAAACAATAACTATTGCTTCTATAAAATATAAAAAAGTATTTATTATTGGATTTTCAACAGGAGGATTATTGTCACTTCTTAGTGCAAATAAGATATATCATGAATTTACAGCTATTGTTTGTATAAATGCTGCATTAAATCTAAAAGATATCAGAGTAAAAACTCTTTTACCTGCTGTATCTTTTTGGAATGAAATTGTAAAACTATTTAATAGCAATGAATATTCAAAAGATTATATAGAAAACAATTCTGAAAATCCAAAAGTAAATTATGATAAATTTTATGTTGATTCAATTAAGCAATTAAGTATCTTAATGGATAAAACAAGACAAAAACTAATAAATGTAACTCAACCTTGCTTAATTATTCAAGCAAAAGATGATCCTATAGTTAATGCAAGTAGTGCTTATGAAATCTTTGAAAAGATAAGTTCAAAAGATAAAGAACTTGTTATTACAGAAGATAATAAGCATATTATAATAAATACAGATGGAAAAGAAGAGCTTTTTGAAATAATTCTAAAATTTATTAAAAAGAATCTATATCCACAGTTTTTACACTAAAAAGTTTTAGTATAATTATAAAAAAGAATAAAGGAAACATTATGAAGTTATTGAAAAATCTTTTTTTAGTAACTCTTATATCTTTAATTATTGTAGGTTGTACTCAAAAAACACCTTACACAAATAGGTCTCAAATGATTTTTATGTCACCTAAAGAAGAGTTAGCATTGGGTGAAAGATCATACAAACAAGCCTTATCTAAATCAAAAGTACTTAAGAATACTAAAGATGCAAGAAGAGTTAAGAATATTGGTTTAAAAATTGCACAAGTTGCTAATAGACCTGATTTTAAATGGGAATTTAAACTTGTAGAAAATAAAGCAAAAAATGCTTTTTGTTTACCTGGTGGAAAAGTAGTAGTTTATACAGGAATTTTAGAAGTTGCACAAAATGATGATCAATTAGCAACAGTAATGGCACATGAAGTTGCACATGCATTAGCTAGACATGGAGCTGAAAGAATGAGCTCTGCTATGGTTCAACAAGGACTACAAGTAATTGGAAATGTAGTATTAGCTTCAACTGCACCTGAATATACAAATGTGTTTAATCAAGCCTATGGAGTAGGAACTCAACTAGGAGTTATGCTTCCTTATGGAAGACTACAAGAAAATGAAGCCGATGAAATAGGTATTTATCTTATGGCAAAAGCAGGTTATAATATACATGAGGCTTTAAATTTTTGGAAAAATATGAGTAAAGGGAAAAAACAAACAAATGAGTTTTTCTCAACACACCCAAGTTCAAGTACAAGAATAGCGAACATTCAAAGAGTTATTGAAAAAATAAAAGCAAAAGGTATTTCAAAATCTAGAAGTTTAACTACACAAAATAGTAGTAAAAGTAATCTTTTAGGGAAAAAAGTATATTAAAAACAAAGAGAATTTACTCTTTGTTTTTATAGTCTAAATTAAGCCATATTTGTATAAACAGCTTGAACATCATCATCATCTTCAAGTTTTTCTAATAACTTTCCAATCTCTTCTTGTTGTTCTTTTGTAAACTCTTGAGGATTATTTGAGATTCTCTCTAATTTAGCTTTTGTAAGTTCAATTCCCATATCTTCAAATGCTTTATTTAAAGTACCAAAATCTTTATAATCAGCTGTAACTAATACAATTCCATCTTCTTCTTCGATTTCTTCAAGTCCTGCATCAATTAATTCTAGTTCTAACTCTTCTAAATCCATATCATCAGTTTTGTTAAATTCAAAGATAGCTTTTCTATCAAACATAAACTCTAATGAACCAGTTGGTGCCATTGAACCACCATTTTTATTAAAGTGCATTTTTACATTTGCTACTGTTCTTGTATTATTATCTGTCGCAGTTTCTACAAAAATCAGTACTCCATGAGGTCCTTTACCTTCAAAGTTTACATCTGTATAATTTGCTGAATCTTTTCCAGTTGCTCTTTTAATAGCTGCTTCAATATTTGTTTTTGGCATATTTTCAGCTTTTGCATTTAAAATAGCAGTTCTTAATGCTGAGTTCATTTCAGGATCAGCTCCCCCTGCTTTTGCAGCTATCTCAATAGTTTTTGCTAATTTAGGGAAAACTCTAGACATTGCTCCCCATCTTTTCATTTTTGCGGCTTTTCTATATTCAAAGGCTCTACCCATAAAAAATACTCCAATTATGTTTTTTGTGGGGATTATAACAAGTTTGTAATAAAGATGTCATTATTTAAAGTTTACATTCACCTGAAAATGAGGGATGAGTCATATTTTCAGGTTTTAAATATTCATCCAACTGTTCTTTTGAAAGTAATTTTTTTTCTAAAACAATATCATATACACTTCTATTTGTATCAAGTGCTTCTTTTGCAACAGCAGTTGCATTATGATAACCTATATATGGATTAAGTGCTGTAACTAAACCAATAGAGTTTAAAACTTGGTTTTTACATACATCTTCATTTGCTGTAATTCCATCAACACATTTAAATGCCAATGTTTCAAAGGCATTACACATCATATTTACAGATTGAAAAAGATTGTAGGCTATTATCGGCTCGAAAACATTTAACTGTAACTGTCCACCTTCACTAGCTAAAGAAATAGTTGTGTCATATCCTATTACTTGGAAAGCTACTTGATTTACAACTTCTGGAATTACTGGATTTACTTTTCCTGGCATGATTGAACTTCCTGGTTGCATTTTTGGAAGATTTATTTCATTTATTCCTGTTCTTGGACCAGAACTTAAAAGTCTTAAGTCATTACATATCTTTGATATTTTTGTAGCAATTGATTTTAAAACCCCTGATACATGAACAAAAGTAGAAGTATCTTGTGTGGCTTTTACTAAATCACAAGCTGTTACAAAAGGTCTATTTGTAACTTCTTCTAATTTCTCTTTTACAAGTGCTGCATATTTTGAGTCTGTATTTATTCCTGTTCCTATTGCTGTACCACCAAGATTCATTTGTGCAACTAAACCTTTTGCCATTTCGATTACTTTTATATCATCATCTATCATTAAAGCAAAAGAGTTAAACTCTTGTCCTAGTGTCATTGGAACTGCATCTTGAAGTTGAGTTCTCCCCATTTTTATAATATTTTCAAACTCTTTTGCTTTTGATAAAAAAGACTCTTTTAAAGTTTTCATTTTATTTTGAAGTTTACAAAGGTATTCATAAAGAGCTAATCTTACAGCTGTAGGATATACATCATTTGTAGATTGAGACATATTTACATGATTGTTTGGATGAATAAACTCATATTCACCTTTTTTCTTTCCTATTAATTCTAATGCAATATTAGCTATTACTTCATTTGCATTCATATTTGTAGAAGTTCCAGCTCCTCCTTGAATAACATCTACTATAAACTGCTTATGATATTTTTTTGCAAAAAGTTCATCACAAGCAGAACAAATTGCATCACATATCTTATCATCAAGAAGTCCTAGTTTATTATTTGCTAAAGCAGAAGCTTTTTTTACTTGTGCTAAAGCAATAATAAGTTTTGGAAAGTTTGATAAAGGAACACCTGAAATTGAAAAGTTTTCTTTTGCTCTTAAAGTTTGAATTCCATAATAATATTTATTTGAAATCTCTTTTTCACCTAATAAATCACACTCAATTCTATATTTATTCTTCATAATAATCCTCAAAACAATTTAATAATTATTATTTTACACTCTTTTTCTATTAGTTTGTTTAAACTTAAAAAAGATTTTGTTACAATTTAGAATGATAATTAAAAAACTACTAACACTTATTTTATTATGCAATTTTATGTTTGCGCAAGAGATTAAACTATACTTTGAAAAAAACACTATAAAAAATGCACAAACTGCACTTTTAAGGCTTCAAGCAATAGATATAAAAGAACCAAAATTAACTCTTTTAGATAAAGAACCTTTTAATCTAAATTTTAAAAAAAATAGTTTTAAAAAAAATGAATATTATGCTTTAATACCAATTTCATATTATAAAAAACCAAAAAAGTATAAAGTTATTATTTCTTATTTTAAAAGTAATAAAAAATATTTCAAATCAATAAAACTAAATGTAATAGATGGAAAATATAAAAGCGAAACTATAAATGTTTCAAAATCAATATTTAAACCAAGTAAGAAAAGAGTTCAAAGAACAAAAAGAGAATATAAAGAAGCTATGGATATTTACAGAAGTGTTAGCGATAAAATTTTATGGAAAGAAAATTTTATTTATCCTATAAATTCCAAAATTACAAGTGCATTTGGAACAAAAAGAGTTTATAACAATGAACTTAAATCATATCATAGCGGTACAGACTTTAGAGCACAAATAGGAACACCTATTTTTGCTTCAAATTCAGGAATTGTAAAAATCGCTCAAAATAGATTTTACGCAGGAAATTCTATAGTAATTGACCATGGTCACGGAGTTTATTCTTGTTATTACCACTTAAGTAAAATGAATTTTAAAGTGGGTGATTTTGTGAAAAAAGGTCAAAAAATAGGTCTCAGCGGAGCAACAGGTAGAATCACTGGACCTCATCTACATTATGCTTTTAGAATAAATGGCATTCAAGTAGATCCACTTCAAGCAATAAAAGTATTAAATACCTTGAATAATTAATAATATTTTACTTCAACATATTTTCTACATTTTTTTTATATAATATTTAATAAAAATACAAGGAAATAAATTGAAAGGTATTATTCTATCAATAATTATTGCTTTTACTTTTAATGCTTGTGCAACAAAAGATAATGGCAAAATACAAACACCAAATCCATCAGCAACTACAAAAACTACAACTGTAGAAAAAGTTGCTTCTTATGAAGATGACTTTGGAAGTGAATTTGATAATGAGTTTTCACAAGAAACACAAAAGGAAGTCTTTGACCCTTTAAGTGGTTACAATAGAGCTATGACTACATTTAATGATTTTTTATTTATGAATGTAATGAATCCTATTGCAAAAGGTTATGCTTATGTATTACCTCAAACTGTAAGAGTTGGTGTCTCAAACTTTTTTGACAACTTACTTTTTCCAATAAGATTTACAAATAATTTACTTCAATTAAAATTTGAAAACGCAGGTGTTGAGCTTGGAAGATTTGTAGTAAATAGTCTTTGGGGATTAGGTGGATTTATGGATCCAGCTACAAATGAACTTGGTTGGAAACAGTATGATGAAGACTTTGGACAAACACTTGGTTATTATGGAGTAGGAAGTGGTTTCCACATAGTATTGCCTATCTTAGGCCCATCAAACTTAAGAGATATGTTTAGTATGGTTCCAGATGGATATATAAGTCCTATTTCAACAACAGGTTCAAGTGATATTCCTTATAAAATACCAAATAATAATCTTGAAGCTATGGGAATTATGGGTCTTAAAACAACTAATAGTATTTCATTAAAACTAGGTCAATATGAAAATATCAAAAAAGATGCTTTAGATTTATATCCTTTCTTAAGAGATATATATGAACAAAGAAGAAATCAACAAATTAAGGAATAAGTAATGAAAAATATTTTAAAAGTTTTACTTTTAATAACTGCACTATTTACAAGTGCAAGTGCTGTAAAAAAAGATGAAATAGTAAATGTAATGACATCTAAAGTTGATAGTGCATTAGATGTTTTAAAACAAAAAGATTTAAGTACTACAAATAAAGCAAATAAAATTTTTGCTTTAATTGATGAAGTTTTTGATTATGAACTTATGGGTAAGATTTCTTTAGGTAAAGAAACATGGCTTAAAATAAATAATGCTCAAAGAGCAGAGTTTTTAAAAGCTTTTGAGAATAAACTTAAAAACTCTTATGTTGACAAATTAGAACTTTACACAGATCAAAAAGTAAAAATTCTTGAATTAACACCATATAAAAAATCAAGATTACAACTAAAAACAGAAGTTGTAGGAAAAGATGAAATTTATAAAATAAACTATAATTTTTATCAAAATAGAAAAAGTAATGAATGGTTTATCTATGATGTAGATTTATTAGGTGTTAGTATTGTGCAAACTTACAGAAAACAATTTGCAGGACTTTTAAAAGAAAAAACTTTTGATGAACTACTTGTGATTTTAAAAGACACAAAAAAATAGATGATTAAAAAACTTTATGACAGAATAATTTTTAAATATCCAATTGCAGTAATAATAAGCTTATTACTTGCAGTTGGCATTTTAGGATACTATAGTACAAAACTTGAAATTGACGCTTCTGCTGAAACTTTACTTTTAGATGATGACAAAGATTTAAAATTTGTTAGAGAAGTTAGTAAAAGATATCATAACCCAAATTTTTTACTTGTAACTTTTAGTCCAAATGATGATTTATTATCTTCAAATAGTCTTGAAACAATTAAGAATATGAGTGATGATTTTTTACAAATCGATGCAATTACAAAAGTAACCTCAATTTTAAATGTTCCTCTTCTTCAATCGCCAGTTAAACCAATAGCAAGTTTGGTTGATGGAGTTAATAAAATAGAAGATGGAAACTTTAATAAAGAACTTGTAAAAAAAGAGTTTTTAAATTCAGAACTTTATACAAATACTTTAGTAAGTGAAACTTATAAAACAACTGCCTTAGTTTTAAGTTTAAAAGATGATGAAAAATATAGAACATTACTTGAAAAAAGAAACTCTTTACTAAAACTTAAAAGAGAGGGTAAAATTACAAATGAAGAGAAAGAGCTATTAAATAAAACTATTATTGAGTTTAAAAAACATAGAGATTTTACAAGAGCAAAAGAGAGTCATGATATACAAGCTATTAGAGATATCATAAAAAAATATGATTCAAATGGTACTATCTTTTTAGGTGGTATAAATATGATAGCCAATGATATTATTGGTTATGTTAAAAATGACCTTTTAATTTATGGTTCTACTTTAGTTTTTTTACTTATCACAATTCTTTGGATTATTTTTAAAAATCTTAGATGGGTTGTTTTACCCATAACTATATGTTTACTTTCTGTTGTATCTACAGCAGGTATTTTAGGCCTATTCTCCCTTGAAGTTACTGTTATATCTTCTAATTTTATTTCATTACAATTAATAATTACTTTATCAATTGTACTTCATTTAATCGTAAGATATAGAGAATTAAATAATAAATATAAAAATGCAAGCCAGTATAAGTTAGTAATCAATACGGTTTTATCAAAATTAAATCCATCTTTTTTTGCTATTCTTACTACTATTACAGGTTTTGCTTCATTAGTTTTATCAAAAATACAGCCAGTTAAAAATTTAGGTTTAATGATGAGTGCTGGTATTGCGATATCTCTTATTATTGCATTTATTGTTTTTCCTATTATTTTGATTTTCTTGCAAAAAAAAGCTGAAAAAAATACAAAATTAAAACAAGCCACTTTTGCACTTATCCCAACTTGTATTAAAACAGTTGAAAAAAGAGGTTCATTTATTATTGTTTCAAGTATTTTACTTGTGATTTTCTCTTTAACTGGTGCATCTAAACTTATAGTTGAAAATAGCTTTATTAATTATTTTAAGAAAGATACTGAAATATATAAAGGGATGAAAGTTATTGATGAACAGTTAGGAGGAACTACTCCTTTAGATGTAATCATTAAATTCAAAGAAGATAAGAAAGTACAACAAAAAAGTACAAATGATGAATTTAGTGGTTTTGATGATTTTGAAAATGAATTTTCACAAGATACTAATAATGAACAATATTGGTTTACAGCAGATAAAATGGAAACAATAAAAAAAGTTCATACATATTTAGAATCTTTAGATGAAATAGGTAAAGTTCAATCTCTAGCTACATTACTTAGAGTAGGTAAACTACTAAATGAAGGAGAAGCTTTAGATGGTGTTACTTTAGCTTTACTTTATAATAAACTGCCTCAAGAGTATAAAAATATCATTTTAAATCCTTATGTAAATATAAAAAATAATGAAGCTAGAGTTACAGTTAGAATCATGGACTCAAATCCACAATTAAGAAGAAATGAACTTATAAATAAAATAAACAAGGATTTAGAAGAATTGATAAGTACAGAATATACTTCATTTAGATTATCAAATCTTATGATTTTATATAATAATATGCTTCAATCTCTATTTGATTCTCAAATCAATACATTAGGCTTTGTAATTGTTATTTTGTTTATTATGTTTTTAATATTATTCAAATCTTTTAAAATTGCTGTTGTTGCTATTTTAGCAAATATTATTCCAATATCTGCCATATTTGGGATTATGGGTTGGCTAAATATTCCTTTAGATATTATGACTATTACAATTGCTGCTATATCTATTGGTATTGGTGTTGATGATACTATTCATTATATCCATAGATTCAAAGAAGAGTTTAAACATGATCATAACTATTTAAATAGCATGAAAAGAGCTCACGAAAGTATTGGTTATGCTATGTACTATACATCTTTAGTGGTTATAGTTGGTTTTTCAATTCTAGTTTTATCAAACTTAATTCCAACTATATATTTTGGTCTTTTAACAGTAGTAGTAATGGCAACTATTTTAGCTTCTGCTTTACTTTTACTTCCAAGACTTCTTATAATATTTAAACCCTTTAAAAAAGTAGTTTAATAGCTACTTTTTTAATGTTTAATAAAGATTCAAAGAACATACAACCTAAATATGTTAATATTAATATTATGAATACATTAAATGAATATCTATTTCAAAAAAAAACTATTGATTTGTTTGAAAATTTAGTATATTTTAAAGATCTTGAAGGTAAATATATACTTTGTAATGATGCTTTTTGTAAATATACTAATTATACAAAAGATGAAATTATTGGAAAAACTGATTTAGAATTATTTGAAAATGAAGATGCTTTAACTTTTACAAAAAATGACCAAAGTGTTATTGATACTAAAAAAGAGCATAATTTTTGTGAAATATTAACTCTAAATGATGGTACAAAAGTTTACTTTGAATCTAAAAAAGATATTGTTTTAGATGAAAATAATAAACTTGTAGCAATTATTTGTATTTCAAAAGATATTACCAAAGAAAAAGAGTATGAATCACTTCATACAATCACACAAAAA
Source organism: Arcobacter sp. YIC-80 (assembly GCF_044841725.1). Lineage (NCBI taxonomy): Bacteria > Pseudomonadati > Campylobacterota > Epsilonproteobacteria > Campylobacterales > Arcobacteraceae > Arcobacter > Arcobacter sp. YIC-80. The sequence continues at coordinate 22,924 of NZ_JBJBSI010000001.1, read as the reverse complement.
ACTCTTGAATATATATTAAAAGATTATTCATTGAAAAAAACTCTTAATTTTATTATTACAGAAGCAGAAACAATTAATAAAAATATGATTTGTTCAATTTTACTTTTAAATGATAAAAAAACTAAATTCAAAGAAAGTTTTACAAAAAGTCTTCCTAAATACTATAATGACGCAGTAAAAACACTAACTATTGCTCATGGTGTAGGTTCATGTGGAACGGCTGCTTACACAAAAGAGAGAATTATTGTTGAAGATATAAATACTCATCCATATTGGCGTGATTATTTAGAATTGACAAAACCTCTAAACCTAAATGCTTGTTGGTCAGAACCTTTTTTTACTAAAAACAATGAAGTTTTAGGTACTTTTGCTATATATTACAAAAAAAGTAAAAAACCAACAAAGTTTGAACTTAAACTTATTGACTCTTTCTCATACTTAGTTTCTTTAGCTGTAAATAGATCATTAAGATTAGAAGAGATTAAACAACAAGAAAATCTAATAACACAACAAGCTAAACTAGGTTCATTAAGTAATGTACTTGAAAATATTGCTCATCATTGGAGACAACCTTTATCTTTAATTTCAACCGTAGCTAGTGGTATGAAAATAGAATATGATTTATATTCAAAAAATAAAAAACTTTATGATAATTCTCTTACTAAAATTATTAACACTACACAAAATTTATCAAAAACTATAGATGAGTTTAGAGATTATTTTTTAAGAAGTTCTCAGAAAAATAGCTTTAATATTGAAGATACTTTTCAAAGAATCATACGTGTACTTGAAAAAAAATTTGAAGAAGAAAATATTCATATAGAAAAAAATATCCATAACTGTTCTTTATATACTTATGAAACAGAAATTATTCATATTCTTATCAATATAATAAATAATTCAATAGAAGCAATTAAAGAAAAAAAAATTAAAACTCCAATAATATTCGTAGATATAAAAGAGAAACATAATGATTGTATTATAACAATAAAAGATAATGCACAAGGAGTTGAGAAATCTAATATTGATAAAATTTTTGAACCCTACTTTACAACAAAAGATAAAAAATCTTCTGGAGTTGGACTTAGTTTATATATTGTTCAAGATTTAGTAAAAAGACATTTAAAAGGATTTATTGAAGCAAACAATACAATTTTTAAATATAATGATGAAAACAACAAGGGTTTAGAAGTAAAAATTACAATCCCTAAAAGTTTATAATTTAAATTAGGATATTTCTTATCCTATTTACTCATTGTTAACTATTTATTTAAAAAGGATTAATCTTCGGAGTTTATAATTGTAATACAAATTAAGCAAAAGACTTAATTTTGATATACAAGTTTTTCAACTTGACTCTCCTACAAATAATATACAAGTCAATAACAGAACGCTACCCCTAGGCGTTCTGTTTTTTTATGCTTAATTTTAATATATAAAACTGTATAATATTTGTGCTAAAAAATAATGATAATATAAATATTTTTAAATATAATTACAATTTAATGATAATAAGGAACTTTGATAATAAGATGGTAAAACTTGATTCTACTCAAAAACAACTAGTTTTAAACAATTTAGATGAAAATGGCGAATTATCTTGCATAAGAGCTTTTAAAGCAGCTAAACTAATGGGTATTAAACCTAAAAATATGGCACAAATTGCAAAAGATATGAATATTAAAATAACAAATTGTGAGCTAGGTGTTTTTGGTAAATTAAAATTTTCACAAATGAATGATGATATTTATAATACTTTAGCAAAAAATTCAGCAAATAATAAAAAAGTACAATGTGAAATTGCTTGGAAACTAGCACAAGAAAAAGGTTCAACTCTTAAAAAAGTTGGTTCTTCTATAAAAAACTCAGATATAAAAGTAACTCATTGTCAATTAGGTATTTTCTATGATGAAGAATTTGATAAATTTGATAAGGTAAGAAAAAAATAGTATATGAAAAAATATATACTATTTGATAATGATGGAGTACTTGTAGAAACAGAAAAATGGTATTATGAAGCAAATAAAATTGCTTTAAAACAACTAGGAATAACCCTTGAGCTTGAAATTTATCTTGAAATAATGGCAAGAGGTGGTACTGCTTGGGAACTTGCTTTTAAAAAAGGTATTTCAAAACAAATAATTGATAATAAAAGATTTCAAAGAGATGAATACTATCAAAACTTTTTAATAACAAAAGATATCGAAATTCCAAATGTAAAAAAAACATTAGAAAAACTATCCAAAAAATATAAAATGGGAATTGTTACAACTTCAAGAAGAGTTGACTTTGAATTAATTCATAAAAACAGAGGTATTATCCAATTTATGGATTTTAGTCTATGTGTAGAAGAATATAAAAGAGCTAAACCCTACCCCGACCCTTATTTAGCAGGTCTTAAAAAGTTTAATGCAAAAAAAGAAGAAGCAATAGTTATTGAAGACTCACAAAGAGGCCTTAGTTCTGCTGTAAATGCAAATATTCAATGTGCTATAGTTCATAATGATTTTACTGTAAAACATGACTTTTCTAAAGCTGATTTTTTCATAAATTCATTAGAAGAACTTGAAAGCTTACTAGAGAGTATATAAACATTTAAGCTTCCTTTTTATAAAGCTATAATAGAATTTTTATATATACAAAAAGGCTTTATTATGAAAATTGAATCATCTGAAGTTACTATAAACACTACTTCAAACTCATTTAAAAGTAGTTCTATAAACTCTGCATCTTGGATGAATGAGCTTAAAAGTGCAAGAGAAACAAAAGCTATTAAAACTACTGTTATAGCTGATTTAAATGGCATATACTTAGCATCAAATGACCAATCAAAACTTTCAAATGAAGATAAAATAAAAAAACAAATATTAGAGGAGATTACTTCTAAACTAAATGACAATAAACAAAATAATTTCTTCTTAAACAAAAAAGACAAGTTTAAAAATGATGAAGTAAATTGGGGTTTTAGACTACACACAAAAACACAATATCAACTTGAAAATAGTATAGAGTTTAACACAAAAGCAATTGTTAAAACTTCAAATAAAGAGTTTGAAATAGACCTATCAATATCTTTTTCAAAAAGTTTTCAAGAACTACATGAAGAAAAATTAAACCTCGGAAATGAAAAGTTTATAGACCCACTTATTATAAACTATAAAGATAGTTTAGATGGTTTTGACAATATAAATCCTACACTTAAATTTGCTTTTGATTTAAATAATGATGGAAAAGTTGAAAGAATACCTCTTTTAAGAGATGGTGCAGGTTTTCTTGCTTTAGATAAGAACAAAAATAAGGCAATAGATAATGCCAGTGAGTTACTTGGAACTAAAAGTGGGAATGGTTTTAATGACTTAAGAACTTATGATATAGATAAAAACAATTGGTTAGATGAAAACGATTCAATTTTTAAAGATTTAGTAATTTGGGAAAAAAATGATAAAGGTGATGATAAATTGATCTCTTTAACACAAGCAGGAATTGGGGCAATTTATCTAAAAGAAAACAAAACTAGTTTTGATTATCATCAGTCTATAGAACATAAATTTGCCCACCTTAAACAGTCTAGTTTTTATATAAAAGAAGATGGAAAGACAGGCTTAATTAATGGTTTAGATTTTATAATTTAATACTTAGTTTTTAAATACTCTTTTAATCTTTGAACACCCTCACTCATGTGTTCAATATCCCTTGTATATGCAAATCTTAGATATTGATTTGTTTTATTAGCACCAAAATCAATACCAGGAGTTGTAGCAATATGAATACTTTCTAAAAGTTCTTTAGCAAAACTAAAACTATCATCTGTATATTTAGAAACATTTGCCCATAAATAAAATGCTCCATCTGGTTTTGCATCTATTTCAAAAATTTCACTTAATTCTTTATATAAAAAATCACGTCTTTCTTTAAATATTGATTTTACTTCTTGTAAATATTCTTCATCAAATGCTTCAAGTGCCGCATGTTGAGATAAAGTGGGAGCAGAAATAAATATATTTTGAGCAATAATTTCAGCTTGTCTTGAAAGTTCTTTAGGAACTATAATCCAACCAAGTCTTAAACCAGGCATACAATAATATTTAGAAAAACCATTTATTACAAAAACCTTATCACTGAACTCTAAAGCAGTATTTGCATTTTTTTCGTATGTTAAGCCATGATATAACTCATCTGAAATAAAAGAAATATTATTTTCATCACAATACTGTACTAATTGTCTTAAGTTATCTTTTTTATAAATATTTCCTGTTGGATTACAAGGGGAAGATATTTGAAGAGCATCAAGGGTTTTATCCTTTAAATGCTCAACAGTTAATTCATAATCAGTTGATTTATCAATTGGCATAAAACAAGGCTTTATATCAAGCATACTAGCAAAATTTTTATAACATGGATATGAAGGATCAGATAAACCTAAGACATGATTATGTTTTAAAGTTAAAGTATAAGCAACTAAGAAAGCTCCTGAAGTACCAGGTGTTAAAATAACTTGTTCTTTATCTATATCAACACTGTAATTTCTTTTATACATAGATACAATCTCTTGTCTTAATGAAGCTAAGCCTTTTGATTCTGTATATGAGAATTCATCATTATGTACTGCTTCTAAGAGTCTTTTTTTTACTTTTGCACTTGGTTTTAAATCAGGTTGTCCTATTTCAAAATGTATTGTATCTTCAAAAGCTGCCGCATCTCTTACTATATCCATTACAATAAATGAACTCATATTCTCATATCTCAATTAAAACTCTCCTTAATTATTTAATGCTTTATCTATATATCTTTCAAATAAAGACTTATCTGTTTCACCTACAAACTTTTTAATATAAGTTCCATCTTTATCATATAAATAGTATTCAGGTACTTTTGAAACCTCACCTAAATCTTTTGTAAATCTAAAATTTTCTTCACCTATTGTTACAGGATATTGAATATTATGTTTTTTTATAAACTCTTGAATTTCTTCTTTCGATTTATCTTTTTCAAATAAAACTGAAATGATTTCAAACTCTCCTGCATATTTTTCTTTTAGTTTATTCATATCAGGAATTCCTTTTATACAAGGAGGACACCATGTAGCAAAAACATCAATTAATACAATTTTCCCTTTATAATCTTTGAAATCAATTCCTGTAAGAGTTGTTTTTAATTCAATACTTTTCCCATCAACAGTTTGAAGTTTAAACTCTTTAGAGTCAAAATTTGTTCCAATTTCTTTTTTATCTTTTGGCTTTGCTACCATACTCTCATCAATTGAATCTTTTGTATCACATCCTGTAAATAATAAAGCAGATGATAAAATACCTGCAATTAAAAAGTTCTTTTTCATATTAGTCCTAAAATTTTGATTTTTAAAATTATAGTTAAGATTAATTAATAAAATCTAAATGTGAAAATAAATATTTATTTAAGTAAGTGTTGTATAATTTTTTTTGCCTCGACATCATCAAAAAAAAGATTCATTGATAGCTCATTATTTACTTGTTTAATAAACTTCATTTTCTCTTCTTTTAATTTTTGCTCGTCATTTTTATACTCTTGTTTTATTTGTTCTAACTTTAGTTCATATTCTCTTATTATTTCATCTTTTTTCATAGCTGTTGGCTTAATACTTGTTTTTAATATAAATTGCTTATATATTAAATATCCTGCTAAAATAATCAAAAGTATTAAAACTAAAGTTAAAAAATCCATACTATTTTGACCTTGCTATATCTTTAGCTTCTTTTGCTAAGGCTTCTGCTCTTCTTGCAGTTTGTAAAGCTTCTAAAATTGCTTTATTATTCTCTTCTTGTGTTTCAAGTTTTTCTATTCTTTCTAAAACTGATCTAAAACTTACATGACCTATTGTTTCTAAAACTCTAGGAGCATTAATGATATGTTTGATAAGTTTTAAATCTTTCCAATTATCAGTAATAGTTTTGTCAATAAAGCTTGCATAATCTACATTAGTTTCAGTTTTATTAGCCACAAAAGCTAAATCTAAATCTATGTCATTTTTTTGGGCAAATAGATTATAATATAAATCTTCTAGGTATATTGGGTTATTTAAAGTTGAGATATATAAATAAACTTCCTCTTTATATCCCTTTTCTAATAAATAAGATAAAACTACTTCTGATACTTTATTTTCTCCTGAAGTTAGTACATCTGAAAGTTTTTCTATACAGTTTACATAAACTTGTTTTGATTCATCTTTTGAAAGTGCTTTTGTAAATTTAACTAAGTCTAAGTTAAATCCATAACTAAAAGAGTTTATTTTATTAAGCATTGGGTTTATAATTTTATCTGGGTTAGAGCTTGTATTTGCATAAGTTACAATACTATTTACAAATTCAACATCATTTTCATCAAATCTTGCATTTTCACAATACTCATTTATATCTTTTATTAGATTAACCTCAAGTAGTTTCTTTGAAGTTTCATCATAATATGAAGTTAAATCATTTATTGCATATTTTTTAGAATTTTTAGCAATTAGTTCGTATTTTGATGATATTTCTTTATACTTTTCAATTTTCTCTTTTATGTTTAGAGTTTTTAGTAATTCTAGTTCTTTTTCTAAAATTTCTTTTTTTTGTGCATTAATAGTTTGGGCAACCTTTAAACCTCTTTTTGGAAGTTCTTGTGCTAATTTATTTAATTTTTCATTATATTCATTAACATCTTTAGAATTTTGAATTTGCGAAGCTAACTTTACAGCTGAAGAGATTTTAAAAGATCTTCTAATAAAAAACACAACAATTAATAAAATTATAAATAAAACTACCCCTACACTATATACACCATTTGGAGTTTGTGTATAAATTTCTCCTAAATTAAAATTTGTCTGCTTTGCAACTGCAAAAAATTCTTTTAGGTTTTCTAAAAATACCATCAATGCTTCCTTTAATGTTTAACTTAATTATTATTACTAGTATACACTCTTTTTCTTAATTTTTTTACTATATAATCTATAGAGTTAAAGCATAATATTTCAACTGATACAAAAATAAACTACTATTTATATAGTTTTGACTCAACTAAATCAAATAAATCTTTATATGACAATCTTTTAAGTTTTTCTCCATTTACAAATAAAGTAGGAGTTCCTCTTACTTTTAATTTAGTGGCATCTTCTCTATCTAATTTTAAAATATTATCTACATTGATTTTTTCAAAATCTGCTCTTAATTTTTTAAGATTTAAAGATGGTACATCTTTTAATTCTTCCCATAAAAGTTCAGGTTTTTCATTGTTATGTTGAGCCCAAACTCCTTGTGATTCATAAATTTTATCAAGAACAGCTTGGTACATATTTTGTTTTTTTGAAGCTTCTAGAATTTTAATTGCATATTTTGAGTTTTTATGATTATCTAAATATCTAACTACTATTTGAATATCTTCGTAATAATTTCTATAAAGTTCTTTTACCACTTTATGATATAAAGCACAAGATTCACACTCAGGATCTATAAATTCTACAACATATACATTTTTTTTATTATCCCCAAAAACTGTAGAGTGTTCTCTAATAAAAGGTGCACTTGTATAAGAAAGCTTTTCAATATTTTGATTTGACTTATTTTCATAAGAGATAACTAAAGCTATAAAAACAGCAAATAATATAGCCAGCGATACTAATACAATTGATTTATTTTTCATTCTTTAATCCTTTTTTATGTAATAAAAGCAAGATAAAAATAATAAGATAAGAACTTAAAGATAAAAATGGAATTGTGATAAACCCAAGCCAATTTATGTATTCAGTAGAACAAGGCACACCTTGTACACAAGGTACAACACTTTCAGGAATAATTCCAAACATTAGTAAATTATGATAAATAGCAAAAAATAGCCCTACTAAAACAAGAGGCATAGCATATTTAAATACTTTATCATCAGGATACAAAGTATTAACAAGAAAAATTAAAACTAATGGATACATAAAGATTCTTTGATACCAACACATACTACATGGTACAAACTGCATAATTTCAGAAAAAAATAGACTTCCCATAGTAGCTATTGAAGCTGTAAGAAAAGAGAGTAAAATTAAAAAACTTGACTTTGTCAAAATAACTCCTAGATATAATTTTCAAAAATTATATCTAAGATTAGTTAACAAAAAAATTTATTATTGTTATAAGATAAAGTTATTAACTTAGGCTCCTCCACCTACACTTGCATTTAATTCACCATGAAGTTCATTTCTAGGAATTGAATCACACATAGCTATAGACTCATTTAGTGCTTTTAAAAACTCTTCTATATTTTCATAAGGAATTTCTACTTCAGATGTCTTTTCTTCTCCATGAGAATATATAGCAATACTAACTACGGGACTACTATATTCTCCATAAGGCTTTTCTACATGCTCAATTTTAACTGTATCATTTGTACTATGAGCTAGCTTAAAAGTTTTTATTTCAATGTGTTGACTAGGCATATCATACTCCTTGGTTAAATTTTATAAATTGTAACATAAAAATATAATAAAAAACAAACACCTTATTTTTTTATAGATGTAGCAGTTAAAAAAAGATAATTCTTTCCAGTTAGTGTTACTCTATACTTTTTTTGTTGTAAATATTTCTTACAAAAATAAACATCTTTGTATAAAACAGATTGTTCACTAAAAGAATAATTTGCAGCTTTTGCTCCATATATCATTTCAGAACCATGCCATCTGCAATTTGGAAATCCTAATATCAAAGAGCCATTTTCTTCTAAATAGTTTTGAAATAAATCCATAAATAATTTTTTAAAGTTTAAAGTTGAACTTTGTAAAGTTCCTATTGAAATAAGTAAATCAGCTTTCTTTAAATTCAAACTTTTTAGATCATTTATATCATGACAATAGAAATTAAAATTATCATAAGGAAATCTTTTTTTTGCATGATTAATAGCACTTTTTGAAAAATCAATTCCAACAAATTGCTTTGAATTTATCTCTTTTTCATCTAAAAGTTCAGAAATTAAAGCAAACTCATCAGCTTTATTTATTCCTAAATTTAAGATATTTATTTTATTTTCAATTTTCGCATTTTTTAATGCTTGTTTATAATAATATAAAAAAGAAGGTTCTTCATTTTTATTTATTCTAAAAAATAAAGAGTCTTCTCCATATTTCTCATAATTACTAGTATAAGAATTATTATGGAAAGAGCTATTTTTATTTACTTTTTTAAAAGTTAAGATTACTGTATATTTACTACTTATTTCAGGAGTTAAAAGTTTACAAAATAAAAGTTCACTTAAATCATTCCAAGCTTTATAAGAGTGATATGTATAAAGTTCATCTAATTGTACTTGTTCTCCTGCAAAAAGTTCAAAACCATAATCTGGATTTAAAACTTCTATTTTTACTTCTTCACTCTGCTCTAAATTTTTTTGTAAATAATTCATAATTTCATGAATATTATGAGTTGTAAATTTTTTCAATTTATTCTTCTTCTTTTTCAACTTCTTCTATTTCAGAAGTATTTTGTTCAAGTTCTTTATTTTTTTTATGTCCTTTTGAATACTTTTTAATTCCTTCAAGTTCAATTTCAATTGCCCCTGTTGAAATTGAAATTTCAAAAATAGCAGTGATTAAAGAAGCACACATTAAAACTAAACTAATTCCAAAAACTATATTTCCAAAAATTCTAAACTCTATAAAAAGTAAAAACATAGAAAATGTACATAATAATAAGGAAAGTACTCCTAAAATTTGCATTAATTTAATTAAATCAACTCTTTTTTTTAGATTTTTTATTTGTTTAGAAGCTTTAGGTACTCTTCCATCTCTTGCATTTGCACTTAATCCTCTAATTAGTTGTGCAGTAGTTAGAAATCTACTTGTATAAGCTAATAAAAGCAAAGAAATAGCTGGAAATAGAAGTGCTGGTGTTGTTAAAGCAATATCCATTTATAAATACCTTTTAATTTTTTTGAAATTATAACTTATTTAACTGTAAAGCGTATGATATTTTTTATCACAAGTGTTACTATTTCACTTATTTTATAAAATTAATATTTTTTTTTAAAGTTTTTTTAATGTTTACACTTTTTCTACATTTCTTTTTACTAACATACAATTTGGGAAGAAATAATTAAGGAGAATATATGAATATACATACAGCTGATTTATGTGACGAAAATCAAGATAAACAATTACAAATATTATCACCAAAATTTAAAAACTATGGTGGTTTAAAAAGATTTTATGGACAAATTGAAACAATTAAATTAGATAAAAGTAACTTTAGACTTTTAGAAATGCTAAGAGATGAAGATGGTGAAGGTAAAATAGTAGTAGTTGATAATGGACAAGAATTTTTTGGAGTTGTTGGTGATAAGCTAATGGCTTTTGCGGCTAAGAACAACTGGAAGGCTATCATTTTAAATGGATATGTAAGAGATACTGATGAAACTAAAAATATTAACGTTGGATTATTTGCTATTGGTACTTGTCCACTAAGAAATTTTGATAAAACAAACTCTTCAAGAGGTGAAGAACTTAACTTTGAAGGTTTAACATTTAATAGAGGTGACTATATTTATGCTGACAATGATGGTGTGGTTATTTCTAAAGAAAAACTAATTCAAGACTAAGGGTTAAACCTTAGTTCTTTAATCTATTTAAAATAAATCCACACTTGAGACTTGCTCTTCTTTAAATCTAACTACCTTATCTCTACCTGTACTTTTTGCTTCATATAAAGCTATATCTGCATTTTTAATTACAGAATTAAAACTTGATGAATCTTGTGGGAACATAGATAAACCTATACTTACAGTCTTTTTAAGTTTTGCACCCGCATAAACATCAATTTCATTTTCTCTAACTTTTTTAGAAATTTTATTAGCAACGTGTAAGGCATCATTTTCATTTTTAACGCCAACAAGTAAAACAATAAACTCTTCACCACCATATCTAATAACAAGATCAGATTCTCTAACAGTTTCATCTAAAATAGTAGCTAACTCTTTTAGTACTTTATCACCAATATCATGACCATATTCATCATTTACAGCTTTAAAGTGATCCATATCTAACATTAAAACACCAATATTTAATTCTTCTCTTTTTGCATGAGGAATTAGTTTTTTAGTATGTTCTTCTAAGAATTTTCTATTATATAAACCTGTAAGCCCATCTGTAAATGCAGACTCTTGTAAAGCCTTCATTAGAAGTTTAACCTCTAATGATGGTGCTGCTTCATTAATATAACTTTTAATAAAAGTAATTTGCGATTTTAATTTTTCTAATTCATTTTTCTTTTCAAATACAAAATTTATAATTAAATTTATATTTTTACTAATAGAAATATTAGTACAGTAATAAAAAAGATCTTTTTTTTCAAAATATGGACAGGTGTTATGAAAGTCCATTGATACTACATCATTTTTTGTTCTTGCTGATCTACATAAGTCAGGTGTTTCTTTCATAGTTTTACTACAACAAAAGAAATCTCCTTTTTGAATAACTGTTGTCATTTTATTTTTTAGCATTTCAATTTCAATAAAATTAAATGCTTTTAAATTAAATTTATTTGAAAATACTTGTGATAATCTTTGATAGATTTCATCCCTTGAGTCATCTAGTTCAATTTCTTTTTTAAATTGATAAAGGTTTGATAAATTATCGATAATCTCTTTTGATTCATTTAAAGGATCATTACCCTCTTTTCCTGCTTGGTATCCAATAAATCCATGAAGTTTTTTTTCAATATCAATTGAAGTATCTTTAAAGTTAACCATTAGTTTATTATATTCTTCTGTTAAATTAAGCATATCTTTACTTATACCAGAAGTAGGAATATTTATTCTTTTAAATTTTCCTTGAACTGCATTATTAATATTTATACTAAATTTATCAAATAATTCTATATAAGGTTGTAAGATTCTTTTTGATAAAAAAATTATAATAAATATGGCAAAAAGAACAACTAAAGTAATAATATAAATTGACTCTATTCCTATTTGTTTTAATGCACTAATATCAAGCTCTAAAGATACTGCACCTAAAGTTTCCCCAGGATCTACATCATGACACTTTAAACAGTCAATATTTTTAACAGCAACTGCATTGTAAGGTATTGTAACTCTAACAGAAGTGGTTGTAAAAGTTTCTTCTATTTTATGTGCCATTTTTCCTGTTAATAAAACACTTTTATCTAAAGCATCTTTAGGGAGTTTAGTTTTATCAACCCTTCCAAATTGTTTATCAACAGGTTCTCCTCGCACAAGCCAAATATTTTTTACATTATTCATATTAGATACAGATTCAATAAATGTATCTACTTGGTGCATATTATTATTTAACATGTGAGAAGTTAAACCACTTTTTACAACTTCAGATATAGCTTGTGCATTATGAATTGCAGATTTTATACCTATATGTCTTAGATTATATAAACTTAAAGCGGTAATCGCTATAGCTAATATCAAAACCATCACTACAAACTGCAAAATAATATTTTTTCTCACAAGCCAACCTTAAAAAATAATTAAAATCATACAGTAATTATTCTTAAAATAGTTATATATTAATTTATAATACTTATTATATAATCTACTTTGAAAAGGATTTAAAATGTCAGAAATAAAAAATAAACTAAAAGATTTAGTTGAGAATACAATGATTCCAGAAGTTGAACATTATATTGAAGATTTACATAAATTATTAGAAAACAATACACAAACACAAGATGATATGGATGCAATAAAAGAAATGGAATCATTTTTAGTTGAACTGCAAAATGTTTTAGCTGTTATTGAAGATGATAGTATGCCAAAAGAAGAATACGAAAGGATTTATAACAAAATTATTTCAAATATAAAAGAACATAGTGAACATTAAAAGTTAAGTGAAACACTTAACTTTTAACAGCAGTTACTATTAGCTCAACTAAAGTATTTGTACTTGCCATATTTGCTTCTACACAAGCTCTTGCAGGAGGGTTTTCTTTTGATACCCATTCATCCCAAACTCCGTTAAAGTCTTGGAAATCTCTATAAATATCTTTTAGAAAAATTTCCACTCTTAATATACTATGCTTATTTGAACCTATTTGATTTAATCTTTGTTCAACAATCTCTAAAGCTCTTGAGGCTTGTCCTTTTATATCTAAATCTTTATCATCAGATACAATACCTGCTAAGTAAACAACACCATTATGCTCAACAATTCTACTCATTCTCTCACTTACTTCTTCTCTATTAATCAAAATATCTCCTATTTTTTATAAAATTACAAAAATTATATCAAATTTTTCAAAATTTAATTTTAAATTAATAAAAAAGTAAATATAATTTCGACCTCTTAATCAAGGTGAGGTTGGAGAGTGGTCAAATCCTGCGGATTGTAAATCCGCCGCCTACGGCTTCGAAGGTTCAAATCCTTCCCTCACCACCACTTTAGAGATACACTGTGCGAGTGTGGCGGAATAGGTAGACGCGTGGGACTTAAAATCCCATTCCGGTTTCGGAGTGTGAGTTCGATTCTCACCATTCGCACCACTTTTTTAGAATTGTAGAGAGTTGACTGAGTTGGTCGAAAGTACCGGTTTTGAAAACCGGCGAGGTTCACGCCTCCGGGGGTTCGAATCCCCCACTCTCTGCCACTTCTTTTATATATTTAAACTCATATATATTTTATTTATCAAATTGACATAAAATTTTATATACTCATAGCTAAACCACTTTATCAATACCTATTTTAAGCTTTTTTTCAAATAAAAAACTAAGTCCTAATTAGATAAACTAAAAGATAATTTTGGAGAAAAAATGAGAATATCTATTTTAATTTTATTAACTATAATTGTATTAAATGCAAAAGATAATATACAACCCTTAACTGAACCTTGGATGCCGTACCAAATGGAAACAAAAAAAGGCCTTGAAGGAATAAGTATTGATTTAGTAAAAGAGATTCAAAAACGTATAGGAAATGATAATAAAATAAAAATATTTCCTTGGGCTAGAGCTTATAATTTAACCTTAGAAAAATCTGGATATGCCTTATTTTTAACTACAAGATCAAAAAAAAGAGAAAAGCTTTTTAAATGGGTAGGACCTGTTTCGTCAATGAAACTTGTATTTTTTAAAAATGCAAATAGAAAAGATATTATTATCAATTCTTTAGAAGATGCAAAGAAAGTAAATAATATCGCTGTTGCACGAAATACAATTTCTCAACAAAAACTAGAAGAACTAAACTTTAAAAATGTTTATATAAATAAATTAGCAAGTTATAGTTTAAAAAAACTTCAAGAAAATAAAACAGATCTTTACCCAACTGAATATTACTCTTTTTTATATGAGTTAAAAAAGAAAAATCTACAAGATAAAATAGTTCCAGTAAAAATGAAAAAACCAATATATGAATCTATGTTATATATAGCTTTTAATAAAAATACATCTAATAAAATCATAGAGACATGGCAAAAAGCTTTAAATGAAATAAAATCAGATGGTACATATAAAAAGATTTTAGAAAGATATAGATAAAAATGTTTTTTCAAAAAATAATAGTTTCTTTTTTTCTAACTATATTTATCTATTCTTTAAATGCTAATGAAATAGTTAAAGATAATGCAAAACAAATAGCAGAATCTAGTAAAGTTTTTATATTAAACTTTGCAATTGATGAACTTAATAAAAAAATAAATGCAGATATGAAAAAAGATTTTATAAAAGCTGTTGATATTTACGATCATTATTTAAAAAAATCTATTTTATCAACATATAAAGATAAAAACTCACTTTTAGTTCATAATAATATTCCTAAGTATATAAAAAACTATCCCAAAATAGCTATAGATATTATTGAAGATAAAACTTATGATAGAAGTATTCTAGCAACATTAACACTTTATTATGATCCAAATTTTTTGCCAAACCAAAAAACTAAATCTATATATTTTACAAAAGAAGAAAAAGAATATTTAGAATCTAAAAAAACTATTAAAACTTGTATAGATCCTCATGCTCTTCCTTTTGAAGCACTAAATAAAAATGGTAAATATATTGGTATAACTTCTGATATATTAAAACTTGCACAAAAAAAAAGTAATATAAAACTTGAAATTATAAGAACAAAAAATTGGTCATAAAGCTTAGAGTATATAAAACAAAAAAAATGTGACATTTTGTCTTTAGCTATGAAAACTAAAAAAAGAAGTGAATATTTAAATTTTACAAAACCTTATTTAAATTTTCCTCTTGTTGTTTTGACAAACTATAAAGAGATATTTATTGATAATATTTCTGAATTATATGATAAAAAAATATCTATTATAAAAGATTATGCACATTTAGAAACTTTTAAAGAAAATTTTCCACGAATACAAATTCTTGAAGTTAAAAATATGAAAGAAGGTATAAATAGTGTAAAAAAAGGTAAAGTTTTTGCACATATAGATATTTTGGCTTCTGTAATTTATACCTTACAAAAAGAAGGGATTACAGATGTTAAAATTGCAGGAAAACTTAATCATCAATTACCCTTAAGTATTGCAATAAGAAATGATGAACCTATACTACAATCTATAATGCAAAAAGCAATATCAAGTGTATCAATAGAAGACATGCGAAGTATTCAAAATAGATGGCTAGCAATAAAATTTGAACAGAAAATAGATTTTACTTTATTCTATGAAGTTTTCTTAGTTTTTACTATTATTTTCTTAATTGCACTATGGAGATATCTTGAAGTAAAAAAAATTAATAAACTTATTATTAAAAAAAATAAAGAACTTAATGAAGCATATAAAAAAATGTCTTTATTAGCTTCTACGGATAGATTAACTAAACTAAATAACAGACATAAACTTGAGGAAGTTTTATCCTTTAACAAGGATTTATGTAATAGATATGATAATAGTTTTGGTGTTATTTTAATTGATGTAGATTTCTTTAAACAAATAAATGATAATTATGGTCATATAGTTGGAGATAACACTTTAAAATCTATAGCTAAAGTTTTACTTAGTACATCAAGAAAAACAGATACTATCGGAAGATGGGGTAGTGAAGAATTTTTAATTGTAGTGCCAAATACAACAAAAAAAAGTATTCTAGCTTTTGCTGAGAATATAAGAGAAACTATAGAAAAAACTGACTTTGAAGATGTTAAGAAAGTCACAATAAGTGCAGGAATTAGTATTTATAAAAATCAAGAGTCATCTGAAAATTTAATCTCAAGATGTGATAAAGCTCTTTATATGTCAAAAAAACATGGAAGAAATCAAGTAACTTATCTTTAAATCCCTATTTGTTCTTCTTTTCTTTCAATTGATGCCATTAGTTTTTCAATAGTTTTTACTTGTTCATCAAGTTCTTTTGTAAGCTCTTTTATAGTTTTATTTTTTAAATCTAATTCTTTAGTTAAACCTTTTAACTCTGTAACTGCTTTATCTTTTTTTTCTCTTACTACTTTTTCATCTGAAACAACTTTTTTAATCTTTATACTTGCTTTTTGACTTGTTTCTTTTAATTTTTTATCTAATTGAGACAACTCTTTTTTATAAAAAATTATTTGATTTGTAAATTTTGCATTTCTTTCCTTTTCTGTTTTTATTTGCATTTCAATATTTCTATAAAAAGATAGTTTATTAATTAATTCATCAATTTTCTCTCTTGCTTGTGTATTTATTCGTCTGTTAGCTTGGATATTTTTTGCTGCTTTTTTCTTAAATTCTTTTTGTTCTAGTTCATCTTGGGTAGCTAGAAAGCTAACCCACATATACTCTTTTATTTGTGAAGTATTTTTATCAACCAAAGGAACAACAGTTAAATAGACATAAAAAAATTCATTATCTTTTGAAATAAATCTTATTTTTCCTTCCCAAGGTTCTGCTTTAAAAACTGTTTCCCATAATTTTTTAAAAACTAATTCATTACTTGCAGGATCTTTTAATATTTCATAATTATGATTAACTAACTCTTCATAACTATAACTTGATATTTCACAAAAATAATTATTTGCATACAAAATATTTCCATTTTCATCTGTCTTGATAACTAAAGCAACTTCATTAATTACATCAATAATATCTTCTAAATCTTTTTGTGCTTGTTTTCTTAATTTATCATGATATTTATTTTGACATACATTTTCTACACTAAAAACTAAATCTTTTGCATTTATGGGTTTTTGTAGATAATCAGTTGCTTGGTGTTCTATTGATTGAAGTAAAGATTTCGTTTCAATTTTACAAGTTGTAATTATTACTGGAATATTTTTATTTATCTCTCTAATTTTAGATAAAACCTCTAATCCAGATAAATCTTCAAGTTTTTCATTTACAATAATAATATCAATATCAAAATCTTGTTCTTTATTTTCTTTGAACTTTTTAAGTCCTTCATTTCCTAATTTTTCTGAAATTACATTTCTAAACTGTTTACAAAGCATATCTGTTAAATAATTGTTTTCTTCAACATCACTTTCTATATATAAAATATCCAGTTTTTTTAAAAATGCATAATTAAACACTAATTTAACCTTTCTTTTCTACTAATTGTTCCGTTCTATGTTTTACAACATCTTCTAAGTCTTTTATTTTTGCAGTTTTTTCTTCTATCTCTTCTTTTATTCTATGAATATAAGATTCTCTAATTTTTATTTCTTCAATTACTTTATCTATTTTTTTAGAAGCTTTAAATTCAATATCTCTCATATCAGCTGTCATTATTGAAATTTTATTTATTTTATCGTTTACTCCAAAAGTTAATTGTTCAAACCTTTTTTTACTAGCCTTCATACGATTTTCTAAGCTTTGAAGTTCTCCATATTTATCTTTATTTTCCTTATGAAGCTTATTTAAATATTCTTCAACTTTATCATAACCTTTGTATTTATTTAGATGTTGATTAAGTTCCTCTATTTTTTGTTGTGCTACTTGATAAACTCTTTTTGTTTCTTGAAGATTATATAAAACTTTTTTTCTATATTCTCTTCTTTCATTCTCTTCTTTAGTAGTTAAAAAGTTCACACTTATAAATTTTCTAATTTCTTTTTTTTCATCCTTACTAAAAACAGGAAGAATAGTTGCATTAGTATAAAAAATGGAACTGTTTTTAGTAAGATATTTCATTTTACCTTCCCACTTATTTCCATTATTTATACTTTCCCATTGTTGTTGTAATATTTTTTTAGGCATTTCATGATGATAAATAGCTTGATAATTATGTCCTAATATTTCCTCATCTTTACAATTTATAACATTTTTTAAGAAATCATTTACATAAACAATATTACCATCCATATCAAAAATAAATACAATAGCTACCTTATTTACTATACGTAAATACTCTTCAACTTCATTTTGTTCAGCTTCAATTTCATCATCTCTTCTTTTTACCTTACAAACTTCTTCAATTTTTTCTAAAATTTCATTTATTTTTAATGGCTTCATAAAATAAGCTGTTACATCTTGTCTAAGTGAAGTTAAAAGTACATCAATATCTGCATGATCTGTAAAAAAAATAAATGGTATATTTTTATTATTATTTCTAACATGAGTTAATAAGCTAAGACCTGAACACTCTGAAATATTAGCTTCACTTACAATAATATCAATTTCATTATCACTTGAAGTTAATTTATCAAAAGATTTTATAGCTTCTTCAATACTATATGCTGTCGTAACTGACTTAAATAAAGTTTTAAATTTTTTTAAAAATTCATCTCTTAACTTTTCATCATTTTCAACATATAATATATCTAGTGTATTTAAAAAGTTTTCATCTAGCATACTATTTATTTTCCTTGTAATAGTATATATTACTATAATTTTGTTGATTTTGCTTTAAAAAATAACATTATTAGGTTAATTATTAAAAAATAAAAGCACTTTTCCAACTAAATGAATACTATTTAAATCATACACTAAATGTTTATAACTTGGATTGATTGAAATGAAACTCTTTTTATTACTATCATATTTTTTTACCCACATCTTATTTTCATAATATAGTAAATATATTTCATCATGTATTAATTGTTTATTTGAAATATCTACAATCAACACAGCTTTATGAGATATTAAAGGTTGCATTGATTTTCCATCTACCATTGTAGCAAATAACGATTTTTCATTAAACTTTTCTTTTATTTTTGAAGTTTCAAACTTTATATTTTTTATTTTATTTTTATCAAAAACATCTGTATACTCTAAACTTATTTCTTCCATAATAAAACCTTATTCTTAAACTTTAGTTATATAGACTATTTGATTAAATACTAATTAATTTTTATATAGTAAAATAAATTAAAAAGAAAAAAAATGTCAATGGAACACATAAACAATGTAAACACTGTAGCTCAACTAATTCAATTAGCAGTTGCACCTGTATTTTTATTAGCTGGAGTTGCTGGACTTTTAAATGTTTTTACAGGAAGATTATCAAGAATTATTGATAAATTAGAAAAAATTGATAATTTCATAAGTAATCAAAAAACAAAAGAAGATGAAAAAAAAGCTATAGAAAAATATAAAGATAGAAGAAGATTCTTAACAATGCGAATGCAAAATATAAATTATTCTATTTTCTTTGGTACAAGTACAGGTCTTTTAATTGCTATGGTAATTGTAACTATGTTTTTAAGTGCTTTATTTAAATTTGAAGACTCACTATTTATAGCAAGTCTTTTTATCATTGCTATGCTATCTTTTATTTTATCTTTAATTTTATTTCTAAGAGAGATATACTATACTACGTCATTTATTAACAAAAAGAAAACTACATTAAAAAAATAAAGGCTTATAATGGTTTATACAGAAACATCAAGTAAAAATGTTCAAGAACTAGTAAATGAGATTGAATCTAAAATATCAAATTATAAATTTGGAGTTTTACACAGACATAATGTTGCTAAAACATTAGAATCAAAAGGTGTTGAGTTTAATGAAGAGTGTCAAATACTTGATATTTGTAATCCAAATTATGCAAAACTTTTATTAGAAAGTGACATGACATTATCATCAATTATGCCTTGTAAAATTTCAGTTTATTCAAAAAATAATCAAACATATATTTCAATGAACTCTATAGTACAATTAGTTGATGATATAAATCCAGATTTAATAGAAGAAGCACAAGAAATACAAAGTACTCTTTTAGAACTAATTGAAGAAGTTAAGTAAATTAAATTTCTTTAATGTTTGAGATATATCTATTAATAATTCTATTACTTATAGTTCTGGTGATATCTATAAACTCTTTAATTATAGGTATCTCACCTATGCCCTCTTCTAAAAAAGTAGCTAAAGAAATTTTAAGACTTTCAAAAAATACACCTTATCAAGAAATTGTTGAGTTAGGTTCTGGGTTTGGAAGTTTAGCTATTTTTTTAGCAATAAATTTACCTAATAAAAAAATTATTGCTTATGAATTATCTTTTTTCCCTTGGCTCATATCAAAAATATTACAAACTATATTTAGAGTAAAAAATCTTACTATATATAAAAAAAACTTTTTAAAACAAAACTTAAAAAACAAACTTTTAATTTGTTATCTTTTCCCTAAAGGAATGCAAAAACTTGAAGATAAACTCTTTGATGAAACTATAAATACACAAATTATAAGTAGTACTTTTGCTTTTAAACATATAAAATTTAGAGAAAAACTAAAAATAAATGATATCTATAAAACGCCTATATATCTCTATAAAACTTGATTTTCTTCTTTTTTTAAAGCCTCATAAGCAACTAAAATTTTCTTTCTTTCAATCCCCCATCTATAACCACTCATAGCACCACTTTTTGCTAAGACTCTATGACATGGGATTAGATATCCAATATGATTTGAACCAATAGCACTAGCAACTGCTCTTACAGCTTTTGGTTTATTTATACTATTTGCTATGTCTTGGTAAGTTGCTATTGTTCCATTTGGAATATTTAATAAAGCTTTCCAAATATTGATTTGGAAATTTGTTCCTTTTACATACAAGTCGAATTTTTTCTTTTCAACAAAAATATTATTTAAAAACTCTTGGGCTTTTTCATTATCTTCAATAAGTTCTGCTTTTTCCCAAATCTCTTTAAATCTATTAAAAAGAGATTCTTTATTTTCATTTGTACTATCAACAAAACCAAGATAAGAAACCCCTCTTTTAGTAAAAGCAATAAGTGCTTCCCCAAATGGAGTTGAACCATATCCATAAGTAATTTTTACATTTTTACCTGATTCTTTATACTCTTTTGGAGTAACTCCAATAATATTTACAAATAAATCATGAAGTCTACTTGGACTTGACAGCCCCATATCTAACGCACTATCTAAAATAGATTTTGATTCTTTTAAATGTTCTTTTGCATAATTTAAAGTTACAGATTGTAAAAACTGAATAGGCGTTACACCAACATACTCTTTAAAAACTCGAATAAGATGATATTTACTCATACCAATAAATTCGGCAATTGTATCTATTGAAGGTTGTTCTTTGAAGTTTTCATCAATATATTTTATTACTTTTTCAATTTTTTTATAGTTTTCTTTTTCTTCTAAAAGTTTATTTTGCATAAAATACCCTGACGTTTCTTTATTATAATTCGTATTATATAAAAAAGTTTATTAGTAAAAGCAAAGAATTATTATTTTGGGGAACTAAAGTGGTTTGGGAAGACCACTTTAGTCATATTTTGATTTAAATAGTTTAGGGTTTAAGAATTACTTCTTAGTAAGTAGACTGATTATAAATAACAAACTTGTTAGCTAAATCTTTTAATTCAGCTTTAACAGTAGTTTGAAGATCAGTATTTTCAATATCATCTAATACATCAGCAATTTTATTAGCTATATATTCAAACTCTTGCTCTTTCATTCCTCTTGCTGTTAATGCTGGTGATCCAATTCTAACCCCTGATGTTACAAATGGTGATCTTGTCTCACCTGGTACTGTATTTTTATTTACAGTGATACCTGCATTTTGTAATGCTGCATCTGCATCTTTTCCTGAAAAGTCTTTATTTAAGAATGATACTAATACTAAGTGATTATCTGTTCCACCTGATACAATATCATATCCTCTTGAAACTAATACTTCTCCAAGTTTTGCTGCATTTGCTTTTACTTGCTTAGCATAGTCTTTCCATTGGGGAGCTAAAATCTCTTTAAATGCTACTGCTTTTGCAGCCATTACGTGTACAAGTGGTCCACCTTGTAATCCTGGGAAGATTGCTGAATTAATTTTCTTAGCAATATCTTCATCATTTGTCATTATCATACCACCTCTTGGACCTCTTAAAGTCTTGTGAGTTGTAGTTGTAACTACATCTGCATAAGGGAATGGTGATTGATGTTCATTTGCTGCAACAAGTCCTGCAATGTGAGCAATATCAGCAAATAAAATAGCTCCAACTGCATCTGCAATTTCTCTAAACTTAGCAAAATCAATCTCTCTTGCGTAAGCTGATGCTCCACAAACAATGATTTTTGGTTGAGTAATCTTAGCAATTTCCATTACTTTATCATAGTTAATTCTTCCATCTAATTCTACCCCATAGTAAAATGCTTGGTAGTTTTTACCAGAGAATGAAGGTTTAGAACCATGAGTTAAGTGACCACCATGAGATAAGTCCATACCTAAGATTTTATCACCTGCTTTTAATAATGCTGCATATACTGCACCATTTGCTTGTGAACCTGAGTGAGGTTGAACATTTGCATAGTTACATCCAAAAATTTCACAAGCTCTATCAATAGCTAATTGTTCAGCTTTATCTGCGAATTCACATCCACCATAATATCTTTTGTATGGATAACCTTCTGCATATTTATTAGTAAATACAGAACCCATTGCTTCCATAACTGCTGGTGAAGTAAAGTTTTCACTAGCAATCATTTCTAAGTGTGTTGTTTGTCTTTCTAACTCTTGCTCAACGATATCAAATATCTCTTTATCTGCTGTCTCTAAGTTTGCGCTTGATATGTAGCTCAT